>CADAWC010000006.1 GCA_902791475.1 Fibrobacter succinogenes
GAAAAGTTCTTCTTGGCCGCCGTGCCTGAACTTGCGAAGCCAGGACTGTAGGCAGCTGAAGCTTATGCCGTATCTTATGGTGGTTTCGCCATAAGATAGCCTTTGTTTGAGCACTGCGTCAACAGCCATCCGCTTCAATGCAGGCGTAGACTTGGTATAGGCCTTCCTTTCAATCCGCCACACACCCGTGTCGCGATATTGTTCGATCCTTTGCTCAATCTCTCGTATTGCTATTCCGGTCTGCCTAGAGATTTGCGTCGGTCCACAATGCTTTTGGTAAAGTTCAAGGGCCTTGGCCCATTCCTTTTCTGCGTGTTTCTTATACATGAAAACCCCGAAAGTTGTGTCCAACTTTCGGGGTTCACATCACCTTTGGAATCGCGAGTTTTTTTTCTGTAGAAATTTAAGGTTTAGTCAATGGTCATTAGTTTTTTATCGTGGCGAAGCCTCCAACCATTAAGCTAAAATCTAATGACTAACGACTAATGACCTCTACAATTCTTCCACGGCTTCTGCTCTCAGGTTCAGCACGATGTGTTCCTGGCGCATAGGCGTGTTGTTGCCCATGTAGTATTCCAGCATCTTGCCAAGCGAAGCGTCGGGCGGAATGCTCACCGTTTCAAGGCGCATGTCCTCGTTGATGAACTGTCCGAATTCTTCCGGGCTGATTTCGCCAAGACCTTTGAATCGTGTAATCTCGAGACCGGTCTTGCCGATTTCCTTTGCGGCCTTGTCGCGTTCTGCTTCGTCGTAGCAGTACTTGGTCACCTGCTTGTTGCGCACGCGGAAAAGCGGCGTCTGCAAAATGTACAAGTGCTTCTGTTCCACAAGTTCCGGGAAGAACTGCAAGAAGAACGTCATGAGCAAAAGGCGAATGTGCATACCGTCCACATCAGCATCGGTCGCGATAATCACTTTGTCGTAGCGCAAGTTTTCGAGACCGTTTTCGATATCGAGCGCATGCTGCAACAAGTTGAATTCTTCGTTCTCGTACACGACCTTTTTCGTCATGCCAAAGCTGTTGAGCGGCTTACCGCGGAGGCTAAACACAGCCTGCGTCTGCACGTTACGAGCCTTGGTGATAGAGCCAGATGCGGAGTCACCTTCTGTAATGAAAATCATTGATTCGCGGTTGAGCGCGTTTTTCACGTCGGTGAGGTGGATCTTGCAGTCGCGAAGCTTGCGGTTGTGCAAGTTCGCCTTCTTGGCGCGTTCGTTTGCGAGCTTCTTGATGCCTGCGATTTCCTTGCGTTCACGTTCGTTCTGCGTGATGCGGTTGAGGAGCGCCTTTTCGGTTTCGGGATTCTTGTGCAAGAAGTTGTCGAACTCGCTTGCCACGTAATCCACAACCCAGGAGCGCAACTGGGCGCCACCCGGAGCGACTGTTGTCGAGCCTAGCTTTGTCTTTGTCTGGGATTCGAAAACCGGTTCCTGGATGCGCACGGAAATGGCACCGATGATACAATTGCGCACGTCCTGCGGGTCCAGGTCCTTCTTGAAGTGATCGCGGGCGCCTTTGACAAGGCCTTCGCGGAATGCCTGCTGGTGCGTACCGCCCTGCGTGGTGTGCTGACCGTTCACAAAGCTGTAGTAATGTTCGCCGTACTGGTTCCCGTGCGTGAAGGCGCATTCGATATCCTTGCCCTTGAAGTGTATTACCGGATAGCGGATGGAATCGTCCACATGCTTGTTCAAAAGGTCCAAAAGGCCGTTCGGGCTCGTGTAGACCTTGTCGTTCATCACGAGCTGGAGGCCGTTGTTCAAGTAAGCGTAGTTCCAGACCTTTTCTTCCATGTAGGCCGGGAGGAAACGGTAGTTCTTGAAAATGTCGGCATCCGGTTCAAAGTAAATTTCGGTACCGTTCTTTTCGGTTGTGGCGCATTCCTTATAGTCCTGCACTAGCACGCCGCGGCAGAATTCGGCCTGCTTCATGCGGCCATCGCGGTAGCTCTTGACAATGAATTTGGTAGAAAGTGCGTTCACTGCCTTTGTACCCACGCCGTTCAAGCCGACGGATTTCTGGAACGCTTCGGAATCGTACTTACCACCCGTGTTGATCTTCGATACGCAGTCGATGACCTTGCCGAGAGGAATGCCACGCCCGTAGTCGCGCACGCGAGCCGCATGGTCGTCAATATTGATTTCAATCTTCTTGCCCGCACCCATCACGAATTCGTCGATGGAGTTGTCGATAATTTCCTTGACGAGCACGTAAATGCCGTCGTCCGGGCTTTGTCCGTCGCCAAGTTTACCGATGTACATACCGGGGCGCAGACGGATGTGTTCATGCCACTCTAGGGATTTGATGCTGTCTTCTGTATATTTCGTAGCTGCCATTAATCAATCTCTTTAAAATTCAATTCCATATATAGCAAACGATTTTTCTGAGCAACCATAATTGTGCTTTTTGCGTTTGCTATGATCGTCAATCAAATATATAAAAATTTTTAATACTGCACGTTAGTGCATTTAAAATGCACGAAATATCCGGATTTCTAATTGTCCTTGATGCAGCGGACGGGGAGGAATTGCCCTTTTTCGCGCGGGTCATCTTTGCTGAAGTTGGAGCGCGTTGTGGCGATGTCGGTTTGACGTAACAGTTAATTTATTTTATTTTTGGTATCGGCTGTTGGGAGTTTTGAAGGAGATTTCTTATGGACGCAATTCAGGTTGCGCGTGAACGATTGAAACTTATCAAGCTGCTCGCCCAAAATGGCCGTGATATTGCTATGGGCAAGGTGATCCCCCAAAAAGATGTTTTCAAGTCTTTGGACCGCGAAGCCGCTATTCTTCCGTAAAATTGTTGCATCATTGACCCCCGTAAAGTCTTGTTTTTTTTGACATCTAAAAAATATTAGTTATTATTTCGTTGTATTTGGCTCATGAATGTTAGCCTGCGGTTAATAACGGAGAAATTTATGAAGACAATCGGTTTGATTGGCGGAATGAGCTGGGAAAGTACAATCACGTACTATGAAATTTTGAATAAGGAAATTGTCAGTGCTTTAGGTGGTTTCCATAGTGCAAAAATTTTGATGTACAGTGTCGATTTCGCTGAACTCGAAGCGAATATGTCCAATGGCAATTGGGATGGCAATGCGGCAATTCTCGCAGACGCAGCTAGGCGTCTCGAACGTGCGGGGGCTGACTTTATCGTGATTGCGACGAATACGATGCATAAGCTTGTCCCGCAAATCGAACGTGAAATTCATATCCCGATTCTGCACATTGCCGATGCGGCTGCAACAAGCGTTATTCGCGATGGCTTTACGAAAGTCGCGCTGTTCGGTACCAAATTCACGATGACACAGGACTTTATCAAGGACCGCCTTAAGAGCGCTGGCCTCGAAGTGATTGTGCCGGACGCTCCGGATATTGAAATTGTGAACAACGTTATTTTTAATGAACTTTGCTTGGGTAAGGTTCTCGATGCATCGCGTGCAGAATACCAGCGCATCATTGAAAGCTTGAAAGAACGTGGTGCTGAATGCGTTATTCTTGGTTGCACGGAAATCGGCATGCTTATCTCCGCAGAAGATAGCGTGCTCCCCGTGTACGATACGACCATCATCCATGCTAAAGAGGCCGCCCGACAAGCGCTAGAATAAGCTTTTTTTCGCTGTCACGCCGGACTGTCATGCCGGACTCTATGTCATCTCGGATTTATTCCGGGACGGCATCGCCTTCTTGTATAAAGATGGACATGTTGTTCTATATGCTACGCGATGTAGTATATGCAAAATTTTTGTGTGAAATTTTTAGAAAAATGCTTAAATTTTGCAAAAATCTTTAATTTTGTAGCATAGAAAGACTTGATTTTTGAAAAAAACGGTTTTATATTTTTTAATATGAAACCGATCGTCGAATATACCGATTTCCGCATGTTCATGCGTGATTACTACGAGGAACGCAAGCGCTGTTCCGCGTTCTCTTGGAGAGAATTCTCCAAGAACGCCGGATTCAGTTCTCCCTCGTACATGAAGGTCGTTTGCGACGGTAAAAGCAAGTTGAGCCGTATCGGTGTAGAACGCACTGGTGTCGCCATGGGACTTGCTGGTTTCGAGATGGATTATTTCAGGGCAATGGTCAAGTTCGGCCAGGCGGAAACAGAAGAAAGTAAAAAAGCCGCCTACGAAGAAATGCTTTCCATCGCAAAGACGTACAAAGTCCGCACGATTGAAGGCGAGTTTTTCAAGTACTACGATACATGGCACAATTCGGTTGTCAGGGAACTAGCTCCGATTATGCCGGGCGCCACTCCTGGCGAAATGGCGAAGATGTGTTATCCGCAAATTTCTGCTGCGGAGGTTCGTGATTCCCTCGACTTTCTCACGAAATCGGGACTCCTGAAAAAAGAAGATGAAAATTTTGTCCAGTCCGAAACTTCGATCAAGGGCACAACGGATGCAACGCGACTTGCCATGAGAAATATGCACCGCCAAATGTCCAGACTTGCGACTTCGGCTCTTGAACTCCCCAAGGAAATTCGTAATTTTAGTGGAGTGACCATGGGGCTTTCGCGCGAGTCGTTCCACAGAATTGAATGTGTGCTGAATGAATGCCGTCGCCAGATTATTGCCATCGCTGCTGAAGAAAAGAATATTGAACAGGTTTATCGCTTGAATTTGCAGCTTTTCCCCTTAACAAAAAACGTGAAGGAGAACGAAAATGTTTAGCTTGTACAAGCCGTTTACGCTAGTGACGATGCTTTTGATTGGATTCTTTACGAGTTGCTCTTCGGATAAAGTTGCGGGTACGTCCGAAGAAACAAATGAATTTGCCTATAGCGTTTCGTCGAGCTCCGAAGAGGAATTGTCTAGTTCGGGGGAAATGTCTTCAAGTTCTAGCAATGGTGCTCAACTTGGTTTAAAATCCTGTAGCTCGCGTGCCGTTTCGAGCAGCTCGTATGTAGCTTCAAGTAGCTCACGCGTGGCTTCTTGCAGTTCAGTGAAATCGTCGAGTTCTTCTAGTGATTCTAAATATGGTGGACATTCCAGCAGTTCTGAAAAAATAAATGACGGGAGTGCTGTGCCGAAAACGCTAGACGATTACTTGGGAATGTTCAATGTTGAAGCAGGCTCGTTTGATAATGGTATTTTGTCTACAACAATTGGTCAAATGCAAAATGTCAATTCTCAAGATCCGGCTCCGACAATGTCATCGGCATTTGATTCGCCATGGCCGTACAAAATTGGGAAGCAGGATATCAATGCCCTAAATGATTATTTCCCATCGGCTTTTAGGAAGTTCTTCAAAATCATCTCTGCGATTAATAATGAAACTTTGGATGAAAATTGCGGACTTTATATGTACAATGTTTATAGCGATGGAATGTCTTTAGCCTATATCGTCGCAGAAATAAACGAGAATGTCATTAAAGTGATTGATATCCCGGCGGGCGATTGCAAGGGAATTCCTTCGGATAAAATGTCTAGGTTCCTGTTTTACTACTGTGGTGAACTCAATAGCCATGCCGAAACGGAACATGTGAAGGCCGACGTAGACTTGTCTCAAAAATGCCCGGTTCTTGAACCGGATGATGAATGGGTGAATGGTAAATCACCGACTTTGTCAAAAGCACTTATAAAATAAGGAGAAAACATCATGAAAAAGAACCCTTATGTCAAGGCGTTGAGCCTTGCCGTTGTGGCGGCTACCTCTTTCGCAGTCGTTGCATGTGACAGCGATACTCTCAGCGGTCCCGATTTCAACAGTGGAAACGGTGGAAAATCCTCGGCGGTTGAACAACCTGCTCCGCAGTCCTCTAGCTCAGAGGTGGTTGAAAGTTCGTCTGCCAAAAGCGAAAGTTCTTCGTCTGTTAAATTGAACATTTCCAGTTCTTCATTTTCTCAAAAACCATTGAGTTCGAGCTCCGTTGAAACGTGTCCGAATGGTCGTTGGACTACCCACTGTAATGGAATTTGGGCTCAGGAACCGGTTTGCTGTGAAGAAAAACTTGAGGAAACATGCCGTCACATCTCGGATTATGACGGCATGACCGCACAAGGTAACTGCGTGAATCAGAATGGCCGCACCGCCGTCGACTGTGTGACGGGGGAAAATTACGAATGTAAAAACAACAATTGGCAGCCGGTTGCCTGCATGGACATCAAGCCGACTGAATGCAAGCCGGGAATGGTTGGTTGTGACTATCGCCTTTGCCAGCCGGATGGCGTCCGGGAAATTGCCGACTGCGAAAGTGGCGCAATTTACGTATGCAACGGCGAAATGTGGGAAATCAAAAAAACGGAAGAAAATCAGCATTGCGCTCGCGGCGAGCTTGAATATTGCGCCGCATGTTTTGAAGAAGGTGCGTTCAATGGTCATTACAAATGCGTTCAGGGCAAATGGCTAAAAATGGGCATGGGCGACGAAATCTGCGAACATATCACCGATTTCCGGTGCGCAGAAGGAAAGACGCGCTGCAGTATAGCTTGCGATGAAAACCTGCAAAAACGTACCCAGGACTGCAAAACGGGTGAAATGTATGTCTGCCAAAGTGGTTTATGGACTTTAGAGCTTCGTGATTGTGATTCCGATGCTGACGGCTGCGGACGTGAAATTTTGCAGCCGACGTGCGATGCGCAAAATGGCGGTAATTGTGCACTCCCGCTTATGGACTACGAACGCTGCGCTCGCGGAGAAAAGGAATTCTGCAATAGCAATAATAGCTGGTTGAGCGAGTCTTGTGAAGAAAGCGAATTGAGCAGGGACCTCCGCATTGAAATGCTGGATGGCTCTTACCGGTCTGAAAATTATATCTGCGTGAAAGGTCGCTGGGTGGAACGTTATAAATATTACGAATGCGGTGAAAAAGAATCATGTGTCACGGCATCTGTGCGTTGCCCGAGTCTAGGTGTTGAGGGGACCGCTTGCAGTGAAAACGGTTTGTCCAAAGTTGTCGACAGTTGCGCATTTACGTGTAGCAATGGCGTCTATAAGTATACGCCTGCACCGCTGTAATTTTAGAATTTAAATAAATTGCAACGAAACTGAAAAATCCATTGGACGTGTACGACTTCCAATGGATTTTTTTTGTACTTTTATGTTGTGCTTATCAATGCCTTCAAATATGGAATCTTGCTTTTGTCGTTAGCCTTTTTTTGGATTGGCTGTACGGATTCCTATAATCATTTAGAAAATCTTTCTTTCTTTAATACGGAAAATTGATAGCTATCGGCGTTACGGATGGAGTAAACTTTCAGAATGATGTATAGCTCAAAAAGAAATATTATTCAGACAATGTTGTGCTGTGTAATTGTGAGCCTACTTTTTGCTACTCTTACAGGTTGCACGACCCGGTTTATGAGTGTTAAGGAAGGTGATTTTGATGTCACACTTCATCCGGAATTGAAGGGCGCCGAATACAATATGAAAGAGAATTCGTCCATTCGTCGTGTTGCCGTGAATATTCATAAAATCGAAAATCAAAAGACTAAGCTTTCTAAAGTCTGGACTGGTAGAGCGTTTGTTTGTGATGGCGACCTTTATTGTAGTGACGACGTAGCGGCGGACGAAATTCTTGAACCAGGCAGAGCTGATATCAGTTACGTATTCAAGTCCTGGCCGGTATCTATTAGCTTGGAATGGCTTGAAAAAAGACAAATCCGCTTTATTTCTTATGGCTTTGGACTTGATCCTGCGCCATATGGCAAGGTGTCTGTAGGGCTGAATGGACGATGGGGTGAAATTGGAATGGCCGCTTATTTGGGCTTTGACTATAGCAATACAAATTATGTCTATGAAGGCATTTCGGCTTCAGGTTGCAATATTCAAACATGTCCTGAACCAACCCATGATATCTCGTCTTATAACAATGAACAGTTCCATTTAAGGGGCGGATTTGGAGGCTATGCAAGTGCTTTCTTTGGCCCCGTCGCTTTGATGTATTCTCCTTCGGTGCAATCCCCCTGGCTTTGGACAAGTGAATTAGGAGGAGATCCTTCCGGTTTTGCAGATTGGATTCCTCCGAGTGAATATGAGCTAACGTTCGAGTTTCCGTTTTATTTTTCGCACTATTTTGGTGTCACTTGGACTTATCGAGAAAAAATGCAGTTTAGCGCAGGGCTGACTGTTGTCAATGGAATACAGCTGAAAGAACGTTTGTATTTTGGCTCAGGGTCTATAGCTTATCTGTTTTAGCTTGTCTTCTTCGTGAATACGTTTCACAGGGGTATTGCTGGAACCATTCTCTTGTTTTGGCGGGAGTGGGCCAATATCCACAAGTCTTTTCGTTGACGACGGGAGCGTTTCTCATGCCGAAAAATGAAGGCTCGGTGACAACGGTGTCTAGACAGAGCGTGACATCGCGGATAGGAATGGGGTAGACTTCGTCGGCTTTGTCTTCGCTTTCAAACCATACGGTTTCATTGGGCTCATCGAAACAGACTCCCGAAGAATTGATCAGGTCTTTTTTTACGAATCCTCTGTATTTGGGGGAAGGAATTTTGTGTCCCCAGTTAATGACGAACCATCGTCTTGTAATTCTTGGTAAGGAAATTTCCTCGAGCTTTGGTCCGTGTTTTAATTCAGGGAAGGAATCGTTCCAGAACTTATATTCCCATCGCATAGTCGTTCTTGGATTTCCGATAGCGATAGCTGGGATGAACGATACTAACGGAGCGACTAATCCAATGGGGTATGGTATAAGGACCATTCCTGCTACGGCCGTAACGGAGCCGATTGCGGTTGCAGTCTTTTGGTTTTCGTTGACTTCATCGCTAAATGAATCTTTATGCAAAGTATATGATTTTAATTCTGTTCCTTTATAGACAATCCTCAATTTTCTGCCATCTAGAGTGTCCGAAATGACTTCGTGTTTAATAGGTGTTCTGCCTATATACAGGGAATCGATATAAACAGCAAAGTTGGCGTCGCTGTAATTCATGACTTGCAGCGTGTGCTCTATTTTTGCACTTTTGCTGGAGGCACAGCCTAATAAAAAAGCTGTGGCTACCGCAAAGATGAATAAAGAGAAATAAATGCGCATGTTGCTAATATAGCATTTGTTCTAGATTAATTTTAAAGGTTGCTCTGTTGTAACGGATTTCGAATGTGCGAAAAAGCGGCGCCATTCGGCGTCGCTTTTGTGTGGGTTGGTAAAATTCAAATCTTTGGTCTTAAAATTTAGGACCTTTGGGGAGCGGAATGTGCTCGTTTGGACGTGGAACATCGAACGGCGGGTTTTCTGGGTGCTGTTTTTCCCATTCGGCGGGGGCGTTTTCTCGCGGATCCTTTCCTGGACGGATTAAGTCTTCGCGCGAGTTGATGATGTTCTCGTTGCCCTTGAATGTGTTTATGGCGTTGTTGCTCGTTTTTTGCAAGTTGATGTCTTGCTGGATATCCTTGATTTCGGCATGGGCATTTGCCTTGATGTCCAAGAGAATTTGTTGCCGTGCTTGCTTGCGTTCTTCACGTAAGCGCTGCCAGTCTTCTTTCTGTTTCTGTCCAAGATCAGGAACGTCTTGCGAAATTTCAGACCTTTCTGCAGGCGTCGCGATATCGGATTCCGGTTGAGCAAACGGAACCGCCACGAATATCGAGCTAGTCAAAAGTGCAATAAGTTTGTTTGCGTTTTTCATAGCGTTAACCTTGAAAAGACTCGGAAAAAAGAGGGCGACGGATGCTCCCGCCGCCCAGATTTTAGGAGGAAAGTCCTTATTCAACCTGTGCTACGGTCTTTTCTTCTTTTACAGTTTCTTTTTCAGCCTTCAAAGCTTCGCGTTCTGCTTTCTGGGCTTCACGTTCAGCCTTTTTAGCTTCCATTTCAGCCTTGCGAGCTTCACGTTCAGCCTTCAAAGCTTCTTCGCGTTCAGCCTTCAAAGCTTCTTCGCGTTCTGCGCGCTGTGCTTCGAGTTCAGCCTTCTTAGCTTCCATTTCAGCCTTGCGAGCTTCACGTTCAGCCTTCAAAGCTTCTTCGCGTTCTGCGCGCTGTGCTTCGAGTTCAGCACGCTTTGCTTCCATTTCGGCCTTCTTGGCTTCGCGTTCGGCCTTGCGGGCTTCTTCGCGTTCAGCACGCTTAGCTTCTTCTTCGGCGCGCTTGGCTTCCATTTCGGCCTTCTTAGCTTCGCGTTCAGCTTTCAAAGCTTCTTCACGTTCAGCACGCTTTGCTTCGGCTTCAGCCTTCTTTGCTTCATGTTCGGCCTTCTTGGCTTCCATTTCAGCCTTGTGAGCTTCGCGTTCTGCCTGGAGTTCTTCTTCCGTCTTCGGGGTCGGCGGGAGAATTTCCGGCTTCGGCGGCTTCGGGGCTTCTACCTTGGCTTCGTCCTTTTCGAGCTTGATCTTGTCGAGGAGACCCTTGCGGGCTTCCTTGCTTTCTTCGCGCATCTTCTTGAAGTCTGCCTTGTCGACAACTTCAGCTTGGACTTCTTCCGAAATTTCAGCGGAGATTTCGGCCTTGACGCTCTTCATGTCAGAAGCATTGCTTTTGGCAGATGCTGTGGCAAAAAAGGCGAGCGTAGAGATTGTGAGGATTGCAATGAATTTTGATTTCATGATTCTTCCTATGGTTGTGGGTGGATTTTTTTTGTTTCCGCCTTGTATTTAGCAAGAACCGTGCCAGTTTTTAAAAAATGCCGAAATTGCGTGAAATTCGCCACTTTTGCACGGAAATACCGATTCTTTTGCCATAAAGCCCATGAAAAAACGAGGTAATTCGCCTCAGCGGGGACAAAAGTTCCGAAAATTTTATTCCCCTTGCAATAGTCTAAAAATGTGGGTTGGCTGTTAAGTGAAAAGAAAGCAGGCTGTCAGCGAGAGAATAAAGCGTCGGCCAAGGATGGGGAGGGTGCAGGGAGGGGCCCGTGCGGCCTTCGCAACTCCGAGCTTGGGCCCCGCCCGCATGCTTTTTAGTTTGCTTTATAAAAGCATTTTTTGATTGATCATGTGTTTTTCATAAAATTTTTTTCTATTTTGAGAAACACTTATTATATCGTTTCTTAGATCCTTAATATTATCCCGGGCAGGGGCCGCAATTGTAGCGCCAAAGAGCGTTCGCATTGAAAAAGCGGGCATGCGCATTTTAGGAGAATCGTATGCTTCTAAGGATTCTGGGAATTTCCCTTTTGACATTGTTGTTGTCTTCGTCGCTGGCGGGCGCTTCGTCTTCGGTGGCGCGTTCTGTTAGTACGCCGAAAACGTTCTCGAGGTCTGCTCGGACTTCATCGGGGGCGGTTACGCTTGATTTTGTGGATGTTGCGCTCTCGGAGGTGGCACGGACGCTTTCGCTTGCGTATGGGACTTCCATTTTGACGGATGATGCGGGCGATGTGCGCGTGACGTTTCACTTGGAGGGGGTTAGCCTTTTCGAAGGGCTGACTTCGCTTTGCGCTGCGCATGGGCTAGATGTGGTGCTGGAGGGGCGTGTGTACCATATTCGACGATCGCGTGTGCAAAATGGTTCGATTGCGCTCTCGGATTCAGGCGTAGTCGTTGATGTCAAAAACATGAACGTGCGCGAGTTCGTGAAGGATTTTGGGCTGAACACGGGCGTGAATGTGCTTGCGGATTACAACGTGGATGGTGTGGTGAGTGGGAATCTGAGGGGAATGGTTCCGGAAATGGCGTTTCGCGTGCTGATGGAATCGAACGGTTTTAAGGTGCGTGGCGAGCGCGGGTGTTTGCGGGTTTCTCGTGCAAAAGCGGGGAACGGCGGGAAAGCTCTGAACGGTTCGCCGGATGGCGCGGAAGTTTCTGTGGAACGTGCGGGAGACCTTTATTCGGTGGATTTGCAGTCAGCTTCGCTCAAATCGGTGCTTAAGGCAATTGCTGAAGAAGCGGGGCTCAATTTGGCGGTTTATGGCGACTTGAATGAAACAGTGCAGATGTCGTTTAAGGATGTTTCGTTGCCGGAACTTTTAGCGTCACTTTTTCGCGGAAGTGCGTTCACGTTTCGGCTAGATTCGTCGTCGCTTTGGGTCTCGGAAGAAGGGGCGAAAGCGCTTGCCGATGTACAGGTATTCCCGCTAAAGCATGTGTCGCCTGAGAAGGCTATGGCGCAGCTTTCGAAGTTTATGAAAGGATCGGAACTGAATGTTTCGGAATATCGCGAGCAGAATTCACTGGTGCTTGGAGGTTCGCCGCGAGCGATTGCGCGTGCTGCGGAGCTCTTGAAAATGGTCGATGTGCCCCAAATGCAGGTGACGCTTGCGTGTGTGATTGTGGAGTTTCGCAAGGGACGTGGTTTTGCGATTGGTGTGCGGAGTGGGGCAACGCGAAATGTGGGAGAGCGCGATATTCAGGTACGCGGATTCTTTGATTTCTTGGGCAAGGATATTTCCAAATCGGGGGCGTTCGGAAAAATCGGGATTTTGCCGGATCGCTTTGAACTAGAGCTTTCGTCGATGGAAGAGAACAACGAGGCAAAGGTGCTTGCGCGACCGCGCGTGACAACGTTGAACGGCAACAAGGCGGAACTCAATGTGACGAATACGGTCTATTATCTTGTCAGTCAAGTTTCTGCGGATGGGTATCCGATTACGGATTACCGCTCGTTTAACGATGGTATTTCGCTGGAACTCACGCCCACGATGACGCAAGATGGTTTGATAACGTTGTCTGTGTCGCCGGAAATCAAGACGGCGGGCAGGAGCACTGGCGATGGGCCGCGAGACATCAGTTCTCGGAACATGAAGACAACTGTGGTGTTGCGTGATGGTGAAACTTTGTGCTTGGGCGGGCTCATTCGCAAGAACAAGACGGAGGTGCGGCAGGCGGTGCCGTTCTTGGGGAGTATTCCGTTGCTTGGGCGCTTGTTTAGCTACACCTCCGAAGAAGAGGACGAAAGTGAACTCGCGATTTTCATTACGCCAACAGTTGAAGTTAAACGATAAATGTTTTTTTTTCTTCGTCATCCTGAGCGAAGAACCGCAGGTTCGAAGTCAAAAGATCCAGTGAAGTCTAGTAAACGAAATAAAAAAATGGAGGGTAAATTTTTGTTTTGGAAAAAAAGAATCGCGCCAGTTGCAGCTCGGATGATGACGTGGGAGGTAACGACGTCTTTTGACGGGACTCTCACGGAAACGGAATTGCGCAAGCGATTTGACGAAGATTTTAGAGATGTATTTAAAGCTGGTTTTGCAGATGGCGAGTGCGCGGTTTTCTTTTGGCCGCTAGTTTCGTTCAATGCGTCGGATGGACGTAAACATCGTTATCTCGTGGCGGTGGCGGATGAACCGTTGGAAAATTACCGAAAAACGTTTGACCGTTGCTTGCCAAAACAAATTGCGTTGTATGCAATTGCTGACAAAATATTGCGAGGCGAATGGGATGGTGAGAATTGCTTGAAGTGTGATGAAACGTGCGTGGAGTGTGGCGGCGAATGTGCGGAGGTTGCGGATAATGGAAATTTGTTGTTTGTCGCGCTTTGCGAACATTGCGTGTACATCCTCGTTTTTATGGAAGGTCGTTTATGTCATTGGTCAGAAGAATACGGCTACGGAGAAACGTTTGATGACGCTTGTCGGGAACGTGTAGCGCGCTTTAAGGAATTCTTGAAAGCTGATGAATTGTTTGCGAAAATGAATGACGTGGGGGAGTTTGTTGTTTGCTGTGAAAAAGTTGGGACTGTCGAGGAATCGCTGCATGTGAAAAATCTCTTTCAAGTGGCTGCACGCGATCCGTTTTGGTGTGGCAAGGATTTAGACGCGTGCGATTCAATGAAACCTAGCGAACGGCAACGGTGGACTATGCGTGCTGTGGCGGTTCTTATTTTGTGTGTGGCTATTTTTGCAATTTGTGATGATATGACGGATGCACTTTATGCAAAAATTATTGATGGTGAGTCGCGTAATTCGTTTGTTGATGCTGCGCCTGTTGAATTAAGTCAGCCCGCCGCACGCGATTTGGAAATGCTTGCTTGGGCGGAGGGCCATCGCGATTTGCTCCCTGCCAAATGGACTCTCGGACGTGCGGGTTTTGTGGATGGTGTCGCATCTAGAAGTTGGCGAACTTCACGAGGAACCTGTGATTCGTCGGAATTCAGTTTGCTTGGAATTGTGGGCGGGCGAGTGGCGCTTGTGAAAACATCCGCAGGTGAAACGAAAACGCTCTCAGTCGGTGATTCGCTTTCTCGATACCGCGTGAAGCAAATTGGAATGAACGATGTTGTGATGCGTTGTGGTCGTAAGGAGGTTCGTTATGCGCTCAAAATGCGGTAACGTTCTTCCGCTTGTGTTGGGACTGCTGCTTGTGCTTTCGATTCTCGTGACATCAATGCTCCGCATGCCGGGGACGCTCCGCCGAAATGTATCGCTTGTTGCAAAAGAAACTCAGGAAATGTATTTCGCGGAATCGGCGGTGCTCGCGAAACTGAATGGCTTTCCGGACGGCTATTTTGCGGAACTTCCGATTGTCGAATCTCGGATTCTTGGGCCATGGACCGAATGGCGTGTTCGCGATAAATTCCAGTTCATGCTGGGGAGTGAATACGGGCGATTCTCGACTTCGGAATGGGCGCGTTGTGCCATAGTGCTGGAGCAGAATTTGCATGAACGCATTTTGCATTCAGTGGGCTTGAAAAACTTGTCGGGAAATCGTCGCTTTTTTAAACTGGATTCTTCAGATGGTCTCTCTGCAGAACGCACGATGGCGATAAATGTGAGCGCTGGCGATTTGACGTTAGATCTCGGCGAATCCCGCGCTTTTGACAGTGCTTTTGAAAATCTGCGAAGTTCGCGAAAGTCAATTCGTTCTTTTATGGCAAATGTCGAGGGCGATGTCAAGATTCGTGGGAATGTTCACTTCGATACACTTCGGATTTATGCGACTGGTTCTGTAAGCGTTCAAGGAAATGTAGCCGCTGACTTTGCCGAAATCTTTGGGCTTGCTAGCGTGACTGTCTCGGGAAATGTATCGCTTGCGGGTTCGCTCCTCTCGAAACAGAATATTGAAATTTCTGACCGTGCACAAATGAAATTTCCGAGCGTGGCGCTTGCGGTCGGCTATCGCGAAAACCGCTTGGTGCTCCTTGAAAAGTCTGTGTTTGAAGGCTTGGCGATTGCGCCGTCTGGAACTGTTGAGCGAGATTCTTCGGCAAAAATTCTTGATTCGACGCAAGCGCTCTTACCCTTTTGCATGGACACTCGCAATGTCGTATTTTCCCGGAGGCGCTTGTGACTCAATCTCGTCATGGGTTTACGTTGCCCGAAGTTTGCGTGGCACTCACGATCTTTCTCGTTGGAACAACAGCTCTCCTTGGCGGTTGGAATTTCTTCAATTGCGAAGTGGCTGACGAACGTATGCGCTTGGACGAGTTTTACGACGCGCTGGGTACAATGGAATCTTTGATTACGAATCGCCCGAATTGCGCGGACTCTCTGTCGATTCGCCTCACTCGTGTTCCTGGCAGTTCACATTTGGCGTGGGCGGTTGTTGCGAGTGAACATTATTCTCTCAAACGCCTCGTGCGTTGTCGATGAGGTTCGGAGGCATTCTTATTTGCAAATGAATCTAGCTGAGCCTAAAACTTCTCGTCACGGCTTTACTCTCTTGGAAATGCTTATCGCCATGACTGTGGCCGCGATCCTTACAACCGTCTCGTTGAACGTCTATTCGATGTTCCATCATGGCATTGTTGCAACTTCGGACAACTATGTCCACTTTGCGACCGGGAAAGCTCAAGAACTCTGTTGCCGCACCCGCTTTGTGCGTGGCCTCCCGCCTTGCGACACTACCTCGGGCGCATCTCGTGCATTCCGTGATTCCATCCGATTGCGCTACTAGTATAACTGGATGTCTCGTTTTTCGAACTCGACATGACGAAGGGTGGTGCGACTTCTTGCCTCGCATTTGCTGCTTTCCCCGCGATTCTCGAAAAAACACTAACAAATGACTAATGACTAGTGACTAATGACCAATAACCAACAACTAAAACAAAAAAGCCCCGCGCTTGCGGGGCCTCTTGAATAGCGTTCGGCGAATTTCGCCGCATCTTGCGTAAACTATAGTTTAGTTCGTTGCCTGTTCTTCGACGCATTCAGAGCACTTAATGGCTTTGCGAACTTCGAAAATGTTGCTGATGTAATGCATAAAGCTAAGTACGCTCACCGAGAGGAATCCGATTGCATAAAGGGCGAGGAACGGTCCGATGATGTACTTGCTGGCGTTGATGTATTCGAGCAAACCGAAAATGCAGTAGACGCCGACGAGGAGTTCGATAAGTGCCATCCACGGGAACTTTTGTGCGTAATGGCTCTTGGCCTTCTTCTTGGCGCCACCGCTTTTCGGGGTACGGACGAAGCTGCCCTTTGTGCCGAGAACTGCGGCAAACACTGCGCGGGAGTTGCTGACTGCGATGCCAACGCCGAGGGCCATCAAGATGGGGAGCGAGAGCAAGCGGATCTTCCAACCGGTGTAGCCGGAGCAACGCTGGGCGACAAAGTAAAGAACAGAAGGCGCGATTGCGGCGAGGAAGATGAATGCGAAACCAACCGTGTATGCCCAAGTGGGGAGATGTCCGACCGGTTCAAAGAATGCAAGCAACGGCCAAGCGCAGAGTGCGGTGAACAACATGCAGGGGTGGATCGAGTAGTGCGTCGTGTGGAGGATGGCGCCAATCTTCACGCGGAGCGGAACCTTGGAGCGCAAAACCTTCGGCAAAATCTTGATAGCGGTCTGGATGGAGCCCTTTGCCCAACGGAACTGCTGAGCCTTGAATGCATTGATGTCGTTCGGGAGTTCAGCCGGAACAATCACGTCGAACACAAACTTCATCTTCCAACCGGCAAGCTGAGAACGGTAAGAAAGGTCCATGTCTTCGGTGAGCGTATCGCCTTCCCAGCCGCCACCGCCGTAAATTGCGGCCTTGCGCCAGACACCAGCGGTACCGTTGAAGTTCATAAAGAGCTTGCCCCAGCTACGTGCGGACTGTTCCACCACGAAGTGGCCGTCGATACCGATAGACTGGGCGAGCGTAAGACCGGATTCGGTGCGGTTCAAGTGACCCCAGCGACCTTGGACAAGGCCGACCTGCGGATCCATGACCAAGTACGGGACGGTCTTCAGGAGGAAGTCTTTTTCAGGAACGAAGTCGGCATCGAAGATGGCGAGGAATTCACCCTTTGCGACTGCCATGCCTTCCTTGAGGGCGCCAGCCTTGAAATCCTTGCGGTTCGTGCGGTGGATGAGCTTGATGTCATAACCGCGGGCGGCGAGTTCAGCAACTTTCTTCTTGGTGACTTCGTAGCACTCGTCCGTGGAGTCGTCCAAGACCTGGATTTCGTGCTTGTCCTTGGGGTAGTCGATGGCGCAGACGGCTTCGAGGAGACGTTCAACGCAGTTGGCTTCGTTAAAAACCGGGAGCTGGGTCGTGACCTGCGGGAGGTCTGCGAGCGAATGCTCGCGGTAGTACTTCAAGATCGCTTTGCGGTCTGAAAGTCGCGTCTTGCGGCTGTTCTTGAGGAACAGGTAGATGCTATAGTAGCAACTGAACCCGTAAATCACCAATCCCACGCCTGCGATAACGTAGACGACGAACATTGCGTATAGTAGTATAGTACTCATTCTACTGTAACCTTTGCATTTATTGAATGCTTGCGGCCAAATATAGAAACGCAATGTGACCTTTGCTACATTTTTCAGGAATTTTGGCCCATTTTTTGCTTTGGAAAGTGTATTTTTACATAGGTATGATTAGACTTTTTTACAATGGCGAAATATGCAAAAAATGGCAGATGAACGCAAGAAAAATTTAACATCTCCAATCGCTCGCTGGATTGAAGCGAACCGCGAAACCGCAGGTTTTACAGAATCTTTACGTAAATTGTTAATGTACGCATGCGTGGAATGGATCCGCCGCGGTACATCGGCGCTCCTCACCCCCGAAGAGGCTCTATCTAAAATAGTATGTTGCGGTCTTTCGGAGTTCCCGGTGGGGGAATGGGCTGAAAATCCCGAAAATTACACCGACGAAATCGCCGATTTCTGTGAAAAAGTGAAAGTTTTGCCATTACCAGCCGCCCTCCAGGGCGAAATTCCCTCCCTTTTGGACCTCCGTGGCGTAAAATGCCCCCTCAATTCCGTCCGTTCGCGAATCGTCATGTCCGGTTATCCGGCAGGCCGAACGCTCAAAATTTGGCTCGATGAGGGCTCACCAATCGAAAATGTGCCCGGATCGCTCATTGCAGACGGCCATAAAGTGCTTTCACGCGAAAAAAAAGGCAGTTATTGGGAAATCTCTGTGGTCAAATCGGATTCTAAAGTATAGATTGTTTATGTGGAAAACAGAGTATTAGTTATAGGCGATGAATTATTTGGGCCAAAGGGCGAAGCGGCGAACCGTTTTGTGGAAGCCGTGCTGTGCCGGGAACCTAGCCGACCTATACAGTTTTCCGTAAATGTGCCTGTTGCGGTCTCGTTATCGCAAATCAAAGCGCGTCTTTCTTCCGATGTCATTGGTAAAAATGCCGGCCGCATTATCATGGGGCTTGGGCTGCGTGAACTGAACCACGGCGGTACCGATGGCTCCTCGATTGCTTCGCTTTACGAAACGCTTGTGAACGAACTCGTGAACAAGACGCAGTCGCGACTTTTTTTGCTCACGATTCCCCCGGAAATGTTTCCGATTGCGGTAAGCGAGGTGGAATATTTAAATACTATGATTCGCGAAGTCTGTGCGGCGAACGCTCCCCGCGCAACACTCCTCGATTTTGCGAAATTTGCCGAGACGTTCAAGGAAAAACAGATGGAACGCGGCAAGTTCGGGCGCTCCCTCTTTATGGAAGACGGCTCTGCCACGTCGCTTTGCTGCATGCTTTTAGCGCTATATTTGCAGGATAAACTTGTAGAAGATTTAAAGGAGATGTAATTATGGGTCTTTTTGACAATCGTTTTGCTAGTAAAAATGCGGCCATGAGCCGTGCTTTCTCCATTGATTCCGAAAAGGACAAGCAGAAGCGCAATTCTCCCCGCGAGCCAGCCGCCCCCAAGATGGGCATTTGCGACAAGTGCCACAAGGAAGCCTTGCTGCGCTCTTACCGCACCCGTGAAATGTCTGTGTCCGACGGAGCCGCGAGTTTTGGGACGGTGGTGAAGCACCTCTGCGAAGATTGTGCCCCGCGTTCCAAGCGCTTCGAAGACGCAAACGTGCCTGCGATGGACAAAAAGCAAGTCAAGAACTTGATGAAGTTTGCGAAGAAGGGACTGCTGTAGTAAAAACAAGCTGAAATTAGAGTTTTGAACTTTAAAGGGATATGCCCGCGAAGGCGGGCGTATCCTTTAATATTTAATGATATGACAATTGTTGCTTGTCGAAAATCGCCCGCTAGCGTCTCGATTGAACGTCTTTGACTTTGAATCTTTTGCGGTGCGCAATCGATGAATTGTTTGCGTCTGATTCCCCTGAATAACGGTGTATTCGCCTACTGCAGAAAGCTTGGGTACGTAATCGCAATGTGTATTTTCGTCCCATACGTTGTAATATAATGCAGAGTAGTTTTTGACGTAAAGCGTATCACCGATATTTAACTCAAGATCGCTTGGGTAGAGAATCCATGTTGAGTCTGCGACCTTTGACATAAGGGTTTCTTTTTCGGAATGAATTTTAAAATTGTGTAGTACTGCTCGAGCACCGCGACTTGTTTTTGCGGATTCACTTTGAGTGTATTTTACGGTAACGTTGCAACCGGGAATTGCTTTCATGCAAATTGGATCCGTACTGAGGTTAATATTCGCTTCAGCGACAATGCCTGAAATATCTACGGTGTTGCCCAAATTAGGGAATGAGGACATGTCTGTGTTTTCGGTAGGCAATTCATTCTGAATCTGCATTCCTTTGGGAGTGCTGCTGATTTTGCAGGACTGAGCCATAGCTTCGCCCAATGCAATAAGAATGAGTATAAAGGAAATTTTTTTCATACATATAATGTATTTTTAATTGAGATAAAGTTCAAGATGTTCAATTTGTGTTTTGGGTAAATTATAATAAATTGCGAAAATTTTACACAAAAAATGTGGGCCAAAATCTCGAAAAAAGCGTGTTAATATAAAGGGGCGTGTTTAAATCCGCTCCGCTTCACGTAAACAGGGGATCAAATGGACGTTCAAAATAAAAAATGTGCAGACCCGATTCTTGAAAAACTTGGACTCGGGCGTTTTTACCATGGAGATAAACCGCTAGTTTGGATCGCTGATTCTCCGAAGTCGAATAAACTTCACGAAGATGTTGCCTCGTATAATGCCGAAGCATGCGTTTTATCGCAGTATTTTGCCAAGGAAGGTGAATTTGGACCTTATGCAAGCCTTTTGTACGACAAGACTTTTAAGAAGACGTTTTCTCCGGATTCAAGGCGCGGGAAACGAAATTTGTTGAATCTGTTGAACGATATTCTTGAGGGACAGATCCCGCAAAAGATTATGGATGTAGCTTCGCAACAGCCGGAACTCAATGATTCCGGTAGCAAGGTTTCCAAATCTTCAATTCTTGATTTGCATTGTCGCGATGAACATGATAATTTTATTGAAATAGAGGTGCAGATTCAGCGGGAAACGAATTTTTTGAAGCGTTTGGTGTTTTATTCAAGTCAGATGATTGTGCAACAGGGTGAACCAGGTCCCGATTGGGATTACGATGTCAAGCCTGTCTATGTCATTTCTTTTGCTCGTTTTCGGGTGTTTGATGATGATAGGCCACTTCACCGTGCCGGAATTCTTGATTATGAAACCGCGGAGCAGTTAGTTGACTGTGCGAATTTTACGATTATTGAGCTCCCGAAGGTTAAGAGGATGATTCGCCCAAGTGATTCGGAAATCGCCAAGTGGCTATTCATGTTCCGCTATTTGGACCGCCTCAAGGAGCTTCCACCTGCTCTGAAATCGGAAAAGCTCGAGGGCTTGCTTCCGTATGCCGAACTAGCTAGATTTAATAAAAAGGAACTTAGAAGGTACAGGTATATTATGCACTTAAAATGGGATAGATACGCTCAACAGTTGGCTTTTGCAGAAGATAACCCTGATTTCGTGAAGAAAATCGAGGAAAAGGTGTTAAATGCGGTAAGGCAAAATATGCGTAAAGACGGAGTTTCTTCTGATAAAATTCAGTCTTATTTGAATGTTTTAGAAAATGCCAAGTAGGTTTATTTAATAAAAAGGAACTTAAAAGGTACAGGTATATTATGCACTTGAAATGGGACAGATATGCTCAAGAATTGGCATTTGCAGAAGATCACCCTGATTTCGTTAAGAAAATAGGGGACGAAGCTGTTGAAAAGGCTTTGAACCTTGTTGAACGAATGTTAAAGAAGGGTGCTTCGATGGATAAAATTCGAGCTTCTTTAGGTCTTTCCGAGAATACAAAGACCGCGTAAAATATATTTTATAAAAAAATCTTATCCCCCTTAACGAAATTGGGGTAAATTCCTAAATTTGGGTCTCGAATTTAATATGGAGACCTTCAATGTCTGATATTCACGCCAAGGAATCCGTCAAGCAGTATTTGACAGGCGTCGTTTCGACAATCACCCCGGAAATCGTTCGTAGCTTCAAGCGCGGCTACACTCGCAAGGATTTCACAAGCGACTTGATGTCGGGCTTGATTGTTGGCATTTTGGCTCTCCCCTTGGCGATTGCGTTTGCTATCGCTTCTGGCGTGGGTCCGGAACGAGGCCTTTACACCGCCATTATCGCGGGCTTCATCATCTCGCTGTTGGGCGGTTCCCGCTTCCAGATTGGCGGCCCGACGGGCGCATTCATCGTGATTGTCTACGGCATCGTGAGCCAGTACGGTTACGATGGACTTGCCTCGGCAACACTTTTGGCGGGTATTTTCCTCGTCATTTTCGGTCTTGCTAAATTCGGTGCGATTATCAAGTTCATTCCGTACCCGGTGACGGTGGGCTTTACGGCGGGTATCGCTATTATTATTGCGCTTGGTCAGGTTCCGAACTTCTTTGGCCTCACGTTTGCGGGCGCTGACCCGGCTGACGCCGTGGGCAAAATCAAGCTTTACGTTTCTTCTTTCGGTTCCATGAACGTCTACTCTGTGATTGTGGGTGTTGTCGCTCTTGCGGTCTGCATTTTGTGGCCGAAGATTACTACTAAGGTTCCGGGTTCCCTCATTGCGATTATCGTTGCGACGGTGATGGTGAAGGTCCTTGGCTGGGACGATCCGGTGAACGGTCACGGCGTGGTGACGATTGGCATGAAGAACCACATTCCGAGCGGATTCCCGGTGCCGCACCTCCCGAATATCAGCCTCGAAATGATGCAAAAGGTGTTCCAGCCGGCACTTACGATTGCTATGCTCGGCGCTATCGAATCGCTCCTTTCTGCAGTGGTGGCTGACGGTATGACGAGTACAAAGCACCGCTCTAATACGGAACTTTTCGGTCAGGGTGTCGCAAATATCTTGAGCCCGATTTTTGGCGGTATCCCGGCAACGGGTGCTATTGCCCGTACCGCAACGAACATTCGTAACGGTGCCGTGAGCCCGGTTTCTGGCCTTGTTCACGCTGTCGTTCTATTGCTTATCATGCTCGTGCTTGGCAAGTATGCCGAAATGATCCCGATGGCAGCCCTTGCCGCAGTGCTTTTCCAGGTGGCTTTCAATATGTGCGGTTACCGCAGCGTCATCAAGATGTTCAAGGCTCCGAAGAGCGACGTGACGGTGATGCTTGTTGCATTCTTCCTCACGGTGATTATCGACCTTACGGTTGCTATCGAAGTGGGCGTGCTCCTTGCTGCAGTGCTTTTCATCAAGCGCATGAGCGATGTGGCCGAAGTCGAAGCGGTTTCTTCTGCCTTGAAGGACGACGATGACGAAGCAGCCCGCAATACTCTCGGACGCCAGGTGCCGAAGGGCGTGCTTGTGTACGAACTTGCCGGTTCGCTCTTCTTTGGTGCAGTGGACAAGTTCAAGGAAACGATGAACCGCATCTCTGAAAAGCCGAAGATCTTGATTTTGCGCATGCGTAGCGTCTCTAGCATTGACGCTGCCGGTATCAACATGATTGAAGACTTGCTCAAGCGTTGCAAGAGCGAAGGGACGCAGCTCCTCTTGAGTGGTGTGCATGCCCAGCCGGTGGTGGCTTTGACCCGTGCCGGAGTGCTTGCCCAGCTTGGCGAAGAAAACGCTCTCGGTAACATTGATGCTGCCCTCAACCGCGCCCGCGAACTCCTTGGCCTCCCGATTGTGGATGCTTCTCACGAAGAAGTTCAAGCACCGACTGTGTCTTGGGAAAAGAGTCTCGACAAGCCGTGGATGCCGGAAGAATCGAACGCTGCCGTGGCTGAAGAAACTCCGGAAGTCATTGCTGAACGCATGATGGACGAACCCATCAAGAAGATTGAAGAAAGCAAAAAGTAATAAACGGTGCGCGTCTGCCTGTATACAGTTGTGTAAAAATATTTAAAAAGTGCGTTCCACTTTGGATTAAAATATGTTAAATTAATCTATGTAGAAATAATCTACAGGGATTGAGTTGAAATGGGATACTGGGACGAAAACCATTGCACGGATGAAGATCCGAAGCGGACTGCTTTTGAAGAGTTCGTGGTGAACTTTGTGGTCGCCTTTAGCGGTTGCGCGCTGTTGTTCTTAGTGAACATGATGTAAGACCTTTAAATTTCCCGCTTTCGCGGGATTTTTTTTTGTCATCCTGAGCGAAGCGGATGACAACTCAGAAGGCGAGTGTTGCAAAAATGAGCTTGCTCATTTTTATAACCGAGCCAAAGAGTTGGGGCTTTAGCCCAATCCAGTTAAATCTTGTTTTTGAAAAAGCATTATTCCGACTTGGAACTTTCTTGTTTGGATGTTGCTTTTGAAAATATTTTTAGCGCGCCCTTGATTTCTCGTATACATTTATAAATGTGCCGGTGGTAGCCCACTGGTACAAAAAGGAAGAAGGGAAAAATTAGGGTGTTTGGGATGTTTGGGGTGTGTGGGTACATTGCTCGTGAGTTCTGTCGCAGCTGAGGCTGCGATTCGGGAATGAAAGGTATGAGAGTTCTCACAGCAATGTAAAAATCCGCCGGAGATTTCTCCGACGGATTTTTTTGTCCCAATTTGTCATCCTCGAAGCGAAGCGTCGGGGATCCATTATTTTTCTTTAGCGCTTGATTATAAAAATGTGCTTGTTCTTGGCGGGGCGGCCGAGCAGGTCGAAGTCCTTTGATTTTGCCGGATTCAATTTGGGGCGACGTTTGCCAGATATAATGGCTGTGGAGTATTTTTCACTAGGGACGAAGAATATTATGAGTGTATTTCTGTAGCCTCCGTGAATTTTTTTGGTGGCGGTAAGCGTGTCGCCTCTCATTTCGTATTCGTAAGTGGTGCGAATTTCTTTTTGGGGGTAATCGTCGTATTCGTAACACTTGCTTTCGTTTGCTGAATCACGAACGATATAGGCCTTTATTCCTGATTCGGTTGTGTATAAAGTATCGTTTCGGATGTAAACTCTGTGTTCGTAGGTATTTAGACCATCGGGGCTTTTATTTCCTGATGAATCGAGATATGAAACAACGTAAAAGACGGAGTCTTTTGTTTCGTAAATCAGGTATTCAGTGATTGGTGGATTACCTTTGCCTTGTTGGCGGACTCTTTTGAAATCGCCCTCTTGTGTAATGGTGGTCTTGACTCCATAGGCTTCAAGAGTTAACTCTTCTGGACTTAGGACTTTGATTTCCCAATTGTCGGAGCCGTGTTCTTTGGTGTAGGTCTTGGCACTGTCAACATGAGTGCCTGTGTAGTAATACTTATTGTTGTCGAACTCTGTGCTATGGCGAGTTTCCGCATAATGGAGGTAAATGCTATCTACAAAAAAATTTTTGTAAATCGCTATTGTAGGCTCACTAGATGTTGGGTATTCTTTGGAGAAAATGTCAAAGGTGGAGCGGAGGCAATCGATAGCGAATGCGTTCAATGCTCCCAAAGTAATGATAAGGATAAATTTTTTCATATAGAAGAATATACAAAAATCTTATTTGCATAAATAAAATAAGGCGACCGAAGCCGCCTTTTGAATGTGATGTAATGTGTTCCTAATCCCTGAAACCTATTACCTAACCCCTAGTTCCGCCATCAGTCGCTTTTTCGCGGGGCTGTCCGGGAGCGGGAGGAATGTCTCTTGTGCGAACGAGCGCATGAGCATTTCCTGGGCGGCCTTTTTCGGGATGCCGCGGCTCACGAGGTAGAACATCTGTTCTGCATCCAGTTCGCCGACGGTGTTGCCGTGCGTGCATTCCACGTCATCGTGATAAATCTTGAGGACGGGCTTCACGGAGACGCTAGCATCTTCGCTCATGAGAATGGTATTCACGAGCTGGCTCGAGTTGACGCCTGTGCAGTCGTAACCGACGATAACGCTTCCGTCGTAGCTCACGCGTGCAGAACCCGAAAGCAGGTTGCGGGCAAGCTGGGTGCTCGTGGTGCGCGGGGCTTCGTGGTAGATGGTGAGGCGGCTGTGCTGCGAGGCTTCGCCATCGAGAACGTGGAGGCTGCGGTAATCGAAGTTCGCGCCTTCACCTTTGAGGTGGCATTCGATGCTCACGCGGCCAATTGCCGTATCCTTGCAGATGCTAGAGAATCGGACGGTGGAGCCTGCGGCTTCGTGAATGTTGAAATGCCTAAAGCGGAGCGGCAAATCGCAAGCCGGATTTGCAAAGAAGATTTCCACGTCTGCATTTTCGCCAACGTTGATGTCAAAGCGCTCGGCGGCAATGTCGTGGGTGACCTTGTTGTCGAGAATTTCGAGGCTCACCTTGGCGCCTTTGCCGATGTCGAGGACGGTGTGGCCAAAGTCGTTGTTGCACTTGAGCATGGCCATTTCGGCGGCGCCTGCCACGATTTCGCGAATCATGGGGCGGGCGTTGTTTGCAATCGGGAGGAGGGCGGCAAAGTCGGTCTCTTGGTTGGCCGGGGCGGCTGTTGTTGCCGTGGCTGCCGTGGGGGCTGCCGGAGATGTTGCGGGGGATGCTGCAAAATTCGTGCCCATAAATTCCGGAGTCGGGATTTTGGCGACCGGGAAGAACGACCAAAGTTCGTTATTGCGCTTGGGCATGCCGAGTTCGCGGAGACGTGCAATTGCCTGTTCCGCGGTGGGCAAGTTCTGTATAAATTCAGCGTTCATTATGCGTCCTCGACTTTACTTGGCTTCTTCAATCCAGTCGTAGCCTTGATCTTCGAGCTTGAGGGCAAGTTCTGGGCCACCGCTCAAGATGATTTTGCCGTGACGGAGCACGTGAACGTAAGTGGGCTTGATGTAGTCCAAAAGACGCTGGTAATGCGTCACGAGAATCACAGCCTTTTCTGGCGACATGATGTGATTGATGCCGTTTGCCACGATGCGGAGGGCGTCAATGTCGAGGCCGGAGTCCGTTTCGTCGAGAAAGCTTACCTTCGGGTCGAGAATAGCCATCTGGAGGATTTCGTTACGCTTCTTTTCGCCACCGCTCATGCCGTCGTTCACGCCGCGTTCACGATAGCGTTCGTCCATTTCGAGCAAGTTCATCTTTTCTTCGCAGAGTTTTTTGAAATCTTCGTCGCTCATTTCGGGCTGGCCGAGGAACGCGCGCTTGCTGTTGAGCGCCATCTTCAAGAATTCCACGTTGTTCACGCCCGGAATTTCGGTCGGGTACTGCGTGCTGATAAAGAGGCCGGAGTTGGCGCGTTCGTTGATTTCCATTTCGAGCAAGTTCTTGCCGTTGAGTTCTACGGAACCGCCATCGACATGGTAAGCGGGGTGACCTGCAATCACTTTGGAGAGCGTGCTTTTGCCGGAGCCATTCGGGCCCATGATGGCGTGGACTTCTCCCGGCTTGACCTCCAGATTGATCCCTTTCAGGATTTGGGTGCCGTCTTCGATACTTGCTTTAAGGTTCTTGATGGATAACATATTTCCTCTTTAATTTTAAAATCTTGTGGGCTTAGCCGAAATCGTCCATGGCTCCAAAGTCATCGTCGGGAACATAGGGCTCGTCTTCGTTTGGGTCGTACGGTGCTTCTTCGGGAGGTTCGCTCGATGCGAATTGCTCATCGCTTTCGAATGGAGGCGGGGCTTCCATCTCCGGGGGCATTTCGTTTGGTTGCACCGGGGGCTGCGCGGGTTGAGCAGTGAACTGCGGCGAACTTGGCTGTGCTGCGGTCGTGGCTTGCGGAATTGCAAACTGCGCGTTGTTGAACTGCGCGGTAGTGGATTGCGCGGCGCCCGATGACAAATCGTTAATTGATGTGTAAAGCTCGATGAGCGGTGTTTTGCTCTGGATAATCTGCTCGGCGAAAACGTCCGGCGTAATGGCCGAAATCTTGCGCTTCTTGGAAATCGTTTGGATGCCCTGCGTGAACTTGTTCAACTGCATACGGAGACGCATGCCCGCTTCGGAATCAAGCGGAATGAGTTTTTTATAGCGGTCACACAGATTAAGGGTGAGCACGGCAAGCGTGTCGTAAAATTCCAAAATTTCGTTCGGCGTTTTCCACGTTTCGTCGGGGAGCTGTTCCAAGAAAAGCTGCAACTGCGGCGAAAGCGATTCGTACAAGGTTCTCGGCGAGAACGCACCCGTTTCGGCGTACTGCGCGAGAATCGACTGGATAAATTCATCGATGAGCGGAGAATCAAAAATTTGGATTCCGCTGGCGGCAAAGTCCATGTCGAAATATTCTGCGGCACGGTCGAGAAGGGTGGGGTTGCGGTAAAGAAGGTTTGCAAAACGCACTTCAATCGGCGACAACAGTTCCCACGGGACGCTTACTTGCGGTGCTGCGGGCTGTTCGGCAGTGGGCGTTTTTTCGCGTTTCGGGTGTGCCACCTTGATGCCTGCGAGCGAGCGCGTTGTGCTGTAACGCTCGGAAACGAGCTTTAAATACTGGTTGCGAAGCTCCGGATTCTCGATGCTCTTGATAAGCGTCTTTGCTTGCGTGATGAATGCGGCTCGGTCTTCGGGACTGTTGTTCGGCATGGTTCGCCCAAGATAGCTGAGCCAGTCTTCGGCGGTGCGGAGCGCTCTTCTGAAGGCGTCCGGACCTTGCTCGTTTACGAAGTTGTCCGGGTCAATCTTGGTGCCGTCCGGTCGCGAGAGTGCAAAAACTTTTGGCGAAAGGCCCTTGGGGAGCACAATTTCGAGACTGCGGCGCGTGGCATTTTGCCCGGCGGCATCTCCGTCAAAAACAAGGTAAGCCGTTTTCGCATAGCGGGCGAGAATGCTGGCGTGATTCTCGGTAAGTGCCGTACCCGAGGCGGCCACGACGTTCTGCACACCGCTTTGGTAAAGGCTGATGAGGTCAAAATATCCTTCGACGATAATGACCGCATTTTCCTTCATGATGGCGTTTCGGCTGTGGTTCAGCCCGAAGAGAATATCGCGCTTGCTGTAAAGGGCGGTTTCTGGGCTGTTCATGTACTTGGCTAGCTTTATTCCGTTGTGCGATGCGGGGTCGCTCAAGTCTCGACCGCCAAAGGCGACAACGACTCCCGAGAGATTCTGGATGGCAATCATTAAGCGATCGCGGAACTTGTCTGCGATACCGCCATTTTCTTTTTCGACGGCAAGCCCTGCCTTGACGCAGTCACGCGGCGAAAACCCGTTGCGGGCGGCGTAGCCGATTAAGCCTTCTCGCCCTGTCGGGGCGTAGCCGATGTGGAACTGTTTGCGCGTCTCGGGCGAAACATGACGCTTGTTCAGATACTCTAAAGCTTTGGGACTTAACGTGAGCTGTTGCTCGAACCATTCGCAGGCAAGCTCGTTCAGCTTGCGGACCATCGTGCGTTCTTCGAGCACTTCGGTATTGACGTTGTTGCCGAGGTTCGGAAGTGCAAAACCCACAAAGTTTGCAACCCATTCTACAGCGCCCTTGAAGTCGAGTCTTTCGTGTTCTTGGATGAACTTGAAAACATCGCCACCCGCACCGCATGCAAAGCACTTGTAAATGCCCAGCGTGGAATTTACCGACATGGACGGGGAGTGGTCATCGTGGAATGGGCACACGCCGACGTATTTGTTGACCCCGCTTTTTTTGAGCGGCAAGAACTGCTGAATGACCAGTGCGATATCCGCCTGGTTCTTGAGTTCTTGGATGATTTCGTCGGAGTAGAAAGGCATGCGCCAAATGTAGAAATTTTTGGGGCGCGGAAACGTCGCTACATGCCTTTGGTGCGCTTTGCTTTGGTTTTGAAATCGCTTGCTGATGTGGAAATTTTCTTATTATATTGCCATTTATAGTTTTTGTCTATTAAGATTTTATTTAAGTAAATTTAATTTGTACTTAAATAATAGTTCTAGTTGATTGTTGTTGGCTAATAGGAAAATTGTTTGGTATTCTTGTTGGACTTATTGCTTATCTCAGTGGCAATTGTAAAATTTCATTTTAAGTCGAAAAATTAGTGAAATATTTTTTCCAAAAAAGCGTGTTAATGTAATGGACAGGGAGCGGTTTTCTGTCTATGAACCCGACATTATCGGGTGTTTTAACACTGGAAAAATATGGGAAATAATATTGAGACCGAAACAAAAAATGGCCATGGTGAAATGATTAGCGAGGCCAAAACTTTCGAAGAATTCAAGGGCGCGGGTGTATTCGCGGACCTTCTTCTCGACAGAACTTTTAAGAAAGCCTTCAATCCTGACTCGCAGAACAAAGTATGTTTGATTGCGCTTTTGAACGCCGTACTTGAAGGCGAAATCGCGTCGCCGATTGTCGATGTGCAGTCCCGCGACAAGGAATATAACGATGGCTCGAATGAAAATCGGACTTCTGTATTTGACTTACATTGCATTGATTCGGAACGGCGGCGGTTCATCATCGAGGTGCAGATTCTTTTTCAGGAAAATATTGTCAATCGTGCGATTTATTACGCCTCGCAGACGATTATCGCGCAAGGCGAACGCGGACAAAAGTACAATTACGAATTGAGCCCTGTCGTTACGGTTGTGTTCATGGAATTCAATGTGTTTGCCGATGACCGCTACATCCGTCGGGCAAAGCTTCGCGAAATCAATGGATCTTGCATCAGCGATGCTCTCAATTTTGCATTTGTGGAACTGCCGAAGTTCAACAAGCCTTTGGACGAGCTGGAAACGACGCTCGACAAGGGGCTTTACGCTCTCAAGAATATGAAGAATATGACGCAGATGCCTAAGCAGTATGTGAACACGGTGTTCGAACTCTTGTTTTCGACGGCAAAATTGGCTAAATTATCGAAAGAGGAACAGAAGATGATTGACGAAGCACAGAAAGCCAAGTGGGACAATTACGCCATTCATAAAGCGGCTGTTGATAGCGGCTTGCAGCAAGGTCTTGAACAGGGTCGCAATCAAAGAAATTGCGAAATTGCGAAGAAAATGCTGTTGAAAAACAAGCCCATCGAAGAAATTACGGAGTTCACAGAGCTTTCTGAAGCTGATGTTTTGGCAATTAAGGCCACTCTCGGCCAATCATAAATGACAATGTTTTTCGTTTATTGAATGAGTCCGGCATTTTCGCCGGACTTTTTGCTTTCTAAACCACCGCTTTGCTTTTCCAGCGGCCGCTCTTCCAGCGCCAAATGTTGGCAAACGAGCGGTAGAATTCGTCGGCGGCCATGCCTAGCCAAAGGCCGGGGAGCCCAAGTCCAACGACAAATGCGAGGATAAGCGAGGTTGCAAGGCCGAGCGTCCACATCATGCCGCTACCCACGAGTGCCGGGAATTTGGAATCGCCTGCGGCACGGAGCGATGTGGTGACGATAAAGTTTACGGCTTTGAAGGGTTGCACGGCGACGTCGCACCAGAGGCAGATCTTGCCGAGGCGGAGGACTTCGGGGTTGTCGGTGTAGAGCCTGAGCAGGTGTTCGCCGAGGAGCGCGACCGCGACGGATAGCAAGAATCCGCTGGTGATGCCCACGGCGAGGGTTTGGTGCACGCGGCGGTTTGCTTTGACGTAGTCATGTGCACCGACGAGGTGCGCCACGAGAATCTGGTTTCCGCTGCCGAGGCCAACTCCGAGAATGACGGAGAGCGCCGCGAAGTTCCCCGCGAACACGCGGGCGGTCATTGCGGTTGTGCCGATGTAAACGACCATTGCGGTGATGAACACCTGGAAAAGTTGGAAACTGATGGGTTCTGCGGCGGCGGGGAGTCCGATGCGAATCCAGTCGGGCAAAAGAACGCGTGTACGTTTCCAGTCGCGAATTTTGCTGTGGTGGTGCACTTTGAACTTGAGCACAAGCCAAAGGATTCCCGAAGAAATGAGCCAGGAAAGAGCAGTTGCGAGGGCGACACCGTGAACGCCCATTTTCGGGAGTCCAAAAAGTCCTTCGAGGAATACAACATTCAAGGCGGCGTTTGTGGCGATCGTGAGCGTGTTACCTACAAAGTTCCAAATGGTGAGTCCGTGCGTCGCGATGAGGGCGGTCAAAATGGTTTGCAGAGCGCGGAAGGCAAACCCGAACGAAACGACGCTCAAAAATTGCGTGGCGTATGCGGCGGGGGCTTCGGTGAGTCCCATCCATTGCGGAATGTTTCCGGATAGCGGATAGACAATAAGCGTGAGTGAAATGCCGAGCAGGACGCTCCCGAAGAGGACCATCGTTTGTGTGCTGCTTGCGTGGCTGTTCTGCTTTGCGCCGATGTACTGCGAGACGATGCTTGCGCCCGATTGCGAAAATGCGTGGAGCGCGGTGAAAAGAGCCCCGAGAATCGGGAGCATGGCGCCGACGCCTGCGGCTGCGGTTTCGGAAGTGCGCGACAAGAACCAGCTGTCCATCATGGGCTGGATCATGCTCACGGCAAACGTGAGGATTAGCGGCCACGAAAGGCTGATGAGCGAGCGGTCTTTGACATCTACCTGTTTCATGTGTAAAAATCTAGAAACAACAAAAGCCCCGTCAAAGGGTCGTTTTTAATAAAATGTTTTCGACTGTATCCAGTGTTTTTTAGACGAGAGAATAAAATTCCTTTGTCATCCCGGACTTGTTCCGGGACGAGAGAGAATTTATTTGTTTTCTAGAGCTGTCAAAAGTTTTTTCTTAGCATCGCGGCGGATGCCGGCTTCTTCGTAGCGGCGGATTTCGTCCTCTGTTTCGGGGATGACGGAAGGAATCGGGGTTGGCTTTCCGTTATCATCAATCGCGACAAATGTCATATAGGCATGGCAGATGACTTCGGGTTTCCACGATACTTGCGGATGGACTCCCATGACCTTGACGCCGACTTCCATGGAGGTGTTGAAGGCGCGGTTTACGGAAGCCTTGATGGTGAGGATGGTGCCGACTGTAGCTGGCTTGAAAAAACGTACGTTGTCAATCGAAACCGTTGTCACTCTGCATCTAGCGTGTGTGTAGGCGGCAATGCAGGCGGCCTTGTCGAGAAGCGATGTCAAGTGTCCGCCGAATACGTAATTGTAGGCGTTGACGTCGGAAGGGTGAACGATGTCGCGGGTTTCGACTTGAGATTGCTTGACTGTCTTTGCGTTTTCCATATCCGAAAAATAAATATTGTTGTGGGCGTGTTGGGCGCTGAATTTCTATATTCAGGTTATTATGGAAGAAAAAAAGACTTATAGAGAAGTAATGCCGGGAGAACTCCCGTGCGAGGTGCCGGAATGTGACGGCGTGATGGTCGTAGACCCCGATAACAGCTACAAACTCACCTGCGACAAATGCGGGCATATTAAGGAATAGGAATTAGGCGTTAGGGGTTAGGTTATAGGATTTATAATCGCGACTCCGTCGCCCGTTTTATAGATGCACGAAGTGCATGAAATTAACCTAATACCTAAAACCTGTAACCTGAAACCTATAGAATGATTTTGTCTGATTTGAAGATTGAATATCCGGAGCTTCCCGTTGTTGAACATCGGGAGGAGTTTTTTGAGCTTTTAGAAAAACATCAAGTTATCATCGTCAAGGCTGATACCGGTTCCGGCAAATCGACGCAATTACCGAAGTTTTTGTTGGAGTGGTTTTTAAGTCAGCAAAATAACGCTGTCATTCTGGAGGGGCAAGGCCCCGATAGAATCCAAAAAATAATGGATCCTATCGCCTCTCGGCTCCAGGATGACAAACGCTTGTGCTCAGAGCACGAAGTGCGACTCTTTAAGATTGGCGTGACAGAGCCTCGTCGTTTGGCGGCAATTTCCATTGCCGACCGCTTGCGCGAAGAACTCAAGGACGAAGAACTTGTCTCGACGAAAATTCGTTTCTGGGAACAAGGTACAAATGAAGCCCCCATCAAGGTGATGACGGACGGTATCTTGTTGCAGGAGTTCCGCAAGGACCGCTTGTTCCGGCAGTATAATGCCATCATGATTGACGAAGCGCATGAACGCTCGTTGAACATCGATATCTTGCTTGGCATTTTCAAGACGGTACTTTCTCGTCGTCCGGATTTCAAGTTGATAGTTGCATCGGCAACGCTTGACGCAAAACTTTTTGAAGAATTTTATGACAACAGCTGTGTGATGGAGGCTGAAGGCCGCACGTACCCTGTGGATGTGGAGTATTATTTCGGCGGTTCGGCAGGCTCACCGACCTTCAGTTCCCTGAGCTTGTCGAAGGGAAATGAGTCGAAGGATTTCCGCGATATCAGTGGCAAGGGCGATTCGGGGTTGATTGAAGAGGCTCGCGATGCAATTCTCGATTTGGAAACGCGACACCGCGACCACTTGCTTTGCTTTTTACCGACGGAACGCGACATTCAGGATTTGGCGGGCGAACTTGCGCACGAACTAGATGCTGCAACTTTTGACGTGCTCCCGCTTTACGGACGCATGAGTCCTGACGAGCAGCGACGCATTTTCAAGCACACGGGCAAGACGCGAGTGGTCTTGGCGACGAACATTGCCGAAACGTCTCTCACAATTCCGGGAATTGCTTACGTTGTCGATACGGGTATGGCCCGAATCTCGCGCTACAATGCGCAGGCGAGAATCCAGGGGCTTCCCGTCGAAGAAATTTCGAAGGCCAGCGCGCGGCAGCGCACTGGACGCGCGGGGCGCGTGAAGCCCGGCGTGTGCATTCGCCTTTACTCTCCCGAGAATTTTGAAAAGCGCGATGAATTCACGGAGCCGGAAATTCGCCGTAGCAATCTCGCAAACGTGGTGCTGCAACTCCGCAGTCTCGGGCTTGAACTCGAAAACTTCCCGTTCTTGCAGTCGCCACCGCATTCGGCATTCCGTGGCGCTTACAAGACGTTGTTTGAACTTGGCGCACTCACGGCAGACAATTCTAGCGGTCATGTGACCAAGCTTGGCTGCGATATGACGCGGCTCCCGATGGACGTCTCGCTTTCGGCGGTGCTTTTGCGCGCCCGTGATTTGGGCGTTTTGCAGCCTGCGCTTATCGTGTGCTCGGCTCTTAGCATTCAGGATCCGCGTGTGGTGCCGAACGATGAACCGGAACGCACTCGCATCCGTCAGCTGCACCGCAAATTCTGCGGTCACAAGAGCGATTTCCTCGTTTATGTTTCAATGTGGAATGCGTTCTGCACGGATTGGGACGGAAAAACTTGGAACAAACTCCGCAAGTTCTGCGACAAGAACAGCATGCACTTTTTGCGCTTGCGTGAATGGGTGGATTTGTACGAACAGTTCAGCCGCATTCTCGAAGTAAAGTTTGAAAATAAAGTTTGTCCGTTCGATTCGTTCCATCGCGACAATTTGCACATTGCGCTCCTCTCCGGATTCTTGGGCGGGATTGCGCACCGCGATATCGAAAATGGCTGTTACCGCTTGGTGAGCGGTCGCGAAACGCATGTGTTCCCGGGCAGCGATTTGTACGCCAAGAGCGTGGAATGGCTTTTCAGTGCCGAAGTGCGCGAAACGAGCCGCACGTTCCTCACGAAGGCTGCCGAAATCAAGCCGGAATGGATTTTGCAAGTGGCAGAACCGTTCTGCACTCGTCGCTGGTTTGAACCGACGTGGAATAAAGAACGTGGCTTTGTAGAAGCGGTCGAAGAAGTAAGCTTTAGAGGGCTTGTGATTAGCCGTGGCCATCGTATCGATTACGCCCGCGTGAATCCCGAAGACTGCGCCCAGATTTTCTGGCGCGAAGCGGTAGTGATGGGCGAGGTGGCAAGGCCTTTCGATTTCATGAAGCACAACGAACGGGTCGTCGAAAATCTCCATGCGCTCGAAGCTCGTAAACGCCAGTTCGGGCTTGCTCCGAGTGAAGATGCGCTTGTGGAATACTATACGCGAATTGCGGGGAACGTCAATTCCATCAAGACGCTCAAAAGCTACATCTATGAGCATACCGACCAGTTCTTGAAATTCGATGAAAAGTATTGGTTGGATCAGTTGGATGGCGGCACGAGTGGAACCTCTTGGACAAGTGATGAAAAAGGAGTCAATCGCATTGTCATTCCGGGCTCTGTCCCGGAATCGCCTTCTCGTTGGAATAAGAAAAACCTAACACCTAAAACCTATGACCTAAAACCTGTTAATGGCGGTTCCATCGAGCATTTCCGCATTGGCGAGCGCGTTGTCACAGGCGAAATGGTCTTTGACGCCACTCGCGATTGCGATGGCATTACGCTCTCGTTGCCTTATGACTTGCTGACTGAAATTTCTCCGGCAAAATTTGCGATGAGCATCCAGCAGTGGCGCGAATGGATGATTGAATCCGTGATTCGCGAAATGCCTAAGAGCGTTAAGAAATTGCTCGAAGCCAAGCGCACGGCGATTGATGACGAATTTTTTGCGGCACTTGACAACTTCCCGCATAAAGCTCCGCTTCTGTTGCTTTACGAAGTCCTTTCGAATACAAAGGAAATCCGCTCGGGTGCAAACGGCGCTAGCATCGACGTTCCGACGGTGAATCCGGACAAAGAAAATCATTTGCGTTTGCATTTGGTCGTTTCAAAGCCTGGTTTCCCGGAACCTTATAAACTCGAAATTTCTCCGGAATGGGGCTCTTACCGCATGTTCTTGGCGGTCCGTCCGGCGTTGGTGACGTTTGGCATCGATTTTCCGCTTGAAGGGATGCGCTTTGGCTGGCGTCTTGGGCAATCGGCGTTGATGGTGTCGGATGAATCCCGTTTTTGGCAAGCTTTCCGCAAGCGTGTTGAGGGCGCGCATCTTGAATCCGCTGCGCATCCCGAAACTGCGGCGCATCCCGCATCGCAAAAAACATCACTCTCCGAAGAGAAAAAACAGCTCATTGCCGACCGGTTGAACTTGCTTGAAATGGGCGGTGTCTTTGCTGATAACTTTGAAACGGCTCTCAAGATTTGGGTGGCAAAATCGCTTGCTGCTGATGGCCTTGATGCAACCCGCTGTGTGCGCTTTACAGGGCTTGAATTTTCGCGTGGCAAAAAGATTCGCGACTTCAAGAGCCTTGCTGCCAATACCCGTAGCGAAGATGAAGAAATCCGCCTCTCGCTCGTGCGTGCTACATACGAATCGGGCCTTATCGGTGCTGAAGCTTTTGTAAAGAACTGGAATTTGCTTAAAGATTTTAGCGTGGAAATGCGAGGTGGGTGCGGCAAACTGACCTTAAAAAATAAAACCATAATAGCGATCCATACGGCGTACCAAAAAGAACTTACTTTGTTTGAACGCCTGCGTGTTCTTGCAGAACTTTTCAACATAGAACTCCCATTTGGCGCATCTCGCGAATTCGTGTCCCGCGAAAACACGGAACTTTCGGCGGGTACCCTCCGCGAGTATTTCCGCCCGTATCTCAAGGCTCGTTACCTCAAGGACCACGAACTGAAAAATGCTCGTGAACTCCTTGGAAAAATCGACCGTACGCCAACGGATGACCCTGAATTTGCGGAACTTTACTTGCAGGCGAAGGCTCTGCTCGAAGATTTCGAAATTCTCAAGTACAAGCGCAAGGGGGGTGATGCCGAAGATATCGTTGAAGAAGACGCTTTAGCAAGGCTGAAAGGTCGTTTTGGAAGGCTTTAAGTACTCTCTCGGCTTCGAATTTGCTAAATTTGTCGCGATGAAATCTCTTATTCGCATATTGCTTGTCTTCAGTTTGGCGATGATGGCCGGCTGTAAGACAAAAGACCCTGTTGTTGTTACTGTGGGCGATTCCAAGTTGCACCAGTCGGAGCTATACACGTACGCTCCTGATTGGGATTCCTGGGGCGACCGTGAGCGCATTCTTTTTTTGCAGCATTGGATTGATGAAGAACTCGTCTACCAACAGGCGGTCAAAGCGGGCGCGTTGAATGATTCTGCGCTTATCCGCATGATTGAACGCACAAAGCGCAAAATTGTCGCTGACTATTTCATGCAGACGTTCCTCGATACGATGATTGTAAGCGATGTCGAAAAAATTGATTTTTACCATAAGAATCAGAACCTGTACTTGAACGGGAAAACTTCGGTTTCTGGCGCAATCCTCACGTTTGCCGACTGGAAATCTGCCGTGCTGTATTACAAGGAATTCAAGAATACCAAGTTTGAATCGATTCCGCCTAACCATCGCTTGGTAAAGCGCATGAGGGAATTTGATGGTGTCGATATGACTCCGGATCCGTGCATGATTCCGTCTATTCGCCGTGCTGTGGTGGGCCGCATTACTCCGATGAAGGTTTGCGATGGCGCCGCTAAGATTGCCGTGGTGACAAACCGCCTGGACTCTGCTGACGCCCGTCCGCTTGACGAAGTGATTGAAGATGTCTCTATGCAGGCTTGGATGGAACACCAGAATACTGTTTTAAAGCGTCTCAAGGACGAATGGAAAACGGGAATTCCCATAATTACGAAGATGAACGTATTTAGTGAAAAGGAAAAATAATGATCAGTAATCGAATTGCCTCTTTAGTTTTTGCCCTCTCAGTCGGTTGCTTTGCTGAGCCCGTGTTGATGGAGGGTATTGCTGCCGTTGTTGATGGCAAGCCGATTATGCGTTCGGAATTCATGAACAACCTTTACAGGTTCCAGGAAACTCCCGAAGCTGCGAACATGACCGAACAGCAACAGAAAGATGCTGTGTTGAATCGCATGATTGAAGAAAAGGTTTTGTTAAGCCGCATCGATCGCGACTCAATTGTGATTACGGAAAACGAAGTAGACCAGCGTGTGACTTCTCATCTTCAGTCTATTGCTGCAAGCCAGAAAATCGATATGGCAACGCTCGAAAAGGCTGTGCGTGCCCAGCTCGGTCTTTCGATGATCCAGTACCGCGAACAGCTCGGTAAGCAGATTCGCAGTCACATGGAAATTTCCCGTGTGCGTCAGCTCCACGTGGGCACGATCCACCCGACCAAGAAAGAAGTGGATGCGTTCTACAAGGATTACAAGGATTCTCTCCCGCGTCAGTTCAACTGCGTTTTGTTGAGCCATATCCAGATTCCGGTCAAGCCCGATTCCATGATTGTGGATTCTGTGAAGCATGTTGCTGAATCTTTGATTGATAGCCTCAACCTCGGTATCAAATTTGAACTTTTGGCTCAGCGCCATTCGCAGGACAGCTCTGCTGCAAAGGGTGGCGATCTCGGTTACTTTAAGCGTGGTCTCTTGGACCCTGCTTTCGAAAAGGCTATTGAACATTTGAAGAACGGTCACTATGCCTCGACTCCGGTCAAGACGGACTTAGGTTGGCACATTGCTCGCGTGCTTGGCCGTAAGGAAGATGGTGTTCGCTCCGCACAAATTCTCTTGCGCACGATTCCGACCGCAAAGGATTCTGCTGCTGTGGTGGCTCTCGCCGATTCCCTCCGCAAGAATATTAAGACGAAGGATGAATTTGCCAAGGCCGCAAAGAAGTACAGTGAAGACAAGTCCAGCAACTTCCAGGGCGGTTTGCTCGGCTGGTTCCAGCGTAACGAAATGGAACCCGCTTATGTGGATCCGGTGGCAAACTTGAACGTCGGTGAAATTTCTGAACCGGTTGTGATTGATGGCGCTTACCACTTGTTCCGTCTCGATGATTCTCGCCAGGTGCGCGAACTTACGCTCGAAGAAGATTACGGCAAGATTGAACTCATGGCCGCAACGCATTTGGAAAATGAAAAGCTCCAGAAGCTTATCCAGAAGTGGCGCAAGGAAGTTCTCGTCGAAATCAGAATGACAGAATAATATGATCCATTTTACTCACGTCACGAAATCTTACGAAGCCAACTGGAAGGCGTTGAACAACGTCACTTTCCGTATTAACAAGGGCGAGTTTGTTTTCTTGACGGGGCATTCCGGCGCCGGAAAATCGACGGTGCTGAAACTCATCTACATGGACGAACGTCCGGACGAACAGCGTGGTGGCCAGGTGATGGTCAAGTTCTCGGACAACATCTTGTACGATAGCAAGAACACTCCGGACGAAAAAATCCAGGCGCTCCGCCGCAAGATGGGAATTATTTTCCAGGACTTTAAGCTGTTGCCGGACCGCAATGTTTTCGAGAATGTGGCGCTGGCGCTCCGCATTGTGGGGACTCCGAGCAACAAGATTAACGCGGCTGTTTTTGACGCGCTTGCGCTCGTGGGCATTAGCCAAAAGCGCTTTGCAATGCCTTACACGCTCTCGGGCGGTGAACAGCAGCGCGTGGCGATTGCCCGCGCGATGGTGCATAATCCGTACTTGCTCTTGGCGGACGAACCGACTGGTAACTTGGACCCGAAAAACGCTGAAGAAGTGTTCTGCATTTTCAAGGAAATCAACGCCCGCGGAACAACCATCCTCATGGCAACGCATAATCCGGACTTTTATCTGAACAGCCCCTTCCGCCGCCTGGAACTCAGCCACGGCGAATTACTTAACAGAGATATTCTGTAAATACTGAAACGCGGCGAAATGCCGCGAATCTTGCTTAACACATTGTCATTCCCGTTGCGTTGTCATTCCCGATTTAATCGGGAATCTCCTTCTCGTCTTATAAAAAGGAGATGCCCGCTCGAAGGCGGGCATGACATTGAAGCGGAGCGTCCTTTTTAGAACAAGCTCGGATCTTCGCTAGAACCTTCGCTTTCACCGCTTCCGTCGCTAAACGGGTCTGCCGGCGAAATGCGGCTCACGCGCTTGATCTTCTTGGCGGTGAACTTGCTGCCGAGAGCCTTGTAGCCTTTGACTTCTGCCACTTCCGTCAAGTCGAGTTCTTCCTTCTGGACTTCGCGGCCCACCTGGTATTCCATCAGTTCGCGCGCGTCATCTGTTGCAAAGAGTTCGATGAACTTCGTGTCCTTGTGGTCGGATACAACGCTGAATTCCGTCGTCATGGGGCAGCCTTCGAGGTTGAAGCGCTTGACCATGTAGTTGAAATTCGAACCTTCGAAGTAGAGCACCGTAAAGACCTGCGCGGGGTCGTACTTGTGCAGATACTTGATGTTCGAACCGACAAGAATCGGGTCTGCCATGTTGTGGACGCGAGCGCTACCATCTTGCTTGATAATCAAGAGCTTATCGTTTTCGCCAAATTCACCGAGGCAATCGCCCTTCTTCTGCGTCGAGACGATACCGCTCGGAGCATCGAAGTAAAGCACTCTTGCGCCAAGCGTCGAAACGCCCTTGCGGAGTCTCTTGACCGTCTTAATCGGGTACTTCGAAACGATATTGCCGAGAGCGCCACGGCCCTTGACTTCGACTTCGCTGAAGTCTACTTCAAAGTTCAGCTTGATGCGCGGACGCGGCTTCAAGATAACTTCGACCACTTCGGCTTCGCCGTTCATGTTGCTCGACATGTAAAGAATCTTGCTACCGGGCTTGTTCTTGCCCATGTAGTAATCCTTGTCGCGGGTCACGCCGCCGACGTTGAAACGCTTGATGTAAGCGTAGCCGTCCTTGCCATCCTGGTGGATGACGTTGTAGATATGGCGTTCGTCGTCCTTGTTGAACTTTTCAACGAGAATGATATCCTTACCGACAAAGTCCTTGTCGCTGACCTTCACGACCTTGAAGCTTCCGTCGGCCTTGAACACGATCAAGTCGTCGTATTCCGACACGTCGAAGAGGTATTCTTCCTTCTTCATGCCCGTGCCCACGAAACCTTCCTTGCGGTTCACATAAAGCTTCTGGTTTGCAAGAGCCACGTGTACGGCGTTCACCTTACCGAATTCAGCAATCTGCGTGCGGCGTTCCTTGCCTTCGCCGTACTTCTTCAAGATGTTCTTGAAGTGGTTCACGGCGTAATCGATAATGTGTTCCTGGTTGTACTTGCACTTTGCAATGTTTTCTTCGAGTTCCTGCAAAAGCTGGTCGGCCTTTTCGCGGTCGTAATGGCTTATGCGACGGATCGGAATTTCAATGAGCTTGCCGATTTCTTCGTCCGTAACGGTCTGGCGGTGCAGACGCTTGAGGTACGGCGTGAGGCCTTCGCGAACGAGGCGGATAATTTGTTCACGGTCCTTTGCCTTCTTGATGACCTCGTAGACTTCCTTCTCGATAAAGATTTTTTCGAGCGTGGTCATGTGCCACTTGTCTTCGAGGTGCTTGAGCTCGTTGGCGAGTTCCCATTCCAAAAGCTTCACGGTGTGTTCCGTGTTGAGCTTCAAGATGTCAGAAACACCGACAAATTTCGGGTGCTTGTCGATAATGACGCACGTGCAAGGAGAGAGCGACTTTTCGCAGTCCGTAAAGGCGTAGAGCGCGTCAATGGCCACCTGCGGGTCTGTCCCCGGCTGCAAGTGCACGAGAATTTCGACGCCCTGGCTCGTGTTGTCGTCCACGTGCTTGATCTTGATTTTGCCCTTGTCGTTTGCCTTGACAATGCTTTCAATCAAGCTCACGGTCGTGGTGCCGTACGGGATTTCGCGGATGGCGAGCGTCTTGTTATCGACCTTTTCAATCTTCGCGCGGACCTTGACCTTGCCCCCGCGTTGACCGTCGTTGTAGTCCGTGACGTCGATAATGCCGCCCGTGAAAAAGTCCGGGTAAAGCGTAAACTTCTTGCCGCGCAAACAGGCGATGCTAGCCTCGCAGAGTTCGCGGAAGTTGTGGGGGAGGATGGATGTCGAGAGTCCAACTGCAATACCATCGACGCCCTGAGCCAAGAGCAGCGGGAACTTGACCGGGAGAGTCACCGGTTCCTGGCTACGGCCATCGTAACTCGGAATCCATTCTGTCGTTTCGGGGTTGAACACGACATCGACAGCGAACGGCGTAAGGCGGCCTTCGATATAACGGGGTGCGGCAGCGCGGTCGCCCGTGTAGGGGTTGCCCCAGTTACCCTGGGTGTCGATGAGCAAATTCTTCTGACCGAGACCCACAAGTGCATCGCCGATGGAGGCGTCACCATGCGGGTGGTAAGCCATCGTTCGACCGACGATCGTAGCCACCTTCTGGTAGCGTCCGTCGTGGTTTTCGAACATGGAATGCAAAATACGGCGCTGAACAGGCTTCAGGCCATCTTCAAAGTACGGGACCGCACGGTCCAAAATCACATAGCTGGCGTAATCGAGGAACCAGCCGTCATAAAGTCGTTCTAGGTGATTGACGTTAGATAAACCTAGAGTAGTATCGGGTGTTTCTTGATTCATGGCTCGAAATGTAGTAAAAATTTTTTGGCAGAAAAAATCGTACTGCTCATTAGGGCAAAAATTGAAAGGCCATTTGACGAATCAACAGCCCGTTTCTTGATTTGCTATATTCAGAGTATGGCATTTATTTTATTTCTGCTGTCGATTTATTTCTTAATAGAAGCTCTTGTGAAAAAAGAGACTAAGCTTTTTGGGGCTCCAGTCGTTACAAAAAAGGATCGTCCCCAAACATATAAGCTTTATTTGGTTTCCTATTGTATCATTGTTCTTTTTTCAATTCTTGGGATGACAGGTCTTTTGGACGAATTCTGATTGCTTGCAATTACTTTGCAAACGATATATATTCGATTGTATGAGTTCCGTACCAAAAAATTTCCGCATTGATTCTGATTTGAATGATCAAGCGACAGCATTGTTGGAAGGGTTAGGCCATTCCATGTCTCAAGCGGTATCCGAAGCGGAACGCCTGGAGGCTGATCCGAACACAAAACGATATACGGATATGAACGAAATGTGGGCGGACCTTGACAAATGATATTCAATTTCGACTTGTTTTCGAAATAACACTCTGAGTCTTTATTATGTAGGGGAAGGAATCCCCCTGGTTCGCACTTCGTTGCTCTCCACCCTCTCTAGCGGGTGTTCAGTCGCCGCACCCGCAACGCCCGGCTTTCCCCGCCCACTCGCCCTAATATACAAAACACCCTGTCTTACGACAGGGGGGGGCCTTTAAAATGTTGCTCGAAAAATTTTTATTCTATTGACAAAGGGAATTTTTGAAATTATATTGTTTAGTGCTCAAAAGAGCATGTATTAAACTCCGCAGTTTCAGCATGTCTGCGGGGAAGGGAGTAAAAGATGAGTAAGCGTGTATCGTCTAATTTTAGGGCTGATGTAACAACTTTTGAAAACCTTGCTGAACAGGTAAAAAATGTTCATAATGCGACAAGTTCCGTTGCTAAAGGTGCTGTAAACCAGCTGTTAACTATACGAAATTGGGCTATCGGCTGTTATATAGTCGAATATGAGCAAGATGGGTGCGATCGAGCCAAGTACGGGAATCGTCTATTGCAGAATTTGGCGGACAAATTGTCCATCAAGGGGCTAGACCGTTCCATGCTTAATGTATGTAGGCTGTTCTATATCAGGTATCCACAGATTTGTGCGACAGTGTCGCACAAATTGCAAGGAATAGATTATTTCCCGGAAAAATTGGCTATCATTGAGAAAAAACTTAGGAGATCAATTTGCGAGACATCGTCTCGCAAATTTGAAACGCCTTCGGAATTACTTGTAACTCGGCTTTCTTTTTCGCACATTAAAGAAATAATCCCCATCGATGATCCTATGGAGAGGTTCTTCTACGAATTGGAATGCATTAAAGGAACATGGAATGTGAGGGAACTTCGTCGACAAATCGATACGAAACTCTATTTCAGAAGCGGAATAAGCAAAAAGCCGGAACTCTTGCTGCAAAAGGTGGAAAAAGGCGGTGTTAGCGCAGTATTGTCAATCAAGAATGCGTATACCCTCGACTTTTTAGATTTGGATGCTAAGGATGAAATCTCTGAAACAGAATTAGAACAGGCCATCATGAACCATTTGCAGGAGTTCCTGTTGGAGATGGGCAAGGGGTTCTGTTTTGAGGCTCGGCAAAAACGCATTATCATAGATGACGAATATTATTTTATCGATTTGGTGCTTTATAATCGTCTATTGCACTGCAATGTGATTGTGGAGTTGAAGGTCGGTAAATTCCGCATTGAACACGCTGCTCAATTGAATGCCTACATCTCCTATTTTAAAGATTGCGAGATGGTGGATGGGGATAATCCCCCGATTGGAATTTTGCTCTGTACAGAAAAAGGACCAAAAATGGTGCAGTATGTACTAAATGGCATGGATGAGAAATTGTTTGTCTCGACATACAAACTTCAGCTTCCCGACAAAGAACAGTTGGAAAACTTCTTGATAAAAGAAGTGAAGGAAATGGGATTGTAATAACGCGGCTTTGTCCAAATCTAGACCATTCAACTCATGGCTAACCCTGCCCCAGAAGAAAAAAAATGCAGCCTCATTTGTGTCTGCTTCTTTTGGCAATAGAAATCGTTTTGAAAATTGAGATACAATTACATTGTAAACATCATCTTGCGACGTTGTATTTCTGCCTTAATTCCTGAAATACCGATGTTGCAGGTTCCGTTCTCCCGGCTTGGACATCTCGTTCAGAAAGTTGAATGATTTTAAGCAGATTAAAGGTCATTGCATTGTCAATGTAGGAATTGATATCTGAGTCGGTTTTTATGCATTCGCATACATCAAGCATATGTTGCCTCGGTTGAGCGTTCCTTCTAAAGATACCTTTTTGCCCACACAAAAGGCATCCCCCCCCTTTCAAGTGGAATAGTCCTCTTCCTTTACAATTTGGCTCAAAAACGCCATTTCTATCACAAAATTGAATTCTCTTGTAAATTTTCTTTGAACTTGGTTTGATTTTAAGTTATTTTTTAGAATGGACATATTAGAGAGTTTAGCTCTTGTTCTCTAGATGAAATCTGCAAATTTCAAATTACCGAGGACAAGGCGAACGCTCACGCAGGTATGCCGTTTTACGGTGTATCTCGGTTTGCTGTACCGACTTCTTGGTCGGTCTTTGGCTTATAGCCAAAGGGCAACAGCCCTTTCGGGGCGTGGGTCGTTTGCGTTTATCGGTAATAGGCATTGCAGAGCCTCATCTAGGTAAATTGCAACGATCTACGCCTTTCTTGTATTCATACAAATTTGGCTTGATTCATTACGGTTCAACAGGGGCGGACTCCAAGGAATTTAACCAAGGAGTTAATTATGATGACTGTCAAGGAAAAAATTCTTGTTCTTCTCCTTGCATTGGCGTTTAATGCCTTTGCTGCGGCATGGACAGGTTCAACATCAGAACCCGAGAATATGAAAAAGATTGATGGTAAGGCGTTCTATGTTATCACTACGGCAGATGAACTAGCTTGGTTTGCGGCCCGAGTTAATGCAGGTCAAACTACAATTAATGCTGTTCTTGGAAACGACATTCTCTTTGGGGCTAGTATTACAAAAAGAAGTTCGCAGAGATGGATACCTATAGGAAAGGATTCTAGCCATATATTTAATGGTATCTTAGATGGTGCTGGAAAAACTATCTACGGACTATTTGCGACAAATGAAAAATTTTTGGGGCTGATTGGAATTGTTGGCTCAAGTGGCATTGTCCGCAATCTTAGTCTCAAAAATGGCAAAAGATCGTTTGTCTCGTATGTACCCAAGTGGGTCTCGGGTATTGCGGCGTTAAATTCTGGTAAAATATCTAATTGTGAAAATGGAGATACAATCTCATTTTCTGCAACGAATGATTTTAAAGATGACTTTGACCCTGTAATCGGTGGGGTTGTAGCTGAGAATAAGGGAAATGTTGAAGATTGTGTCAACGGCGGCTTGCTTGATGTGACTGTCGATAGCTATTACTATACATATTTGGGAGGCGTATCAGGACGAAATTCGGGAAATGTAGTTCATTCTGAAAATAAAGCCTCTTTAAAATTTGTCGATAAAAATACAAATAGTGGGGGAACGTATTATACAGATATAGGTGGTTCGGTTGGTGGGTGTATTGGTCTAAATAAAAAAAATATAAATGCGTGCAAAAATATTGGAGCCATTAATGCAACCGCGCATTACATTCAGACTGGTGGAATTTTAGGGTATAATAGTGGAACTATAACGAACTGTGCTAATCATGGAATGATTAGTATAGCTTCTCGTTATAGTGGAGGAAGAAAAAATGTCGGAGGTGTTGTGGGTGTTAATTCTTCTCAAAATTTTTCAAATTCATATAGTGTCGCAAATATTGATTCAAAAAATAGCGTAGGTACTGTGAATGTAGGTGGTGTTGTAGGTTTGAATCGTAAATCTGTGAAAAATAGTTTCTTTAATTCGACAGTATTTGCAAAAGGTAGTTCCATTGGAATTGATTCTGGTTCAGTAAATAATGTCTCCGGTATGACGACAGCCAATATGCAAAAAGACCAGTTCGCTTGGGTTTTGAATACTACAAATGGAACCACATCCAATAGTGGAGTTTGGAGTCGAAATGGTGGATATCCGATTTTTGCAGATGCGTCAAATCGTGCGATTTATAAAATTGTCTTTAACGACGAAGGAGTGACATCGAATCGTTATAACTCAAATAAGGGAACAGTAGTTTTCCCAAATGATCCCGAACCAGCAGAAGGTCTTGTTTTTACGGGTTGGTATAATTCTAGTGATGTTAGAGTCAAACCAACAACCGTGTTTTCGGCTGACCAAACAGTAAATGCGGTGTATGTCGATGCAAGTGAAGTATTTTGGACTATAAACTTTTATAACACGGATGCTAAGTCTACATTGCTAGAAACAAAATCCTATCAGCATGGAAGTGTAGTTGCATATAATGGTGACATGCCAACTAAAGAAACAACTGCCCAATACACCTATACCTTTAAGGGTTGGGATGTTGAACCTACAAATGCCGTAGAAGATTTTGACTATCATGCGGTTTATGATTCTACGATACGTTCGTATGTCATTACATTCAATAATTTTGATGGTTCAAAGATAGAAAGCGAAACTTTCGAATATGGTAAAATGCCTAGTTGCACTAAGACTCCTTCTCGTGCGACTACCGCTGAATGGAAATATACGCATAAGGGATGGAAGCCCACTATTGATTATGTTACTGAAGCCGCTTCTTATACGGCAACATTCGATTCCAGTAAGGTTGAATATAAGGTAACGTTCGTGAACGGCACGACTGTTATTGACGAACAGATGGTTCCTTATGGTGGTGCCGCAGTGGCTCCTATGAATGTAACTCGTGAAGGTTATGAATTTGTTGGTTGGAATACCTCTTTTACGAAGGTGACTGAAAATCTGACAGTTAAGGCTTTGTTTGAGGAAATAATCGCCTATATCGTTAAAGTTGTTGGACCAAATAATGAGAAGATAGATAGTGTTAAGGTTGACAAAAATGCAACATATGTTTTGCCGATTGCGCCTAAAAAAGATGGTTATACATTTGATGCTTATTACAATGGTGAAAATAAAATTGGAATCGCTGGAACCGAAGTCTCTGTTGTAAGTGACATTGTCTTCACTGCAAAGTATTCTAAAAATCCTGAAAGTAGTTCTAGTAGTGTAGCAAAGTCAAGTTCAAGTAGTGTCCCCAAATCTTCTTCGAGTTCCGTTAAGAGTAGCAGTTCTGTCAAAAGGTCCTCTAGCAGTGTTAAATCGTCTAGTTCAAAGGGCAAGACTTCTATAGCTATACAAAATTCGGTGCCCAAATTTAGGGTGTTTGTGAATTCTCGTAGCATACAGCTTTCGGGAGCTGTTGCTGGTTCGTCCTATGTGTTGTTTGATATGCAAGGACTCGTGGTACAGAAAGGTCGTGTCGAGACGGCGAATTTCAATATAGCAGTGCAAAATGCTGGATTATATTTTGTCAAAATAGGTAATCAAATCAGGAATATAATGGTGAATTAAAAAGGAGTTGACTGATGTGTAATATTAAATCGACAATATTGCTTGGGGCTGGAGCTGCAATAGAAATTGGGGGCAAAAAAACGGAAGTAATTACGAATGGAATAATTCAGCCAAAAAGGTATAAGAATTATTCAACTAAGGATATTTATGGAAAATTTCCATATTTTACGGTCGTTTCAAAAGTGTATGATCGTTTAAAGGAAAAATATCCCAATGAACCAAATTTTGAACAGATTTTCCACGTGCTAGAAATGTTGGAGTCGTATAATAGAGTTTGGTCTAATGAACGTGTAAATTCAAGAATGTTCCCGCCGTTTGCTCCATTTGTTGTGCCAGAAACTAATATTGTTTCTCACTTAGAATGGGGTAATTTATCGTCTTTGATAAGTCAATGTCAAGTTGATATTATGAAAATGATAAATGAGTATGATGCTGAATATAAGATAAAGAAGGATTCTGTTTATAAATGGTATAAAGATTTTTGGAATAAATTCAGTGGCTTTGACTTGTTTAATCTCAACTATGATACGACCATAGAGGAAAGTTTGCCTTGCTATTGTGACGGATTTGTTGATTCCGATGATTCTCGTTTTCAAAAATTTAATCCGAGAGTATTGTGTGATGAAAAATCCAAATATAAAATCTGCCACATGCATGGTTGTATCTTATATTGCCGTCAAAGCTATAAAGATATAAATCATGAAATATATGAATATCACTATAGTGATATGTATAAGTGGAAAGATTATAGCTCAGTAGAAAAAATGCTGCAGAATTCTTCTGGATCAAATTCTTCTTGTCAAAGTGGTGAAACACTACAGATTGGTTCAATAATTACGGGTCTTCGAAAAACGGATAAGGTTACGGTGTTTCCGTACAACTATTATCATTATTATCTCAATACAGCTATTTTGAATAACAAGTCGTTACTTGTTGTTGGATATTCTTTTGGTGATTTTTATATAAATGACTTGATTGAACGAGTGAATGTTCTTTATGGTAAAAATAAGAGAATTGTTGTTGTGACATATTGGTCGCATAAAGATTCTTTTGCGGAAAAAGATTGGGATTCGGAAAATTTAAACGAAAATGAATTGTTGTTTTTAAAGCGGATGATGCATGATGATAGTTTCCAATATCGATGGTTGGATGAAACCATTCGAAATGAGGATGCGTATATTTCTAAAGATGGGGATGTGATGCTTTTTGTATATGGCTTTGAAAGTGCTGTTAGAAAGCATGGTGAACAAATTGTGAAATTTCTTGAAAGTTGATTTGAATAATCATTCCTCATAATTACAAGAAAAGCCTCGGCATTGAACTGCCGAGGTCTTTAAGTTTTATGGATTGCTTCGGGACTGAAGCCCATCGCAATGACGAGTCTGGCTATCCAATGTGAGTACTTGCACTCGCTTTGGATAACCTACGCGACTTGTTTTCGAAATAACTCCGAGCCTTCCTATCTCACAACTCTAACGCTCTGCATCTTGCCGGTGGCACGGCTCCTCAAAAAGTAGATTCCCGAGGTTTTTACGACGTTGGCAGACTTGAGCCTTGTTGAGGCATCGCTAAAGCCGTAGGCTGAGAGCTTGCCCAAGCGTACGCCTTGCACATCAAATACATCGTAATTCTGGAGCGTGTTCTGTTCTAAGTGAATCTTGTTGCCGAATTTGCCGCCTCTATCGTCAATGGCAATCGGCGGTTCCAAAGCGATTGAATCAAGCGAATCTAGCGGATGTCTCGTGATGCCTCTATTGTACGACATGTTCTTGCTTTCCGCCCAATGCTCCTTGAAATATTCCTTGAGCCATGTCATTGCAGGGCGATCCACGCCGCCCTTAATAAGTCCGGGATTCGATTCGTCGGCCCATACGCTTGCTCCGGTTTCGTAAAGGTATCCCCAAAGGTTGACGCCTGCAATGTATTCCGATTCCATAAAGAGCGGAATATGCTCGGAGTAGCATGCTTTTTGGAGGCTGTCGTTGCTTGTGCCGACGCTATATTCAGTGATAAACAATGGGAGTTTTATTTTGTCGTAGATTTCCTGAATGCCGCTTTGGATGCGTTCGGTGCTAAAACATTGCGCTTCCGGGCCGGAGCCTTGGACGAGGGGCGCGAAAATGATTTGGTACGCATCGACGGGTGCGCCCTGCTCCTGGATTTTTTTGATAACTTCGGCGCCTTGATTGTTTTTCCAGCCGTAATCATCGTAGTCGTTCAAAGTTAGGATTGCTTTGGGCCAGCGCTTGCGAGCCATCTTGAACGCCGTGGCTATGAATTTGTAGTCATCATTGTCGCCACCGAGAGCTTCGATAATTTTATTGCCGCTCCCGAATCCAGAATGATAATGACCATAGCTGTCGCGGGAACCTCCGTTTACCACCTCGATCATGTAAGGTGCGGGGTAACGCATGGCGGCTTTGTCAAACCAATTTTCAACGGCCTTCCTGGTTTCGTCGACATCAAGGTTGTTCAGCCAATTGGGGGTGTGGGTTCCCCAAAGCAAACTGCGGAAATTGAATGACATTTTTTTTGTCTGTGCCCAGTAATAGACATTATCGCAGCCTGTCCAATCGTACTTGCCGCGTTCTTTTTCGATGACCGTCCACGTGCATGCATTTTCGGGCGAAACTTGGTTCCAGTAGGCTTGAAAATCTTCGGGGATTTCTTGGTTGTCGGCAATCATATTGCCAAGAAACTTTTCTGCACCATTGGCGAGCCCGTGGCCATAGCGGGATGCGTTCGGATTATTGAAATATTCCTTGAGCCATGTCATTGCCGCTCGTTCGACACCGTCTTTGATAAGGCCGGAACAACCTTGTTCTAAACCGTTACAAGAAAGCCAAGTTTTGCCATAAATGTATCCCCAAAGCGTTATGCCGGCAACATAATCCGTTTCCATCAGGATTGGGAGATGTTCTTGGTAGCACTTTTTTTGAAATTCATCGTCTATGGAACCGACATCGTATTGAGTAATATATATGGGGAGTCCTGTCTGTTCGTGTGCTTCGTAAAGGGAGCGTTTGAGTAAGGATGTATTTAGGCAATAATAGCCTGTCCCTTGTGCGGTTGTTTCGTGGAACTGCATTCCGTAAGCGTCAACTGGCGCCCCCTGGGCCTTTATTTTCTTGAGAAGGTCGATACCCTCTACTTTTTGCCATTGGATGGTATTGTAATCGTTGTAAATCAGGATGGCTTCTGGCCAGCGTTCACGTGCCATTTTGAACGCCGTGACCACGAATTCGTAGTTTCCGCTATCGCCGCCGAGAGCCTCAACCAGTTTGGAAGAGGTAAAACTGGAGTGATAGTTGTTGCCCGATTTGACAGCCTCATTGACCACTTCAATCATTTCGAGGTCGGGGTAATGTTCTTTTACCGCATCAATCCAATCAGTCCAAGCCTTTTTTGTTTCGTCAACATCGAGTTTGATCAACCACTGCGGGTTTTGCGAACCCCACAAAAGTGTATGGAACGTGAAATGAGCGTTGTTTGCTTTGGCCCAGTTGTAGGCGAGGTCGCAACCCGTCCAGTCGTACTCACCACGCGTTTTTTCGACATGGCCCCAAACACATTCGTTCTCGGGGGTAATCTGGTTCCAGTAAGTTCCATAGTCGTCGGGGATTTCGCCAAAGGTAGTGGTGTTGCCTAAAAATTTGGTAGCTCCATCGGCCATGCCTACGCTTGCAAACGAAAATGTCGATGCGGCGAATGTAAAAGCGAGTGCCTTAAATACCGTTGATTTTATACTCATTGCGAACCCTGAAATTTGATGGCTACAGCATGTAATGATAAAACTACCTCGAAAACGTAGGAAAATTACTCTTATCTAGAAATCTTTCATTGACAAAATATCTATTATTGCATAAATCCACGTAAATATACATTGCTTTGTATACTCAATTTAGGGATAATATGAAAAAGAATAGACTTGCATTGCTTCCGTTTATCTCGGCATTACTTTTAGTGGGCTGCGGTGAAGATTCCCCGTCTGAACCTTCTTCCGTATCCAATAATGTTCCTGCGGACGGATTAAGTGTGGAGTCTATTTTTGACTTAGGTAAGTGTACATCCGATAGGGATGGCACGGTCATTTTTGTTGAGGATGAAGAAATAGACTATCGTTGCCTAGATAAAAAGTGGGAAAAAGTTGAGAAATTATCTAGTTCCAGTGATGAAAAGACTTCTTCGTCTTCAAAGAAATCCTCCGATTCGAAGAATAGCTCCTCTTCGTCTAAGGAAGAATCGGCTGGGTCTAAGGATAAATCCTCTTCTTCTAAGAACAGTTCTTCGTCATCGAAGATAACTTCGTCTGATTCAGGCAACAAAAAATCCTCGTCGTCTAAGTCTGTTTCTTCTGATTCTCGCGATAAGTCCAGTAGCTCACAAAAATCAAGTTCTAGTGTCACACCTGAATCGAGTTCTAGTGTTGTTGGTTCTGGAGAAAATGTAAAGACGATTGCAATTAATAAGAAATCCTTTAAGGGGGTTGCTGAAAAGGGACCTTTTGCGGTGGGAAGTACCGTTAAATTGTCTGAACTTGATGGTGAGCTTGATTTAACCGGAACGAACTTTGAATGGGAAGTGACTGGTAAACAGGGGGGCTATACCTCTCCAAAGGTTACGTTGTCTAGTCAATATGCTCAGTTACAAGTCAATGGCAATTACTATAATGAAAACTTGTTCAAAAATTCAACATCGCCGGTGACTTTGCGTGGTATTGTTGACTTGAAAGATCGAGAATGCGTAAACATCAATGTGCTGATGCATTTGGCTTATAAGCGTGTGGTCTATCTTTTTACCAAGAGTGGCGAGTATAAAAATGTTCCTGCGGCAAAGGCTGCCGCTGAACAGGAAATCATGAAGGCTTTTGGTTTTGGTGGTGCTAACCATCCTTTTGAGGATTTGACGATTTTTGGTAAAACATCGGACGATGCCAAATTGCTTGCCGCATCGATTCTTTTGCAGGGAGATTTGGAAGAAACGGATTTGTTGAGTCGTCTTACGAGCATTGCTAATAATATTGAAGAAGATGGCACTTGGGACAACAGTGAAAAAATGCGAGTTTCTATGGCAGACTGGATTATGTCCTATTCGTATGGGATGGTCGGCATTCGCCAGATGCTCGAAGAATTCAATCCTCAAGTACCGGCATTCGAAAAGTATGTAAGCTTGTTTGTTGGTGAAGCATATGGCTTCGGTGCGTGCACGGATGAAAATGATGGTGATTATGTTCAGCTGAAAAATGGTAATAGCAAGAATCTCGGTGAATACTATGTCTGTGAAGATAATGTATGGCGAATGATGTTCTCCACTGAAAAACTTTATGAAAGAGCTTGTACTGCCAAGAGGGCTGGAGAGTTTATGACGACCCCGCGCAATGAAATTTATATCTGCGATGGGGGCTATGGATATTGGCGCCCAGCAACGACTTACGACCATCCGAAAGAATACTACATGAATGATGAAGTGGATTACGGCAAGTTAAAGGATACCCGTGATGGCAAGGAATATAAGACGGTCGTTATTGGTACTCAGACTTGGATGGCTGAAAATCTGAACTATTACGATAAGGATAATTATAATTTGGTCGGTAATGCCAAGTGCTATCAGGAAGAAGATAAAAACTGCGATGTTGGAGGTAGGCTTTATTCGTGGACCGCTGCGATGAATATCTCTACGAAGTATAGACTCAGTTGGTATGATAAAGATATTCAATATCCGCATCAGGGAATTTGCCCAGATGGTTGGCATATCCCTGATTCTACTGAATGGCGTACTTTAGCAGATTATGTAAAAAAGGTTGACGGTTCTTCGGGACTTTTGATGTCATCTAAGGGTTGGAAAGCTTCAGGCTATAAGCCGTCGACAGATCCCTATGGATTTTCTGTAATTCCGGTGGGCGCCTATTATGGAAGATATGCCGATGCTCATGCGGATTTCAGTCAAACGGAATTTGATGATGACGGTTTGTTTGCGAACTTCTGGTCTGCCGAGGAAGGTAAAGAATTTAATTTAGCGGTTTATGTCTTCTTTGATTATAGAAGAGATTATATGTCGATGACTGCTAGTGTTTATAACGAAAAGGAACGTGGATTTTCTGTTCGCTGCGTAAAGACTGAGGATGAATCCGAAGAGTAGTCCTTTTTTTGAAGTGCGAAATTTTCTATCTTTGCGTTCAAATCTGTCAGTTCGAAACCCATCCTGACTTAAAACAAAACTAGGAGACTTTATGCGTTCAGAAGCTGAACTCGAAGGTGTTACGCTCTTGGGCAACAACAAGACCCAGTACAAGACCACTTACAGCCCCGAAGTGCTCGAAAAGTTCCCGAATAAGCATCCGGGTAACGATTACATGGTCACGTTCAACTGCCCGGAATTCACGAGCCTTTGCCCGAAAACCGGCCAGCCGGATTTTGCCGAAATCAAGATCAACTACATTCCGGATCAGTATTTGGTGGAATCCAAGTCGCTCAAGCTTTACATGTTCTCGTTCCGCAACCACGGGGATTTCCACGAAGACTGCGTGAACATCATCATGAAGGACTTGGTGAAATTGCTCGACCCGAAGTACATCGAAGTCGAAGGCATCTTTATGCCGCGCGGTGGCATTTCTCTTTACCCGTTCGCAAACTACGGCAAGCCGGGTACCGAATTCGAAGCTATCGCCAAGACGCGCCTCTTCGCCGCTATCGATAGGAGAAAGTAATCGTGCAAAACGAACTCCTTATGATAGCCTCCATTTTCGTGTTCTTTGGAGGCTTGGTTGCTTTTTTCCGTTTTTTCGGTAAGCAGGGCATTTTTGCCTGGACCGTCATTGCAACGATTGCCGCAAATATTGAAGTCTTGATTCTCGTGCACGCCTTTGGCCTCGACACGACGCTCGGCAATGTCATTTTCGCATCCTCCTTCCTCGCAACGGACATGATGAGCGAAATCTATGGCAAAAAAGAGGCGAGCCGCTGCGTGAAAATCGGCATTCTCGCGAATGTGACGTTTATTCTCATTTCGCAGAGCTGGTTCTTGTACATCCCTGCTGCAGGCGATACGATGGCGGAACCGATCCGTACGGTGTTCTCGAATACGCCGCGCGTGATGCTCGCGAGCTTGTTTGCATACGCAATTTGCGAAATGTTCGACGTTTGGGCGTATCACGCCTGGTGGAAGTGGACCGAGAAAAGATTCAAGGATAAGAAGGGTTACCTGTGGGTCCGCAACAATGGGTCGACTCTTGTAAGCCAGCTCATAAATGTGCTTGTGTTCAACTTGCTTGCGTTTGCGGGCGTTTTCCCATGGGATACCATTGGCGAAATTCTTGTATTTGGCTACGGCATCTTTGTCATCACGACTTTTATGGACACTCCGTTTGTGTACCTTGCACGCCACATCTCCGAAAAACACCCGGAACTGCTGAAAGATTAAATTTTAGGGCTGTGTCATCCTGAGCGGAGTGCAACGGAGTCGAAGGATCCAGAGCCATCTCGTCGCACATTGTCATCCCGGCCTTAGTGCCGGGATCGCCTTTTTATAGAGCAAAAAAATCCCGCTTTCGCGGGAATGATGGGATTAAAGTTCAATTCCAAGTTTTAGACTTGCGTCTGTGTAGAATAGAGGCTCAATGTCTTCAACCATTTGAAGTGCTATTCCTGATTGGAGCGAAAAATCTATGAAGAATCTGTTGTTGAAGCGTAATGTGTAACCGCCTGTCAGAGCGAACGTATATTGAGTTAGGGGCAAATCGAGTTTTCGATAAATATAATTATAATAATAATCGTAGTTGCTGTAGCCATAGGAATCTGTGTTTCGAGAGTATTTGTCTTGGAAATTAAAATCCAATCCGTAAGATTCGTAGGCTTTCATTGTTGCTATTTCAAATAGAAACCCTGCATGCCAGTTTCCATGGGTTGTGGCGAATAGTTTGCTGAATTCCAAACCTATGCCGAAACCTTGATCGTAATAGTAATTGTGGAATTCGTCAGACAGAGGAAAATCTTCGTTGTAGTATCTTACGTGGGCTTTGATATCGAAATTAGTTCCCATGCGAATTACAACACCGAGCATAGGTCCCCATTGAGCCAAACCTAGCGGATCCATCCAGAATCCTAGCTTAGTTTCCCTTGCTTTTGTCCACCAAACGGAATTTGGATTTTTATCAGGAGAGGTGGCTTTTGCTTGATTGAAAATTTCTTTTGAACCGTTTTTGTAGCGGATTTCGCTGATGGTTTCTTTCTTTGCGGTGTAGGTCGGTCCGTCAGGATTGTTGAATTTTTTGTAACGAACGGAGTTGTCGTCGACTTCAATGACTTTAGCGTCAACGCTTGTTCCGTTTTTTAAGATGACGATGTCCTGTGCAAACGACGGGATGGCAACAGCAGCTGCTAATGCGAGTGAGAGTAGTATTTTTCCCATAAAAGTTCCTGGTAAAGGGTATTTTTGAATTTGGTGAATTGTAAAAATTTTACAAATATACGTAAACTACACAAATGGGCAATTTTTGCCAGGTTTTGCCGCCTTGTGATGGCGCTTAAATCTTTTTAAACTTTAAATTTGTATATTGTTGCCATTGAACTTTAAACTTGAGAAGAGGATTTTATGAAGTTTTCCCATGCTTTGATTTTGGCTAGCTCCCTTGCTTTCTTTGCTTGCGGTGGTGATGACGATTCTCCGTCTGCAGCTCCGTCCACTCCGACTTATGATTGCACCGTTTCGGACGGTATTAAGGTCGTATCTCCGGCTGGTGGTGAAACGTTCAAGGTCGGCGAAGAAATCACGGTCGTTTTTGGAACGGATATTGTAGATGCTAGCTACAGAATTGGTTTCAAGAACAGCTCTGGCGTTCAGGCTTTAGATTTGACTGACGATGGCTCTGTTGATGCTGTAATTGATGGAAAGACTTGTAATGTATATAAAATCAAGCTTTCTGCAGACTATGGCGTAGAACCGACCGAGACAGGCTTTATCCGTATTGCTCCATACAACAAGCAGAACAAGGGCGTTGATTCTAAGTCCTTCGTTGTCAAGGAATGATTCCTCAATTCAATGACCAAAGTATCACCGTAGCCATTGTCGGTTGCGGTGGTTTTATTGGTTGTCACCTTCTTGACGCCATTTTGACGCGCACTAAGTGGCGCGTTTTTGGCGTTGATTTGGATTTTTATAGAATCCAGCACCGACTGAATGACGAACGTTGCGAGTTCATGGTCGCAGACCTCGCCGATAAGAGCGTCGTTGAACGTATTGCTAAATACCCGATTGTCGTGAATTTGGCGGCAATTTGCACGCCGAGCCGCTACATGGCGGAGGCCCCTGAAGTTATCCGCAGCAATTACGACCATCCGGCAGCGTTGGCTGATGCTTGCGCAAAGTCGGGTTCCTGGTTGATTCATTTTTCGACGTCCGAGATTTACGGGCGCACGTCGGCGGATTCGGACTTGCTTGTTGAAGACGAATCCGAGCTGACTTTTGGACCGGTGACGGCGAGCCGTTGGAGCTATGCAACTGCGAAGCTTTTGACGGAACGTTATATCGCGGGCCTCAAGAATTTGAAGTGGACCGTGGTTCGACCGTTCAACTTTGTCGGACCGTACATGGACTTTATGCCGGGCGTCGATGGTTCGGGTATTCCGCGTGTGCTCGCAAATTTCTCCTCGGCTCTTGTGCGTGGCGAGCCGCTGAAGCTTGTGAATGGCGGTGTTGCAAAGCGCAGTTTCACGAGTGTATTTGATGCGGTCGATTTTATGTTCGCGCTGTTTGAAGCGGAACTCTCGACAAGTGCAACAGAAAATGCCGCGGAAAAATCGCCGCTGTCACAGGCGTTTAACATCGGGAATCCGGAAAACGAACTTACGATTGCGGAACTCGCCAATAAAATGCGCAAGATTTTTGCCGAAATCAAGGGCGTAAGTGTTGATACAATTCCTGAACCGGAAGAAGTTTCTGGCGTAGAATATTACGGCGAAGGTTACGAAGATTCCATGCGCCGTTTGCCGTCTGTCGAAAAGGCGGAACGTTTGCTGGGCTTTAAGGCTAAAACTCCGATTGACGTCGTTCTGCGCGAATCGCTCGAATGGTTTGTTGGACATTATTCTAATGGCTAGCGACTACTTTATTTTCGTTCCTGCGTACAACGTAGAGAATACGCTTGGTGATGTCCTCTCCAAAATTGATGAATCTGTTTTGTCGCGTGCACACGTGCTTGTGATTGACGATGGCTCGCGTGATGGAACGGCTCAAGCGTATGAACGCTTTATGTCGAATTACGCGGAAAATGCGGAAAGTGCGGGAAATGCATGCGGCCTCAAATCGCGTTTTGAATATTTTAAGTTTGAACAAAATAGCGGCTACGGTGCCGTTGTCAAAAAGGGCCTTGCGGAAGGAATAGCTTCTGGTGCGGCATTTGTCGCTTGTTTGCACGGAGACGGGCAATACCCTGCTGAAAAGTTGGGCGAGTTCTTTGATGAAATGGAAAACTGCAATCTCGACTTGTTGCAGGGCTCGCGCCATGCGGTTGCGGGGGAGGCAAAACGCGGCGGCATGCCTTTTTACAAGCGACTCGGCGGGGCATTCCTTACGGCGCTTGAAAATAGGGCGTTCCGCGTAAAGCTGACGGACCGCCATAGCGGTTTTATCGTTTATTCCTCACGCTTCTTGAAAACGGTCAATTTGAACCGTTTGAGCCCGTCATTTGATATTGACTTGGAACTGATTTCCATTGCCGATGCTCGCCATTTTGCCATAGCAGAACTTCCGATTCCGACGCGTTACGCCGATGAAAGATCGAACCTTAATGTGATTACTTACGGTATGCGCGTGCTAAGGCAAATCTGGCGAAGACTGCTTTTTTAGTATTTTCTCTCGTCTTTCTTCTCTCGTCTTTCTTCTAAAACATATATTATAAGCATGGTTAAAGATTTAATTCATGCTTTGAATAGTGTTCTGCTTGGTAAGCAGGACCAGGTGGAAATGCTTGTGATGGCGCTTTTGGCCGATGGTCATGTGCTCATCGAGGATGTGCCGGGAACGGGCAAGACGACGATTGCGAAAGCGCTTGCGGCGGCTATCGGGGCGGACTTTGCGCGCATCCAGTTTACGCCGGACTTGTTGCCCGCCGATGTGACGGGCGGTGCCGTGTTTAAGGCGAATACGGGTGAGTTCGAAATTCGCAAGGGACCTGTGTTTACGCAAGTGCTGTTGGCGGATGAAATCAACCGCGCGTCCCCGCGAACGCAAAGTGCGCTTTTGGAAGCGATGGAAGAACGCCAGGTTTCGCTGGAAGGTGAACGCCATGCGCTCCCGAAGCTTTTCATGGTGCTTGCGACAGAAAACCCTGTGGAATTCCATGGCGTGTTCCCGCTCCCCGAAGCGCAGATGGACCGATTCTTGGTGCGCTTGTCGCTTGGGTATCCGACGGCGGAGACGGAACTGAACATTTTGCGTGCGCATCGTGACGGGCGTCCGCTCGATACGCTTACGGCAGTGACGACTCCTGATGAAATTATTGCGGTGCGGAACGATGTCCGCAAAATTCACATTGATGAATCTCTTGAAATGTACGTGGTTTCGCTGGTACAGGCGACGCGTACGAATCCGGCGGTGCGCTTGGCGGCAAGCCCGCGTGCAGGTATCAACCTCATCAAGATGGCGCAAGCTTGCGCGTATGTCGCGGGCCGTGATTTCGTGAATCCTGATGACATCCAGCACGTGTTCTTCCCGGTGATGGAACATCGCGTGTTCGCCAAGGATTCCAATACGCCCGGTGCTTCCAGACAAATTCTCGAAGGCATCCTGAAACAGGTGAAGATTCCGAAGTAAAAACTTCACTGGATCCTGCTCCTTCGAACCTAAGAATTGTAGGGTAATAAATTACCAACAATTCTATATCAGCCCTACAGGCTTCAGGATGACGTTCTTTTTACATGAACCTCTACTTCCCACTTCTAACTTCCTACTAAGTTCTAAGCTTTAAGTTCTGCCAACTAATCCCCCATGTCCCTTTTCCATTTCTTTATAAACGCAATTCCTCGGAGTCCCAAGCGCAAGGGACTCTTGATGCGTTTGTACTACATTTGGCAAGAAGGCTTTACGCAGGTGGGGCATGCGGCGGCAGCGCTGATGCTGTTCTCGATGTTTGCGGGAGCGGTGCCTGGATTCTGGGCGGCGTGGGTGTTTTGCGGCTTGGATTTCATGTATTTTTTGGCGCTTGTACCATGCCTCTTCATGACCGCACGCAAGAGCAAGTTTAAGGCGGGCGACATCGCTGTACGAAATGTCTATGAAGGGGAAATCGCGACAGTTAGCTTACAAGTTCATGCTATAGATAAGCTAAATGCGGTTTCGCTTGGATGTTTCCGTATGGATCCATCGCTCAAGTGCGAAGAGTCCGCACTTGTTGCGATTGCTGCGGGCGAAACGGCGAAACTCACTTGCAAAATTCAGACGAAAAAGCGCGGTGCATTTGAAATCCCAAAAGTTTCTGTAATCAACCCGGAAATCAATGGCGCTTTGCGTTATGCGGCAAATGTCGGGAAAGCGGAATTGCTTGTGTTCCCGCGACCGTTGCGGGTGAGCGCATTTCCGTTTTTGACATCGGGTGCAAGCGGCGTTGTGTTCGCTCCGCTTTTGATGCCGAGTCTTACGCGGGGGATGGATTTTGTGGGTGTGCGTGAATACCGCGAGGGCGATTCCTTGCGCGATTTGCATCACAAGGCTTTTGCACGTTACGGAAAGCCATTCACGAAAGAATTTGAGACGGAACGCGGTGCTGGTGCGATTCTTGTGCTGGATGTGACGGCACGTAGTTTGCGCGAAAAATCGGCTGTTGAAATGCTGATTCGCTTGGCGGCTGGCGTAGGCTTGTGGCTTTTGGAGCGCAAGGCGCTTGGGCGATTCTTCATTGGCGATGACGAAATTGCGCTTGTAGAGGGCGATGGTGGCGTGAGCTTCTTGGAAGCGCTTGCGCGAATCCCGGCATCATCTTGGCTAGAGGCGCGCACTTCGAAAGGTCCGCGTGCATCTCGAAATACTGTAAATTCTCGAAGTGCGACAAGTGCGCCAAAACTTTGGTCGCCGGCGGCACGCCCGCTTGGCCCTGTGCTCCGCATGGGGCTTTCCGCGACTGAAGATCCGCTTGTGCATAAGCAGGTGATTTTAGATGCGCATTCCAAGTTGACAAATGAGTCGAAGACCGCAATTTCTGACGATATTTTGTCTGTGAACGCGGCGCGTCTCGAAAAAACTTTTCTTGAACGTTTACGTAATGAACGAGCGCATTCCGAGCGTCCACTTGGAAATTCTCGCGAAGCGGAGGTAAGTTTATGATGAACTTCCGTGAAATTTGCAAGACGATTTTCTTCTGTATTGTCTCCATCAATTTGGGCGTTTCAAGTGGACTTGAAATTCTTGGCTTTGTTTTTGCAGCCTTGTTTATCGCGATTCACGTCAAACAATATTTGCTTTCAAAGTCTGCGACGAACCAGAGAAAAATCCCGCGTTACAAAAAAATTTTCGCATACGGTGCGATTGTCCCATGTGCGTTGTGGTGGGTGCTCACGCCGAGCGTTGAAATGGGCGTCTCGCCGTACTTGGTCTTTATTCCGGCTTGGTACTTACTTTATTTGGCGTGGCTGCAAAAAAGAAGTCTCGGAAATGGCGGCTACGAAGTCTTTGTCGTGTTCAATGGCGTTGCCGCACTTTTCATGGGGCTATTCCAAGCGCCTCGTGCAAGTGTCATCAGTGCTGTTGTGGCGCTATTGCTTGCGGTATATGCGTTTGGCCGTCCGCACGTTGCTCTTTACAAGCGGCTGCTTTTCGTTTTACTTTATGCGAGTCTGTGCGGCTCGTCGTATCTCGGTTTTAAATATTGGAAGAGTAATCGCTATTACAGTGGTCGCTGGGCCGAAGAGTATTATGTGAAAAATCGCGTGATGGGATTTGATCCCGTGGCTGCATTGGGCTCCTTCTCTAGTAATTACAATTCCAAGTACAATAGCGAAATTGTCCTCCGAGTTTGGGATACGCTTGCACCCACGTATCTGCGTGCTGCCGCCTATGAAAAGTATGTGGCTGGCATTTGGAAGCTCCCGACGAAGGCCGAAAAGAAACTTTATCCATCGCGTTATCGAGTGGATTATGCAGTCTTTGAATCGGAAGATTCCGCGGCGGCAGCGCCAAACGTCAAGGACGTTTGGGTGCAAGCGACACTCAACAATTTTGGTTTTATGTTTGCACCTGCGAATGTTGTGGGCGTGGCATGCAAAAATGCAGACTCCCTAGATTACTATTCGACGAACATTTTTGCGGGCGCGAATGGAACTCGTAGCGACTGGTATTATTACGTGCCGGATTCTGCGGAAACACTTGCGATTACGGCGCATTTATCAGCGGATTCCTCGGCATCATCTTCGGTTGACTCTTCAAAAACATCTTCGACTGCGTTAGAACATCTATCCGCTTTTTTGCAAATCCCGAGCAAAGAAAACGCGCTCTTGGATACAATAGCCGCAGCAATGTCTCTCCCGGCCGCGCATCTCGATACAGATTCGTCGAATCTCGCAAACAGAACTCTTGACCCCTCGCAATTTGCGGTTCAGAATCTAAAGACTATAGAATCCTATTTTATCCATAATTTCAAATACTCGTACATCGTTCCCGGTAGGACTGCAAATTCAAAAACTGACCCCATAGCTATTTTTTGGAAAAATAAAGAAGGCTATTGCGAGTACTACGCAACGCTTGCGACACTCCTTTTGCGCTATCAGGGAATTCCCGCTCGCTACGTGACTGGCTTTGCTCATCCCGAACATGTTGCGGGTCGTCCGTACGCAACATTCCGCCGTCGTCATAGCCATGCCTGGGTCGAAGTTTATATAGACCGTAAGTGGTATATTTTTGACCCGACGCCACCATTGACCGAAATGACTTTTGGAAAAACCTCTTGGCTTTCAATAAAGCTTGAAGGCGTGAAGGGGCGTTTCTCTTACGTGATGCATTTGCTCAAGGATGGTGAGTGGCGCCGTATTGTGGATAGCTGGCAAACCGCTTCGGAACGTGTCGTTTCTAGCCCCGTGCTTTACGTTGTACTTGTTGTTTTGCTCTTTGTTTTTGCGTTACTTAAGTTCCGTAGACATCGTCGCCAATTAACTCAACAAAAAGTCTCGAAATATGCGACCCAATGGATTGCGCTCCTTGCTGATGCCGAAAAGCGCCTTGCACGCTTCGGCTTCAATCGAGCTCCTGGCGAGACGGTTTCCGTTTTTGCCAAGCGAGTGGAACAGGCTTTAAATACTATGCGAACGACTGAGCAAACAACAAAAAAGGCGAGCCACAAGGACTCGCGCTTTGAACAAAATTTGTCGGCCGCTTTAGAGCAGTTGCGAGAATACGAACGCAACCGCTGGCGTATTTAGTTGGCCGTTTCGAACTTGTAGATTTCGGAAGTGCCCTGCTTGTCAACAGCGTCGGCCTGCTTCATTTCCGGTTCCATGAAGAAAATGGACGGGAGCGTTAAAGTAACGTCATTGCCACTGACAACAATGGATGGGGTGACCGTAATGGAGCTCTTTTCCATGCATTCGTTGCCGATTTTTGCAACGAGCGTGAGCGATGTGCCTGCGATGCTCCAGTCGCCGTAGGTCTTTCCGGTGCCGGTGATGCAATCGGCCTTGCTCAAACTGGAGTTGACAAATTCGAATTTATTGACGTTCTTGGCATCGACATAGAACTTGAGCGTTGCCGGGCTTGCGGTTAAGTCGTGGCTCGGGTCGATGATGTGCACGACGTCTTCTCCAACGGCTCTTGTGATGGTCGGTCCGTTGATGCTCCAGGTGCCCATAAGGCAATCTGCAGAAAGTCCTGCGGAGCACTGCTGTGCTTTGGACGGAGGGGTGGTTGTCGAATCATCGCCGCAAGCGACGAGCATGGCGGCTGTAGCAAGGGTTGCCAAAATTTTGATTGTCATAAAATCCTCTTTTTAGTGGGAATATATATAAAAAATTCAATGTTGCAGAACCCTACAACGCGATTTTCCAAAGATTTAACATTCACTTGTGAATTGAAAATATATTAAGGGGTGTTGTTGGGAGGCTTTTTTGCGCCTCAAGGAGTGTTAGATGAAAGTCTTGCGTTTCGTGAGCTTGTTTTTCGGTTTGGGTTTTGCTGTTTCGGCAAATGCAGCTCCAGACCCAAATTTCCACATTTATCTTGCGTTTGGCCAATCCAATATGGAAGGGCAGGCCAATATCGAAAGCCAGGATAAAACGGTCGATAAACGTTTCCAGGTGCTTTGGACCACGAACGAGACTAACTGCGGCAAAAAATTGGGCAAATGGTCCGATGCCGTTCCGCCGCTGGCGAGTTGCAGCAGTAAACTTGGACCGGCAGACTATTTTGGCCGCACGATGGTTGAAAAAACGGACTCCCAGATTCGGGTCGGTATCGTAGATGTGGCCGTGGCCGGTTGTAGTATCCAGTTATTTGATTCACCGGTTAGCCAGAGCTATATGAATCAGCAGGCGGGCTGGTTTAAGCAGAGAGTCGAAGCCTATGGCGGAAAGCCTTACGAGCGCCTGATTGAGATGGCAAAGAAAGCGCAGGAAGATGGCGTCATCAAGGGTATCATCTTCCACCAAGGCGAAACGGATGCGGGTGATGGCCAGTGGCCCTCCAAGGTCAAAAAGGTTTACGATAACATTATTAAGGATTTGGGTCTTGGCAATGATGTGCCGTTCCTTGCTGGCGAAGTGTTGCGCAGCGGCTCTAGCAGGGGGGCGAACAATAACATTGCAAAGCTCCCGCAGCAGTCAAAAAACTTTTATGTGATTTCATCTGAAGGCTTTAACCAGGCGCTTGGCGATGGGCAGAATGTGCATTTTACATCGCAGGAATACCGTGACTTTGGCAAGCGCTATGCTGAAAAGATGATTGAGGTTCTGGGCGATAAAATCAAGCCTGTTGCGGCTGCGTCTAGCAGTAGCGAAGCTCCGTCGAGTTCTTCTGTGGAATCGAGCTCGTCAGAATCGAGTTCGTCTGTGGCGGAAAGTTCGTCGAGTGTTGTTGCTTCTTCAAACTCGACTGTAGGCGGAATCGTCATCCCGAATGCAATGTATTCTGTGTCTGTTGGTCGTGTTGCGTTTGCAGGTGATTTTGTACAAGTGCCTCTATCTCTATCGAAAGCGGGCTTTGTGAATATTCGCCTTTATTCTGTGCTCGGTACGGAGGTGGCTAGTGTAAGTCGCTTATTGAGCTCGGGATTGAGTAATGTTTTGATCTCTAAGCGAAAAGTACCTGCGGGCGTTTATATGATGAGTGTGATGACTTCGTCATCATACATTGTGCAGCGCGTGAATTTACAATAATAAGTTCTCCTCAATGCTAAGGGCTCCGTGATTTTCACGGGGCTCTTTCTTTATTGCGTTGTCATCCCGGCCAATGCGTCGGAATCTCCTTTTACACTATACTCACAATTTCCAGTTCGTTGCCGATGACTTTGAACTTGACTTCAAATTCGGCAAAGTTGAATCCATAAACGCGCTCGGGATCGTTCTGGTAAGCGGGGCGCGGGTCCTGTTCCAAGACTTCGATAAGTGCGGTACGTTTGTCTGCACTTAGCTTTGCGAGCGCTTCGGGATTCTTGACGTGAACTTTGTTCTGCTTCACGGCATCTGCAAAACCGCCAATGGCTTCGGGGTGTGCGTCCGTGTAGGGAAGGTACGGCTTGATGTCTACAATTGGGGTGCCATCCATGAGGTCTGCGCCGCTAACGACTATTTCCGGACCTTCGGGCGTGTCGAGGTTGATGCTTTCAATTTTCACGCAAGAAAGTGCAACCGGATTCGGGCGAAAACTCGAACGTGTGGCGAAAACGCCAAGGCGCTTGTTCCCGCCGAGTTTAGGCGGGCGCACTGTCGGGCTCCACGTGCTGCGGATATTCTCCGAAAAAATCCACATGATCCACAAGTGGCTAAAGCCCTCGATACCCCGGAGTGCATCAGCATTGCGAAATTCCGGCTCAAAGCGTATCGTGGAACACAAGTTCTGCACAAGCCCGCTCTGTCGCGGGATGCCGAACTTCTCGCGAAAATCGCTTTTGATACGCGCAATGATTTTAAACGTCAGTTCTTGCATCGAAAATTGCCAAACATTAAATTCTTTGTCATGCCCGCTGGAGCCTGTGCTGAGCGCAGTCGAAGTAAGCGGGCATTTCCTTTATAACATAGCAAAAAAGAAAGGCCAGAGTTTGCAAGCGTTCGCTTTGGACTCTAGCCTTTTTAAGTGTGGGATTGATGATTATTGAAACTTTTGTTGTTGTCATGCCCGCTGGAGCCTGTGCTGAGCGCAGTCGAAGTAAGCGGGCATCTCCTTTAATGCGTTTTATTTAATCGCAATCGCTTTTTTTAAAAGCAACTTGCCGTTAGCACCGACAACCTTTGCGATGTACTTGCCGCTCGGGAGCTTTTTGAGGCTTACGCTTCTGTTGCCGTTCACGTCTGCAGTGAGGAGCGTCTTGCCGTTCAGCGCGATAACTTCAAGCTTGCTTTCGCTCGGAACATTCACCTGCAAAGTTCTATTCTGCTGCGTGAGTGTTGCCTTGCCAATGTTGAGTGCTACCTTGTTGAGGCCGGTGGGCGGAACTTCGACAAATTCAGTGCCTTCCGGAGCGCCCACGATTGTGCCACGACCCACAGTGCTCATGTACACAACGCCGAAGGTGTTCATGTCGCCTTGAACGAAGTTCCCGTTGCCCGGACCGCCGAACTGGTGCTTGTCATCGTTTATGCGTTCAAAAGTCTTGCATTTATCGGTGCTACGGTAGATGCCAATCGGATCGCCAGACTTTGCGGCTCCCCAGATAAAGATGGTCTCGTAGTCGGCTCCTTCCTTAGCTTTGCCGATACCCACGGCAATTGCGGTTGAAGCGCCTTCGCAACGGTTCCAGGACTTGCCACCGTCTTCCGTGTAGGCGAGGCCGTATTCCGTGAAGCCTTTCGGCTGCCAGACTTGAGCCTGGTCCATCGGAACCCACAGATGTCCTTCTCTCTTGGGAACGGTGCGGATGAGGCCGCCACCGTTGTAGTATTCGCTAGCCTGTTCGTTCTGCAAACGGGCTTCAGCTTCTGCAAAAGTCTTGCCGCCGTCGGTAGATCTGTAAAGCGAACCCATGCCGCCCATCACATAGAACGTTTTAGGATCCACCGGGTCTGCGACGATGCGGGAATAGTTTGTCTGCGTTCCGGTTTCAACAGCGGTCCAAGAGGCGCCATTGTCGTCGGAACGATAGACTGTTGCGCCCTGGTCGGGACGGTGCAGCATGATTTTGCCGTCAGCAGAAAGTACCACCAAGCCCTTCGGGCCCTTGAGTGTGGTCTTTACGCTATCCCAGGTCTTGCCCATGTCATCGCTGCGGTACATCACGTTGAAGTTCTGCGAATCGTACTTGCCGTAAACGGTAATCACGCCTGTGCGCACCAAACTTCCGGTGAGCGGAGCGTAACCCATGCTTTCGGTCGTGCCGATGGTCGGCTTGTGGCGCTGGGCGCTCTGCTTGATGTCCGTATAGACGGCGCCGTCGTAGTCACCGATGGCGGTGACCAGCGGGCCTCCCGGAATGCTCACGATGTCGAGGGGCACAGTCTCTTCGATACCCTTGGACATAAACTTCCAAAGGGGAACCTTTGCGGAGACGTCTTCGGTCATGAAGATGCCATTACCGCTAGTGACCCAGGCCTGCTTGTTGTTGAACGGGTTGATTTCAAGAGAACCCGCCCAGTGGATGGCGTTGCCCGGGATCCAGTCGGTGCCGTTCGCGTCGATGTTCGGGATGTCGTTGTAGTGCTGGCCGTGATTCCAAGTCTTGCCGCCGTCTGTGGTGGCATAGATGCGGTCGCCGTAGTTTTCCTTTTCGTCTTTGGTCACGTGGCGGCCGGTGTACTTGCCCAATGTCGAAATCACAATGTGGTTCTTGTCCTTGGGGTCAATGGCGACGCCGCCGTAAGAGCTCTTGTCCTTTTCGTAGCTCTTGGTGGTGCTGCCTTCGTGTTCCACGGAATCGCTCGGGGTAAGGTCGGTCCACGTGCCTCCAGCGATATTGTACTTGTAAAAACCACCACTTGCGATGTTATACGGACCGGGGCCGTCAGCAAATGTCACGTACATGTCGCCGTCGACAATCTTTGCACGGTGCGGCATGAGTCCAGTGGGAACGCCTTTGACAACTTCCCAGGTAGCGCCGCCGTCGTGGCTTACTTGCAAATTATCCTTGGTTTCGGAAATGCCGATGTAGATGGTCTTGGTGGAACCGTCGGCGTTCTTGCCCTGCGATTCGTCGAACATCACGAAGCTGATGCCGTTCACGCCGTTCAGGCTGGATTCTGTGGCGGTCGAGAGCGCGACCTTGTAGGCGCTTGTCCAAGTTTTACCGTAGTCAGTACTTTTGTAAAGGCCTTTGGTACGGCTGCCGCAGAAAATGATGTTTCCCTTGTTGGGGTCCACGGCGAGCTTTTCGCCGGTCTGGCGGCCCATGCCGTTACCGTGGGCGAGCATTTCCACATAGCTAGTGTCCCAGGTGGCGCCGAAGTCTTCACTGCGGAGCACAGCCGTGCGGCCCTTGCTAAAATAGCCAGTACCCGCAAGAACGTAAATGCGCTTGGGGTCGTTCGGGTCGAGAGCGAAAGCTTCGGTACCGTAAAGGCCCTTGTCGTTTTCCGAGATGAAGTCCATCAGCGGAATCCAGGTTTTGTTTTCAAAGTCAAAGCGGTAAATGCCACCCACGTCGGTGCGGGCGTAAAGCAAATTCTCGGCCTTGGGGTGGAACATCACGGCAGAAACGAATCCACCGCCGTCAAAGCGGACGTTGCCCCATTCGTACTTTTCGGCGTTAGCGGTCGTGGCAAGAGCTGCCAAAGTGGCGATGCCGATCAATGAAATTTTACCAAACATATCGTCTCCGTTGGAATTTTGAGAACAATTAAAACCCTTATAACTATAGCTAATATATATAAATATTTGAAAAAGCGGTTCTTATATAAACCTTAATTTGAGAAAATTTTTGAGAACATTTTGGGCTGGAGTTGGTCATGAAATGTTTTGAAAACCATTCTGTGTTTTAATCATTTTACGCAAAATCGAAAAATTTCCGAAATTTTTTCCTCAAAATAGCGTGTTAATGTAGTAGGGGCGTGTTCAAAACGCTCCGCTTCACGTAAACAGGGGATCAAATGGACGTTCAAAATAAAAAATGTGCAGACCCGATTCTTGAAAAGCTTGGACTCGGGCGTTTTTTCCATGGAAATAAACCGCTAGTTTGGATTGCTCAGCCGTACTCGGCTCCCTCGTCATTGCTCGAAGATGTTGCCTCGTATAATGCCGAAAAAGGTGATCTTTCTCAGTATTTTGCCAAGGAAGGTGAATTTGGACCTTATGCAAGCCTTCTCTACGACAAGACTTTCAAGAAGGCGTTTTCTCCGGATACGCATCGCGGAAAACGCAATTTGCTGAACTTGCTAAACGATATTCTTGAGGGACAAATTCCGCAAAAAATCAAGGAGGTAGCTTCGCAACAACTAGAGTTGAACGAGTCCGGTAGCAAGGTTTCCAAATTTTCAATTCTTGATTTGCATTGCCGCGATGAACATGGTAATTTTATTGAAATAGAGGTGCAGATTCAGCGGGAAACGAATTTTTTGAAGCGTTTGGTGTTTTATTCAAGTCTGATGATTGTGCCGATTTTACGATTATAGAACTTCCGAAGGTTGCGAGGCTGATCCGCAAAAGTGATTCGGAGGTAGCCAAGTGGATGTTCATTTTCCGCTATTTGGACCGCCTCAAGGAGCTTCCTCCCGCCCTGAAAACGGAAAAGTTCGAGGGCTTGCTTCCGTTTGCCAAACTAGCTAGATTTAATAAAAAAGAACTCAAAAGGTACAGGTATATTATGCACTTGAAATGGGACAGATATGCTCAACAGTTGGCGTTTGCAGAAGACAACCCTGATTTCGTCAAGAAAATCGAGGAAAAGGTGATTGACAAGGTTGAGCGAATGTTGAAGAATGGTGCTTCGATGGATAAAATTCGGGCATCTTTAGGTCTTTCGAATAATTCCAAGTAGGCAAAATCGAAGTAATAGAATTCTTTATCAAATAAAAATTCCCCGAAATCAGTAGATTTTCGGGGATTCTTGTTAAAAAATGGTAAATGCGGCGCTTGGGGAGCGGTTGTTATTCCACGCCGATACCAAGACCTCTGAACGGAACGTATCTGATCTGGTCCTTGTTGTTGATTATGACGGCAACTCCGGTAAGGAAGTACGGCCAGTGGCTCGTGACATGGTATTTGTAATTTACGGCACCGTTAGAGACGAATACGCTGAATGGGAGCACAAAGTCGTCATGGGTGCAGATGACTCGGTACTTGTTCATGGAGGCGTAGCTCGGGGCGATGTCTTTCTTGATGATTTCTTCGGATTTTTCCTTGAGGTCGTAGAAGGCGTCGGCATAGAGATTGTCGTATGCCCAGCCCGAAATTACGAGACGAACGTTTGTTGTGGAGTCTTCGTAGAAACTGTAACGTTCTTTATCTTTCTTGTACCAGCTGATGGAATAAAGGCTGGTTGTGTCGTGCGTGAACGTCTGCTGCCCGCGGCCAAGATTGATGTTGTAGCAGGTCTGTTCTGTGCGGACGTAGTTCGTGTGTGAGTACACAAATTCTTCGGCGCTGATGAGCTTTTTACCGACTGCTCGGGCTTGCCTTACGCCGTCAGACGGCTGACCGTTGGATGAGTCTGGTTCGTTTTCCCAATAGGTGAGGGGTGTTTCGCGACCGGTCTGGCCATCGTCGCGTTCACCGTGGCGGATGATGAACACTGCCTTTTCGTTGCAGCGGACGCTTTTGAATGCATCGGCAATGTCGGCAAGTCCGTTGGTGTCAAGGGGAATGTCGATAACAGGAGTTTCAACGCAACTCGGATCGAGTTGGGCGGTTCCTGCCGAGGAACTAGACTGAGTCGGCGGAACTTCTACGGAAGAACTGGATTCTCCGATTGGAGCTGTGGCGGAGCTCTCGATTGCGTCGGCAGAGCTTGCCGGGAGCTGATCTGTAGAAGAGCTAGAAAGCTGTTCCTGCTGTACCTGGCTGCTGGAACTCTGGTTGATGGCCGTGCCGATTGGGGCTGTGGCGGAGTCGTCGCCGCAGGCTGCCAAGAGCGAGGCGGAGAGGATTGCGCCGGTAAAAGCTAAAGAAATACGGGAAATTTTATGCATTGCGTGAAATTCCTTGTTTTTATCCCTCTAAATCTATTTATGTTGAAAGGTTTCTTCAAGTAAATTTTTCCTAAAAACCTTTAAAAAGCTGTTTTTGGATGATTTGGGGTGAAAATGCGTTTGAAAAAGCGCTTAAAAAGCGCTTAAAATGGCGGAACGTGCATATAAAAAGGTCAAAATGATGCTTTTTATATGTATTTTATGAATAAATTAATTACTTACTGTAGTGCATGGTGCATATAAAAAGGCTTATTGGGGAGTTTTTATATGCATGGAAAACTACCTGTTTGGATAATTGTATGGTTAATTTGTACTAGAATTGTGGAAAAATGCATATAAAACCTGAAAAAATGAAGATTTATATGCATAGGGCTGTTTTTGAGGGGGCGTTTAACGCAAAAAAACGTGTTTTTTATGTTTTTGTTTCAACGTGTTTGTCGGAATTGTAGTTGATTTCGTTGCGGCGCTTGAGCTCTTTGTTGAGCGGCCAGTAAATCAGTGCAAAAACGATGTAACCGATGAGGAGCACAATCCAGTGGTTGAGCCCGAAACCGATTTCTATGTAGCGCATGGTTGCGAACATGAATGGCCCTGCGATGAGGAAGAGCGGGAGCTGTCTGCATTGATCGCCTAGCGAGTAACGGCTCTCGTAGCTTACGATGGAATTCATCATCGGGAAGCTGGTGCAAAAACCGCCCATTAGGCGCTTGATGAACATGAGTCCGGAAACAACGCCTGCGATGGCGGGCGCCTTGATGTAAACCGGGAGCGGGGTCTTGTAGCGCACGCCGGCTTTGTATTTTTGTTTCTGGAAGAATATCACGCCGATGACAAAGTCAAAAACGCAAGCGCCGATAAAGTATGCTTCGCCTTCCGGGATGCGGGCGTGCAAAAATGTTCCGAGCGCGACAAAGAAGGCTAGCCCGGCGATAATCGACGGTACAATAGGAACTTTTACTTTGTAATGGAGAATGCGAACGATGTGTACGTATAACATGCACATGAAACCCGAAACAGCATTTTCGGTGCCCATCGGGAGTCCGACGGCGATGTAGGCAAAACCGCAGGGGATGGGGATTGTTGCTGTGACCGCTTTGAGTTGCGGGTCCTTGAGGTAAGCGCTCAAGGTGCCGAGAGCGGTGACCATAAAGACGAGCAGCCAGTCGTATGCCGAAAAATGGAAATTTAACGCTTCAAACATCGTGCCCAAAGATAGAAATTTACCATTTAATAACCGCTGTTAGTTAAGAGTTTTTAGTTACTAGAATTTCATATCGAAAATCTCTAGTAACTAATAACTAGTAGCTAGTAACTAATCTTTGTTATTTGCTATATTCCGGCAAGAGGTTTTATTATGAAAGTTTTGGTAACTGGTGTCGGTGGCCAGCTGGGTCACGATGTGATGAATGAACTTGCAAAGCGTGGCTACGAAGGTGTCGGTAGCGATATCGCTCCGGTTTATTCCGGTGTGGCCGATGGAAGTGCTGTGACCACGATGCCTTATGTTCCGATGGATATTACGAATGCATCTGCAGTTGCAGAAACGATCAAGAGCGTTAAACCGGACGTGATTGTGCATTGCGCCGCCTGGACGGCGGTGGACCTTGCTGAAGACGAAGACAAGAAGGCAAAGGTCTTTGCTATTAACGCCGAAGGTACGGAAAACATCGCTCGCGTTGCTAAAGAAATTGATGCAAAGATGGTCTACATCAGCACGGACTACGTGTTTGATGGCCAGGGTACGTCACCGTGGAAGCCGGACTGCAAGGATTACAAGCCGCTCAACGTCTATGGCGAATCCAAGCTCAAGGGCGAACTTGCTGTGAGCGGAACTCTAGAAAAGTATTTCATCGTGCGCATTGCTTGGGTGTTCGGCCTCAATGGCAAGAACTTCATCAAGACGATGCTCAAGGTGGGCGAGACTCACGATACGGTCCGCGTCGTTTACGACCAGATCGGTACGCCGACTTACACGCTTGACTTGAGCCGTCTCCTCGTCGATATGATTGAAACGGACAAGTACGGCTACTATCACGCCACAAACGAAGGCGGATTCATCAGCTGGTACGAATTCACGAAGGAAATCTACAAGCAGGCGGGGCTCCCGACTAAGGTGTTGCCGGTGACGACGGCGGAATACGGACTTTCTAAGGCCGCACGTCCGTTCAACAGCCGCTTGGACAAGAGCAAGCTCGTGGAAGCTGGGTTTAAGCCGCTCCCCACATGGCAGGATGCTCTCGGCCGCTACCTCAAGGAAATCGGCGTGATTGTATAAATGGCGGCCCCGTCCCCATTCGCGGATCATGACCACATCAATACTAAAGTATTAAGTGGTCAAAGAGAACTGCGTCCGGGGTGACAGGCTTCGCCTGCTTTTTTAAGAAAATCTTTCGTACAAGGCGTCTCGTTCCACCGGAACGAGGCCTTCTTGTTTGATGAGATCTTGCATGCGTTCTGGGCTCATGCCCACGGGGACCGTGGCGCCAGCAGCATGCGTGATTTTTTCTTCGATAATCGTACCGTCCAAATCCGATGCGCCGGCGTGGAGCGCCTTCATGGCAGTCTCGATGCCCATCTGGATCCAGTAGGCCTTGATGTGCGGGAAGTTGTCCAAGAACAAACGAGAAACAGCGACCGTGCGCAATATGTCTTCTTCGCTTGTGATGTTTGGGACAATCTGGTGGAGCGCATTGTGTTCCGGATGGTACACGAGCGGGATGAATGCGAAGAATCCCGGAGCTTCGTCTTGCAGGTCGCGGAGCATCTTCATGTGCGCGATGCGGTCTTCAATTTTTTCGATGTGCCCAAAGAGCATTGTCGCGTTCGTCGGAATGCCGAGCTTGTGCGCGGCGCGATGGACGTCGAGCCATTCTTCGCCAGTCTCCTTGCCCGGACAAATCTTGTCGCGTACACTTTGTACTAAAATCTCGGCGCCGCCACCGGGGAGGGCGTCAAGGCCTGCGTCCTTGAGCGTTGCCATGATCTGTTCGGGCGTCTGGCCAGAAATTTTGGCGAAGTGGCAAATTTCAACGGCGGTAAAAGCTTTTAAGTTTGCGGATGGAAATTCCTTGCGGAGCTTGCGCAACATCTCGATGTAGTAATCGAACGGATGGTCGGGATGGAGACCGCCAACAATGTGCAATTCGCGGGCGCCTTTGCTGATCGCTTCGGCGGCCTTGTCGCGGATGGTTTCGTAATTCCAGTCGTAAGCGGTCGGGCTATCTTTTTTGATGCGGCTAAATGCGCAGAATTTGCAGTGCAGCACGCAAACGTTCGTGTAGTTGATTTGGCGGTTGTTCACCCAGTAAACGGACTTCCCGTGGCGCGCTTCTTTTTCGGCGTTGGCGCGTGCGCAAAGTTCATCGAGCGGTGCGTTCAAAAATAAATCGAGAGCTTCTTGTTCTGAAATGCGAGACATGCTGTAAATATATTTATTTTAGACGAGTAGGTTGCAAGTTGAGTGTCGCGACGATGAGTTTACTCATCGGCATGACCGAAGCGCAGCACCAGACGCCGAAGGCGTCAAAGACGAGGGACGAGAGAAAATGATTGTGATTGGTTGAGCGTTGCCTCGTCCATACAGTTTAACAACGTTTGCTATGTCCGCTTGTTTTTCGGAATCGTCGCAAAACAAAAAGACGCAGATTGAAATCTGCGTCTTTTTAGTAGCGGGGGCAGGACTTGAACGCTGCGACCTTCGGGTTATGAGCCCGACGAGCTACCAACTGCTCCACCCCGCGTCGAGGTTGTCCCATATATAGAAATATTTAATGTGTTTGGCAAGTGTGAATAGCAGAGTATTTTCTATAGTAAGCTTTTTTTATACTTTTTTCGCATTTTGTGAGCGAATTCGCACTAGACGAATTTTTTCAAAATGTGCTTGCTCGCGTAGAAATAATCAATTCCGCTGATGATTGTTATGGTGGTTATGATGCCCATCACGACAATCGGGAACTGGTGCCAAATGCTTTCAAATCCTGGAATCAATGCGCGGACCGGGTCAATGGCGCCAAGAAGAATCGCGACAATGCCGATGCCTTGCAATGCGGTTTTCCACTTGCCACTGCGACGTGCGGGCATCACGAGGCCTTCACTTGCGGCGAGCGTTCTGAGCGTTTCCACACTAGATTCGCGGAAGTAAATCAAAGCGACCATCCACACGGGCGCATAGCCTGTAGCGATAAAGCACATGAAAATCGTCATGTTCGAAATCTTGTCGCTGAACGGGTCAAGGTATTTGCCGAGCGTGCTGACTTCGCCCATCGCGCGGGCGAGCTTGCCGTCCAAGAAGTCCGTGAGCATGAAGCCGAGCACCATCACGAGTGAAAGCACTTTAAAGACGATGTTGTTGTTGCTGTAATCCAGATCGTTATCGTAGAAGAACACCCAAAGGAAAAACGGCGTGAGCACGATGCGGCTCATGGTGAGCTGGCTTGCGATTGAAAGCGGTTTGCGGTGAGCCGGATCGCGGTAGTACCAGTAGGCGTATGCGGCGGTGGAGGCGGCGATGAGCAAAATGGAAATGACCATCATAATTTGTTGGTAATTTTCCAAGTTCAGCAAGTATACGCCCATCGTGATTGTCACGGAAAGATTTGCAAGTTTGCTCCAGCGGCGCTTGCGGGGGAGTTGCTTCCCTTCGCGGAGAACACCGAGCGAAAATAGCGTGTGGGCTATCAGTCGTCCAAGCAAGACGGCGCAACCGACGCCAAGAATTTTTTCGGCACTTTCGTTCTGGATCAAGTCGCGGAAGAAAATGCTTGCCATCACGATGAACTGCAAAAATCCGTCGATGGTGTTGAGCCAAAGTCGGTAATAGGGCTTTTCAATTTCTTGGCTCTTGAGCTGGAACAAGTTGACCCATCCCATGATAAGTGCGATGCCCACAAAGGAGCACGCCATCGTGGTCCAGTCTTTCCAGATGAAGATTATGACACAGACAAAGATGAGAGCACGCATGATGCTCCAAATGCGTGACCTTAAACGAACATCAGAAGTATTTTCTGGTTCTGTCATAAATTATTCTCCAACAGTTGTTTTGCATGGGTGCGGACCGTTTCGGATGTCCCGCCTAACATTCTAGCAATTTCTTCGATACGTCCGTTCTTGTCGAGGTCAATAATGGACGTAAATGTCCTTCCGTCAACCTCTTTCTTGCTCACGGCGAGCTGATTTTGGGCTCGACTTGCGACTTGATGCAAGTGGGTGATGGTGAGCACCTGATGATGCTTGCCTAAATTGCGCAGTGCTTCGCCAATGCTATTGCCCGTTTCGCCAGAAATTCCGGAATCCACTTCGTCGAAAATCAGGAGCGGGACCTTGTCGAGTTCTGCCATGACGCTCTTGATGGCGAGCAGCACACGGCTGAGTTCACCGCCGGAGACTGCCTTTTGCAGCGACTTTTCGCCTTCGCCCGGGTTCGGGGCGAGCAAGAATTCGATGCGGTCTGCGCCGTTTGGTGTCGGGTCCTGCTCCGTGATGCTCGTAAAGAATTTGGCTTTCGGCATGCCGAGGCTGTGCAAGATTTCTTGCACGGCCGAGTCAAAGCGCTGGGCCGCTTCTTTACGCTTCTCGGTAAGACTTGCCGCAAGGCGGTAGGTCTCTGCTTTGTGTGCTTCTGCTTTGCGCTTGAGCTCGTCGAGGTCGGCATCGAGATTCTCGAGACTGTCGAGTTCCTGCTTACGTTGTTCGGTGAGCGCAATAAGCCCTGCCACATCGGTGCGGTACTTGCGCTTGAGTTTTTGAATCGTTGCAATTCGAGAATTGGCTCGGTCGATTTCGACGGGGCTCATGGACTTTGATGGGCGGAGCCTCTGCAAGTCCTTGCAAATCCCTTCGAACGGGTCTGCCACTTCGACGAGGGCATTCAAGTCTTCTTCGTAATGCGGAATCTTTTGCGCAAGGCTGCGCAACTTGTACTGAAGGTTCTGGACCTGTTCCAAGATGCCGTTGTCGCAACCGATTAATCCCTGAATTTCATTTAGCAGGTTGTGTTCCGCCTCGCTCTTGCTTGCAACGTTGACTTTTTCTTCAAGCTCTTCTTCTTCGCCATCGCGGAGTGCCGCCTTTGAAAGTTCATCGTACTGGAATTTCAAAAAGTCCTTTTGCTGCGCGAGCTCTTTGGCGTGAGCTTCGGTCTTTTGAATTTCGGCGAGAACGTTGTTCCAGGCGTTGTAGCTTTTTGAATAGTTTATCAGCAGTTCGTTGTTGCCCGCGTATTCATCGAGCATCTTTGCATGCGTGCGGATGTCGCGCAATAACAGCTGTTCGCTCTGTCCGTGCATCTGGATAAGCGATTCGCCAAGCTCCTGCAAATCCGAGAGGCTTACAACGGAACCGTTCACGCGGGCGCGTCCCTTTCCGTTTTCAAGAATCTCGCGGCGGATGATGAGTTCATCGTCATCGTCGAGTTCCAGCTTTGCAAGAATTTGTTTGACTTCGGGTTCGTTCGAAATGTCGAATGTTCCTTCGATGACCGCTTTTTCTTCGCCTGTGCGGACCATCGAAGCTTGCGACTTGTCTCCGCAGACCATGCGGAGCGCTTTCATCAAGACGGACTTGCCGGCGCCAGTTTCACCCGTGATGGCAGTAAAACCTTCATGGAACGGGACGCTAGCTTCGGCAATGAGTGTAAAGCTGTTTATTGTGAGTTGCTTTAACATGATTATTTCTAGTTATTAGTCATTAGTTATTAGTTGTTAGTTGCTAGTTGCTGCTATTGACTACTGACTAATGACCATTGACTAATTCCTATTTTTCAAACTCTATAATACTTCTATAAATAGGTCTGCCTTCTTTCTTGTACTTGCGTTCGAAACCGGTCGTGATGCCTTCGGTGGGTTCTGCCGTATTGCGGACGAGCACCTTGCAAGTCGGGTAAGCATCGAATGTTTCAAGAGCGATTTCGTTGTATTCCTTGTGGTCGGTACCCCAGTAGAAAATGCGCTTGCCCGGCTTTAAACAACGGGCGACTTCATCGAGAAAGTCGGGGCGGAGCAAACGGTTCTTGTGGTGGCGTTCCTTTGGCCACGGGTCCGGGAAGTACATGTGGAACGCGTCGACCGTGTTGTCCTTCACGGCGTCACGCAAGAAGTAGAAAACGTCACCGCGCAACATGGCGGCATTGCCCTGAGCGACGATACCGCGCTTTTCCATGCGTTCGTGTGCAAATGCTGCCCACGTGAAGTCCCATTCGCTACCCATGATAAAGTAGTCCGGATGCTTCTCGGCGTAGTCCGTCATGAAGTTGCCCTTGCCACTTCCGATTTCGACTTCGATGTGTCCGTTTTCGTTTGGGAACATGTCTTTCCAGGTGAAGTCGAGCTTGTGCGGCTTTCCGTCCGGCGTCTTGATGGGCTTGCGGTCGCCATTCGTGCGGAACACGTAATGCCACAGCGCCTTCATTTGCGGGTCCTGACTCAAGTCTCGATAAAACTCCGGAATCACGACTTCCTTCGGAGCCTTTTCTTCTTCTAAAATTTCGTTGTTGATTTCTTCTGCCATGTTTTTGTTCCTATTAAACTTTACTGGATCTTTCGACTTCGCTCAGGATGACGCTGTTAAATAAACGCTATGATCCTTTCCTTAAACTTCTCCGGAATCGCCTTGTCTAGTATCTCGCGGATGTGCCTTTCGGAATACTTCATCGAGAAATGGCTCAAGATGATTTTTTCGCACTTGATTTCATCATCAAGCTCGTTGAGCGCATGCACAATATCTTTCAAGTGGCTGTGGCCTTTCTTTTTGCTCATCGCCTCTTCGCCATCGTCGAGGAACGTGCATTCTGTAATCAGCACCTTCGACTGGAAAACGCGGCTGTTGTCGAGCAAGCTTTCGCCAAGGCAATCGCCCATAAAGCTCACGAGCGGGTCGTAAACTTCACGCGTGATTTCGACACCGTTCTTGCGGAGTTCGATGATTTCGGTGGGCGTTTTCCCGAGGAATTCGTCCTTGAGCTTTTTCTTGTAAAAGTAGAGCGTGCCGCCCATCGCCGGGATGGAATGCTTGACTTCGAACGCTTCGAGCGCGAGATCCTTGCGGTATCTCAAAAATTGCAATTCGCCTGCGGTAACGGGTTCAATTTCCGGGTAGCGGAATTTCGCTTCGCCAACGCCTTCGAACAAAGCCTCAGCCTTAATCCAAGCCTTTGCATTTTCACTCACGCAGTCGGGCATGTAATAAACGCTGTCGCGTTCGACACCCATCATCTTGCGCAAACTGTGGTGACGCATCAGGCAGCGCGCGTGGTCGCCGTGCGCATGTGTCAGGAATACGTGGTTCAGGGGAATCGCCGAGAGCGGGCATTCGCCCATGTCAATGCAAAAATCGAGCTCTGGAATCTGTATGTACGTCGCAAGGCCGGAAATCGAGAATCCAGAAATGGGCGAGCAGGGCGTATCGACGTGAATCTGCCGCAGGGCGTTGTGTATGTACTTGTTTTCGTTCACTTTTTTACCGCCCGATAATTTAGCAAAAAAGAGAGTCGAAAAAATGACACTTTACTGTCAAGCCAGCTCAAGGGGCGGACATCTTTATAAAAAAAGCAGCTCCTAAGAGCTGCTAAAAAACTAGTTTGTTTTGCTTTTATCGATTCGAAACGATTCTATCGAATTCTGCGCAAGACATGAGTTCGATGTTCACACCCATAGCCCTGCTACGAGTCCTGTCGTTGCCCTTCTTTTCTGGGATGCGGAAGCAGAAGTCGTACTTGTTGCCTCTGTCGGTCGGGATGCCCATCTTGAAAATGCGGAGGCGTTCAGAACCCTTAGGCGTGATTTCGAAATAGTCGTAGGTGTTCTTGACGCGTTCGAGGCGCTTTTCCTGGCTAAAGTCAAGTTCGTTTGTAATCGGACCATCAAGGTCGATTGGGAGGGAGTTCTGGAAACGGAGCTCCAACTTGCCGTTCGTCTTGACGATAGACGTTTCGGACGGCTTAATCAGGTAACGCTGCTGAGGAATGTTCTTATACGCAATGTTGTGTCTGCTAGCCTTGCGCACGCCGCAAATTTCACGCATGTCGGGGTTAGCGACAAAGTCGATATCGCGGCAAATTGGGGGGAGGTCGGTCGGAACTTCGAGGTCTTCGCCGTTTTGAGCAGAGGAACCTGCGCAACCAACCAAGAACGAAACTGCAAGGATGCAAGATGGCAACAAAAACTTATTCTTCATGTCCTCAAATATAAGATTATTAAATATAATTGTGAAAATTTTTTTTGAAATGTGAAAAATAGGTGTGTTTTTCTTCATATAGTTGAATTTTTGTAAAGTTTTATAAACTTTTTAGGCCGATTGGAACCTTTTACCCTTTAGAGATTAAAAAAATATTCTATCTTTGGCGTTGAAATTGAGATTGGGGTCAAAATGAAGATCTACAGCTGGAACGTCAACGGTATTCGTTCCGTACTGAAAAAAGGCTTTGAAGATTGGTTCACTGCGACCGATCCCGATGTGCTTTGCCTTCAGGAAGTCCGCGCCGAAAAAAGCCAGGTTGCTGAAGTCGCAAGCCGTGAAGGCTATTATACCTACTGGAATGCCTGCAAGCGCAAGAAGGGTTACAGTGGTGTGGCTGTGTATTCAAAGATTGAACCGGATGCGGTCAATTACGGTTTTGATATCGAGGAATTCGATGAAGAAGGCCGCGTGCTCCAGCTTGTGTTCCCGGACTGGGTGCTCAACTGCATTTACTTCCCGAATGGTGGTCAGGGCGATGATCGCTTGGACTACAAGCTTCGCTTCTACGATGCGTTCCTTGAAAATTCCAAGCAATGGCTCGCCGATGGCAAGCATGTGGTGACTGTTGGTGACTACAATACCTGCCACAAGGAAATCGATATTGCCCGCCCGAAGGAAAACGAGAACGTGAGCGGCTTCTTGCCGATTGAACGCGCCTGGATGGACAAGTACGTCGAAAACGGCTTTGTCGATACGTTCCGCACGTTGCATCCGGATACCCGTGACGCTTATTCCTGGTGGTCGAACCGCTTTGGCGCACGCGAACGCAATGTCGGTTGGCGTTTGGACTACGGCTTTGTTGATGCCGCTCTCATGCCGAATGTGGTGAGCTCCGAAATCCTGAGTGATGTCAAAGGTTCGGACCATTGCCCGATTTGCCTAGAACTCGAACCGCCGTTCCTCCCGATTCCCATCAAGAAGTCGGAAGACATTTAAGTCAATAAATATTTAAAGCTAAACACAAAATTTAAAAAGCCTCGCCATCTGTGAAGAGCGAGGCTTTTTGCTTATTTTGTCTTGACGATCATCCAGGCTTCGTCGAAGTATTTTTCCGCTTCGCCCAAGTCCGTGAGGAATACCATGCGGTTTATCTCTTGCTTGTTCGGGTTGATAACGCGGTTGTTCTTAAAGTCGTCATCCATGATTTCGAGGCTTGCCTTGTTGGGCGTGGCGTAGTTGATTGCCTTCGCGAGCTGGGCTCCGATTTTAGCATCGAGGATGTAGTTCATAAAGGCGTATGCGCCCTCGGGATTTTTTGCCCTACTGCTGAGCGTCATGGCATCAACCCACATAAAGCTGCCTTCTGTCGGAATGGCGTAATGCAGCGTGGAGTCTGTGTCAATGGCATCCATGGCTTCTCCGCTGAAGACGATGGCTGCCCAGTTGCTATCGGCAATTACTTTGTCCTTTCCGATGTCGGAACCGTCAAAGCCTGCGAAGTGCTTGTCTTTTTTCGCCTGCAAAATGTAGTCCACTGCTTTGTTGAGCTCTTCTTGCTTGATGCTGTTGGCATCGTAGCCGACTGCCTGGAGTGCCATACTGAGCATGGAACGGCTTTCGTTTAAAAGGCTGAAATTACCTTTGGTGTTTTTTGCATCAAAAAGCAGGGAGTAGCTTACGCTATCAGGGTGGAATTTTCCTCCGCGGTAGAGGATGCCTGTAGTGCCCCAAAGATAGGGGAGGCTGTAGGTGTTTGTCGGGTCGTATGCTTGCCTTAAAAACTGCGGTGCCACGTTCACGTGGTTTGGAATCTTATTGGTGTCAATGGAAGATATTAGCCCAAGGTGCACCATTTGCTGGATAACGACATCCGAGGCAATGATGACATCGTATTTGCCGGAATCCGCTGTTATAAGCTTTGCGATCATTTCTTCTTGAGCTTCGTAAAGTTCCAGCTCCACTTTGTAGCCAGTCTTGTTACGGAAGTCATCAAGCAATGCAGGATCGATATATTCGCTGTAAATCATTACCGTGACATTTTTTGTAGACTTTGCATCACCCTGCTTTTGAATGCAGACCGTTATCGCAATTGCCACGAAAAGTGCAATAATGAAGATTGTCTTTTTCAAGTTGTTCTCTCGATGCCTGGTAATGATACAATAAACATAAAAAAATCTTGTCGCATGAGAGCGTTGTTTTTGAATTTATAACAAAAATCCTGACACTTTGTGTGTCAGGACTTCAGTCACTAATAACTATTGACCAACGACTATTGGCTAATGACCAACAACTAACTATGCAGGTATTCGATGATTGCATCGTGAATCGTGGTGAACACGCTGCGGAGTTCGTCTTCGTCTTCTTCCAACAGTGTTACACGGAAACCCTTGAGGTCCGTGCAGAAGCTCGTGCTCGGCACAACGCAGATGCCCTTTGCGCCCAAGAGGTAATACACGAAGCGGTAGTCGAGATTCGTCGTCTTGCTGCACCATTCTTCGACTTTCTTCTTGATAATCGGATTGTCGATCTTCAGTGTCTGGTGGTTGTTGAGCGTGCCTTCGCGGAAGATGATGGTGTTGTAGAATGCGCCGTAAGTCGGGTTGAAATACAGCTCCGGAATGTCGGAGAGAATTTCATTGATGATGGCGCTCCTGCGACCGATCTTTTCGTTCAAAGCCTTGCGGTGTTCCATGAAGCGCTTGTCGCCGAGAACGCGCGGGATTGTCATCTGCGGGAGCGTCGTCGAGCAGACTTCCACCATCTTGGCGTTGTCGATGGCACGGCAGAAGGCGTCGAACTGTTCGTCCTTGTCGCGGTTGTAGTATTCAGCCCAGCCGCAACGAGCGCCCGGCCACGGGTATTCCTTGGAAATGCCCTTGAGCGCAATGCCCGGGACATCGCCGATGTATTCGGCGAGCGCGTAGGCGTGGGCGCCATTGTACGTAATCTTGTTGTAGATTTCGTCGCAGATGATGAAGAGGCCGTAGCGCTTGGCAATGTCGACAATCTTCTGGAGAATGTCAAGCGGGTAGACCATGCCGGTCGGATTGTCCGGGTTCAAGATTAAAATGCCCGCGATGCTCGGGTTGTACTTCACCTTGTTCTCGAGTTCCTCGAGGTCCGGGTACCAGTGATTTTCCGGTTGCAGGCGGTAGGTGATCGGGGAGGTGTGGGCATGAGCCGCTTCGGCGGAACTGTGGGTGGAGTAAGCCGGTGCAGGTCCGATGATGCGTGTGTTCATCGAGAGAAGGCCGTAGATGGTGGCAATAGCGTCACCGAGGCCGTTGAAGAACAAGATGTCATCGACGTTAATCTGAGCTCCGCCGAGCTTGTTGTTTTCTTTCACCAAGAATTCGCGCGTTTCGAGCATGCCTTTGGAGGGGCAGTAGCCGTAACTGCGGTTTGTGCGGACGAGGTCCACGACAATGTCCTTGATCCAGTCGGGAACTTGACATTTCTTTTCAATCGGGTCACCGATATTTTCCCAATGGATTGGCAAGCCGAGTGCCTTGAGCTGGTTCGCCTTCTTCACGATCTCGCGGATTTCGTAAGAAAGTTCCTTAGCACCTTCGCTCAACAATCTTCTACGCATTTTAGACTCCTATAGCGGTATCGAAAATTCACTTGTTTTACAGCGTAATTATAGAATAATATTCATTCTGTATTGTTTTGCCTGCGTCATCCTGAGCCCTGTAAAGGGCGAAGGATCCAGTGCATTATTAGGTATGAACTTTCGATTCCTTGTTTTATGGTTAAAGTTTTGGGTATAAAAAACGTGAGCCAAGAGCGGCACGGCGTGAGCGTGCCGTGATGGCGACCTTTGACCACTTAGCAACTTGTTGCTTATGTGGGCATGGCCCCCCTTGCGGGGGTAGCTCGTGAGAACCCGGAGGTTCTATCGTTTGATGTAACGAACGAGCGGTCAAAAAAAGGCAGCCGTTTGCGGGGCTGCCCTTGAAACTTTTTATCTGGATTCTAGCGTTATGCTTTTCAGATTTCGGTTTCTCTGGACAGCCCCATAATAGCTCGGGCTGCTGCCGGGCTTGCTGCAATCGCTTTCGCTGCGATGGTGTTCTGTCCAAAGATATTCATGTGCCAAAATATAGTTCTGGGGATGGTGAATGTCAAGAGAAAAATTTGTTGTAAATTTGTATATTAGCATGTATGAAAGAGAAAATGCGTTTTACATTTTTTGTTTTGCTTGGAGCAATGCTTCTTTTGAACGGTTGCTTTTATTGCGGTGACTATGAAGAAAAAGAAGATTTGGTTGCCTATACTTTTTCCGAAACATCCATTGCACTCATGGATTCCTTAAAAAATGAGTATGCCGCCAAGAATAAGTGGTCGACGTCCGAGGTCGAAAAAACGAAACCCTCGAAAGGCTATGATGACAATAAATTTGTGTATGATATGTATTGGTATAATAACAGCTCTGACCACAAAGGTGTTAAAGGAATTGTTCTTCGTTTTGATTTATTTGCTTGTACCCCTGACAATGACTGTGATTATAATTTTGTTGAAGCCGATACAGTATCTCGCCTTATCATAGAACTTCACGGGTGTGATAATTTTACTTGCAAAAATACGAGTCGCATTGTGGTGCATGATCGTGACTATCGTTATGTCCGTGCTTTTGATAAAAGCCAATTTTCCATTACAGATGGCGGCGATTTCGAATATTCGACGGATGGCGATTGCACGGTCTACAAAAAACTGAGCTTTAACTTGGTTATCAATGGCGAAGATTTCAAGGTGAACTGGAACATTAAAGACGGTTACATTGACTGCACTTCTACAAAATGTCATCGAGTTACAGATTATTCTGTGTGGGGTTGATATGATGAAATTGCTTTGCTCGTTTGTTCTGTTGTTTGTGATGGTCTTATCTTTGGTGGGCTGCGATAGTGTTGATACTGTATATGTTGTGCCTTCGGATAATGATCCTTATTCTTTGGAAAATCGAGAATTGCGCATAGGTGTAGATTTGGATTCTTCCATGGTTTTGGTTGCTGCTTCTGTCGATGTTCTTGATGATTCCCTGAAAAAGATTCGCTCTGTGGAATCTCGCGCTATAGGTGGATTTCGCCAATGGTATAAAAAGGATGGTTGGTCGTTTGAAGTTGCAGAACAAAACTACGAGTCTTCGTATTTAAAAGTTTCTTATACCTGCGTTTTGCCTAATGGTGATTCTGCAACGTTTGTGGATTATGTCGATATTGCGTGGGAAATGTATCCGACATTTTATTTAATCCAATCCTTGCGAAAATACAGGATAGAATCGCTTGTGAAAAAGGAAAAATTTCCGTTGTACACAGCGATTCGAATTGCTAATCGTGACTTGCTAGAATTTTTTTCGTTTAGCAGTGCTCTTGATATCGAAAGTCAAGAGAAACACCTAGCTTGGATAAAGGAATACCCTTATTTGTATGGAGGGTATTATTTGTCAAATCCTGATTTTGTCGAAAATTTTGAAGCGATTGCCAAAGACTTTGATCGAGTCTTGACTAAAAACAAAAAAGTATCTGCTTTGGATATGGTCGAAATGGTGGATAACGCCTTGTTCAGTGGACAGATGGACATCCTTTTCCGTGATTCGCATTATTGGACTGCCTATGGCTTTTCTTATTGTGATTCAACACGTAGAGATAGTGTTGTTTTTAATAACGTAAAAGGAAGCTATTACAAGGATTCTCTTTTTAAATGCGATGGTCGTGCATGGCGTAAAATAGGCCCCCGTTCTAGTAGTAGTTCGGTAATGAGTTCGAGTTCAAGTTCTATTAAATATTCTTCGTCTTCCTCCAGTAACGAGCGTGTATGTGAAGAAGATTCTGTGCGTGTTGATGATGATGGCCATTATTATGTATGTGTAGGAAATTCATGGAAATGGATGAATCGGGATGAACGAATAGCCTATATTGGAAAAGCTTATGAGGAAAAATATGGCTCTTGTCAAAATGATCCTTGGAATAGGTCTATAGTTTATGTGGACGAAGCGGACGGATTTATGGGGTGTGCTGAAAAAGAGGATAAAATTGCTCCCGATGTGATGGCTTTTGTTTGCTGTCATTCTATAGATAGTATAGAAAATGGTTATTACAAAGACTCGAAGACTTATGAAATAAGTGATTTTGGCTTTAAATGGATTTTCGGTTGGGATAAAAGCTACTCTGTATGGAGTATTAACAATTTTTTCATTGATAGTCTTGAGTATGACCCATCGATGTCCAAGGACGGGGAGGATTTGCTTTTATTTGTCACTCCGTTTGATTGGGACTTGCCTTATAATGTTTTGGTGGATTCGCTTTTTGATCTTTCCGAAAACGATAGAGCATTGGTGGATGTGGTGGAGAGCTATTATACTCGCTATTATTCTAGTTATCATCCGCTTGTAAAATGGGAAGATGCTTTAGAGAATTGCCCGAATGGTTTTGAAATTCCAGATACAACCTCGCTTAGATATCATTATGAGCATAATGAAAATTCGAGCTATTGGAATGAAGGTGTATTTATGAACTTTAATAGAGATCATGTCACGTATTTTTGGACTTCACAAAAAGTAAACGACACCACAAGAATTTGTGGTCGTCTGCTATATATGCATGGTACTGGAAAAACTGAAATTGATTTTGTTGAATGTCCTGTTGATGCCGGCGTGGTGCAGGCCGTTTACAGTCGTCGTCTGTTGGCGGGGAACCGGTCGTAGTAACGCTTTTTGTCTTCGTACATGAGCGCGTCGGCTTCGTGCATGGCCGTGCGTATGTCGCCTTCGCCTTTGTTGTAGAAGAACCCTAGCGCAAAACTTACGTTGCCTGGCATCATCGATTTCTCGCGAAGCTTTTCGACTTTTGCTTCGAGCTCTTCTTGTGGCTTGTCTAAGGCGATTATCAAGAACTCGTCGCCGCCGGCACGATAGAATTCGCAACCGTCAAAGGTGTTTCTCAAAATTTGAGAAGCGTCCTTTAGCAGCTTGTCGCCTGCGTCGTGTCCCTGCATGTCGTTCACGGGCTTGAGGCCATTTAGGTCGGCAAAGATGACGCCGAGAGATTTGTGCGGAACTTCTCCGTTCAAGAACTGCGTCACGCGATTGTTCATGGAATTACGGTTCATGACGCCCGTCAAGAGGTCCATGCTGCTGAGTAGTTCAAGTTTGTTCAAAAGCTGGTAGTTTGCAATTTCGGAGGCTACAAAGAATGCCGAAAGTTCGAGCGTTTCTCTGATGTAGAGCGTGTTTGACGTGTCGAAATTGGTAACCCAGATAAAGCCGAGTGTAACCCCATTGTAATCCAGAGGTAAAAGAACAAGGCTCTTGACATGTGCGCCTACGAGTGAAGCGTACCATACGGGATTGTCCTGACGGATTGTTTCGAAGTCTGCCTTGTTCTTGAGCATCAGACAGTTGCTTCCGTTCAGCGTCTTTTTCCAGGATCTTGCGTATTCGACAAAGTCTTCGGATTCAAGCTCACGGACGGAATGTATGCCGGAGTCTTCCTTTATGGAATCGCTGAACACAGACCAAGTGTTTTCGCAAAAGTCCGTGAGCATGACGCAGCAATAGCTTGCATTGCAAATGGTACGGATGTCCTCGATGACCTCGTCCATGGTCTTTTGCAGATTTTGGGCGCCGCGCAACTTGACGCAGGTCTTTAGAATATTGCTTGCGGTCTGTGCCGAAATGTTCGACATCGATTCGGCGTTTTCTTCAAAAGAAATTTCTTGTGAATATGTGCAGTACGCTTTTTTCGGGTCGTCGATGGCGAGCGGCATCATGTACAAGTTGATGCAGAAGGTGTAGCGCTCGGGGCGGATGTAGGCGTGAACCGGTTTCTTCTTGATGGCGCATTCGTAGCAGAAGTTCTCGAAGTTCAGTTCCTTTTTCATGTAGCGTTCGTAGCATTCGCCCGGTACAAATTTCTGCTTGAAGACGACGTTGCCGTCCTTGTCTTCCTTTTCCATGGAGCGGATATACAGGTCATTGGCGGCCTCGATGCGGATGGTGCCGATTTTGCCATCATCGCGTTTTTCGACCGACAAGATGCTTGTCATCGTGTGAAACTTATCTACAATATTTTGCAAATCAATCATTTAACGATACCTGCATTCTGGGTGCCTGTTGTAAAATGCCTTTTTGTCTTCGTACATGAGGGTGTCTGCTTCTCGCATGGCGGCTCGGATGTCGCCCCCTCGTTCTTCGTAATAGAAGCCTACAGCAAAACTGATTTTTTCGGGATCGTCGGAATCCTTGCGGAGCTTTTCGACTTTCTGGTCCAGGATCTCCTTGGAGTCCTTCATGGAAATAATCAGGAACTCGTCGCCTCCGGCTCTGTAAATTTCGGCATTTTCGAATGTCGATTTCAAAATGTCGGCCGCGTTTTTGATGAGTTCGTCGCCAGCGTTATGGCCTTCATTGTCGTTGACAGTCTTGAGGCTGTTCAAGTCCGCAAAGATAACGCCGTAGTGGTTAGGCACTCTTTCACGTCCAGTCAAGATTTTGAGCACGCGGTTGTTCATTGCGTTGCGGTTCTTGACTCCGGTGAGAAGGTCTGTTGAACTCAGCTTTTCAAGCTTCTGGAGCAACTGGTAGTTCGCAATTTCGGATGCGATAAAGTAGGTCGAAAGTTCAAGTGTTTCCTTGATATGGTCGGATTCTTCGGGGGCGAAGTTCGTAGCCCAAATAAAGCCTATTGTCTCGTCGCTGTAGTTGAGCGGGAACAGGGCAAGGCGCTCAATTTGAGCGTACTGCATAGACTGGTACCATTCAGGATATTTTTCCTTGATTTCATTTTTCTCTTGTTCGTTCCTGATGAGCAGGCATGTGCTGCCGTTGATGGCGTCTAGCCACGTTTGCGCATAATTGATGAATGAATCGTCCAGGTAGTCCAATAACGTGTGGTACCCCGCTTCTGGAGCGGTGTTTTCGCATAACAAGGAACATTTGCGAGCCTTGAAGTCGGTCAGCATGATGCAGCAGTAGTTGGACTTGCAAATTTTACGGATGTCTTCAATGACCTCGTCCATGGTCTTGAGGAAGTTCTTTGTGCTGCGGAGCTTGATGCAGGTCTTTAAAACATCGGAGGTCGTCTTTGTCGAAAGACTTTGAATGGACTCCGTGTTCATCTCGGTTGAGAGTTCCTGTGTGTAGGTGCAGTAGCATTTGAACGGGTCGTCAAAGTCCAGTGGCATGCTGAAAATGTTGAACCAAATATCAAATCTCTCGGGGTGGATGTAGGCATGCATCGGCTTTTTGAGGACGGCGCTACTGTAAATGAAATGCTCGAAGTTTAAATCTTTGGGCAAATATTCCGTATATTCCAGACCGGGGACGAATTTTTTGCCAAACGGCATTTCGATAAGGGAATCGTCGTGCTTTTCGAAGGAGGCGGCGTATGCCTTGTTCCCGACTTCGATGCGCATCTTGCCATAGCCGTTGGGCTTTTTTTCGACGGACATGATGCAGGTCATCGAATCGAACTGATTGACATATTCCTGTAAATCCATATTTGCTCCTTCGTAGGCTTTTTGTAAATAAAAAGTCATTATAAAAATAATATGAATTCTTCTTTGGGGGTAATTGGTTTTTTAGATTTTTCGTTTTTTGTGCGCGAATAAAGGTGATTTTCCTCACATTTTTCACTTTTTTTTATATTCTCGCCGATGATTCACGATACGCTATTTGACCCGATTCGCAAAAAAGAAGTCCCTGCAACGCCCGAAGAGCATGTCCGCCAGGCGACGGTGCGCTATTTGCTCGATGTGGTGAAGGTGCCGGAGCACCTGATTGCGGTGGAGTTTCCGCTTTCGTCGATTGATGTAAAGACGGCGGACCGCGTGGATATCATGGTGCATAATTTTCGGGCTGGGGCGCCTTTGAACAAGCCTTGGCTTTTGGTGGAGTGCAAGGCTTCGGGTGAATTCACGTGGCCCGTGCTGCAACAGCAGCTGAACAAGTATTTGCAAATTTTGACGCCGAACTACGTGATGCTTGCGTTAGGCGATTGTGTGCGCTATTTTGAGCTGGATTCCGTGACGCACCGGTTCAAGAAAATCGAAAGCCTGCCGGTGTTTGGCTAGGGACTGTGCGGAGCTTGTCATCCTGAGCGGAGTGCGCAGCACGAAGTCGAAGGATCTAGTTATTGTACCACGGACAAAACGTCCCCATCGGTGAGGCGAGTCTTGATGGTGTCGCCGCTTTTGAGCTGGTTTGCCTTGCGGATGAATTTTCCATTTACGTCGAGCGTGAGCGAGTAGCCCTTGGCAAGTGTCGTTTTGGGGTCTGCGTTTTTGACTTTCTCGTTTACAAGCTCGAACTGCGATTTTGCGAGGTCGAGAATCTTGCGGGATCCCTGCTTTAAACCTTCTTGGTTGCGGTCTAAGCGCTCGTGCTCAGACTTTATATAAAATGCAGAGTCCTTTTTGATGGAAGCGGCGATGAGCACGTGTTTGGATTTTTCGTTCTGGATGAGCCCGAAAACTTTTTGCTGGAACTGGTTTCCCATTGTGCCGAGTTGCTTGTTACTTTCGGTGAGGAGGTCTCGGGCGCCGTCGGCAATGCTTGCCATCGCATCTGTCATGCGGTTCCAGCTATCCGTCACGCGTTCCACGAGACGTTTCGCGCAATCCGTTGGCGTAATGCACGAGAGGTAAGCGACTTCGTCCAAAAGGCAGCGGTCGATTTCGTGGCCGATTCCCGTAAAGACGGGGGTGGGGTAGTTCGCGACCGCACGGCAAAGCGCTTCGCTATCAAAGAAGTTCAAGTCCGTCTTGGCGCCACCACCGCGCACAATGCAGACAACATCTAAATTTGAATCGCTTTGGAGCTGTTCCAGTGCAGCGATGATGCTCCCTTCAGTTTCGTTCCCTTGCATTCGCGCATAGACGGTCGTGACTTCGAAGGCGAACGGGGAGGCTTCAAGTCGCGTGGTGAAATCCTTGTATGCGGCCGTATTTTCGCCGGTGATAAGCCCCACGCGGAGCGGAACGTCGGCAAGTTCTAGCTGCTTGTTCTTTTCGAGCAGGCCTTCCATCGCAAGGCGCTTCAAGATGGCGCTTTTGGTGAGTGCGAGTTCGCCAATCGTGTAAACCGGATCGATGTCCAAGATTTGCGCTTGCAACTTCCCGTACGGGATGTACAGTTCCGCGCGCACGAGGAAATTGACCTTCAAGTCGTGCTTGAGCGTAAATGGCTGCGACAGGCTAGAAATCTTGGCGAGAATTGCGTCGTATTTGGCGGTGTAGCAGTAAAGGGCAAGCGTCGCTTTCGGCTTCACGTCGCCATCGGCAAAGTCCGCAATGCTCAGGTAAACGCCCGACGGCTTTTCCGCAATTTGCGAAATCACCCCATGCACCCAAACCGCAGGTGTCGATTCTACGGTGTTCTTGAGCGAACGCATGTACTGCGTGACCGAAAATGTGCGAACTTCTTGATCCATTTGATTTTAATTGAGATGTCGTTAACGTTGTCATCCTGAGCGAAGAACCGTTAGGTTCGAAGTCGAAGGATCTAGAACGCGTGGGTTTGACGTTAATTATAATAATAATTAAATTCTGTATGAAAAATTATGGATCCTCCTAGCGGAGGATGACGTAGAGGGAAAAGGACTCGCCGTGTCGAAAGTTGTTTCAGCAATGGATATGCGTCAGAATTTTGGGACGCTCTTGAACCAAGTCGCCATCAAGGATGAAGAAATCGTCATTGAACGCGCTGGCAAGCCTTTGGCACGCCTCGTGAGCATGAATTCTGCGACAAACGGCAAACTCGACTTTCGCGATATTGGAAAGTTGCCCAACGACATTTGGGCAGAATAGCGGGCTTCGGACTGTTATCTTGCCTCCTTCTTAAATTTATAGTAAACGACAAAAGTAAATTCTCATAAAAAAGCCGACCCCGGCATCCCGGAATAAATCCGGGATGCCGGGGTGACAAAAGGCAAAAGGAAAAAATTAACGTTTTTTACTATAATACGAGCCCTTGGCTTTTGATTTGTTTGTTATGTTGCGCCCTTTGAGGTCGTATGTTTGCTTGTCCCAATTCATGTGAATATGTGTATTGAAATTATCAGCAATGTTTGTTGTGATATGATCGTTGCTGATTTCGAAAGCTTTGGTGACCTTACCGCTGTAATTGCCTATGCCGGTAAATGTTATACTTGCATTCCCAATGTTAATGTTGTTTGAACATTCCACGGTGTAGTCGATGTCCTTGACAAGCGCTTTTTCGATATCATAAACGATTGCATCAGGGCAAATTTTTTTGCCCGTGTAAATTTGCGGCTCTATTTCAATAGAAATGTCTTTGGATGAAATAAGCTTTATCCATTGTGCATAGAGATATACGGTAGTGGGTTCTTTTCCGGAACTGCTGACGGCTTGCCCGTCCTTGTATTTTTCACCAGAACCGTCGGCTTTTGTATTCCAGTCGTTAAAGGTGCAGTCTTCGCGGGTGAATGTATTGGGTGTAAGTTTTTGGTTTTCTGAATCAATGAAAAGTATGTTGTTCATTGTTTTGCCCGTGCCACCATTTGCATCAAAATTGATAGCATAGTAAGAAACTGTATAAGGACTTGCTTCGATGTCTTCTGTTTCTACACCGCCGATAGTTATTTTGCCTACCGTTGATTTTTCTTTACCTCGACCAATGCTACTATTTGCGCTTTGGCCTTTAGTTGCTGTGACTGTGCCTCCGTTAATGGTGATGTCGCCACAAGAATTTGCGGTATTTCCTCCGCACCCGATGCCTGCATAATTTAGGCCTCCTTTTGCAACGATTGTCCCTCCATTTATGGTAATGTTTCCACAAGTTGCTCTAATGGAACAACCGATGCCTGCAGCATCATTGCTTGTTGCTGTAATTGTACCTCCGTTAATAGTAATGTCTCCGCAAAATACTTTGCCACCATAACCTCCACATCCGATACCCGAGCCGCCACTTCCTGTAGCGTTGATTGTTCCCCCGTTGATAACAATATTGCCCGATTTTCTGTAGGAAGTACCTCCAATCGCGGCACCTGAGTTGCCATTTGCATTGAGCTCGCCTTGACCATTGATGGTGAGTGTCTTGTTTTCTGGGACGAAAATGCCTGCATTCCCGAAAAATGGGCGGACTGAATTTTGACCGTTCAGGTTGATTGTTGCATCGCCTTCACAGGTGATGCCTGCCCAATCATAGAATTCGTTCGCTTGACGATTAATCGTTGCATTTTTTAGTGTTATGTTTGCTCCATCTGCTATTGTGATGTACGCATTTGTATTAAGTTTGCCTGTAAGGACAGCTCCATCAGTTAGTTGATATCCTGCTGCTTTTGTAACTTTAGAAAGGTCAAGTGTGTCATTAATTGTGTGTATAGGATAAACGAAAAAGTATTCCTTGATTGTGCCCTTTTCTACGCCGTCAACGATAAATTTTGAGCCTGCTTTAATATTGATGTAGGGATTTGCATTATTCATGAAGGCGAATACAGTTGCGTTTTTTTCTATTGATATGTTGCCTCCTTTTGAAAGAGTCCCTATGCTTGGTGCATAGTCTCCGCCCAAAGCATAGACTTCACCTCCGGTAATTGTTATATCTCCATGGTTGCCTCCCAAACTTGTGCCTATGGCGGAGCTGTAGCCATTGCCTTTGGCAAAGATAATACCGCCTTTGATGGTGATATTACCGAAATCGGCTTGATGACCAGAGCCGATGCCGGCTCCGAAAGCTCCTCCTTCGACATTAATTGTTCCATCGAGAATAGTTACGTTTCCTCCTGTAATGCGATCACTGCCTCCGATACCCGCAGCGTCACCTCCACCATAAACAGAAAGGTTTCCTTTCCCATTAATGGTTAAAGTCTTGCTCTCTGGGACGAATATGCCTGCATGAGCATATCCGCCTTGTATAGTATCCTTTCCATCGATTAGGATGGTGGCGTCACCTTCACAGGTGATGCCGGACCATCCGAACAATGAATTGTTTTTATTGTTGAAAGAAACGTCTTTGATGGTGATTGTGGCTCCATCTGCAATGGAAATGTAGGCATTTGTCTCTAGTTTACCGGTAAGTGTAACACCATCGGTAAGTTGGTATCCTGCATAATTTGTTGTATTGGAAAGGTTAAATGTTCCGTGAACGGCCCGAAGGGGATATACGTATTGCCTGTCTTTAATTACGCCTGTTTCTACCCCGTCAATGGTTATTTTTCCCGAAGTTTCGGCGCCTATAGTATAAGTAGCCTCACGACCTTTGGTGGCTATTATTTTGCTTCCGCTGATTGTTATGTTTCCGCAGGGGTTGCTTTTATAACTGCCAATGGCAGCACTATAGGGGCCTCCCTTGGCATAGATTGAACCGCCTTTAATGATTATATCTCCTGAAACAGATGTTGTATCTCCGCCAATTGCTGGAGCGATTCGGCTTGATGCGGCTAGAGATCCAGTCCCTTGAATGGTGAGTGTTTTGTTTTTTGGAACGTATATGCCGGGATATTCATTTGTGCCTTCTATAACGTTCTCGTTTTTGAGAATGATTGTGGCGTTGCCTTCGCAAGTGATGCCAGGTTCTGGTTTTATATTAGTAGTGTACGCTTCATAGTGGGTGAAATTTTGGAGCGTTACTGTGGCGCCATCGGCTATAGATATTTTTGCTTCTAATGTTCGTCTGCCGGTCAGTATGTCGCCATCCTGAGCCACAATTGGCTCCGTTATGTTTGTAATATCGATGGTTTTTGCCCAAGATGTTGATGAAAATAATGTTGTTATGAGCATTATTGTGGAAGAGAACGCGAAAAAGCTTCTATTGAAGTGTCTTTCCATAAATACTATGTTCCTAAAATGTTAAGGTTGTATGTAAAAATCCTTTTTTTAATTAATTTACAAAAATTAAAATGAAAAAAAAGGAAGGTGAATTGGGGCCATATACAAGTCTTCTGTACGACAAGACTTTCAAGAAGACGTTTTCACCAGATACGCGTCGAGGAAAACGCAATTTGTTGAATCTGCTGAACGATATGCTTAAGGGGCAGATCCCGCAAAAGATTATGGATGTAGCTTCGCAACAGTCGGAACTTAATGATTCTGGCAGCAAGGTTTCCAAATCGTCAATCCTAGATTTGCATTGCCGCGATGAGCGGGATAATCTTATCGAAATTGAGGTGCTTTACGATTGTGGAACTTCCGAAGGTTGCGAGGCTGATCCGCAAAAGTGATTCGGAGGTAGCCAAGTGGATGTTCATTTTCCGCTATTTGGACCGCTTCAAGGAGCTTCCTCCCGCCCTGAAAACGGAAAAGTTCGAGGGCTTGCTTCCGTTTGCCAAACTAGCTAGATTTAATAAAAAGGAACTCAAAAGGTACAGGTATGTTATGCACTTGAAATGGGACAGATATGCTCAAGAATTGGCATTTGCAGAAGATCACCCTGATTTCGTGAATAAAATCAGGCAAGAAACGCTTGATGCCGTGAGAAAAATTATGCAAAAGAAAAAGCTTTCTCCTGATGTTATAAAGGAATGCCTTGATTATTCGGCATCAAATGGATAGAAACGGCAGGCTTTAAGTCTGCCGAAAGAAGGTCAACGAAAAACGCCCCCGACAAAATCGGGGGCATTTGCATAGTTTTGTACCCTTCGACATGCTCAGGGTACTTGTCAATTCTTAATTCATAAATCCGGCAAAGATGTTGTTGCTCAGGAAAGGAACAAAGCCGAGGAGGATTACTGCGATGCTCAGCAAAATGATGACTTCACGCTGGCGCTTGGTGAGACGAAGTGGGTTCAAATGTCCGTCAGGTTCATCGACCCAGGCGGCCTTGATGAGCTGCAAGTAGTAGAAGAGCGCAATGACGTTGTTCAAGACGGCGAATGCCACGAGCGTGTAATGGCCCGTGGAGGCTCCGCTGAAGAACAAGTGGAACTTGCCGAAGAAGCCGGCGAGAGGCGGAATGCCGGCCAAGCTGAACATCGAAATCGCAAGGGCGATGGCGAGGCTCGGGTTCTGTTTTGAAAGCCCGCGGAGCGACTGGAATGTTTCTTCTCGGTGATGCCCGATGATGCCGAATACGAAGAATGCAAGGTAGTTCGAAACGGCATAGACAAAGAGGTAATAGATGATTGCCGTCTTTGCGGTTGTTGCTGGGCCAAGCAAGGCGACCATGATGTAGCCTGCCTGAGCGATAGAGCTGTAAGCCATGAAGCGGCGGAGGCGGCTCTGCTTTAAAGCTCCGAGGTTACCGACAAAGAGTGTGACGCCTGCGAGGAGCGCGATGAGCGGTGCAATTTTATCTTGAATCGGGGAGAGCGGGCCATAGACGAGTACGACGAGGAATGCTATAGCGGTTGCTTTCGAGGTCACGGAAAGCACGGCGGTTACCGGCGTCGGAGCGCCTTCGTAAACGTCCGGAGCCCAGGTGTAGAACGGGAACAGCGTGAGCTTGAAACCGATTCCGCAGAAGAGGAACAGTACGGCAATCCACAAGAGCGGGCTAGAACCGCTTGCGACTGCGGCCTGAATTTCGTCGAAGTGGAGGCTTCCGGAAAAACCGTAGAGGTAGCTGAAGCCGAACAGTTCAAATGCTGTTGCGACTGAGCCCATCAAGATGTACTTGGTGGCAGCTTCGGAACCGTACTGGTCGCGTTTGTTCCAGGCGGCGAGCGCGTACATCGGGATGGTCGCAATTTCGAGGCCGAGGAAGAATGTGAGCAAGTCGCAGGCACTCACGACTGTGAATCCGCCGAACGTCGCAAAAGCGATGGCGCCAATGAATTCGGCAATCTGGTGCATGGGCGGCTTTTTGTCTCCGCCGTGTTCGAAGTAGTCCTTGGAAAGCCACATGCCAAGCAGAGCGCTCACCATGAGCACTTCGCGCATGAACACGCCGAAGTCATCCACTTTCCAGTTGCAGATAAAGAGCTTTCCGCTGCCGCCTGCAAGTGGGATGAGGTTTAGCAGGAGGAATATGGCGATAAAGCCGATGTTTGCCAAACGCCACGGTAGCTGCGAGCGCGTTGTTACGAACAAGCGTATCCCGATCACGATGAACGGGAAAATCAGCAGCAAAACGTCAGGTAGAATGAAGTTTGGAATGTTAAACATAAATTCTATTCAACTGAGGTTAAAGGTTTAAATTCATAGACTTTAAATTCTTTCGTCTGTAGCCGCGAAGCGGCGTTCTACCATCTAATCATAGGTGCTATGCTCTGGTCTAAGAGTTCCGAAATCCAGCCGGGGCAAACACCGATGAACAACAAGCAGGCAACGAGAACGACGATGACCAACTTTTCGCGGAAGCATCCATCAGTGAGGCTTTCGTACTTCTGCGGGAGCGGGCCGTGAAGCATACGGTTTGCCGTTTGCAAAATGTAGACGGCTGTCGTCGTGATGGAGAGAATGGCGAGAATTGTCACGATGCGCGTGAGCGTGGAATCTTGCTGGAATGCGCCAATGAAAATGGTGCTTTCGGCAATGAATCCGCTAAAGCCCGGGAGGCCAAGTCCTGCAAAACCGGCAAGCACAAAGCCAACGCCGAGGAACGGCATCTTGCGCATGATACCGCCCATTTCCGTGATGTCGCGGGTGTGGGTGCGTTCGTAAATCATGCCGATGGTCGCGAAGAAGAGGCCTGTCAAGAATCCGTGAGATATCATCTGGAGGCTAGCGCCGCGAAGTCCAATGGGCGTCATGGCGGCAAGGCCCAAGAAGATGAGGCCCAAGTGGCTGATGGAGCTGTAAGCGGTGATATACTTGAGGTCTTTGTGGCGGATGGCGATGAACGGGCCGAGTACCACATTGAAAATCAAGAGCGCGACAACATACGGGAGCCAAATTTTTGCGGCTTCAGGCATGAGGAACATGGCCACACGCAAGCATCCGTATGCACCCATCTTCATCATCACGCCGGCAGCGAGCATGGAAACAGCGGTCGGTGCAGCGGAGTGACCATCTGGACTCCAGAAGTGGAACGGGAAGAGCGAACTCGAAACGGCGAATCCCATGAACATGAGCGGGAAAGCCCACATCTGGAAATCCATCGGGAGCGTTGTCTTTGCTATTTCAATGAGGTTCCAGCTTGTCGCGCCACTTTCGAAGTAAAGCCCGAAGAGCGTTGCAAGAATCATCGAAGAACCGAACGCGAGCGTCAACGTGAGCTTTTTACCACCGTAGTCGCGCTTGCCGCTGCCGTAGCAGGCAATCATCAAGTACATGCAAAGTGCTTCCATTTCGTAGAACACGAAGAAAAGCACCAAGTCAAAGCTCATGTACACGCCGTAAACGCTTGTTGCCAAAAGCTGGATAAGCGCAAAGAAAATCTTCTGATTCCCTTTGATTTTGAGGCTTACAAGCACGCCTGCCCAGACGATAAACGCCGTGAGTGCAAGCAATAGCATGTTGAGACCGTCTGCGCCGACAATGTAGTGGGCATTGAACATCGAAAGCCACGGGATGTCCGTGAAGAATCGGAGTGCAAGCGGTGTGGCTGCCGGATCTGTCGGAGTTCCCGAGAGAGCGTAGATGGCGTAAGTCAAGTAGCAGACAATTGCAAGGACAATCGTTGCCGACGTGACGTGGATGGTTCTAAGCGTCTTTTCGTACGTGGCAGGGATCAGTACGCAGGCGAGAACCGTTAAGAGGGGGAGGACCCAAATGGAGTTAAAAAGTATTGTATTCATGGGTGCGCCTTACAGGGGAAGCTGGCCGAAGAATCGCCAAAGGAGAACGCCGACAATCAAAGTGCCCAAGTAGAACGGCAAGTAGCCGGCCTGGGCAAAACGGACCAAGTCACCGAGCTTGTGGACAAACCAGACCGTAAAGGCGAGGAGTCCTTCAATCACGTAATCGTTGAATGCGCGGGCGACTCGTGCGATACCGCCAAAGATAAACTGGCGGACGACGGCGTAGTACATTTCATCGAAGTAGAACTTGTGGTAAATGACTTTGTAAATGCCGCTGCGGTTAGTTTCGTCGAGAGCGCGTTGGACTTTTGCCCACGGGCTTGCATAAAGCAACCAAGCAATTACAAGTGCGACAACCGCAATGCCCACAGCTACAAACGGAATCCATTCGGCATGATCGAATCTCACCAACTGTGGAACATGCAACGCACCCGGCTCAAAGAACTTCTCGAAAAGTCCCTTGCCTAAAACACCGCTCAAAAGTGCCGGAATCGCAAGAATCGCAATCGGGAGTGTCATCGCAAAATCTTCGTGCACATGGCCTGCCTTGACGCCTTCGTGACGCGGTTCGCCATGGAAAGCAAGGAAGAACAGACGGAACATGTAGAATGTCGTGAGACCGCTTGTGAGGAGTGCAAGACCAAAGACAACATAATGATGCCCTTGGAATGCGGCGAGAATGATTTCGTCCTTGGAGAAGAATCCGGAGAACGGCGGAATGCCCGAAATAGCGAGAATCGAAATGAGTGCGCATGCGTAAGTGAGTTTCATCTTCTTGCCAAGCCCGCCCATCGCATCGAGATCGTTCGTGCCGACCTGATGAATCAAGCTACCGGCGATGAGGAACAAGCTGCATTTGAAGAACGCGTGCGTAAAGATGTGGAACGTCGAAGCGGTCCAGCCGGTAACGGCGACAACCTGGCCAATCTTGCAAGCGCCAAGCGCAAACATCATGTAACCCAGCTGCGAGAGCGTGGAGTAGGCGAGGATGCGCTTGATGTCCTTTTGCGTGCAGGCAATGACCGCTGCAAATACCATCGTGAATGCGCCGACCCACATGATGAGCGTGAGGGCGTTATCGCAAATGGCAAAGAACGGGAAGAGTCGAGCGACAAGGTAAACGCCTGCGACGACCATCGTTGCACTGTGAATGATGGAGCTGACCGGAGTCGGACCTTCCATCGCGTTCGGGAGCCAGATATGCATCGGGAACATGGCGGACTTGCCCCAGCCACCGGTGAAAATCAAGATGGAGCCGAGAATGAGCGCTTCGGACTTTGGAATTGTCACAAGGCCGAGGTTGATGAACTGCTTCTGGAAATCAATGAGGCTGAGCGAATTGAGCGTCGAAAAGTCGAAACTGCCGACGACGTAGCTCACGAGCACAATGCCGAGCAAGAAGAAGCTATCGGCAAAGCGGGTGAGGATGAATGCCTGCTTGGAGGCGCTTACGGCACTTGGCTTGTGGTACCAGAAACCGATGAGCAGGTAACTCGAAACGCCGACGAGTTCCCAGAAGATGAACATCTGGAAAAGGTTTGTTGCGATGACGAGTCCGAGCATGCTAAAGCTGAACAACGAGAGGAGTGCAAAGAAACGCCCGGCGGCGCGGTCTTCGCGCATGTAGCCGATGCTGTAGATGTTCACCATGAAGCTGATGAACGTGACGACCACGAGCATCATCACGGAGAGCGGATCTACGAGCATACCGATTCTTGCGACCAGGTCCCCGATGAACGGGATAAACGTATGGTCGAACAGAATTGCCTTTTGCGGTGCAAAGTCCGAGCTGAAGTAGTGGAATGCGAGTGTGCCTGCGGCGGCAAAGGCAAGGCCGTTGCAAATGACAGCGAAAATTGCAGCTGCTTTAGCGCACTTGTTTCCGAGGAAAAGCCCGTTCACGACGAACGTGATGAGCGGAAGGAGTAGAATCAAATAGCCGAGAGTGATATCATCAATCATGGAGGTCCCTCAACTGGTCAACGTCAAGACTCTTATGGCGGCGGTACATGGTCACGATAATCGCAAGGGCGATGGCCATTTCGCAAGCCGTCACGGCAATGACAAAGATACTGAACAGAGCGCCTGCGGTCGCATCGTGTGCGGTGAAGTAGGCGAAACTGATAAAGTTGATGTTTGCGGCATTCAGCATGAGCTCAATGGAAATGAGCATACCGATGAGATGGCGGCGGCGCATCAGGCCCCAGACGCCAATCCCGAACAGCAAAAATGCGAGAATCAAGCAATTCAAAAGGTTCATTTGCTGGCCTCCTCTTCGGCATCTTCCTTGGTGCGGCGGGCGACCGTGATAGCGCAAATGAGCGTCATCAAGAGGAGCACGCTCACGATTTCAAACGGGATGATGAATCCGTTCGGATCGTTACCGAGCAAGCGCAAGGCGAAGTTCTGGAGTGAAGAATAGTCGGCAGGGGAGTTCACGATGCCACTTGCCAGGTCCGGAGTCGGCAGCACGCATTTGACCATCACGAACACAAACGCGATGGAAAGCGCAAACGCGGTGAAAATTCGCGGCATCTTTGTCGAGAAGGCGTCTTCGCCCAAATGGCTTGTGAGAAGAATCGTAAACACCACGAAAATCACGACACCGCCCACGTAAACCATCACCTGGGCAAGTGCGATGAATTCGGCATGCATAAGCATGTAGAGGATCGCGGTCGTGACAAAGCTAAAGATGAGGAACACGGCGCTTTGCAGGATGTTTTTCACGGCAACGCAACAAACCGCCGTCATTAAAATCACGAATGCGACGACATAGAACGCAATGTCCATGCCACCCATCGGAAACGATAAAGGCAAATCCGGGAACATTAACCTTGCCCCTCCTTCTTATTTAAAATCATTTCAAGATCGTTCGGGTCAGTTGTCGCAACTTCGAATGCGGGACTCATGCGGATGGCTCCAAACGGGCAGGCTTCTACGCAGAGGCCACACTGGGTGCAACTGGCGAAGTGGTACACGTAACGTCCGAGAACCTTCTTGCCTGCAATGTTCTTTGTGGCAAGAACGTTGATGGAGGCGTTCGGGCAGGCGCGTTCGCACATGCCGCAAGCGGTGCAGTGGTTGTTGCCGTCTGCATCTTCGATCATCTCAAGGCGGCCGCGGTAGCGGTCGTGCATTTTAAGCGTCTTGCGATTTTCGGGGTACTGTTCCGTAACGATGCGCTTAGGATTGAAAAAATACTTGAGCGTTACGGACAATCCGCAAATAAGACTCCACGGACCCGTAATGCAACGCTTCAGGTAGCGTTTAATGTATTGAATAGTTGAAATCTGCTTTTGCATAATCTCTCGTCTTTCGTCTCTCGTCTCTCGTCTAGAGTCCGATGGCGATAAATGCTGCTCCTGCTACCAGCAAAACAAGGTTGACAGGTAATAAGAATTTCCATTCAAAGTCCATGAGCTGGTCGACACGCGGGCGCACAAACGTCCAGCGGACCATCATGTAGCACCAGACCATAAAGTAAATCTTTGCGAAGAACCACACGACTCCAGGCACCATCTTTAAGACGTTATCGACAGCGTCAATGCCAATGCACGGCGGGAAGAATCCACCGAGGAAGCATGTGGTCGCAAGTGCGGAGTTTGTGATGAGGGCGATGTATTCAGCGAGGTAGAACATGGCAAACGGAGTGCCATTGTATTCCGTGTGGTAACCGCCCGTGAGTTCCTGTTCTGCTTCGGCAATGTCGAAGGGAGCGCGGTTCATTTCGGCGGTACTAGAAATAAAGAAGAGGATGAACGCAATGAAACCGAGGACTGGAATCTTGAAAATCCACCAGTCAAAAATGGTTCCTTCCTGGCCCATCGTAATGCTCATGAGGTTTGTAGAACCAGAAATCATCACGACGAACAGGAGAATCATCGTAAACGAGATTTCGTAGCTGATCATCTGGGCGCCACTGCGGAGCGCACCGAGCAAGGAATACTTGTTGTTACTGCTCCAGCCGCCAAGCAAAATGCCGAGCACGCCAAAGCCGTTTACCGCGATGATGAGCGGGATGCCCATCGAGACGTCGGCCACGACAAGGTTCTTGTCGAACGGAATCAAGGCGCAAACGATAAACGGTGCAATCAAGACGATTAGCGGGGCGAGGTAGAACATGAGCTTATCAGCGCCACTCGGAGCATACACTTCCTTGAAGAGCATCTTGATCACGTCTGCTATGGTTTGGAGGGTGCCGTGCCAGCCCAGACGCATTGGGCCAAGGCGACATTGCACGTGGGCGCAAACCTTGCGTTCCATGTAAATGAGAATCGGGGCAGAACCGATGTTTACGACGCAGACTGCAATAATGCAAATCACGGCGTTGATGAGGAAGGCGACGACGCTGTTGAGGTCTTCGGACTGGATGCTTGCCGGCAGATATTCTGCCAGGCGCGGGACCCAATCACGGACAAAGTCGCCAATAGGATGTGTTACTGAAGGTACAAACATAAACTACCTGTCAATTTCTGGAATCACGGGGTCTAACGTTGCCATGATGGTCACGAGGTCCGAAATCTTGTGGCCTTGAACCATCTTGTTGAGGGCGGCAATATGCGGGAAACTTGGACCGCGCGTGTGGATGCGGTACGGCTTTTCGCCGGTCGTCGCAGCGACAACGTAAGTTGCGTAAAGACCCTTTGCGGTTTCAATTTCGCTGTAGTAGCGGCCCACGGGGAGTCGCACCGGCTTTTCCTTGCTGCGCCACGGCCCTTCGGGGAACTTTTCGACGCACTGGCGCAAAATCTTCATGGATTGATGGATCTCTGCAATGCGGATTTTGTAGCGGTCGTAGCAGTCGCCGTTTTGGAATACGGGAACTTCAAAGTCGAACTGGTCGTAAATGCTGTATGGGTTTGCTCGGCGTACGTCAAAGTTTACGCCGCTTGCGCGGAGCACAGGGCCAGAGCAACCGTAGGCAATGGCATCTTCCTTGGAGAGTACGCCAATGCCAATGCTGCGTTCCAACACGATGATGTTTTTCGAAAGGAATCTCTCGTAGTCCTTCATCGTATCTTCCATGTGGTCGAGGAACGCTTTCACGCGCGGGATAAACGTATCCGGCACATCGTAGCGGCTTCCGCCCGGTCTAAAGAAGTTTGTCGTAAGGCGGGAACCTGTAACTTCTTCAAGGATGTCGTGAATCATTTCACGTTCCTTGAAACCGAACAAGAGGCACGTTTGGCCGCCAAGGTCACCGCCAAAGCAACCGTAGAATACCAAGTGCGAGGCTATGCGGCCCAGTTCCTGGAGCATCACGCGGATGTATTCGCCACGGAGCGGAACGCCCACGTTCATGCCCTTTTCAAGAGCGATGACAACACCCAGGTTGTTCTGGATGGCGGTCAAATAGTCCTGACGGTCCGACATGGCGATGTACTGCAAATAGCTCATCGATTCCGCTTGCTTTTCCATACCGCGGTGGATATAGCCAAAGTGCGGGACCAGTTCTACGATGGTTTCACCATCCATGCGGAGCGTGAGTCGCAAAGCACCGTGAGTACTCGGGTGCTGCGGACCCATGTTGATAAAAAATTCTTCAGTATTCGATTTGCGTTCGAGGCGAAATCCCGGAGGTAACTGATGACTCATATAGGCCTCCTAATCATTTCCGGGTGAGTAAAGTCTTTACGGAGCGGGTAACCCACGAAGTCCTTGTCGAGGAATATGCGGCGCAGGTCGGGATGATTTTCAAACTTGATGCCGAACATGTCGTAAACTTCACGTTCCTTGATTTCTGCACCGGGGTAAAGGTGCGAAATGGTCGGAATGCTGGCCAAAAGCGATGTCGGGCGTTTTTCTTCTTCGATCGAGAAGTCTTTCTTGAGCTGCACACAAAGGAAAATCTTGTGGCCGATTTCAAGACTTCTGAGCATTGTGACCATGTCAAAGTGGTCGTCGTAGTCAATCGCGGTCACGTCAATCAGGTAATCCATCTTGAATTCAGGATCGTTCTTGACAAATTCAACGACGTTCAGGTAGTCTTCCTTTTCGAGCATAACCTCGAGCGGGCAGTCCGCAGGCATCTTGGCGACGACATCTTCTGGAGTGTCTTCACCACGTGTATGCACTGTCACGTTCGGGAACTTGGCGCGGAGCTTTGCAAAAAGCTCTTGCTGCGTAAGGCCCAAGCGCTTGAATGGCACACGTTCCACTTCCGGGAAATCCGGCTTCTTGACGCGAATTGGCTTGAAGGTACTCTTGTAGTCCGGATTTTCTTCCTTGAACTTCGCGCGGGCTTCGGCCATCTGCTCGTCTTTCATTTCTTCGAGAGCGGCCCATGTCTTTGCGGCTTCGCGATAGCGGTCCATCGTCGAAACGTCTTTCGGTTCGCCTTCGTGCCATGGGTTGCGGCAAGTTTCCTTGAGGATCTTTTCGCGGAGCGTCAAAAGCCCGTGGAACAAGGCTTCGGGGCGTGGCGGGCAACCGGGAACGAACACGTCGACCGGGATCAAGTTCTGTGCACCACGGACAACAGAATAGTTGTCGTAGATGAACGGGCCGCCGCTAATCGTGCAGGCTCCCATTGCAATTACGTACTTGGGTCCTGGAATTTGTTCCCAAAGCATCTGGATGGCGGGTGCCATGCGGCGAGTAATCGTACCTGCCAAAATAAACAAGTCCGCCTGTCTCGGGGACGAACGGAACACTTCAGAGCCAAAACGTGCGATGTCATAACGGGCCATAGAACTCGACATCATTTCGATGGCGCAGCAGCTAGTACCGTATGTCAGAGGCCAAATGGAGTTTGCACGGGCCCAGTTCACTACATAGTCGATGGCGTTTACAACGTACTTTCCACCGGGGATAGGGTCCAAGATCTTTGGAGCTAAATTGATTATTCCCATTTGAGAATTCCTTTTTTCCAGGCGTAAGCAAGGCCCGAAACGAGAATCGCAATGAAGATGATAAGGTCGATAACGACGACTGATGGCGGGAGCGCCGTGTGGCCTGCCATGATTTCCTTGAAGTTCATCATGACGGGGAAGAGGAACAGCGCTTCGATATCAAACACGAGGAAGAGCAAGGCGAACAGGTAGTAGCCCACCTTGAACTGAATTCTTGCGTTGCCGATGGTTTCCATACCGCATTCGTACGGTGCCATCTTGTTCTTTGTATTCTTGGTGCGGTAGCCTAGCAATAGGCCTGTGACGGTTGCCGCCGCCGCGATAAACGCGCCCAGAAAAAGGAAGATTGATAGTATTATATATTCTGACATTTTTAGGTTATAGGTTGTAGGTTATAGGTTGTAGGAGACAGGTGAAGTTATACACACGTTGTGTGTATATATTAGGTGGCGAAGCCACGATTATATTCCTAATACCTAACACCTGTTACCTAATCCCTTACTAATAAAAGTTCTGCAGGTCCTGGACGGTTCCGAATAGCGTGTTTGCAATCTGGAAGCGGTCCAGAACGTGTTTTAACAAGTCCTTAAATTCATCAATGGTGCCTGCGTTCATGGTATTCAATTTGTCTTGAATATCACTCACGAAACCGTAAACGACAGGGCTTGATTTCATGCCCTGCATTTCCCCACTCCATTGCTGCAACACTTTATCCGTATCAATCCTTGCGATAACATATCGCGTCGTCGAAAGAAGCTCCTGCAAAAAGTGCACGAGGAAAATTTCTTCTTGCAAAATACCCCAGCGTTTATCCTTGGAGTAAAGCGAAGAATTTTCGGCCTTGCCGTAAAAGATGGCTGCCTGCGCATATTCGAGGCATGTCATCAAGAGTCGTTCGTAACGCTTGATGTCCTTGCTCAAATGTTGGTACCATGCATTGTTCTCTTCGGGTGTAGAGTCCTTGACTTCGGCGATTTCGTTCGGGAACAGCGCACGGAACGCGTAATATACTTCTTCGTAATAACGGTTCCTCATGCGGCAGTTGAACGCACGGTTTTTTTGTGTGTAGTCGCAATGGTGTAGGGATGCTATCATGCTTTTTCAACCCCTCTGACGCCCTCGACTTGCCTTATCTTGGTCACAATGGCATCGACCTGGTCCTTGCGGAACGCCTTGAATTCCATACGGATGCGTCCCGTGTACTGGGCACTGGCGATACTCATTCTATCCAGCGACAAGTTCTCGTCTTTCAGAACCATCAGGATGCTTAAAGGCAAGTTCCTGCGGTTGTCTGTTTCAATTGTGAGGTGCGTTGTAAATGGCTTCGAAACGTCGGCGCTCCAGTCGACTGGGAGGCGTTGGTCGGTCGGTAAGTCCTTGAGGCAAGGGCAGTCGCTCTTGTGGACTTCGATACCGATTTGCGGGCGCATCACGCCGACAATTTTATCGCCCGGAACTGGTCCGCAGCAACTAGCAAAATGGATGAGGAGGCTAGTTTCCTGGCCAATCATCAATGGCATTTCGTCGGTGAGCGTGTTGTCCATGTCTTTCCCGAATTTCGGGTAGAAGCGGATGGCTGCGGTTTCCTTGGATATATCGTTTCCGCCGTTCAAGAAGCGGTGGATGTCCTGGAGCGGCAGTTCGCCCTGACCAATCTTTTCAAAAAACTCGTTGAGGCTTGTCATACCGAAGTGTTTGAGTATATCCTCTTCCTTCGGGCGTTTGTCCTTTTCGATTTTCAGGAGGCGCAGTTCGCGAGTCCAGATTTCTTTACCGAGGCTGCGGGACTGGATGATGATGCTTGTCTTCATCCACTTGCGGAGCTCCTGCTTTGCCTTGATGGTCTTGACCATTTCAAGCCATTCCGGGCTCGGTTCCTGATTTGGGCTCTTTAAAATCTGAATTGTGGCACCGTGCGGCACAGGTTCATCGAGGCTCACGACCTTGTCGTTAATGCGTGCGCCGATGCAGTGCAGGCCAAGCTCCGTGTGTACTGCAAATGCAAAGTCCAAAACGATGGCGCCTTCGGGGAGTTCAATTGAAGCACCCTTTGGGGTGAACACCGTCATGCCTTCGGGCTTCAAGTCCACCTTCAAAAAGTCGAGGTATTCCTTGGAGTCTGAGATTTCGGATTGCAGTTTGACCATGTGGTCGAGCCAGGCGAGTTCTTCGCCTTCGTGCTGCGTTTCCATCTTGTAGGCCCAGTGGGCGGCGAATCCCTTTTCGGCGGTAAGGTCCATGTCCTTTGTGCGGATCTGGACTTCGACCATCTTGTTTTCGGGACCGATGACGGTTGTATGGATGCTTTGGTAAAGGTTCGGCTTCGGGGTCGCGATGTAGTCCTTGAAGCGGCTTTGAAGCGGTGTCCAGAGGTTGTGCACGTAACCCAGAGCGAGGTAGCATTCCGGAATCGTTTCGACGATAATGCGGATGGCGAAAATGTCAAAGATGTCTTCGAACCCGCAACCGCGTGCAATCATCTTGTTATAGATGCTGTATATATTCTTGGTGCGCCCCTGGATGGTGCAGTCGAAGTCTTCGAGGGCCATCTTGATCTGGAGCGGGCCAATCACGGATTGCACGTAGTTTTCTCGCTTTTCCTTGTTCTCGATAAGCGCGTCGACGATTTTCTGGTATTCGTCCGGGTTTACGTACTTGAAACTCAGGTCCTCGAGCTCGGTCTTGAGCTTGTAAAGGCCGAACCTGTGGGTGAGGGGCACGTATATGTCGAGCGTTTCCTGGGCGATGGACTTGCGTTTTTCGGGCTTCATGTACCGCATGGTGCGCATGTTGTGGATGCGGTCCGCGATTTTGATCATGATGACGCGCGGGTCTTTGGCCATGGCCGTAATGAGCTTACGGTAGGTGCTTGCCTTTTGCGCTGTCTTGCTTGATTCCTGGACGGCGGTAATCTTAGTCACCGCATCGACCATGAACGCCGTGTCTTCGCCAAAAAGTTCTGAAATTTCACTGAGGGTATGCGGGGTGTCTTCCACCACGTCGTGCAATAAGCCTGCGAGTACCGTTGCCTGGTCTTGCTTTAGGTCGGCAAGAATCTTGGCCACTTCGTAAGGGTGTTCTGTGTAGGGCATGCCGCTCTTGCGGTATTGACCATCGTGGGCATCGGCAATAAAGGCTATAGCTTTTCTGAGAATCCCTTCGTCAAGTTTGGGATTCTTCTTAAGGAGCACACTTACAATGTGCTCTTGGTTCGTTGTAAATTTAGCCTGATCCATCATTCTCAATTTATCTAATAATTTGATACTTATGCGGCTTTTTTTCGAAAATATGCCAAAAATAAGACGAAAAAAGCATCGACTTGACTAGAAAAAAGGAAAAATGGAAAATTTCCAGTTTGCGGGTAGATGCATCTGAATGAGTGCGTTGTAACTGTTACAACAAAAAAGTTATTACACGTCGCCCAAAATTTTTAGAATAGATTAATTTAAAGGACAACAATTCCGCCGAATTCACGGCTGTTGTTGGGGTTGGTAAATATGAATAAGTGGATGAAAGTAATGCCAATGGCAGTTGCTGCCTTTGGGTTATGGGCGTGTGGCAATGAAGCTGTGACTTCTGCCGCGCAATGTACAACAAAAGAATGCTTGGAACAGGTCGGTCAATCCGCTGGAATTATTTCTGGTGGAGAATCTAGCTCCAGTTCGTACGCCGAAAATAGCGTAGAATCAAGTTCTGATGACGGTTCTGGCAGTCAGGGACCTGAATCCTCTGCAGATGCTCAATCTCCGACGAGTAGTTCTGATGTCGCTATTTCTAGCGGTGCTTCTAGTAGTAGTGTCCTTGGACCTCAGCTTTCGTCGAGTAGCGATGCTTTGCCTGGAAGCAGCAGCGATGCTGTCTCTAGTTCTAGCCGTGGACATCATCATTCTAGTTCGTCTGCAACAAAGCCAGAAGTCTCTAGCTCTAGCGAATCAACGCCTCCGACTCCGGTAAATGAATTTGTTGAAGACCATCGCAGCGAATGCCAGATCGGCAATATTCCGACGAGCGTGAACAATGCCAAACTCCCGGACCCGTTCATGGGCCTTGACGGCAAGAGAATTTCCACGAAGGCTGAATGGAAGTGCCGCCGCGAAGAAATCGGTGCGATGTACGAAAAGATTATGTTTGGTACCAAGCCGCGCAATCCCGAAAAGGTCGAGGGCAAGAAGTCCGGCAACAAGTACACCGTCACCGTTACCGACAAGGGCAAGTCCGCCTCCTTCGACGTCACCATCAACAGCGCCGGCACTAAGGACAAGCCGAAGCCGGCCCTCATCGGCCTGGACCAGGGATTTGGCTCATGCGGAAGCCTCGGCTCCTCGACCAACGGCTTGGACATCGCCATGATA
>CADAWC010000007.1 GCA_902791475.1 Fibrobacter succinogenes
TTCAACACCATCGATAGTCTTCTTTTCGGCGGAAGACTTCGTGGAGCGGGTGATGTATTCTTTACCCGTATTCGCATCGACGAACACGACCGGTTGATAATTAGGGTGGATACCTTCTTTCATTATAAACTTCCTGTGAAGTAATTGTTGAGAGCTATAATTTAGTTGTTTTTTAGGATTTTGGCAAGTTGCAACCTCATTTTTAGTATTTTTATAGCATGAAACCTTTATTGTTGCTCTTTCCATTACTTTTAATTGCTTGCGAAAACGACCACCCGACCATAAAAATCGTCGAGTTGAACAAGCGCATGGTGCTCGAAGAATGGCCCGACAGCAATTACATCGCCTCGTTGGACTCCATTTTAAAGCTCGAACCGGTCAAAAAAGGCAAAGATACCGCCGACGTGAGCCTCAGGATGAACGCCTTCAAGGCGCCGACATTCAAGCTCCCGCCGTCCGTTACGGGAAAAAGCACAAGCCGCAAATCCGGTCTGAGCAAACCGCCGAAACAAGTCAAGCAAGCTGCAGAAGCTTCCAAACCAAGCAACAACGCCGAAAACTTCATCGCCAAGTTCTCGAACGCACTCTCCGCCTTGCAGTCCGACCCTTCGAACAAGAGTCTTTACAAGGTCGTTACCGCTAACGATGGCGAAGACTTGTTCAAGCTCCTCCGCAGAACGTATGGCGCAGGCACACAGAACCTCCCCCGATTCTACGTGCTCTCGGCCCTCCAGTCCGTGAACCCGGGCGTCATGCTCGAACACCTCAACGCCGGTGACAAAGTCCGCGTCCCGAGATTGTAGCTGTCGCAGTGGTTAGTGGTTAGTGGTTAGTGATTAGAACGTCATCCTCGAAGAGGATTACAGTTCTGTTTGCGAAATATGTATGGTTCCTCGCGTAGCGAGGATGACTGCGTCCCTGTTTACTAACCACTGTTTACTAATCACTTAAAACAGCGTCTTCACGCCAAAGCCAAGCACACCGTCTAGGTAATCGCACATATTGGATGCAATTATTATTGCTGTTAGTGAGATGTTCTATAAAAAAGTACCGAATGATTAACAGAGTGAGAACATAGCGTCGGCCAAGGATGGGGAGGGTGCAGGGAGGGGCCCGTGCGGCCTTCGCAACTCCGAGCTGGGGCCCCGCCCGCATGACGTACTTTTTTTGCTTTTTTCAAAAGCTTTTTTCTAAAACAGCGTCTTCACACCGAAACCTAGCACACCATCCAGGTAATCGCACCCATTGCGGAGCGCATAGTAAATGCTAAAGCTCCAGGACTTGCGGTACTGCGTAAACCCGATACCATAATCATGCTCACGCGCCCACCCGTGGAACGGCCTCATCCGCCTATAAAGCCCCGGCTGGTAAAAAAGCTCAATCGACAAATCGTAGCCATCTTGCCATAAAAGCGCCGCCTGCGAAAATCCGTACGCACGCGTCCGCATAAAGCCATACATCATCCCCTTGAACGAATTGATGCCGCCCAAGCTAAACAAATCCTCACGTGCAAATGAGCCTCCCGACGGGAGCAATGCACCAGCAGCAGCCGAATAGCGCACAATAAAGTTCTTCCACAGCGGCAAATAATACACAAGCGACGACTGCAAACGCAAATAGCTATCGAGCGAATCCGGGCGATCCATCATCCACGCAAGCGACAAATCAAACGACGTTCCGCTCCGAGGCAAAACGCTCCGGTCAAACGAAATGTACGAAAGCTCCAGCGTCGAACTTTTCTCGTCATTGCCGATGCCCACAAACACAGAAACATCAAAACTAAAACCAATATTGCGCGACACGCCAAGTTCCAATCGTGAATCGCGCGACAGCGAATCATCTTCAAAGAACCCGCGAACAACCACATCCCAAGCGGTCCCAAAAATAAAGCGTTCGCGATACGACCCTTCCAACCGTCGAGAATCATTCTGCGAATTGCCCTCCAGCAGCAAATCGCGCCCCGTACCCAAGATGTTGTACAAAGCAAGATTGATACTCCCATCCCAGACATTTTCATCACTTGAATACGTGAGAAAACCTTCTGCCGCAGAAATCGGAGTCGCCCGCATAGAATACGCCGGGATAATGCGGTTGCGCACCGGATCGCGGAACAAGCGCACACCCGCCGTCTGCTCGTAATAGCCCAATCGCGAGAGCCTGCGCTCCGAGCGATCCAAATCCGAAAGCGAAACTTTTTCGCCAATTTCAAGCCCAGTCAATCGCCTAAAGACATCGATTTCCGTCGCACCAGAATCGAGATTTTCTGGTTCAGCCCACACCCACGCACTACCGCGTTCAAACTTGCAATGCGCCACGCCCGCACTATCCACATGAACCTGTAACGAAGCACCGACAAAACCGCGGTCCTCATAATAGCGCAACAACTTCTGTTTCGCCCCACGCCAAGAATCACACGGAGCGCCCACAATAACACTCATCGAAAGCTCTTCAAATTCGCTATGGTCGCCTTCCCATTCCACGCGTTCTATGCGGCACGTCGAAGCAAAGCACAGGTTCAAAGCCGCTCCCAGCAGAAGCACAACAAAAGCGACGTACCATCCATTCTTCACTTTTAATTCTTCATTTTTCATTAGAAAAACGCCTTCGCCTCGCTAGCAAGTTTCTGGAACACATGTTCTTCGGCATCGCCAAAACGCAAAATGTACCGGAACGAAAGTGACAAGAAATTATGGACTTCCACCGAGAGCATCGTTTCAAGCCTGTAGGTCACACCATCGCCAAAGCCAGACATCATCTGATACGGAATCGTACCGTCGTGACGGTCCATTTGTATGGACGCAAATGAGATATGACCATCGACAACACCTTCCCTCTCGTAACCAACGCGAAGTTCTTCTTCCCAGAGATGCGCTCCAAACGATGTTTTTAAATCATCTTCACCCGAGCCTTCCCTATAACGGACACGCGGTTCCAAGCTAAAGCCAGCCGGCAACTTCCAAATATATTTCCCTGTAATTTCCCAAATATTCCAATCCAATTTTTGCAGAGCCGTCAAACTAACCGTTTCTAAAACATTTTCAACACCAACGTAATGGTCTTCATTTATTTTAAATCCAGCCGTAAGTTTGTGATCGAACATGTCTTGATAATATCCGATAGAAGACATCTTTTTTTCGTAACTTGCACTCGGGCTGTACATGGCAGAAGCTCCCGACGGATGGTCCCAAGCAAGGCTCGCTTCCCACGAGACAGTTCCCGCCGTTACGCTCCGCAAGCTCGATGACAAAATCGGCGGAAAATAAATCTTTTTGCCCGTCGTATCTTCCGCTTCTGAATGGAAAGACGCACTCAATGTAATATCCCGCAACAAGCCTTGCGTTACCCCTAGCGAAACACCCGGATTCCATTCCAGTGAAGCTTCAAAAGTCGCATTTGACGAAAGGACAGCACCCACGGAATCGTTACGCCCCATGCCTTCATAGACAAAGTCACCGTTATCGACACCTTCGATAAACGTTCCCGTAAGGCTATCATAGCGCACATCGCCCGTTCCCTTCGCCACTGCTTTATAAATGGCAGTGTAAGTCTGCTCCGAAGTCATCCCGAAACTATACGTGACAGAACCTTGCACACCCATATCGTCATCGCCAAAATTCGTCGTCAAGTCGCCCACCCAAGAATCCGAGGCGCCAAGCGAATCCGTCACCGCATGTGAATACTGCAACAAATGTGACAAGTTGAAATTGCGAAAGTTTGCTTCAGCCGACTGCGTCCACGTTACAGAACTCACAGAATCGCGCCAGTCTTCGTCGCGGGAACGCCCCGAGATATCATGCTTGCGCACGGTAAGAGTCCCGACTGATTCTTTCACATTCCACAAGTCTTCGTTCAATGTAGCACCAACAGCAGTCTTTGCATAACCGCGCTCCGTCTTGTAGCCAAGCGAATCGCGCACAGAATAGCGCACATCGCCACTGCCAAACGGCCTAAAGAATCCGCGCAAAAATTCCGAAGAGAATGACCCCTGATAGCGTTTCTGATCCACTTCCTGCGAGCTCGATACATACGCTGCCGTAAATTCACTTGCTGCATTCAAATTGCGATGCACAAGCGAGAATTGAGACCGTGAAGAATTCCAGCGTTCATCATCACCACGGCGGTAACCCCATTTCGCCGTTCCAAACCAATCCTTGCCTAAACGAATCCGGAGCGCAAGTTCATCATAGCGCAAGTCGCCTTTCAAAAGCGCACTATCTAAATCCCATTCATTGCGGAGCGCATACGCATCCCAGTCCCGTTCAGTACCGCTAAATTCAGATATGGCAAAGCCCTCTTGAACGTAATTTCCATGGACCGAGAGCGCTACCGGAAACGCATTCATGTTCTGCGTCGAATCAGTCGTCACAAACCATCTGAACGCACGCCCACTCGGGCCACCAACATTTTTAGAAACTGTATTCGAGTCCATGCGATTGAGCCCGAGTTCGACATCGGCGTAAAACCGATGTTCCGCCTGTAGGCGGAGGCGTGCTCCCAAGCGTTCCGACATTTTCGGGCGGTGCAAATCCTGATCCAGCGAATCCTTCAATTCTCCGCCACGATCATTTTTCAACTGCTCATACGCCGTACTGTCCAATGAACTTTTCCGCATGCGGTCCACATCATTTTCCAAATGGAATCCAGCCACATCAAAGAAAACATTTTCAAGGCGCAGGCTTCCACGAGCCGCATACATCGTATAAATATCATCGTTCAAGTACGCATCGTATTCCACACGGACATCATCATCTGTCCCTGGAATAATCCCATTTTTAAAGTCCAAAAAACCGCCCGCATAATTCACTTCGTAATCGCGATTACGCACAAGCTCTACACCATTCAACCAGACTTTTTCAGAATTCGGCACCACCGAAATAAATCCGCCCGCCTCATCTAAATGGTAACCTTCGCGCTGCCCCTGCACACCGCTAAACGACCGCGAATAACGCGTTACCTCGTCCGTTCCCCACGCACCACTGACTTCGGAACCATGATAACGCAACGTCGCCATTGCACCAAGCGTTGAACGGCTAAACGACGTGAGCCCCATGGAATTATCCGTCCATGTCAAATCGCCTAAATGCAACATCGCATATGGAGATTCCACGCGGAAATAAATTTGGTCTACATCCTGGAGAGTTGCCGTTGTCTGGTCGCCCGCCTTGCGGTCCACATCCGACAACAGAGCGTCAATATAAACGCTATCCGTGAGGCGCCCTTGAATCGAAAGTCGCAATTCCTGATCGACCTGCGTTCCACCATCGCCCACAGTCACCTGCATCGTCTTGTAACCGTGCGTTTCGATTTCTGCACGCGAAGAATCTTCAGCCTGCGCGCTATTCAAAGATGCGCCCGGCGCATTTTCCAAAGCATTTTTTGCAAGAATTGAAGGATCCCAAACCGGGAGCGAATCCACATCCAAAGCAAAGGCTAAACTGGCTAGCAGCAGGCCCAGACAAGGAATAGACCGCATACAAAACTACCGAGAAGGCGTCACCACGCGGAACTGCCTACTGGCAAGCAACTTGCGACCAGCCACCAAATCAACGCTCCATTCGCCAAGCTCGACCAGGTCCGAAGCAAGCATCGAGCTGCACACATCGCCTGTGAGGTTGCAGGTTTCAACAAAAATCGTATCAATACCCAAGAACCAGATATGGAAAAGCGTATCCTCTTGGTAACGTGCAGAATTTGTAATAGACGAAAAAACGTAAAGTCGCGTATTCTCTTCGAACACGCTATCGGCGCCAAACGGCTCCCCGTTCACAATGTGGCGGCAAACCACGCTATTGGCGGGAGAAAGTTCAATATCGGAATTGTCCGTAAAGTTGACTTCGTCATCGATGAAAAACATGACAAAGCGGTGAACAAAAAAAGCAAGAAAGACGACTATTGCAAAAACAGTCGTCTTACGCAAATTTCTCAGTGGCGGAAACCTGCCTGCCACAAACACCTCCTAGCGAACAAGACTGCTCGTATTCTGCGTAAATGCAGGAACGGCGTCCTCCAGCTTTTCGACCAGCAAGCGGTTAAAGTCTTCAATGCGATTCGGGAGCCTGCCCCCGTTAAACACCTGGACAAGCAAAAGCGACTGGTCCACAGGAGAAATGTAAACGGAACGGTTCTCGCCCGTAAACGAAACGGACTGGAACTTTTCGCCACCAAGCATCACCCCAATCTGACGAGAAGAGTCAAATGCAGCAATGCTCAAAACCGCAAGGGGAGTTGCATCCAAGTCAGAACCGAGAGAACCGACTTCGGCAATGATGTTTCCATCACGATGGCAAAGAACAACATATTCGCACTTGACGCTTGCCTGGTAGGCGGTCATCAAGCGACGCACTTTGTTAGCATCATCAGAATAAATTGTATAATCGCTCATATTACACCACAAACATTTATAAAACTACTGGTCTTTTGGCTTGTACGGACGCAAGACAATTTCATCGTCATCCGCCTGAGTCGGCTTTTCGACGGCACGGCCAAAGGTCGGCATTCTAGGTACGGCAGTTGCCACACGCGGGCGAGCAAACGGCGAGGACATGGCGCCCTTCTGGAACAAGCCAGAACCGGCACCGCCAGAGTTCCCTGCATTGGCCTGAGGCTTTGCCGCAAACGACGGCATACGGAACGGAGACGTCGGCTGCTGCGGAGAGGCGGACTCATTCTGAGGCTTGCCCGCTTCGGCATTTTGAGCCGGAGCATCACTTGCAGTCGGAGCTGCTGCGGCAGCATTTACAGCGGCCTTACGCAAGAACCCCTGTTTGACGTTAAACTTTTCAATCACCAACATAGCGATCGTCTTAAGCGTTGTCACAACGCCCTTACCGTTATGGGCTGTCGCCGGGAAGAACTGGATTTTCTTTTCTGGATTGAGCATTTCATTCATCTCATCCAGAGTAAAGACATTTTCCATATCGCGCTTGTTGTACTGCAACACGAAAGGAATATCATCCAAGTTCATGCCATAGTCTTGCAAGTTCTGGCGCAAGTTCTGGAGGCTTTCCAAGTTTTCTGCCTGGCGAGAACGCTGGGAGTCCGCTACAAAGACAATTCCATCGACACCACGAAGAACGAGCTTACGCGTGCTGTTGTAATAAACCTGTCCCGGAACCGTATACAGTTGAAAACGGGTCTTGAAGCCCTTAATATCACCCAAGTTCAGAGGCAAAAAGTCAAAAAACAGAGTACGGTCGCCTTCTGTAGCAAGCGACACCATGTCCGTGCGTTTGTCTTGGGGCATTTTCTGGTGGATAACCTGAAGATTGGTGGTCTTGCCACTTAAACCAGGACCATAGTAAACGACCTTACAACTAATTTCTCTTGTAGCAAAATTAATAGACGACATTCTAATTCCTTGAAACCCAATACTTAATCTAGTAAAAAAGTTTCGTAACAAAAAAAATATATTTTGAATTTTGGCTTTTTTTAACCAAAATCACAACTTTTCGTCTAAAAATAGGCGACAACAGCCCATACACACCTTGTCGTCCAAGCCCACCCTGTATAACAAAACAACCCGATATGCCCTAAGCATACCGGTTCATTTTGCTTAAAACCTATAAAAGACTTTAATTAAGCGAGGCCGTTGATGACCTTAGCAACCTTGGCCTTGTAGTTGGCAGCACGGTTGGCGCAGAAACCAGCGCGGTGAGAAACGGCAGCCTTGTCGAGCATGCTGAAGAGCTTCGGCATTTCTTCGAGGGCAGCAGCTTTAGTAGCAGCTGTGCGGATAACCTTGAGGCTAGCACGGATAGCGCTACGAGTGGAACGGTTCATTGCGTTGGCCTTTTCGGCCTGGAGCAAACGCTTTTTGCAAGACTTGTGTTGAGGCACCTTAAATTCTCCGGGTGAAAACCTACTTAAAAAATGTTAGCACAAAGATAGTAAAAGTTTAAAAGTTGTCAAGGGGGATTTTAGACGAGAGATGGGAGACGACAAATGCGGAGGGCGAGAGTCGCAACCAAGCTCGCTTGGGCATGACCGAGATCAGCATTTGGGACAAGAGCGAAGCGATTGTCCAAAGACGAGAGATTAAAGACGAGAGATTAAAGCATTTCGTCATCCTGGAGGAAGCGCATGCGACCGATAGGATCCAGTGAAGTTTTAGTTGGCAGATTTTAGTTGGCAGAACTTAGCCCGCTTCGCTCTTAGAACTTAGTTTTTTTCTTTTAGAGAGAAGAGATAGTTCTAAGTTCTAAGTTCTATATTTACCCGCATGATTCCGTTTATCAATGTACGTGCGCAGCGCGAAGCCTATTTATCCGAATTTAAGCAAGCCGAACAAGAAGTCCTCGACAGCGGCTGTTTTATCGGAGGGCCGCAAGTCCAAGCGCTAGAAACGGAACTTGCAGAATTCACAGGCGTAAAGCACGCCATCACCTGCGGTAGTGGAACGGACGCATTAACAATCGCCCTCCTCGCCCTAGGGCTTCAACCGGAAGACGAAGTCATCGTCCCTGACTTCACCTTTATCGCGCCCGCCGAATGCGTAATGCGTCTCGGAGGCATTCCGAAGTTTGCCGACATCGACCCGGAAACGCTCCAAGTCAGCACCGAAAGCATTGAAGCGCGGATTAGCGAAAAGACGCGCGGGATTATCGCGGTCAACTTGTTCGGGCAGTGCGCCCCGTATGAGAAAATCCGAGAATGCGCACAGACAAACGGCCTGTGGCTGATCGAAGACTCGGCTCAGGCGTTCGGCGCCACGCAAAACGGTACACCCGCTTGCACGTTCGGCGACATCTCCATCACGAGCTTTTACCCAGCCAAGCCGCTCGGTTGCTACGGAGACGGCGGAGCACTCTTCACCGCAAACGATGAACTCGCGCAAAAAATCCGCCTCATTGCAAACCACGGCAGTCAGACGCGCTACGTTCACGAGATTTGCGGCATGAACAGCAGGCTAGACGCCATCCAAGCAGCAGTCCTACGCGTGAAGCTCCGCCATTTCAAGGACGAACTCAAGAAGCGCAGCGAGAATGCCCGCAAATACAACGAGTTTTTTGCAGATTACAACAAGAGAATTGCCTCAGGTGCCGCGGCCGACGCTGCTAACGGCGCAAAAATAGTGCCGCAAAAAATTGCTATCGGCAATACAAGCACGTACGCGCAATACACCGTGCTAGCAGATGACCGCGAAGACTTTATCGCAAAACTGGAACGCGCACAAATTCCGCACTGCATCCACTACCCGATGCCATTGCACGAACAGCCGTGTTTCGCAAATTTCCTGCCCGACTATAATATAGCATCCGCCTTATATGGTCCACCAGGCATTATCAATACACTGCCGCCCAATATCGCTGATAAATTATTAGAGAACGCAAATATACATGCCGATCGAGCAGCGGAAAAAGTCGTCAGCCTCCCCATGTGCGCCTTCACGGACGTGGACGAGATAATTGCAAGACTTAAGAAAGAAATGTAAAAGCGAAATAGCTAGTTACTAGTTATTAGTCAATAGTTATTAGTTTAAATCTGGTGACTTCGTCGCGACCTTTTCAACTAGCGACCAACGACTATTGACTAACGGCTACAACACAAATTTCTCTATAACTTCTGTGATTCCAGAGTGGTTGTTGTCGTGCTCGGTCACGTAATTGGCGACAGCCTTTGCCGCCGGTGACGCATTCGCCATTGCCACACCAACGCCAGCCGCTTCAATCATCGGGCAATCGTTTTCTTCATCGCCCACGGCAATCGTATTTTCAATCGGCTCGTGATAGAAGTCCGCCATGTAGCGCACAGCAGCGCCTTTATTCGAAAGCATGTGCGAGAACTCAAGCATTTCGGGCTTGCTAAACACGTCGAATAGCTTGCCCGCCGTGACTTTCCGCATCTCGGCGCGGAAATCCACGAGACTCGAATGTTCAAACGGCGTAATCACGTTTACCTTAATCGGCGGCTTAACCACGACATTGATCGGACCGTCATTGCAATTAACCCCACCATAATAATTGCGGATATCATCTACAACAACATAATCCATTTTCATCAAGCGGCAATACGTCTTGAGCTGTTCCGTCTCGTATTCCGAGACCACCAAATCGCCCGCATAAGTGTGTGCGTGCATTCCGCGCTTGTGAGCCTCGTCCATGATGAACTTTACCTGATCCACAGCGATGCGACGCGTCAAAATCGGCTGTTCGGTTCCGCAGTCGTAGATGAGCCCGCCATTAAAGCTGACCAGAAAATATCCCGGCTTCAAGAAGCCGTACTTTTCGGCAATGTGCTTTACGCTTGTGAGCGGGCGCCCTGTCGTCATCACAAACTTGTGGCCGGCCCCGATCATCGCCTGGATTGAAGCCATGTCTGCCTGGCTAATATTCTTTTCGTCGTCGAGGAGCGTGCCGTCTAAATCAGTAAATAAAAGTTTCATGGGCGTAAATTTAGTTAATAGTCATTGGGTTTTAGTGTTGGATACAATTGGGGTTCATTTTCTTAATGCGGTTGTCTAAGTTTAAAATCTTACTATATTCATTTTCATGAAAATCGATGAATTATTGAAAGAAGCTAAAAGCGTTGCCATTTTCGGGCACGTTCGCCCTGACGGAGACTGCGTGGGCTCTACACTTGGTCTTTACAACTACATCTGCGACAACTACCCGACCACAAAAGTCCGCATTTTCTTGGAACGTTTCCCCGAGAACTACAAGATCCTCACCAACTCCAACGAAATTAACGAATTTTACAGCGATGAGTTTGGCTCGTTCGATTTAGCGTTCCTTTTGGATTCATCCACATTCGATCGAGTCGGCGCAAACGGCGAAAGCTGCATCAAAGCAGCTAAAAAGACTTGCAACATCGACCACCACGTCAGCAATCCGCTGAATCTCTGCGACGTCAATTACGTGGATGCAAAGGCAAGTTCCGCTTGCGAAGTCCTTTACTTTTTATTGGACCCGAACAAAGTCAGCAAAGCCACCGCCGAATGTTTGTACCTCGGCATCGTGCATGACACAGGCGCCTTCAAGTTCAGCAGCACAGGCCATAAGACGATGACAGTCATCGGCGACTTGCTTGAAAAAGGTATCGACTTCACGCGCATCATCAACGAGACGTATTACACGAGAACGTACACCCAGACGCTCGTCACAGGCTACGTGATGATGAGCAGCAAGCTCGCTCTCGACGGAAAGGTCGTCTACAGCTACCTCACGCCCGAGGACATGGACCGCTATTCCGTAACTCCGGTTGAACTCAGCAGTGTCATCGACACCTTGCGCGAAGTCACCGGCACTGAAGTCGCCATATTCCTCTATCCAGTCAACGGCGAATACAAGATTAGCCTACGCAGCAATTACGTTGTCGATGTCAACAAAGTTGCAGGAGCATTTGGCGGAGGCGGCCACGTCCGTGCTGCTGGCGCAAGCTCCAAGGACTCGCCCGAAGAAACGATTGCAAAGCTATTGAAAGTTATCCAGGAACAACTTTAAAAAGGAACGCGCGGCAAAACGCGCGTTTTTTTATACCATAAACAAGGCAACCGCCAAGAAGACGAAGACCGCACCGCTGAACCAGTTCAGATTGCGGTTCGCCTTCGGCGATGTCAAAAGGAACTTCTTGACAGTCCCTGCTAAAAGCGCAATGCACCCAAATACAATCATTGTCGCTAAAATAAATTCACCGCCGAAAATAGCCATCTGCAAGCTCGGGTGGATTGGACGGTCCAAGCGCACCGCCGGCGGAATCAGCGAAAGCACAAAAAGAATCACTTTCGGATTCGTGAGATTCATGATAATGCCACGCATGTAAAGGCTACGCGCAGAAGGAACGCCACCATTGCTAGACTTTACCGCATCCTTCGAATCTGCATTTGTCATTCCCGGCTCCGACCGGGAATCTCCACTCATCTGAACAACACCCGAGCGCACTCCGAAACTCTTGTACGCGAGATAAAGCAGATATGCCGCACCAAGGCACTGGATGACAAAAAACGCCGTCGGGCTAGCCGCAATCAACGCCGAAACGCCCGCCACAAGCAGGCACGTATGTATAGCAATCCCGGTGCAAAGTCCAAGGATTATGCAAAAACCGAGACGCGCCCCGTAAGTAGCACTTTGGGCAAGCACAAAAAGGTTATCTGGTCCAGGAGCAATCCCAATGACAAGCGCAGCAATAAAAAATTCAAGCATTACAGTTTACTCAAGAAAGCGTCCACGTCGAGGTCTGCAAGGTCTTTTTGCAATGCGTCAAGTTCATCATCCGTAATTGCAGTGTGATTTTGCTCACGTTCGTCGGCACGTGCATTCGAGACATCGACAAGCTTTTTGAGCGCATTGGCGACCTCGCCCACCGTGCCATCCTGACGCATCACGACGTTCAAGACCTTCGAAAGTTTTTCACGCAATTTCGAGAACTCTTCGCGGTCTAGCTCAGATATTTCCCCATGATAGCACATCAAGGGGGTCTGGCACCTAGCACACGGAAACACCATCATATTAGAGAAGTCTCCGTCTATCTGGACCTTAAATTTCGTTCCGCAATGCGGGCATTCGATATCCATTTCACTCATATACCATAATGTAGAATTTTTTACAATTCCTAGCCAAATACAGCAACAATATTTTATCTTTACACAGTCCAACTCGTTTTGTGCTCTCACTATATTTTTCCCTATTACCTAAAACCTATTACCTAAAACCTAAACTATGCTTTGCCACTGGCTATATCAAACAACAAACATTGACCTTTTTGACGGTCGTCTGTTCCGTGCGGGTGTTGCCGCCATGCTTTCCATCATCCTGGTGCTCTTCTTCATGCCGAAGTACATACGCTTCTTGCAGAGATTGGACGCCACGAGCGATTTCGACAAGGACGGAAAGACAAAATCTCCTCCGATTATGGGCGGCCTCCTCCTCGTGATTGTAGTAGAAGTTGTTTCACTGCTCGTTTGCCAGATGAACGGCTACACCATCTCGACACTCGTGATTTTGGCACTGTTCAGCGCCGTGGGCGCCACCGACGATATGGCCAAGGTCCGTGCAAAGCGCCTCGTGAACCAAGGCAAGCTCAAAGCCGCCGAATACATGGACAAGGCAGATGGCATTTCCAGCTCGCTTAGACTTTTCCTCTACTTCTTGTTTAGCTTTGTCGTCGCCGTTTTCTGCTACAAGTTCATCCCTGAACTCAAGGGCGATTTGACCATTCCGTTCTGCCCGATTGACGTTTTCCAAATCCATCTTCCCAACTGGATTTTCGTTGCCTTCATGACATTTGTCATCGCCGCATCCGCTAACGGAACAAACTTCACGGACGGTCTCGACAGCCTCGTTTCTGTACCGATTCTTACCAGCATGGTGTTCGTTGGACTCGTCGCTTACGTGAGTGGCAACTTCATCTTTAGCCAGTACTTGAGCGTGCCGTACCTCCCCGGCTGCGACGAGCTCTTCCCGCTCGCGACAGCCATCGCAGGCGCGTTGCTCGCATACCTTTGGTTCAACAGCCCTCCGGCTGAAATCTACATGGGTGACGCCGGTTCCGTTGGTTTCGGTGCTGCCATCGGTATCATGTTCATCTTGGTTCAGGCAGGGCTTTTCCTCCCCATCGTATGCATCATCATCATCGCCGAAGCTTGCTCTGTGCTCATGCAAATTACATGGTTCAAGATTACCAAGAGAGCAACCGGCACTGGCAAGCGCATCTTCCTCTGTGCGCCGCTCCACCACCACTACCAAAAGAAGTGGGATGGCCGCTTCCCGAGCAAGCCGCTCATGAACTCCAAGATTGTGTGGCGCATGCACCTCGTGAGCATCTTCGCCCTCATCTTCAGCATGGTTGTGTTCTTCGGAATTAGGTAGTTCGCCACAATTACTAATTATTAGTTAATACCCTTGAAACGGTCGAATGAAACGTTTTTTGTTCCTATTTTGCCTAGAATAAAACAGATTGGTATAACATTTTTGTTGTTAGAATTTATATTTCTGGTATGGCAATTTCGCGACGTTCATTCCGACTTGCTTTCCCCGCGCTCCTGTGCGGAGTATTTTGCTTTTTGCCGAAAAAATCAATTAAGGCAGGCTGCAATAGAAACATTCACATAAAAAGAGAGAAAATATGCAATTAGAATTTACAGATTACGTTCGTTATACCTGCCCCCATTGTGGTTATGTAACAGAAACAAGTTGGGGGGGGCTTAAAGTGACTGGTCTTGGCAGTTGCATGAACTGCCATCGTCGTTTACCAGAAAATACGGAAATTATTCCGTGTGATCCAAAATTAGCGCGTGAATATTTTGATGCAAAGGCTAAAAAAGAAAAAGAAGATAAGGAAGCTGCTGAAGCAATTGAATATTTTCAAAAAAATGCAGCACCTATTAGTTGTGGTTGCTTTGTCATTTTAGCAATAGCATGTGCACTCATTTATTTTTTCATAATTCGTTAAAAAACTAGGAAACACGTCGCTTGATTGTTTGTTTATCCAAAATAAGCAGTCATAGGATTCTTTATAATAGGTGAGATGTTGCTTGAGTAGATTTTGCTCTTCATTGACAACACTGGTGTTCTACTTTCCCATTGTGTAATCCCGTCTTTATATGCATGTAAGCGGAAAAACATTCTAGACGAACGAAGCAAAATCAAACTTGTTGGTTTTTATTTTCGTATAAATAAAAAGCACCTCAGCGTTCGTGATGTGAACCCCGAAAGTTGGACACAACTTTCGGGGTTTTCATGTATAAGAAACACACAAAAGAAGAATGGACCAAGGCGTTCGAACTCTACAAAGATGGATTCGACCCTCCGTCAATTTCTCTGCTGACAGGTCTGGAATTATCCGAAATCAAGCGTCATATTCGACTCTATCGACAGACGGGCTTTGGGCGAACAGAAAGGAAAACGAATGTTCGCTCAACACCAGCCTTGAAGAAGGCCGTTATTGACGCAGTCTTCAAGAAATCTCTATCTTATGCGGAAGTTATAGCCTTGTATGGCTTAAGTTTTACCAGCCTGGGTTCTTGGTTGCGCAAGTTCCGTCATGGTGGCTACGAAGAACTTTTGGCAACAAAGCCCAAAGGGAGCCCCACGAAGATGCCAAAACCGAAAAAAGTACAAAAGAAATGAGCGAACTTGAACGCCTCAGAGAAGAGAACGAATATCTCAAAGCGGAGAACGCCTACTAAAAAAAATTAAAGGCCCTAGACCAGGAAGAGAATGCCGAGATGTCCGGTATAGGGCCCAGGTCATCAGAGAGCTGAGCGACAAACACTCTCTAAAGCATCTCCTGAAGGCGGGCGGACTGCCCCGCTACGTAGACGAACACACCCGGATCAAGTCCGTACATGCGGAAAACAGGAGCGGCTACGGCTACTGCAAGATAAACGACCAACTCAGAAAAGAAGACTTCACCATCAATCACAAGACGATTATCAGGATCATGAGGGAAGAAAACCTGAAGAACGTCCGTAAACACAGCAAATACAGTTCATACAGAGGCGAATCCAGCAAGGTCGCTCCAAACATACTAAACCGAGACTTCTCCACGACCGGTCCCGACCAGAAGTGGGCAACGGACGTGACTCAGATAAATATCGGCATGGACAAGTGCTACCTATCACCGATTCTCGACATGTACAATGGGGAAATCGTCAGCTATACCATATCGGACCATCCCGACCTGAAGATGGTCATGGACATGCTGGGAAAGGCCTTAGCCAAGGGCCGAACAAGGAAGGGGTTGATACTCCACTCCGATCAGGGATGGCACAACCAGCATGCAATCTATCAAAAATCGCTACGTGACCACGAAATCCTCCAAAGCATGAGCCGCAAGGGCAACTGCCTAGACAACGACATAATGGAAAACTTTTTTGGCATAATGAAATCGGAGTTACTCTATCCAAACACCTTCATGGATATGGATCATTTTAAGGCTGAACTCAGAAAATACATCGAGTATTACAATAACGATCGGATAAAACTACGCCTAAAAGGAATGAGCCCGGTACAGTACCGGACTCATAACACCGTTTTGTCCTAATTTTAAACCGTCCAACTTTTTGTGTTCAGTTCACAACGGGGCTCTTTCTTTTTTGGAGATTTTCATCAACAACGAATAACTTACAATCCATCGCTTGAACGCAAAAAGAAAATCAATGGAATTTCAACCAAATTCTTAAACGACTGCCCCCATGAGGCATGTCGAGCAAGACCGCCATAATAAGGATTCATAGCCGCATCATAGCAACGATCCATTCCCAAAACATTTACACACCCACCCAAGAAACCTTTCAAATCAGGACCAGTGAAATATTCACCCGATGGATCATATTTTTGCCAATACAAATCAATAGACTTCACGCCCGCAATTTTCGCAACGATATTCGAAGAACATTCATGAATTCGTCCGTATTTGTCTCTTTTACAAGATGCAAGAAGCCCCTCATAAACAGCACAAACATCAGCCTTCGGGTCAAAAGAACACGCAACACCAACTGATATAACAGCAATATCCTTAGCTGCTAGCTCTTCTAATTCTCTCTTACTTGAACATGATGTAAGAAGGAACGCCGCAATAAAACACGCCAACAGCGGTTTCATCGACATCATTGCTAAAAAAACATTTTGCATAATTTTAAGCATAAGATACTCCTTAAAAGTCTTTTACACAATTATAAATATTAGTTTTTATTCTTGAAGCAACGGATATAATATTGCTGCCATTTCGACATCAAATCACTACTTACACCGCTATTTGAAATTTTAAAGTAATAAGCAGAATTACCGGAATACTCGGTTGTCGACCAAAAACCAACACTTTCATTAATTTCATAATACCGACCAACAGACATAGAATAATATCCACCCGGTTTAGCAGAAAAACCGTATGAATTCGTTCCCGCAGTTTTCCATCCCATCGTTGTTTTCAAATCATTGTATGGAGTATTTTTATTCTTTTTTTGAGCATATTCATAAAGTTCCTGCCACTCAGTCATACTCGGAATATGCCACCCCGATGGGCAAATTCCCTGATGCTTATTAGAAGCATTATACTTGTTAACCACATAGCTATTAGCCAAATCCATTACCGCGGTCCAAGTATAAAGTCTTCCAAATTCATCACAATTTGCCTCATTATTATCATAACAAGAAGACCTTTCTAACATATTAGGTGTTTCAATTGAATCTGAATAATTCAAATTATCAGCCATCACAATAAACGTGTCTATTGAAACATATCTATACTTAATGCCATCACGTGCATCCTCAAATAAATTAAACAGAATACCATCTTCACATTTTTTATCATCACTAGGAACATAAGTTGTGTTTCCACACAAATCTTTCAGAGTTCCTGCTATACATATTTTCAAATTAGGATCATATGTCATTCCATTACATTTAGAATAAACAACTCGTTCGTAGCAAAAATCATTTTCTACATCATACGATTTTTCTCCACACAACGAATATACAGCATTACTGCTACAAAACTCCTTAGAGACATCATAGGTTTTAGTACCGCATAGCGGGAGTAAAGCTCCCCCGGAACATACATATTCCGAAGGATCGTATGTTTTGCCATTACAAAGACTGTATACTGTATTTTCAAAACAGAATTTTATAGAAGGATCATACTCCTTTGTACCACACTTTTCAAAGATTTCACTAGAAGACGAAGCAAGTACCGAACTCGAGGAAGATTCTATCTTAGAACTCGATGATGCAGGTTTAGAACTCGAGGACAATACATCCTTTGAACTAGACGATGCGGGCTTCGAACTCGAGGACGATACTTCCTTTGAACTAGACGACGCAGGCTTCGAACTCGAGGACAATATATTTCCGATTTTTACAATTGAATCTTTTACACAGGTATAAATTAGAGGATTATAATTATTCCCTTTGCAAAGAGGATATAAATCATTTTCAAAGCAGAAATCCTTATTTACATCGTACACAGAAGAACCACAAACTAGTGAATCAGAAATACATCTTATAGACAACGAATATGAATAATATCGTCCACGATCCTTAAATTCTGCAACCTCTTCTTTGCTACTAGAGCGCACAGCAACAGCCAACTCATAAGTATCAGCGCTTCCCGTCATGAAATACGAAGTCCAAAAAGCTCCTCTTTGTCCAAGCTCCTCAGATTTTCCAAATTCATTCTTAATTCCTGCTGGAAGAACTCTAAATCCAAAATCATCTGTACCCAAACTTCCTTCACCATTCAAATTCCATCCATTCAGAGATTTAAGGCTATTACCAACTTTATCTTTTCCTACAATAGAAGCCACATACTCAACCATTTTTTTCCATTCACCTGATGTAGGAACATGCCAATAATCGGGACACAGTCCTTGAATAGATGATGTAGAGCTATCCGTACAAGTTTCGAACGCAACAGATGCAGTATAAAGACTTCCATATTTTTTACAATTTTCGATATCATTACCATAGCATCCACTTTGTGTTTTTAATTCAGGAACACAAATCGTATCTCGGAAATCAAGATTTTCCGCCATCCAAAGTTGATCCCCGATAATAACCGTTGCATAAGAGTGTTTATCTCGAGAATCTACCAGTTCTCTATATAATACATTTGAATTAAAAACAAGCTCTGAATTTGATGATACTGGGGATGTACTTGAAGAAGATAGTTTCGAGCTTGAGGAGGACTTCACCTTCGAACTCGAGGACGCGACATCCTTTGAACTTGAAGATACAAACCTCGAACTCGATGACGTTTCTTCCTTAGAACACGACGATGCAAGCTTCGAACTTGAGGAAACTTTTTCCTTTGAACTCGATGATGCTGATTCTGAACTAGACGATTCTTCATCATCTATAATCTGCATAGCCTCTATTTCTTCAATTTGATTATCGATTTCGGCAACATAGTCAGTACATGCAATAAAAAAAACAAAAGACAAAGATATAAGCAACAATTTCATAACTCAATACCCCTAAAATACAAAGCTCAACCCAATTCCAACCGAACCTATAATGGACAGAGCTATACCAACACCACGCATGGTTTGGCCTGACTGAGCTTTTTCACGATTCTTTTTAAGATCATCCACAGAAAGGCCCCCTTTTTGGGCAGCCTCCTTGGCATTACTATTTCCGACAATAGCGAGAATAACCCCAGTAACGCCAACAGCGGTTCCAATACTCAAAGGAATCCAGCGACGCCTCATTTTGGCATAAAATCCATTTTCATTTATGGGCAAGCTTTCTCCAGCACGATAAATCTTGCCATCTAATTCATCATACGCAGCATTTGCTTTTGCATGAATGTCATCTACATCCAATTCGCCATTAATCGAATGTTTTAGTTTATGTGTTACCTGAACAACCTTATGCCATAGAGGATTTACATCGACTTTTTCCTCCCAACCATTCCCTTTTAGAACAACATCAGCACAAAGAGGAACATCACCCATATAAGGGGTACTACCAACCATTTTCCCGTCCATATAGATTGCAACCGCCTGTGGTTCACCCTTGTATTCAGCATTCAATTCCAAACCACCTTTACCTCGTGAAAGCACCTTATCAAAAACCTCTACTTTATTTTTTGCAATCGACACCGAAAATTCCACCGGATCGAAACAGGGATGAGTCAACTGAACCTGGTGGAAACCCATTTCAAGTTCTATTCTCGACCCACTTTTATAAGCACCATCAACAATCACATTTAATTCGCTCTTATCCGCAGCAAAGCCTGCAAGCACTGGTTTAACATCAAGCCAGCCAAAATTCGGAGATAAAGAAAGTTCAACTTTCTGATTGTTCATCGAGACATCCACAACAGATTCAGCATCATCATAATGTTCTTGCGTAAACACAAATCGGTGGCTGCCCTCTTCAACTTCCACCTTGCAAGGAGTTCGCAAACACTTAGGGTTAACCTTGCCATCAATAGTCGGAAGTGCATTAGCCGGATTGGTCAATAATTCTACAATAAACTTCTTTTTTCCAGAATAGCTAAAATTGCCAACATCACTTACTTCGCTAATTCCACCAAAACCAGCAAAGCCCCCCGATTTTTTTATACTCCTAAAAAAATCGGGAGCTTTTTTTCGGATAATTCCAAGCAATTTTTTCACATTTGAGCCAGAGCCATTAAAACTAGCAAGGAGCTTATTTCCTGCTGTCTCATAAAGTTCCGCCGAAAGAGTAAGTTCACCACCAAAAACACCAACACGAGCCTGGCAAATATAATCCGCAGAGATGTTTTTTCCTGTTTCTACAAGGCAACTGCCTTCACACTCTTCGATAGCCTTCCCAGGAGGCAACATCTGTATGATATTTTCACGAGTCATTATCGTATAGTTTTGCTCAGCAGGTAATTGATTCACAGCCTCTTCTCGTAAAATATTTGTAAGATACTGACGGTCTGAAAACGAAACCTTTTCTTTCGCTTCACCATCAGCCCCTGTTTCAACAACAGCCACATACGCCGCTGAAACATCAATTACCCAAAGCAACAACAAAGAAATGAATAAGAAACTTTTCATGACGCGAAATATAATTTTTTTAAACATTACTATATTACATCGCATGAATATTATCGAAACTTTGAACGCCGCAGGTCAGCAAGAACTGGCCCAACATTTGGAATCCTTGACGGGTGATGCCCGCGCAAATTTGGAACGCGATATTTTAAGCCAGGACTGGCAAGAACTCAAGGCACTCCACGCAGAAAAGTCCGCAGCCAGCTTGAGCGATAACGTTTCTGCCGACCTTACTCCGATGCCGTGGAAACTCGCGACCGACGATCTCCGTTACGACTTCTGGAAAGAAACGGGTGAAATTCTCCTCGGTCAAGGCAAGGTTGCCGCATTCCTCGTGGCAGGCGGTCAAGGTTCGCGTCTCGGTTTCGATGGTCCGAAGGGCATGTTCGATATCGGTCTCCCGAGCCACAAGAGTTTGTTCCAGTTGCAGGCCGAACGCTTGCGCAATTTGGGCGCCCGCGTGGGTCACGCCATCCCGTGGTGCATCATGACGAGTCCATTGAACCACGAAGCGACGGTCAACTTTTTCAGCGAAAACAACTTCTTTGGTTTAAACCGCGAAGATATCCGATTCTTCCAGCAGGGAACGATTTGCGCCCTCACCGCAGACGGCAAGGCTGTACTCGACGGCGAAGACCATTTGGCTCTTGTGCCCGATGGAAATGGCGGTTGCTTCCGCGCTCTCGCCCAGAGCGGCACGCTCGCCTGGCTTGTAGAACGTGGTGTGCAATACGTATTCCTCTACAGCGTCGATAACGCCCTCTGCCGCATTTGCGACCCGGCATTCATTGGCGCCCTCGCCGAAAAAGGCACGATTCTCAGCGCATCGAAGGTTGTGCACAAGGCAGGCCCAAACGAAAAGGTGGGCATTTTCGCCTTCCAGAACAAGAAGCCGGGCGTTGTTGAATACAGCGACCTTCCGGAAAACTTCCGCGACATGACAAACGCCGATGGAAGCCTCACGTTCGATGGCGGCAACATTGCCATTCACTTGTTTAAAATCAGCGGTCTCCGCAAGTTGCAGACAAGCAAGCTCCCGTGGCACACCGCACGCAAAACCGTTTGCGGCATCGAAAAATGCTTCAAGTTTGAACAGTTCCTCTTTGACGCATTCCCGCAGCTCGGTTCCATGCTCCCGTTCGGCGTTGTACGCGAAGAAGAATTCAGCCCGGTCAAGAACGCCGAAGGCAACGATTCTCCAAAGACGGCTCGCATCATGATTGGCAAGCTCCACCGCGAATGGCTCCGCAAGGCGCACGTCAAAATTGACGAGAAGAAGTTGTACGAAATCTCGCCGACAATCAGCTACGCCGGCGAAGGCCTCAAGCAGAGCGTTTTTGACCGAGAACTCGGAAGAAACATCCTGGAATTTGAAGAGGATTAGCGCCTTCGGCGCAGTTGACAGTAGGAGGTAGGCGGTAGGAAGTAGGATTTGTCATGCCCGCCACTGTGCGGGCATCTCCTTTTTGTAGCGAATGCACAGAATAAAAGCCACAACATACAAATTCCCAATCAACATTCTGCTGCGTTTGCCGGATGCGTTCTATGTCGTCCTTTTTGCAGTCGTTTTCCCGATTTACAAGGAGTTGCACAAGAAGCGCGCCTACGGGCGCGTTGAAAAGCACCTAGAATTAGCGCGGCAGTACCTCGCTGAAAACAGTATAAACTGCGCGGAACTTGCCAAAGTCAACCCGCGCGACACATTCAAAGGCATTTTCTGGAATGCGCTCGAATCCTACCGTGGGCTCGCACGTTTCAAAAGCGTTGAAAAACGAATCGTCTACGAAAACGAACACATCATCCAAAACGCCATCGCAGATTGTGCCAAACAAAACACCCCCATCGCTGGCATCAGCATCCACCAGGGCGCATTCGAACTTTTGCACCGCGCACTCTGCCGTTACAGCGAACACGTCCACCTCATCACCGACTCCATCGGCGACATGGCATTCCGCGAAGTCCTCAAAGACCTCCGCAGCGACCCGCACCTGACAGAATATCATCCCGACGAAACAGGCCGCCTTATCCGTGAACTATTCCGCACTAAAGGAATTCTTGCAATGGTCATCGACCAAGGCAAACACACCAAAGGGAACACGGTCTCGTTATTCGGCCGCCCAAGCACACTTTACTTGCGCCTCCCGCAAAAAATAAACGAAATGGGCGCAGGCATCGTCACATTCCGCACATGGAGCGAAAAGAAACGCATCGTCATTCGTTTCGAAAGCTACTACCCGCCAAAATACGATGAAAATCAGCTCGTCACGGGAATCGCGCGCGAAGTCGAGACCTGGATAGCCGAGCACCCCGAGCAATGGAGCTGGAACTACCACGGAAATTTTAAAACAAGCAACTGCTAAAAATCAAGCCATTCTTGAGGAATTACAGTTCCGATTTTACGCTTCGTTATTTCCGTTTTAACAGATGCTCCCGCTGTTCTTCCGGCTTTTCTAGATTCAACATCCATCGTATAAGTATTTACATAGCCATCATCACCAAAATAATAGCGAATGACAGATTCTACAGTCACATCGTCTTCATTCGTCTCTATCATGTGAATGGTTTCAATCGATTTTTTTGAATAGTTATAATAAGCCGTGTAACCTAAGTCATTTTTTAATTCAAATAATTCGTCTGTAATTTGAACAGGCTGTTGCCAAGCCCCAGAATCTAGCATGAACGGGATGCACTTTCCATATTCCGTTCTTAACGAATCCTTGTAACGTTCAGTGGTATTTAAAATAAAGGATTCCTTTTCTTTCTGATTTTTCGTATCGAACAATAGCACAACTTTTCGGACAAAATCCCGGACGATTCTCTTAGTCGGTTTATTTTGCAATTTCAAAGCCACGGAAACAGGCTCCAAAACACCCACTTCATTAGACAGGTACAAATACAAATGATTTTTTCCATTGCTTATAAACTTCACATCATTTGCATAATTCGTAAGCTGACTCATCCCCATCGAATATTCAATTTCAATCGAATCTCGCGCAAAGAAATTCTGCAAAAGGAATTCTTTTGAATTCGCGTAAACCTCATCAAACGTCAAAGTCTTTGGATTATTCACAGAACCTTCTGGAGGTTCAAAGAACAAGCTGCTGCTTGAAACAGCCTCACTAGAAGACGAGACATCCGACGAAGAGCTCACTTCGAGAGATCGTTCACTGCTTGATGAAATGATTGAACTAGAAGAAACAACTAAAACACTAGAAGAACTGTAAAAACTTGATGATGAATTAACAGCACTTGACGAAGAAATATTTTGGCTCGAGGACGACGAACTTTTTGCCTTTTCTGAAGAAATTCGGCCACTCGAAGAAATCGCCTTTTTCGAAGACGACGATTGTTTAGCACTCGACATGGCCTCACTCGAAAGAGCCGTCTCCGATGAGCCGCCTTGAGAAACGTCATCCACATTCGCAATCGACGGAGAATCAGAATTTCCGCAAGCACAAATCAAAAAGCAAAACAAAAACAGAGCAATAGATGTGAATTTCATGAATATCAATATAGAATTTTCTAACTTTACAAACAAAGAGGGATTTATCATGCCTTTAAATGCAGATGAAGAATTTCAATTAGAGTGGATCAAGAACCACCCCATGCAAGACAAAGACGAACTCGCCGAAATCCAAGCAGAAGCTGAAGCCGAGGCGAGACCGCAACGCGCCACACGCGGCAAGAAAATGCGCCGCAACCCCGCCGCCTGGGAACTTCCCAACCCCGAAGACGAAATCGACCTCCACGGATTCACCTCCGAAGAAGCCGCCGAAGCCGTCGAACGCCGCATCGACGACCTCCTGATTGCAGGCCTCAGCGTTCTGCGCGTGATTCACGGAGGAGGCAACCCGGAATACGGCAACGTAAAGCGCATCATCGACCGCAAAGTCCGTTCCGAATGGAAAAATCGAGTCGTTTTCTACAAGGTTGAACCCGACAACGCCGGTTCCAGCATCATGAAAATCGGCAAGCCGCACCCGCAAATCGCAAAAAAGAAAAAATAATGAAAAAATTTTCACTTTTTTTGCCCTTACCCCTTTAAAAGTCAATCGAATTTAACTATAATTGTGCGCGTCAACGACGAACCGTCAAGACAAAAACAAAACGGAATATAGCTCAGCCTGGTAGAGCGCTTGCTTCGGGAGCAAGAGGTCGTGAGTTCGAATCTCGCTATTCCGATAAAAAGAAACCACCCATCAGGGTGGTTTTCTTTTTATATCCGAATATCACCGAGATGAAGAACTCACGAAGTGAGTTCGACTAAATCGCCCCGAGAGCGAAGCGAACTACGGGCGATTTAGAGATTACGCCGTAAGGCGTAACCCGAAGGGCAAAAGCCGAAACGCAAGTGAGGATTTTGTCTTATCTCGCTATTCCCTTATCTCGCCTACCCACCGTCTTTCCGGATTCGGGCAATGGTCCTCATGACCGTCTGACCATACCCACACTTCGTCTGCAAAAGGACAAGATTCGCACTTACCGCCAACAGCACAAACGTCTGCGCCATCATCAAAAAACAGACTTCCTTCTCGCTTCACATTCGAAGCAGAAAACACACCCGCCCGAAACTCATTGCGCAACGATTCTAACGACGCATCATCCAGCGCATACATTTCGCGAAGCGCCTGCGAAGCAGTGCTCAGAAACACCACTTTATTCCACTTGATTCGATTAATCCCATTCGCAGAAGCCCACGACACCAACGCAGGCACATCCTGCAAATTCTTTTTATGCAACGTCACTTGCAGCGATACCGTCGCGACTCTCGATTTCGCAGTCCCCACACAGTCAGTATCAGCGCCCATCGCGCAATCAGCATCCTCACAGCCAGCTTTCTCGCGCAACTTGTCGCGCACCCGAACCAACTTTTCAACATTTGCTTTCCAGCCGTCAAACTGTTCCGACGCCAAATAGCTCACCTTGATATCGCTGCACGAACGCAACAAGAGTTCCATCGCCGCATCACTTCCCCACTTTCCAGGGAATGTTCCGTTCGTTGTCAAATTCAACAGAAGCCCCATCGCACGACAAAGCTTCAGCAGTTCATCAAAATGAGAATAAAGTAGAGGTTCCCCCATTGTCGAAGGAATTACTTCTCGCAACAAGCGCTTACCCGAAACATCACGATCCGCAGCGTACTTTTCAATCGCAGCCCGTGCAACTTCAAAAGGCATTTCGCCCATGCCAAACGCGCGGCGCTCCTTATTACAATAAAAAAAGCGTTCCCTACCATTATCCGGCGGGCAATCCCCGTTACCATTCTCAGCACTCCGCGCATTACAATTATGCAAAGCCCGCTGGTTCAAAAAACACAGCGGACAACGCAAATTGCAGACGTCAGGATTTGTAAGAAGCGTAATGCGTCGCATATTAGGGGATAGGTTACAGGTTATAGGTTTTAGGACAAACATTTCATGCGCTTTGCGCATCTACAAAGGGCGGCATCGCCGCGATTTATTCGCCTAATACCTACCCCCTAATACCTAAGACCTAATTACTCCCGATATTCTCTCAAGTACTTAATCGCAGCAAGGCCCGCAATAGCGCCTTCGCCAACGGCTACAGCCACCTGAAGCGTGCCTCCCGTGCAGTCGCCTGCAGCAAAGAGTCCTGGAACAGTTGTCTGGAAATCCTTATCAAGCACAAGCTTCCCGGCATCGAACGCAGCGCCTGCCTTCAAAGCCAAATCAGTCGCATTAGCACTACCCATAGCGACGAACATGCCGTCAAAATTGGCTTCAAGACCATCGTCAAACTTCACGCCTTCAAATTGCCCGGCGCCCTTGAGCCCCGTAATCTTGCGGGTTTCAATCTTCACGCTTTCAGGGAATTTCGCTGTGAGCTCAGCACCGTTCGTCAAGAGTGTTACGCTGTTGACTACAGACAAAAGTTCAGTCGCTTCATGCAATGCATACTCGCCCGAGCCAAGCACAGCCACATCCTTTTTACGATAAAAGAATGCATCGCAAACAGCACAATAACTCACGCCGTGGCCTTCCATTTCGGTCATTCCTGGGAGCGGGGTCTTCTTGCGGGCAGAGCCCGTTGCCATCACGCAAACCTTTCCGCGATACGTACCATTCAAGCCCGTCGCGACAAACCCAAAACCGTCAAACATGAGGTCCGTTACCTCATCGTCCACAATTTGCGCACCAAGAGCAATTGCCTGCTTCTTACCGACTTCGGCAAGTTCAGCCCCTGTGAGCGGTTTTTCAAGACCAAAATAATTTTCAATTTTGTGGGCCTTTGCAAGCGCACCTACATCCTTACCCACAAGCTGAACCTCAAGTCCAGCACGAAGACCATAAAGGGCTGCCGAGACACCGGCCGGTCCATGCCCCAAAATCAATATATCAGCCATAATAACCTCAACATTAATATACGATTTTATTTATTTTAAAACACATAATAATTAATGATTTTGGATACCAGGACGATGTTGCAACGCTACCCAACGCGAGATTTATTTCTTGAAGCTGGATATGGTCCCAATTTTGCGGACCAGCTTATTCAGAATGCCTATAGCAAACTTTTTGAGGGCGATCCGATCGACGAGCGCATCTACTTTGATGCGTCCGACGACATGGCATACATCATTGACATTGGGCACGACGACATCCGTTCTGAAGGCATGAGCTATGGCATGTTCATTGCCGCGCTGACCGACCACGAAGTCACGTTCGACAAGCTCTGGAACTTTTCCAAGCGCTTTGTCCGCAACAACGATGGTCCGCACAAAGGGTATTTCTCATGGCAAGTCAACACGACCGACTTTTCCATGATGGACCCGGGCGCCGCACCAGATAGCGAAGAATACTTTGCCGCAGCGCTTCTTATCGCCGCAAAGAGGTTCAACCGCGAAGACCTCCTCAACGATGCCAAGGAACTCATCCATGACATCAAGTACAAACCGCAGAACGAACTTGTAGGCCCGATTATCGACCCGGAACGCAAACTCATCAAGTTCTCCCCCGTTCTCGGCAACGACTTTACCGACCCGAGCTACCACACGATGGCGTTCTATCGCATGTTCGCCGAAGCTACGAACGACGAATCCTGGCTTGAAGTCGCACAGGCAAGCATTGAATTTTTGCAGAAGGCGGCACACCCGGTCACCGGACTTTGCGCAGACTACGCCGAATACGACGGCACTCCAAAGGCCATGCCCTGGTTCCCCGAAAGCAACAACTTTAGCGGAGACGCATGGCGCGTTGCGCTCAACTTGAGCCTCGACTATTCAATCTTCCACGGACACGAAAGCGAAAAAGAAATTTGCGAACGCATCTTGCACTTCTTCCAGAACTGCACACCGTACCTCTCCGACTACTCCGTCGACGGAGGCCCGTATCCACACCAAGGCAGAAACGCGACGCCAGGGCTTATCGCCATGAACGCAGCCGCCACGCAAGTGCTCCCGGTCGATGACCCGCGCATTACGCCTTTTGTCAGGCGCCTTGCTGCGCTCTCCGTGCCCTACCGTTTTTGGCGTTACTATGACGGGATGTTGTACTTAATCGGATTACTCGCCACCGCGGGAAAAATCACACTCTAAGGAGGATCGTATGAAACTACCTGCCATCTTATTCATTGCGGCAAGCTCCATTGCTTTTACCGCCTGCGACGACGTTCGTGTTGAAAAATACCCGAACGGAAACGTCCGCTTCGAAGCCACCTACGTCAACGACAAAAAGGAAGGCATCGAAAAGGAATACTACGATGACGGTACGCTCAAGCGAGAATCCAATTACGTGAATGACCGCCGCGAGGGTGTGACCAAGGAATATTACAAGGACGGTACACTCCAGGCCGAACTCCCGTACGCGAACGGTTACATCGAAGGGACTGTTATCCGTTACCACAAAAACGGCAAGGTAGCCTCCAAAGCGGAGTATAAACAAAATAAGCAAATTGCCTTTGGCGAAACGTATAACGAAGACGGAACGCCCGCCACAAGCGGCAGCTACAAGGATCCGCGCGATGGAAACTCCTACGAATGGATTGTTATTGGCGACCAGCTCTGGACCGCAGAAAATATGAACTTTGCCACCGCCTCCGGTGCAATTTGTTCACAATGCAACCACTGGGGACGCCTCTACGATTTCCAAAACGCACAAAAGGCTTGCCTCGAAGGATTCCACATGCCAAGCAAGGCTGAATGGCAAAAGCTCCTGAAAGTCGCCGGTAAAAAGCCGGGTGTCGCCCTCAAGGCTGGATACGGCTGGGATCCGATCAAGCCGGAATCACCGATCTTCGGAAACGGCAAGGATGAACTCGGATTTGGCGCAAAGGCTGGCGGCGCACACTTCGCCAAGAGCGATGTCGCAATAAAGGACCGCAAGTTTGACGAAGCGGGTAAAAAGGCATACTTCTGGACAAGCGAAGGCGATGTTCTCGTGTTCTTCCACGACAAGGATATCGCCAAGTTCGAGAAGTTCAATCCCGAATTCGGCGCAAGCCTCCGCTGCTTGAAAGACTAATCGTCATTAATTTTATATAACAAAAAACTCCTCGGCACAACTGAGGAGTTTTTTTACTTTTCAAATTTATCCGCCTAGTCTAACGTGGCATGCGCAGCAATCGTATAAATAGCAGTCACGTCCTTTGCCTTGAGCGGCACAAAGCCCCAACCATCGCCTGGATTCAGTTTTTCGACAAGCGTCGGGATATCTTCTTCTTTCGCGCCGAGTTCTGCAAAGTTAATCGGCATGCCGATGGAATGCAAGAACTTGCGGAAAGCCTTGATGCCTTCGAGAGCGGTCGCCTTCGGGTTTTCAAAATTCATCTGGCAGCCAAATACACGTGTTGCCATCTGTGCAAAACGCATCACGTTGTGGTCGACGACATATTCCATCCACGCCGGCATAATAACAGCCAGGCCCGCGCCATGGGCGCAGTCATAAAGTCCCGAGAGTTCATGTTCAATCGCGTGGCTATTCCAGTCCTGACTGCGCCCACAGCCCACAAGGCCATTGTGGGCTACCGTACCCGCCCACATAATGTTCGCACGAGCCTGATAATTGTCGGGTTCGGCCATGGCGCGCGGACCTTCCTTGAGCATCGTAATGAGCAAAGCTTCGCAAAGGCGATCCGTCGTCTCGACTTCCAAAGTATTCGTGAAGTAGCGTTCAAAAACGTGGGCCATGATGTCGGTAATGCCGCAAGCAGTCTGGTAAGCCGGTAGCGTGCAAAGCAAAGCCGGATTCTGCACAGCAAATCTCGGGCGGATCACGTCAGCACCGATATCGCGCTTAAGCATACCCTCTTCTTTTGTTACAACAGAATCGCCACTACCTTCGGAGCCAGCAGCAGCAATCGTCTGTACTACGCCAATCGGGAGCGCCTTCGTGACCGGCAGCTTTTTCGCATAAAAGTCCCAAAAATCGCCATCGTAAAGAGAACCTACGGCAATGCCCTTCGAGCTATCAATGACGGAGCCGCCGCCCACCGCAAGGATGAAATCAACATCATTTGCACGCACCATTTCGATGCCCTTGTAAATCAAGGTATCACGCGGATTCGGCTTCACGCCGCCAAGTTCCACATGCGTAATCCCCGCAGCATCAAGGCTCGCCTTCACGCGGTCAATCAAGCCGGAGCGCACCGCAGAACCGCCACCGTAATGAATCAGCACCTTCGTGCCGCCATACTTTTTGACGAGCTCACCGCATTCGTTTTCGCGGTCCTTACCAAATACAAATTCTGTGGGGCTGTAGAAATTAAAGTTATCCATATTCCATCCTTGTGTTTCGAATAAAAATACAAGAAAATCCCGCCCAGCGGCAGGATTATCACAAGAATTCCGTTCACAAAAGGAACCATCGCTCTTTTACCAGAAATGAAGGCCGAGCCCCAGATAAATGCGGTTATGCCATTCTTTTTTGGCTTCTGGAGCATTATAGACTCCCATATACCTAAGTTTCACAGTCAGGTAGGTGGCGCCATGGAATTCGGAACCGGGCGTTTTCGACATCCAAAAACGGTAATCCACCTGCAAGCCCGCAGTAAATAGGTCGTACCCACCCGCAAACGGCTGAATCTTAAGCCACTTGTTTTCATACACATCTATACCAGCCGTAATGAAAAATGCATCGGAAAATTCCCCACCTAAAAACATAGACGGAGTCACGATGAGCCGCGATATCTGAACAGGAACACCTAACAAAAATTCACCTTCGGTAAAAGATAGGTTTACGCCGAGTAGGAAGGCTTCTAGGCCAATTCCCCCCGTATACAATTTTTCCTCGTAATAGTTCCTGAATCTTTTATAGGCATTTTGATCTTCTTCAATTTTCTTGGAAATTTCCTTCAGCCATTCCGAATACTCCGATTCCGGATAGGTTTCACAAAAAGCCTGCATTTTTTCAAGCATCGGTTTAGCGGCAACCGTGTCCATTTCTTGATGGAGATCTACCCTATCTTCCACACGTTGTGAGATAATATTGGCCACGCTATCATTACTAAGTTCTCTTTTGAACATTTTTGCGCTATAAATCCAATATCCCTTATCGAATATATGATAATAAGGATGTAAGTCCTCAAGAATGGATGCAAGATCCTTATTTTCCGGCTTTACATTCGCTCGCGCAGCCTCGGTCAAATAACTTGTCGTTTTTAATATGCGTTCTTTACGGTCGCGTTCTGCGGGACGATCCCAATATTCGGCAGCAAACCGAGTTTCAGTTCTGAGGTATTGAAACAAGGAATCGTCAGCAAAGGAGTTTCGAACCTTCTTCCTCGCGTTCATAAGCATATTCGCAAACTGCGGAATGGCCTGGTCATAGCGTTTCAGCAACAAGTTTATCTGAAGTAGTTCCAAACTATCCAATGCGGATTCAGGTATTTCCTCGTGCGACAAATATTCAAGCGCAGCATCGACTTTTTCGATATCGCCATTTTTCAGCGCAAGCCACAAACTATTACGAGCATCCTGAAATTCAGCCATATCGGTCGGATTGACCTTAACCTTGTTGTAGTCCATCTGATCAAAATTTGCATTTTGACCAAGAGCTATCGCACAAGAACAAAGAATAGCAAGAAAAGCTGTACGAACCATATAAGTTAAATATAAAACAAAAACTTCCCGGAGAATAGCCGAGAAGTTTTTAAAAAGGTAATCCCTTCCCCATTCGCGGATCATGACCACATAAGAGCTAAAGCTCTAAGTGGTCAAAGAAAACAAGTCCGGGATGACAAGGTCAAGGATGACAAATCACTGTCTACTTCCTACTAAGTTGTATATTCAGCGTTGATCTTCACGTAGCCATAGCTCAAGTCGCAAGTGAATGCGCTTGCAGAAGCCTGGCCAATGTTCAACACGAGCGTTACTTTGTATTCACGCTGGCGAACCACGGCATGCAGTGCAGCCGTCTGCTTTTCATCCAGCTGTACCGGACGGCCACCTTCAAGAACCTTGACTTCACCAAAGTAGAGGTCCGTGTGTTCGGCAACCATGTTGCAGCCACTAGAACCAGCACTGCTGAGGATACGGCCCCAGTTCGGGTCTTCACCGAACATAGCGCACTTAGCGAGGTTCGACGTACCGATGAAGCGGGCCATGCGGAGTGCTTCTTCGTGGCTTTCAGCCTTTTCAATGCGGAGTTCGATGAGCTTTGTGGCACCTTCACCGTCGCGGACAATGTCTTTTGCGAGGCTCTGCATCACGAGCGTCAAAGCAGCACGGAATTCTCCCTGTTCGCTGAGGGAGAGGTCTTCGTACTTGATGCCGCTCATGCCGTTAGCAAGCATGATGCAAGTGTCGTTCGTGCTGGTGTCACCATCCACCGTAATCGCGTTGAAGGAGTCTGCGATGTTGGCACGGAATTCAGCAAAGAAGTCAATCGGCAAAGCAAGGTCAGTCGTGATGAACGCAAGCATCGTTGCCATGTTCGGGTGGATCATGCCAGAACCCTTGCAGGCGCCACCGATAGTCACCACACCCTTTTCGGTCTTGATTTCCACGGCGTGGCTCTTGAGAGCAAGGTCCGTTGTGAGGATTGCGCGGCCGAATTCTTCGGAAGCATCTTCATGGAGCTTTTCCACGAGCTTCGGGATACCGGCTTCGATCTTATCCATCGGCATCAGGTGGCCAATCACACCCGTGCTGCAAACAAGCACGCTCTTCGGCGTGAGCTTCAAGGCTTCTTCCGTGAGGACAGCCATGCGTTCAGCATCGGCATAGCCCTTTTCGCCCGTGCAAGCGTTAGCGTTACCGCTGTTCACGATCACAGCAGATGCAAAGTGGGCATGTTCCAAAGCGGCCTTGTCATAAAGGACCGGGGCAGCCTTCACCTTATTGGTGGTAAAAACGGCGAAGCAGCGGGCAGCCTTTTCGCTCTTGAGAAGAGCCATATCGGCATTGCCGCTGGCCTTGATTCCGGCGCAAATTCCAGATGCGGTAAAGCCCTTGGGGGAGCAAACGCCGCCTTTTTCCAACACAGTGTACATAGTATCTCCTAAAAAGAAGCTTTCTTTGCGATTCTGGGCTCGCAAAGCCCGTTAAAATTTTTACCTTATGGAGCATGGAAAAGATCATGTTTACACAAGAGGCTTACGACAAGCTCGTTAAGGACCTTGAAAATTTAAAAAATGTTGAACGTCCCCGCGTACTTCAAGAATTAGTTGATGCCCGTGCACAAGGCGATTTGAGTGAAAACGCAGAATACCATGCTGCCAAGGAGCGCCTTGCCTCTATTGACAACATCGAAATGCCGAAACTCCAGGACCAGCTCGCCCGCGCCCAGGTGATTGCATTTGATGCGAACTCCGACACCATCAAGTTCGGCGCCACCATCACGGCCAAGAACTTGAAGACCAAGCGCGAAATCGTCTACCAGCTCGTCTCCCCCGAAGAAGCCGACGCCCTCAACGGCAAGATCAGCTTCAAGAGCCCGATTGGTGCCGCCCTCATGGGCAAGAAGCGAGGCGATACCGTCGAAGTCGTAACGCCCAAGGGCAAGAACCAGTTCGAAATCATCGATTTCAAGTAATCCATGTTCGTAACGCTCATCGGCAAAGACCAGTTCAGCAAGGACAAGCGGATTGAAAAATTCCTCGCTGAGACTCTTGGCGACCGGATTTCAGATCCGATGGCCAAGCAGGTGCTGTACGCCACAGACACAAACATCGCCTCCATCTCCGATGTCATCATCGAAGCGTGCGATTCCGTGTCGATGTTCTCGCCTGAACAGGTCATCGTCGTACGCAAGGCCGAAGCCCTCAAGACCGACGACATGAAGGCTCTTGCCAAGTGGCTCCCCCATGCGGCAAGCGGCAAGCTGCTCTTCGACTTTGAAACGCTTCTCGCCTCCAGCGAGCTCTACAAGGCTCTCGCAAAGGTTGGCAAGGTCGAAAAGTTCGACGTCCCGAAACAATACGAAATGGCCGACTGGATTTCAGCCGTTGTCCCGACGCACTTCAACAAGGCGATTGAGCCTGCGGCATCGCAGTACCTCGCCGAAGCGCTCGGCAACGACACCAAGCTCGTGAGCGAAGAAGTCGAGAAAATCATCCTCTACGCTCCGGACTGCAAAAAGATTACGCTCGACCTCGTGAAAACGATGGTCGTCTCCCAGCGCGATATCCCGACCTACGAGATTGAAGGATTCTTTGGCATGCAGAATGCCAAGGCATACGTCCAGAAGCTAAACGAGCTCTTGAACAGCGGCGTCGACGCCATCCGCATTTCGAACACGCTGTACAACTACGCGCTCTCGCTTTTGAACTACGGCTCGCTTACCGCAAAGGGCGTCTCGCCCGAAGAAGCCGCTAAAAAAATCGGCAAGAACTACTACATGTTCGTCAAAAAAGGCCAAGCCGCCGAATGCTGCCGCCGTTGGCGTAAGCCGCTCCTCGTGCGCGTGTTGCGCCGCCTCGCCGACCTCAATTACGAAATCAAGAGTGGCAAGTGCCCAACCCGCATGAGCCAGGAACTCGCCCTCGCCGCACTCGTCGTGCGATAATAAATGCGCAAGGCAAGCGAGCAGGCTTGCTTGCAAGCCTATTTTTGAGCCGAGCATTTGGGGTTCGACAGAACACAAAAGCCCTGGGTAAAACCCAGGGCTTCGCATTTTTATTGATCCCGGCATAGAAACCGGGATGACAAGTTCAACAATTACTAATTCCAATCGTCATGAGAGTTTTCCGGAGCCGGAGCTTCCGGAGTTTCACCCGTCACCACCGGAGATGTCATAATCTTGTCATCGACCGGCTTAAGTTCCGGAGCTGCGCCAGCAGTTTCTTCGGACTTTTCAGAAATATCGACATTTCCAATGTAATTGCGGATAATACGCGGCGTCACGAAGATCACGAGGTCCTTCTTCGTAATGGACTTACGGCTATACTTGAAGAGGTTGCCGAGCAGCGGAATGTCCTTGAGGAACGGAATGCCGCTTTCGCTTTCCGTGTTTTCGTTACGGGTAAGGCCACCAATCACAACCGTTTCGCCATCAGCCACAACGACCTTGGTCTTTGCTTCCTGGGTCGAAATCACGACTTCGCCCTTTTCGTCATAGCCATAGGAGTTGTTTTCCGGATGGAGGTCGAGCAAAATGCGGTTGTCGCCAGAAACATGCGGCGTCACCGTGAGCTTGATACCCGTTTCCACCATCTTGGTCGAAGATTCACCACTATCGTCAATCACACGGATGGAAACCTTATCACCCATGAACACCTGAGCTTCGGTATTATCGAGCGTAGAAACCTGCGGAGAAGCGAGCACTTCTGTAGAAGCGTCACCCATCAAGTTCGAAATAGCAATTTGGAGATTGTTGTCCAGGAGGCTTGCCGTAATAGAGGTATTAGCCTTACCCACAGCCGGAGAGGTTCCGTTCGGGAAAGACTGGATTGCACCACTGATTCGGCTAGAACCGGCAGTAGCGCCCGTCGCAGCGGCTGCAGTACCCGGCGTAAGCGTAGCAGAACCCATCGTAGCGGTCCAGTCCACACCAAGTTCACGAGCAAGTTCGCTGTTCACAACCACAAGCTTTGCGGTAATCATGATCTGGAGAGTTTCCACATCAAGTTCGGTAAGGGCGTTACCCATCTGTTCGATCTTGCTTTCCGTATCATAAACGATGATGGAGTTCGTACGTTCCACGACAGAAATCTTACCGCGGTTAGACTTCATGCTTTCGAGCACCTTGACCAGTTCATCAGCCTTAGCATGATGCACCTGGAAGTTCTTACGAACAAGAGGAGCATTCTGTTCAGCCTGATTTTCTTCGTCGGCAAGCTTTTTCTGCTTTGCCTGGTAAGTGCTCAAGCGCTGGATGGAAATGTACTTGTCCTGAATCACCCATGTAAGGTCATTCATATTACAAATAATATCCAAAGTTTCTTGCCATGTCTTCTTGGTCACACGCAAGCTGATCTTGCCCTTGACATCAGGAGCAATCAAAATGTCCACGCCTGCAATCACCGACACAGAACGGAAAATTGCATCGTAGTCCATGTTGACGAAGTTAAAGTCATATAACTTCTTATTCGGGGCAACAGAGCCTTCGGCTGGAGCAGCCCACGCGGTAGCAAAGCTTGCCACCATGATAAGAATCGTCAGAATTTTAGTCAGCTTTTTCACTTTTGACCCCCAAATTTATCGGGAAGACCCATAGAGTAGCGACGGCTCACCCCGAATTCTTGAATCAAGAAGAGCACATCAGTTTGTGTAATTTTAAGAACTTTTCCGTTCATGATCTTATCGCCTTCCTTAAGCGTGTAAGATACACCCGGATTTTTGGTTTCGACAAGGATAGCCACCGGCTCCTCAGCTTCCCAAATAATACCCACCAATTCAACCTGGTCGATATTGATACCTTCTTCGACCAAGCCCTTGATTTCAACAAACGGATCACGACGACCAAACGAACTGTAAGTCACGCGGTCTTCATAAAGTTCATCGAGAGCGCTTCCTGCAGGCTTCATGCCCTGCGTAAGCATATCACCGCGTTCCTGGTCCACCTTCTTGAGGCGTTCCATCTGCACGGCAGAAAGTTCGTCAGAGAAGCTAACGGCGCGTCTATTCACATAGCCAATCTTGTTTCCAATCTGAACTTTGCGATAGAGACCGTTCAAGTCCATATTCACGAGTCGGTCGCCAAAGACCACACGTTGCATGACCTGAGCCTTTTCGCTCGGAGCGGCATAAAATTCAGTTTCGTCGGCAACAACAATCAGCTCACGCACAACCGGACGCAAATGGAATGTCTGCGTGCTAGCCACCACCTTCTTGCTATCCTTTTCGTAAGTCTTGACGAATTCCGAGAAATCAGGAACGGCATCAGGCGACTTCATCCAGTCACGAACGTAAATTCCATTCGGACGAGCGCTCCAGAAAACAAAGCCATCACGACGAACAGCATTCTCTGCAGTCTGCAAAATCAAGGCACCTTCCTGAACCAAGATGGCAGGATTTGCGCCAGCAGAAAGCTGAATATTGAGGCCATCCATATCCCAGAACACGGACTTCACAAGAGAACCGGCACCAATTTTGAACACCGGAGAGCGTTCCGGACCAGCAATAGAAATCTTGATGACAAAGGAGGCGTTCGGGGCAGAAATCTTTTCGATACTTAACGGAGAATTGGCGACCAACCGGAACTGTTCCATACCAGAACCGATAAGGACTGTCATATCCTTCAGTCCCTGAAGCAAGGCTGATGCGGCAACAGCCTGTGCAGCAGCAGCCTGAGCGATATTTTCACGGGCAGCCTTTTCAGCGGCCTTGCGCTCGGCGGCCATGCGCTTTTCTTCTTCACGGGCGGCCTTACGATCGAGAGCAGCCTGCTTTTCTGCTGCCTTGCGGTCAAGGGCGGCCTGTTTCTCTGCAGCCTTGCGTTCGGCAGCAAGGCGTTTTTCCTCTTCGCGGGCTGCCTTTTCTGCAGCAGCCTTCTTGCTAGCAAAGAGCTTCGAAAGCGTCCATGAATTGCCATTCTTACCCGAGAACTTCAAAAGGAAGCGGGACTTGTCCAAGGCAATTGCATTCTTGTCCGTAGTGATAGAGGCGCCCACCGGCATACGGATCATCAAGAAGTTCATGCCACGGTAGAGTTCCTTAGAAACGCTCATGGAACGAACAAACGGCGAAGACTGATCGACGTCGTAATTGCCTGTACCAAGAGCAAAGTCAGATTCCGAGAAACCGACCGTCAAAGTCTTGGATGCATTATCATATTTCTGGAAGAATGTCGGCAAATTCTTGTCAGAGGCAAACTGGAATACCATCTGGCAATTCTTTGAACAATCAAAGCGGACATCCTTAATCAGCGCCGCCTGCAAAGCAACGGCACTAGACAAAAGCATAAGAAGGAACTTGCATTTCATTAGTTGCCAACCTTCTTGGATGTATAAGTGGTCAAGTTGAAGTTCACCGACATGGTAATCGGAGTCCAACCGTGAGTTTCAGCTTTCTGCACTTCGGCAGCAATGCCCGAATAGCGAGAAAGTTTCAAGTTCGTAATTGCAGTCGGATAATTGAAGTTTGCAATTTCAGCAAACAGGTAACCAAGCATGTGGTAGCCGGAATTGACTGCAATGGAATAGCGGTTCTCGATGTAATGTTCCCTTTCCGAGCGGCCTTCCGGATTGAACTTCTGGATCTGCACACCGGAACTGCGGAGCACAGAATAGAGGTCCTGCAAGCGAAGCGGCACCTTTTCTTCTTCCGGGAACATTTCCTTCAACTTCTGGAAATCCTTTTCAGCCTGAGCGAGCTGCATTTCAAGTTCTGCAACGCGGTGCTTCTTGGAATTGATCTTATTGAGTTCTTTCTGTGCAGATTCCAACTGGCTCTGAAGATTCTGTTCGTCAAGAACAAATGGATCCCACACATAGGTATAAACCGTATACCCAAGCAGAAGAATCAATACGATCATGACGATGCAGTATATGTTCTTCTTGTCTTTAAAGTCAATATTAAGGTTGCCCATATCAACCCTCCTCACCAAGATCGCGCTTGAGTTCGACCTTAAGCGTAAAACTGTAGGCCTCGTCGCCATCCACCTTCGTCGTAGAGATGGAAACTAGCGAGACTTTATTTACACTCACCTGTTTTTCAAGCTTGACCATATATTCAGCGACCTCAGAAAAGTCGAACGTCGTGCCCTTCATTTCGAGGTTGAATTCGCTCACCTGAGACAAACTCATGAGCCACATGTTCGGAGGCAATACGGAAGAGATGTTCTCGAACAGCACTACCCAGCGCTTTTTGCTAATCTGGATAGACTTGAGAGCATTGATCTTGGTATTGATAACAGACTGGTTCTTTTCGAGTTCACTGATTTTCTTGAGCAGCGGACGTTCACGTTCCACTGCAGAGCGCACAGACTGGAGTTCCGCTTCCAAGCTAGAAATAGATTCCAGCGTGTAGGCGTAGACAAACAATGCCGCGAAAATAGATACAATGAAAATAACAGTCGGCCAAACAACACGGCGGTCGGTAAGCCAAGTCAAGTCCTTTTGCTTTTTGCGGTGTTCACCAGGCAAAAGGTTGATTGTAATCGCAAGCGCCTTATTGGCACCTTTATTCTTCTTCGTAGCCATTAGAACTTCCTCATTGCAAGTCCCAAAGCCGGGGCGTAAATGTTAGAGAGGGCAACAGACATACCTTCCTTATCCACCACGCTAGAATCGCATTCCACCGAGCGGAAGGGGTTTACCGTCGCCGTTTCAATTCCGGTCTTTTCGGCGATATATTCCAAAAGGCCCGGAACGGCAGCACCACCGCCACCAATCAAAATTCTTTCAAGCGGACGTGAATCTTCTGCAGAAGAATGGTAACGGATACCAAAGGTAATCTGAGACATAAGCTCTTCGAAAGCGACCTTCATGGCGTCTTCGAGAACGGAAATAGCAACGTTGTCAATAACCTTCAAGTCGTTCTTTTCGAACATTTCATGACATTTTTCGGCAGAAATGTCAAGGCTAGACGAAAGCTTGTTGATAATGACATTCAACGAACCGCCATTCATGGATCTAACCGAATGGAAAGCCCCATCCTGGATAAAACCAACACTCATCTTGTTATCGCCAATATTAAAGATAGCGGTCGTCTTCTTAAGTTCTTCTTCGGAGGCGGTTGCAACAAATGAATTCAGGAGGCCAAAGATATCGACATCCAGCGCCGAAAGTCTAATGCCCTTGCGGGTAAAGAACTGAGCCCAGGAATCAAGCATGGAGCTTTTGGCAGCCACCACATTGACCTTGACTTCATCCCCTTCATGAGAAACGACCTCGTAGTCCAGAACGTTATCCTGATCATCGAACGGCGGACGGGACTGAGCGGTCTGAACGATGATAGCCTCTTCATTCCCGTTCTTCGGGACCTTAATCGTGAGGCGATCCACAAGCACGCCTCCTTCACCAGCACCGCAGTTCACAGAAGCAACGACATCCACATTTTCATCAATCGGGTGACGGAGCATCAACTTGGAGAAAGCTTCGCCCAATTTGTCGAAGCCGTCCTTCTCCTTCTTGGCGCCCTTTTCTGCAGACATATCGTCGGAATCGCGTCTTTGGATAAGACCATTGATAATGGAGCCCGCCGGTACAGGTTCCAAATCCACTTCGCGCACAATTCTTTTACCGTTAGCATCATGATAGACCTTAACGTACTTGATGCTGTAATGGCCAACATCTATGCCAACAGTTTCGCGCTCTCCACGAATTCTAGCAATCAATCCTAAAGCCAAAATAAACTCCGATAGGTAACAATACTATGTAAATTTTACTTTCATAAACATCGAATGTCAAGCGAAAAATCAGTTCTAAAACACATAAATCTAAGTTGTTTCGCTATTTACCCCATTTTTCTTCGACTTTGATTTGCGAGTGACCTCAAAAATGTACTGGAGGACCCTTTCTTGCGTCCAGGCATAAGCCCCCGTGAACACAGCCGAGATAGAATTGAACTGAGGATAAGCCGGGTTTCGGTGACCAAGATTATTCAAAATTTTGACATCCACGTTCTGAACCCCAAACGTCGGCAGGTCAAACGAAATAGAAATCTGCTGATCCGGTTTGCAGTCCTCTTCCAGTCCAAGAAGAATACCGCCAGCAGAAAGGTCGTAAAGAATCCCCGAGTGCACCCCGCCGTCCGGGAACTTTGCCGTCACCGGGAGATTGACCACCTCACGGACCCATTTACGCAACTGTTCCTTGTCAAGATGGTCACAGTGGGTAAAAACAACTTTATCTGAAGTCGCAGAAAACACCGTTAACTTTTTAGAATAGACAGCATCATTCATGCGAGTCCAACGAATGAGCACAAGAGATCCTTGAATCGCTTTGGCCAACGAATGCAAGCCCTCGATTTGCACGCTCCAAGTTTTTTCCGAGCGCTCTAGGATAGGCACTCGTCTGAAAACTTGTCCGCTTTCAAATTCCAGATCCACTTTATCGCCGACATTGAACTGCCTTGTCGAGCAGACCATCGTCAATGGATTGGAGCCCGTAAAATTCATCTTGTTTCTTAAGCCCGCGATAGCGTCAAGCGTTTCGTCACGGACCGAAAACACATTACGGATGCGATAAAATTCAGAGACAGCGGCTTCAAAAAGTCCCGAAGAATTCAACACGGCGTCCTTGTTCTCGAACTTGGAGGAACGCACGAGCTTTTCCAGAGTGCGCACTTCCTTGGGCGTAAAATCAAACGCCTTGATTTTCTCGTTGAAGGCATCTGTACCAAACATCACGTCTGTTTCGCGACGTTTGTACATGAGCTGCATTTCAATCAGCACAAGCGCTACAAACGGAAGAACCGGAAGAATATAGGACTGGAAAAATTTCCAGACTTCTTGAAGCTCGCTAGTCATCAGACCTCACTACAACTCCGTCCAGACACCGTTGATGTAGCTTGCAAGAATCGACGACGGAAGAACCTTCCCCGTGAGAGGAGAATTGCAGACATGGCCTGCAAAGTCGCTTTCGAGAACCTTGTGCGTTTGTTCCGGAGCGAGCACCACCACGCTTTCGCCGGCGGATTCGGCCCCCGCCAAACGAGCAGGAGCAGTCGAGAGAAGTTCGATAGCACGAGCCTCACCAACCTTGGCGACTAACTTATTCCAAATAGCAGGGAGAGCAACTTCCAGGGAAAGTGCACCCGGCACGGAATCTTCGAAGTTCACGACCGTATCCTGACGGAGCACCGGCGTGTGGTTCACGCTAATCGCATTGACCGTTCCATCGACAACGCCCTGCCACAAGGCTTCGCGGTCTGCAGCCGAGCGGATCGGCGGAAGGATATGGTATGCGGAGTCGAGCGTTTCGAGGCAGGAATCGTCGAGCAGCAAGTGGTACAAGTTCACATCGCAAGTGACATCGATACCGTTCTTGCGAGCGTTACGGACAAGCTCAAGAGTTTCACCGCAAGTGACCTGCTTGAAGTGCACCGGCACCTGGAGGAAGCGAGCAGTTTCAAGAACAGTATAGGCGGCAATCGTTTCGGCAATACGAGGAATGCCCTTCATGCCAAGCATGTCGGAATAGGCGCCTTCGTGAACGCAACCGCTGTGGCGGAGCGTCTTGTCCATCGGCTGGAAGAAGAAGCGCTTACCCGTCATCTTGCCGTATTCCATGGCGAGGCGGAGGAAGCGGGAGTGCGGGATTACGCCGTTACCGTCGCCAAAGCCAGCGACACCGGCATCGGCAAGTTCGACCATTTCGGCCAAGCTATCCGTGCCAAAGCCCTTGCTATAAGCACCGAGGAACTTGATATCGAAAGCTTCTTCGCCGCGTTCTTCGGACTTGAAGCGGTTCACCATCGCAGTGAACTTGTCGGCATCGTCAATCGGGTTTGCAGCACTTTCATAAAGGCCACCGTAAAAACCGCCCTTGCGCATAGCATCAAAGCCATCGGCAAACGTATAGACATCGTCACGGAGCGGTTCCATAAAGTCAAGGCCAAGGCCAAAAAGGGCAGGCATCACAAGCGAGCCGTTGCAGTCAAATTCAACCGTTTTGGCATTTTCGCAAGCGTTCAGGCGAACCTCGTTCTGAAGTTCAAAAGACTTGCCGTTCCAGAACTTTGCATTTTTCAGAACGACATTCACAAGACGACCCTTACAAGGTTTACGCATTTTCATTGTTGCGACCTCCAGCCAAAAGGAAGAGAACGGCCATACGGACGGCGACACCGTTGGTCACCTGATCAAGAATTACAGAATGTTCGCCATCGGCGATATCGGAATCGAGTTCCACGCCGCGGTTGATTGGACCCGGGTGCATGATAATGACCTTGTCCTTAGCGCATTCGAGGAGTTCTTCCGTAATACCGAACGTATTGCGGTATTCGCGCATGCTCGGGAGGAGAGCGTCATCCATGCGTTCTTTCTGCAAGCGGAGAGCGATGATGGCGTCGGCGTTTGCAACAGCCTTCTTCACGTCCGGTTCCCACGTCGCGTGGTCCATGAGGTCCGTATTGCGCGGTACAAGCGTCGAAGGTCCGCAGAGCGTCACATGAGCGCCCATCGTGGACATGCCCCAGAGGTTACTGCGGGCGACACGACTGTGGCGGATATCGCCAATGATCGTGACGTTCTTGCCTTCGAGCGTTCCTAGCTTTTCTTCGATCGTCAGCATGTCGAGGAGAGCCTGCGTCGGGTGTTCATGGGCACCGTCGCCAGCGTTCACGATAATGGCATTGCTGTTGTCCGCAAGGAACTTCGGCACGCCCGTCCCCTTGTGACGGACGACCACGATGTCAATCTTCATGGCTTCGATGTTCCTAAGCGTATCAACGAGCGTTTCGCCCTTCTTGACGCTGGAATTCGAGCTTGCAAAGTTCACCGTATCGGCGGAGAGGCGCTTTTCGGCAAGTTCAAAGCTGGTGCGCGTACGGGTGCTGTTCTCGAAGAACAAGTTCACGACCGTCATGCCCCGGAGGCTCGGCACCTTCTTGACCGGGCGTTCGAGAATTTCGCGGAACTGTTTTGCATGGTCCAGAATCAAGCGGATATCATGCTTGGACACTCCACGAAGTCCAAACAGGTGTTTAATTTCCAAAGCGCTCACTTTACGCCTCCACTTCTACGAGATAAACGGAATTTTCTTTATCAATAGGTTCAATCGCCACGCGGACTTCCTGATTCCTAGCGGTTTCGACCGTAAGCCCCACACAATCAGGAGCAATCGGAAGTTCTCGATGACCGCGGTCCACAAGCACACAAAGGCGGATTGCAGCAGGACGGCCAAGGTCCAGGATGGAACGCATGGCAGCCAAGGCCGAACGGCCCGTGTAAAGCACGTCATCCACGAGGATAACCGTCTTGCCTTCTACCGAGGCCGGCATTTCGGTAAAGCGCATTTCTGTCGCCACCTTCTTGCGGTAGTGGAAGTCGTCACGGTAGTACGTGGCATCGAGGCTACCCATTTCGATGGGCTTGCCAAATTTCTGAGAAAGACGCTCAGTGAGCTTTTTGGCCAGTGGAATACCGCGGCTAGCCATGCCGAGCACAATCATGTTGTCAGCGGACGGATGCATCTTCGCAATCTTCGCCGCCATCTCGTCTAGCGCAAATTCCATCGTCTGCGCCGTAAGAAGCTCGCTTACTTTTTTGCAGTTATCGTTCATAAAACAGTCGTTAGTTATTAGTCGTTAGTCAGTAGTTATTAATCAAAAGTGGTTTGTGGTTAGGTTTTAGGTAAAAAGCGCAGTTTAATTCGACCCTTCGGCAACGCTTCGATAAACTCAGTGCATCGGCTCTGGGATCTCTACAAGGTTGGTGAGCTTGTCGAACCACCTGATACCTATAACCTTAATACTTTTTTTAATAATCTAGCTTTTTTGGAGAAAAACCGACAAACAGCGTTCAAATCATCTCGCGATATTTGTATATATGTATGCAAAAACGCGACGCTTAGTGCCGTGCTTTAAAAACTATTTTCATAACGAAACCATTAACTCATGGAGCCAAAATGGAATTTAATCAGTTAGACAAACCGCAGGCAGGCGAAACCATCGCCATCATGAAAACCAACCATGGTACCATGAAACTCCGCCTTTTCGAAGAACTCGTCGGCGAATGTGCAACAAACTTCATTGAACTTGCAAAACAGGGCAAGTACGACGGTGCTCCGTTCCACCGCATCATCAAGGACTTCATGATCCAAGGCGGAGACTTCACCCGTAGAAACGGCACCGGCGGCCACGCAGCAAAGGGTCCGGGTTCTACCATCGGCGACAAGTACGACAGTCGTCTCACCCATGTCCGTGGCGCTCTCAGCTGGGCAAAGACTTCCATGCCGCACTCCATCGGCAGCCAGTTCTTCATCGTCCACGGCAACAATGTGCACTTCTTGGACCACGACCAGTGCGGCACGGGACCTGCTGACGGCTACTCCGTATTCGGCCAGCTTTACGAAGGCTTCGAAGTGCTCGACAAAATCGCCGGTGTGCAGACCGATCGTATGGACCGCCCGTACGATGACGTGATCATCGAATCCGTCACAATCGAGAAGGCGTAATTAGGCAATAGGTATTAGGTGTTAGGTTATAGGATAATAATCGCGGCATAGCCGCACATTATAGACGCGCGAAGCGCGTGATACTTTTCCTAACCCCTAACTCCTGTAACCTAATACCTAGAAAAAAATTCATTTTTTTCGACATTCACCCTTGACACGAGCAACAACTCATTCTATATTTGTGCGCGTCCTCGGGGTTATAGCTCAGTTGGTAGAGCGCCTGCATGGCATGCAGGAGGTCAGGAGTTCGACTCTCCTTAGCTCCACTAAAAAGACTCGCTAAAAAGCGAGTCTTTTCTTTTTTGCAACAATTTATTTGTCCTGTTTACAAAACAAACAACTCCCACGATAACTATAGGGAAATTGCAATACTTTTCCGACAACATCCGTTATTATAAAATAATATTTTTGTATTTTATTCAACACTATGGTCAGGCTTACAAGAATTCCGTCATTTATACTCACCGCCGGAGCGCTCTGCTTCGCCGATAACGCAAGCACCGTCTGCGACGCATCCAAGATGGACGCGTTTGCTTATGAGGATTGCATCGCCGTCCAACGAGGTGCAAAACTCGACAACACGGACTTTTCCGAAAGAAACGCCCCACCTGCCGAATTGATTTCGGAATCGTACGTTGAACCGTTCACTTACGACCCGTTCAATCGTGATGCCTACCTGACATCGTCTTTCGGCGAAAACCGTGGCACACGTTACCACGCCGGCATCGACTACTCCACGCAAATGGAAGAAGGTTGGCCCATTTTTGCCCCCGAAAACGGCTTCGTCAAAGAAATCAAGACCTCCCCTTTCGGCTACGGCAAAGTTATGTTCTTTGAGGGCAACAGCGGAAAGACCTGGGTTTTCGCACACCAAAGCAGTTTTCCCCAAGCCATAGAAGACCAGATTAAGCAAAAGCAGTACGCCACCAAGAGTAACGACATTTCCATCAAGCCAAATATTAGGTTCCGCAAGGGTGACACGCTCACATTCGCCGGAAGTACCGGAATCGGCAATCCGCACTTGCATCTCGAAGTCCGCCTGAACAAAGACGACATTACCTCGCCATGCCAGCTCGGCGTCAAGTGCCTCGACACCATAGCACCACAGATTTTTGGAGTCGCCGTATGGCAAGGCAATGAACTAGCCCTCACAACAGATGAAGCGCTCCGCAACGGCTGTGTCGAAACGCCCGTCAAAAACGAATTTAACTTGTCCATGGCGATAAAAATTGCAGATTACAGCCGCGAACCCAAGGAAAATCCGATGGCTATCCGCCGTCTAGAACTGTGGCGTTACGATGACAAGATTTACAGCAAAGTCATGGACACTCTCAGCTACAAGAAGATGCTCGACATCCGCAACGAACTCCTTTGGGCAGAAGAAGCAGACACCGCCGGCGACTGGCATTACATCAACGCGAAACTCGGACCGATTTCCACTTACAGACTCGAAATTGAAGACTTTAGCGGACACATCATTAAACGCGAATTCAATTTCCACCAGTCCTGCAAGGATAACGGCAAACTCGTTCTCATACAAAATCAGAACACCCCGCTTTACACGTTCTTGAGCAAGAGCATGCTTGACATTTACCGCTGCGAATCCGGTTACAAATTCACTGCTCTGAATAAGGACAAGGAAACAATCAATAGCGATCTCTGCAAAATTTTCGACCACAACAAGCCGCTCCCCATCGGGAAAATTGTTGAGACATTCCCCGAAACGAGATTCATCAACTACAGCGCAGATGCTTCTGCAACTGGCACCGGTCGCGGCGTAAACGAACTCATTTCGGTTTACCCTTACGGCAAATACAAAACAAGCATCAACTGGTACACGCAAGTCGGTAACGTCAAGATATCGCAGAAGATCTCGGGCATTCCGGTTGTTGGCGACACTTCACAAAGAGTCCTCGCCGTCACGCGCAATCAAACGGATAGTGTTGACTTTTACGAATTCCATCCGAAGGGATTGCAGTTCTACGGCAAGTGGAACGTGTGCATCGAAAACGACGACAACTCAGCCCCGCTTTACTGGCTTGGAGAAACAACCCGCCGCTGGTTCTATTTTGAAAAGCAGACAGGCGGAAAGAATCGTTGTGCAACAACAAATGAACTTAGAGACCTCGCCAACATCACCGACGAAGACGGTTTTTCTCTCGGCTTCCCCTACTGGGCAGAAACGCTTGTCGCTGGCATGTACCAATCCGCTCTAAAGATTCCGCTTTACTCCAGATACGCAGGCATCCCGGACGGGAACGCCATCAGCGTCAAGTACAAGAACAAATGGATTGCCGCAGAATACGATTCCGAACCGCGAGAAATAATTTTGCTTGGCGATGCCCTCCCCGATGCAGGCGAAACGATTACCATCGAAATCACCGACGATTCGAAACGCAAAACCAAGAAGGAAATTACAATTCCGGGATTCTAACGAATATCAGCTAATTAAAGATCGCGGTAAAGCGTGAGGCGGCGCTTTCTGCCAAGCGCTAATCGAATAAGGTCACGAATCTTGTCGTTCAGACGCGGGAAATCCACCGGATGGACTGCAATACGAGGAACGCCGAACGGGATTTTCAAAATGCCTTCGGCATAGACAAACGCGGCCTTCTCTGTTGATTTCGGAATGCCCGCAAAACTCGCCACCGGTGACGCATAGCGGATACCTTCGGCAGTCGTCAGCGAGAAGCGGTCTTCGTACAACATTTTTTCCGCACGGACTTGCCCCGATAAAAACTTGTTGCTAAACCATGTCGGCGGAACAAACGCAATTGGCGCATCCGCATTTCCGTTTTCATCAGCAAACAGCTTTTTCCAGGATTCTAGGGCCGCTTGCAAAAGGCGGCTCGATTCGTACTCGGAAAGCCCTGCAAATTCAGCCTCGCCTCCCGTGAGGTTCATGCCCACAAGCCCTGCATAACTGCGGCCCTGGCTGAATTCCGCCTTGTGCTTAAAGCCATGCAGAGCAAGTTCAAAGCCTTCGGACTTGAGCTTGGCGAGAGTCGCACGGAAATCAGCAATAGCGTCGTCCGATGCATTTTCCGTATCGGGAATCACGAGTAAGCTAAAAGGCCCTCCGACCAATTCCTTGAGTTCTTCAAGAATCGGTGTCACTTTCTGGTAGTTCCAGACGCTAAAATCATGAAAACAAAGGAGAAAACGCTTGCACATAGCAGTGAAGATAGAAACATTAGACGAAAGAACGGGCCTTCGGCCCTACAGACGAGAGACTAAAGAGGAATAATGGCGCTTCGCGCAATCAAATAACTAAAAAATCTCTCGTCTAAAAGCTACATTTACCTTACTATGTTCGAATCTATCATTCTCGGCCTTTTGCAGGGCCTCGCCGAATTTCTCCCCATCTCCAGCTCCGGCCATTTAGTGCTCGGGCACGAACTTTTAGGCATGAACGAAGCGGGCATGTTCTTCGACATCATGCTCCACGCAGGCACGCTGCTTTCGATCTTCGTAGTGTTTCACAAGAAGATTACGGACATCATCGTCGGTTGCCTCCGCCGTGACCGCGACCAGCTCCGCGAAGCGGGCTACATTATTCTCGCGAGCATCCCGACGGCAATGATTGGCCTCGGCTTCAAGGACGCACTCGAAAGCCTGTTCGAAAATCCGCGCGCCGTGTGCGTTGCCGAACTTTTTACGGGCTTGTTGCTGTTTACCTCGCAGTGGGGCGCTACCGGAGCCAAGCATCCGGATAACGAGGGCGTCAAGATGAACTGGTGGCGCGCCCTTGTGACCGGTACTGTGCAGGGCATCGCCTGCATCCCGGGCATCAGCCGTAGCGGTTCGACCATCAGCGCCATGATGTTCATGGGCGTGAACCGCAAGTACGCGGGCGAATTCAGTTTCCTCATGAGCATTCCGGCCGTTGGCGGTGCAGCCCTCCTCGATTGCATCAAGTGGTTTAAGTGCCAGAACGTCGAAAAAGTCGCCCAGATGGCTTTGGAAAATCCAGAAAAAGCAGCCAAGTGCGCCGAAGCTGGTAATTTCACCCCGGAACTCTTAGTCGGCATGATTGTCGCGTTTATCTTCGGCATTATCGCCCTCAAGTGGCTCATGAACTTTGTACAAAAGGGCAAGTTCCAGCACTTTGCCTGGTACGTGTGGGCGGTCGGCATTCTCGGATTGATTTTGCTGTAATAGACTTTATATAAAAAGAGCCCGTTCACAAGATAGTGAACGGGCGTTTTTCGTTTGGAAAAATTTAAGGGATTCACTATTATTTTAGCGTCTCTAGTGCAGAGCTCTGCGCTTTTTGATTTCGTCTAGAGGAATTTTTGAAATAGCCGAAATGTCCTCATCGGTTAATTTTGGGTTAGCAAACATAGCATCGACCATTTCGAGTTTGGTTTCGTATCTCGTCTCAATTTTGGCTCCTGCCAAACGGCATTCAATTTCTTCTTTTGCAATCATTTCTCGCTCCAGTTCGGTCAGAGTTGTTTTGTCCAAGTTTTCAATTTTGATACGTTTTAATGCTTCGTTGACGATTCCGTTTCCAAAGTCAGGGAGCGGGTCACCCTCATGAGCATGCTTGAGCACATAGAGCCAAGCGTCAACTGGGTCTTTTACCTCGTCTGCGGTTTTATTGAACTTCGGCAGACATACAATAATATACTTATTTTTAGGGAATATCGTCTCGACAGAGCCTCTATTCAGCATATCCTTACTATAAATAGCCCATTCATCGATGTAACCATCCATACGGTGAGGCAATTCAAAGTCGCAAATCCAAATGGAAATTGTTTCGGGAATTTCATAACGCCTGTATTCCTTTTCTTCTTTCGTAAGTGTTTTGAATTCTTCCGATTTCTCCATTTCATGTTTGCCTTTTATAATCAGGAAAGCTTTGTACAATATGGTGCGGTCGATAAAGAAACTGTGATCCGCCTTCTGCATTTCAATATTAAGGAAACGCTTGGAACCCGTAGTTGCGAACGCATCCAAGATGACCTTACGCTCTTCAGGTATCATGAAGCGTAACGTATGTTCAAACGAGTAGTTCAGATTCTTGATTTGGTCTTCGCCCTTCAGCTGTAAGATTCCGTCAACAAAATCTTTGATAGCATCCTTGCTTGCGAATAAGTTCTTGAAACCCGTATCGGTTCTTGGATCTATGTAGGTTTTTCCTTTCAGGGTTTCTAAAACAAATTGATTCATTGTTGTTCCTCCATTAAGTTTGGAGGTTCTAATCTACAACAGCGATTTCTCAAAAAGTGAAACTTTGCAAATTTTGCAATCAACCGTTTGCAAAATCGTTCATTTTGTCAACTATTGAATTACAAGAGTTTGCGAAGAGACATAAAATGTGGTTTATTCAAAAGCAAGTTCTTTCGTGTTTTTTGAGGGAGGTTAAAACTGAAAACAGAACGGTCCGACTATTTGATTGATATTGAAAAACTAAAAGACTCCCCGAAATTCAGGGAGTTGTTGGGGTTCTTAAACACACAAGGGAGTAAGTAATGATTGCAAAGATTATTTCCTTTTGCGGAAAAAATTTGCCCAATAAGGGTATTCTTTATCAAAAGAAACTGCATGAAGACCTGTTTGGTCAAAATAATCGACCCACCAGATTTTATCATCTTCATTTTCCTTGTAAAATTCAAATTTGCTTGTTTCTTTGTCAACCGTAATCATGATTAACCTCTTTTAGGACAATATACCACTTTTTCAAAGTAAATGCAACCCCATGGCAGACTTCATCAACGCAACCATAGAACGGCACGAGTTCGACACGCTTCTCGAAATCATGAAAGACCAGGCCGCAAAATACGCAGCAATTCAGCAATTCGGCGGAGTTTTATAGAGGCTCTTTTGGGGAGTGGCGTTAAAGCAAACAACTAAACAAGAATGCATGCATCATCATATTCTTTCTTAAGCTTCTTAAGTTTTTCAAAGGCCTTTTTTACATGATCAGGAGTATTCTTTTTGAGAGAACATTCAAGAAAACGCGGTGCATCGTGATTAGACCATTCGTAACACAACTCGAAAAGTTCTTCAAATTCTGGACCTTGCATATTAACCTCTTTTAGGTCTTATATTTTTTGAGCAGAGTTAAAGCCACATAGCATTAATGGAAAAATGTACACTTTTAAACAGAGCCAAAGGAAACATTAAACACAAATGCCCGCTTCGTCGTATTTTTTTTGCAATTTTTTCAGTTTTTCGAATGCTTTTTTAACGTTTTCAGGAGCATCATCTTTAAGCGTACATTCATAAATATACTCGGCGTCTCCATTTGTCCATTCATAACACAAATTGAGCAACTCAACAAATTCTGGATCAGGCATGTTTAAATTAGCCCAATATTCCATTGGTCCAAAGCGGTTTTAAAATTTTATTCCAAACAAAGCCCCAAAAGAAGCCCAGAAGCCAAAGCAACGGAGCAACAAAGAGACATAAGCATGCGCATATAATCAGAAATGTCATTTTCAATCTCCGCGTTACTTCTTTAATATACATCTTTTGGGATCACTGAGAGTTTTTTTTCGCCTTATATCTTATAGAGCTTTTCAGAAAATTTTAATCAATTACCATTCTTTCAGCGTAGCCAAGAATTCATCCTTAGTGTAAGCATGATCTACTTTTCGATGTTCATACACCAAGCAATAACGATAGTTATTGCCAGCCTTTGACGCCCAAAGATTTCCCAGTTTGATTTTCTTTTCGGCATCAAGATGATCGCCCTTGGTTTCTAGCATCACGATTTTACCATGTTTTGTCTTTATTATAAAATCGGGATAATGGTTGATAAAGCCATTAATGCAAAAGTCCTTCTTCTCACGGTTACGGGTCCAAAATTCAACATTTTCAAGATTAGCAACAGCGTTGATTACCGTTTCTTCAAAACCGTTTACATTCTCTTCTTTTTCGTGAAGAGTCTTCGGCAAAGGTTTTCCTGCAGATGAAAGCGTAAGCTTATCTGCAATACGATAGTGTTGCCGCAGAATAATTTTATCTTGATCTAGAGCCCGATCAAATTCTGTTTCAATATATTCCGCAGCAAGAGCATTTATTTTTTGCTTAATTCGTTCCGCATAAGTACTTTGCGAATTCAACATTTGATTCAAATCTTTGTCATTAAAGTTTGAAAGGACTCGGCGAATATATTCAATAATATCAGGATCAGGAATCGGATACATATTCCCAATCCAATCACGTAAACGTTCAGCACACTTTTGACGTTTCCGTTCAACATCATCAATGTTTGAAAGCCAACGAGTAATTTCTGCTTGCTGATTTTTGCCAACGCTAAAAATAGTCGGTGTAAAATCTTTTTGCGACTCATCTAAATCAATGCTTCGCATTTCAACATCAACATTTTCAAAATTAATATTCGTATCGGCATTCCTTAATGGAAAATTTTTGAGCAACATATCCTTATCGAAAGGAGTGTTCGCTATTCCAAAAAGATCAACATGCAAGCCTTCAACCGCACCCTTCATAAAGAATTTTGGTAAAATGATTTGACTTGCAGAGTCCTTAAAGATGCTCTTGATTGCGTAAGTTTTCACTTGTTTTTCCATTTCAGGTGGTGCTACCGGAGATGTTCGATTTTCTTCGATACGCTTTTCCAATTCTTTGTTTTCCTTTTGAGCCAAATGCTCTATTTGAGCCATAATACCCGACTGTTGATTTTGCAATTCACTTTTAGCATCACCAAGGTCAGAAACAGAAGCTACAGATGCCGGCGACAGCGAAGAATCATCCCCATTCCATAATATTGAAGACAAATCAAACGCATCATCTTGCGTACTTTCATCATGAATTTCTGCTGATACAATCGGTTTGTCATTCCCGGCTTGACCGGGAATCTCCTGTACACTTTCAACATTCACTTGTCTATAGTCACTACTGCTAAAACCAGCACGATTTAGTCCTTTCACAATGCTGTCAAGTGTTTCACTAAATCTTGCGGAAGCCGTAAACACATAGCTCATATTGAGCATTACATTTTCATTTTTGCGAACATTAGGCAATCGCAAGACTCGTCCTAGAATCTGCTCCACATCAACAGAAGAGCTTCGGTCAGCAAGAGATGCAAGAATATAGGCAAACGGGCAATCCCAACCTTCCTTAAGGGCATTCACCGTAATAATATAACGGACAGGGCAATCCTTGCTCAACAAATTGACATTCTGCAGTTCGTTCTTGTCTGCCGTTTTTATCTTAATTTGCTCTTCAGGAATTTTCAATTCCAAAAGCATCGACTTGACACGTTCAAATGTAGCGTTGTCATCTTTCGTTTTGGGTTCCGCCTGAAAAAGTACAATCGGACGAATATAGGGAGCACCCGACTTTTCCGCCTCAACCGCTGTGCGTTCCAACTTAGAACGGAGTTCCAAAGCAGAACTTACAACTTCTTCTTTCTTATGATGGTTATAAACAATTACCGGGAGCTTTACCATATTCTCTTTCTTGAGTTCTATGGCAGGCGTAAAGCTGATGATGTTGCTATTCTTGCGAGGGGTCGCCGTCAAATCCAAGATGAAACTTGGATTCAGATTTTTGAGCATTTCAACGCTCAATTCACTTTCGGCATTATGGCTTTCATCTACAACAACTACCGGATTGAAGGCACGAAGCACCGACATTACAGAGATTTCGTCTTCGGTCACATCGTTTGCAAACGATTGCAAATTACCATTTTCGTCATTGACCTTGCGATCTTCTTTCTTACGGGCACGAAGGCTATCGAAACTCAAAATACAAAGGGTCATGTTTTCGCGGACAGATGATGTATTAAAACCTGCGCCCTGCAAAAGCATCCGCTTATCAAAAACATTAACCTTATTTGCGAAATCAGTATTCAACTGTTCGCGATACGGATGTCGCGGGTTGCTGAAATTGCGAATGGTCTGTTCCAGAATAGAATTAGACGGCACTAGCCACACAGCAATTTTCGGACGAGCAGGGTCAAGTTCCTTGAAAATCACAGACAACGCATTCGCAGCAATAAATGTCTTACCGCCAGCTGTCGGAACTTTAATACACACATGCGGGCAATTCGGCACATTGTTTTTGTAAGGTTCAACCGCTTCGCCCAAAGAAGGTGTTATCGGCGTTCTCGGGTGCAACATCCAAAAGGCGTTAAAGGCTTCTGCTATATTTCGGCGTTCTTTCAGTTTTTCAAGAAAAAGAGCCAAGTCGTCAATAATCTGTTTTTGATAAGATTTTAAAATCATGCATTGTCATTCCCGGCTTGACCGGGAATCTCCTTTATCTAAAATTTTCTAACGTCTCTTGGAATTTTTTTGAAGGTGATATTATGTTCAAACAAAAAGTCTTTTGGCAAAACGCAATTGTCCGCATAGATAACGTAGCGTTCCGATGGAATTTGAATCGTCGAAAGAAAATCAAAATCTAGCGTGGTGATTTCTTTTTTCTTGTAGAAAAGATAATAGGCAGTATTTTCAAAATCGCCTAGGAAAAATTCGTGCTTTGAAGCCTTGACTTTTTCTTTGTCTATCGGCGTTCCTGTTTCTGTGTAGTAGATATAGCTGCGAATTTTTTCAACGGATTGGTGTTCATTCAAATTGCCGTCAAGAATCATTTCAGGGCCAAGTTCGTAGAAATTGAAGTCGCCACCAGTTCCTTCCGTAGAAGCATAACCATTAATGACTCGGCGAACCCGTTCAGCAGTAATGGTGTTTGCGTAATCTTCCATTTCTACGAGGATGAATTTACGGTTGCCTCCATCCTGTTTATTCAAATTTAGAACAGCATGAGCAGTTGTGCCAGAACCAGCGAAAGAATCGAGGATGATGGAGGATTTGTCGGTGGCAATTTTAAGGATTTCTTCTATTAACGAAATTGGTTTAGGATAATCAAATTTTTTAGACTCAAAAATTTTCATTAGATCTGCAGTGCCACGAGCAGAATTAAAACTATCGCCATCCAAAAAATTCTGATACGGCAGAGATCGCTCTATAATTTCATCATCATTATTTACATATTGATATTGTTTAAAATAAACAGACCATATGCCCTTATTTTGTTTAAATACTATAAATCCATTTTTTACGCCCCATTCAACTTTTGATTTTGACCAACGCCAATTCCAATGCGTTTGTTTTTCCAATGAAGAACCGGGATACAATAAAGTTTTATCAGGAGTTTCTATCTGATAATTCAAAGCTTCCGAATAATGATTTCCCGTCATCCTTCTATCTAATTTATTTAAAACATATTTACCGCGACGTTTTACAAATTCATCTTCAAGATTGTATTTACTCGTATCATCTTGTAATTTAGTATTTGCAACAAAAGCCTGCTTTTTATACATCAAAATATATTCCGTTACGACCTTTATATCTTTACCTGTATTAGATCCTGGAGTAGATTTCCATAAAAAATTCGCAACAAAATTCCCGGCGCCAAATATTTCATCACAAATCAATTTCAAGTTCGCCTGTTCATTATCGTCAATACTGATGAAAATTGCACCATCCTCACTCAACAGTTTTTGCAAAAGTTTAAGCCGTGGATACATCATGCAAAGCCATTTGTCGTGGCGAGTCAGATCCTCGGACTCCTTGCCGACCACCTGTCCGAGCCACTTTCTAATTTTTGGGCTATTCACATTATCGTTATAGACCCAATTTTCGTTACCCGTATTATACGGCGGATCGATATAGATGCACTTGACTCGCCCTTCATATTCAGGGAGCAACGCCTTCAGCGCTTCAAGGTTATCACCATGGATAATCTTGTTTTCGGACTTACCACTCTTGCAGTTGAACGATTCTTTCAATTCAAGCGTTCTGTAAGGAACATCAAGGTGATGGTTCAGAACAGCATCTTTTCCAAGCCAGTTCAAAGTGGGCACGAAAACCTCAAGCAAAAAAGTGAAACTTTACGGCAATGAAATTTTGTCTTTTTGCATTTTCCACTTTTTTTTGCAAATAAAAAAGGCGTGGTGTCGATGCACTTATCATTGCTGCGGGCTACCACACCCTTGACTCAATAAGCACAAACGACCCACGCCCAATAGGGCGTGAGCGCTCGTCTTATTCTCGAGTCATTTGAAAGTGGTAGTTTCAGCAATGAGAATAAGAGACGAATCTCAAAAACCGGCGATTGCCATAAAGACAACCTATGTCAGCCGTAATATAGATTTTTCTCGTCAAAAAAGGAGATTCCCGATCAAGTCGGGAATGACAATTTCGCAGTGATGACCGATGGAAAAGAAGATTCTTCTCGAAAAAATCTTGACAACTATCCCCAAAAGGATTATATTTATTAGTGAACAAATGTTCCAGTGCTCAAAATTTCAAACATTGCGGTTTTTACGCTTGTCCGCAAGGAGTTAACGATGAAAATAAAAGTTATGGAAGCCGAAATTTCCGTACAGCGAATCGGTAACGAGGATTACATTTCATTGACCGATATGGCCCGTAGTCAACTACAAGAACACATCATATTCAAATGGTTAAGCAACAAAAATACCATTGAATATCTAGGTGAGTGGGAATCTTTATATAACCCGGATTTCAATTATACCGAATTCGGTACAATTAAGAATGCAGCAGGAAGCAACAATTTTGTTCTTTCGGTCAAGCAGTGGATTCTTTCAACAAATGCTCAAGGGATTATCGCCAAAACAGGACGATACGGAGGCACCTTTGCACATAAAGATATAGCATATCATTTCGGAATGTGGATTAGCCCTAAATTCCAATTGTTGTTGGTTCGCGAATACCAGCGACTCAAAGAAGCCGAACAAGCCCAAATGGGCTGGTCCGTGCGTCGCGAACTGTCGAAAATAAACTACCATATCCATACGGACGCAATCAAGCAGAATTTGATTCCAACAACACTTACAAAACAACAAATGAGCATAATCTATGCAAACGAAGCCGATGTTTTGAACGTAGCCTTATTTGGATTTACCGCCAAGGAATGGCGCGATACACATGTCGATTTGCAAGGCAATGTTCGCGACTATGCGACAGTAAACCAGCTTATATGCCTTTCAAACATGGAATCGTTGAATTCGGTCTTAATCAAGGAGGGCTTACCGCAACCGGAGCGATTACAAAAATTGAATCAAATTGCAATAAGCCAAATGACAGTTCTGGAATCCATCGGAGAGAACAAACTGCTGAAATAAGGCATTCAAAAGCAGGTTTTATCATGGCTCTTTTTGAGCGGGGTTAAAACCAAACGCTACAAATTCTTTTTCCGATCCGCCCATTCCTCGAATTCTTGACGACGTTTTTCGCCTTCTTCAATAGAGATGATTCCTTGATTGTCGGCACAGCGATATCCAACTAATGAAGAATCCGCCTTTAGGTGATTCAAAGGACAATCGCTTTCAAGAGAATCCACAAACCGCTGTTTCGCATTTGTCGTTTCATACGAGCAATCCGCAGGCTTTTCATCTAGACAAACCCATGTAGGTTGAGTTGCCGTAAACAGCCAATCTTCAGGTTCCGCTTTACTATTCTTGCAGGGAATCGAGCCCCGACATTCAGAAATGTACTTTAGCGATTCAGTCAAGGACTGTTCACATTCGCTATAATCCCTGCTAGAAAATTTTTCAGTGTCATACACAGGCTTGCAATCCAAAGAAGGATCGTAGCAATCCTTTTCGCACGGTTCATCGACGCCATAAGCGCAGGCAAAAGCCTGCAAAGCAAACGAAGAAGCTACAACATTTGTGATTCTAAAGCGTTTGCTCCAAAAGAACGCGCCTACCCACAAAAAAAGTTTTCGAAGTAAATTTCTCATTTGTTCCTCCTCTACTCTCTAAAAATATACTCAAAAAAAACATCAAAAATCGTTGGCACGGTTCTTGCATATACTAGCGCGGAAACAAGGCAGAGCGATCGTTTTGTTTCATTTTGAAACTAGACAATCGTTAAAACCGCTTAAAAATTTAACAGTAAACGAAAAACAGCGACCTTAACACGAAACCTTATATACCGCGCAATGCGCCAAATTAATCTTTCGTCTTTCGTCTCTCGTCTTTCGTCTAAAACAGGAGATTAAAATGGCAACAGAAAAGATGGAGTTCCAGACCGAAGTTCGCGACATGCTGAACTTGATGATCAATTCTCTTTACAGCAACAAGGAAATTTTCCTCCGCGAGCTCGTTTCTAACGCGGCGGATGCACTCGACAAGCGCCGTTTCCTTTCGCTTTCTAACGCCGACCTGCTCCCGCAGGGCACGCAGCTCCGCATCGATATCTCGGTGAACAAGGAAGGCAAGCGCATCGTTGTCGAAGACAACGGTATCGGCATGAACAAGGAAGACTTGATCAACTGCCTGGGTACCATCGCCCGTAGCGGCACCAAGAACTTTATCAAGAATTTGAAGGAAGGTGATAAGGGTTCTGTGGATTTGATTGGCCAGTTCGGTGTGGGTTTCTACTCCGTGTTCATGGTCGCAAAGAAGGTCGAAGTCTTGACTTTGAAGGCCGGCGAAAAGCAGGGCTACCTGTGGGCATCCGAAGGCACAGGTGAATTTGAAATTTCTGAAGCCCCGCGCGACAAGGTGGGCACCAAGATTACTTTGTACCTGAAGGATGACGAAGACGCCGAAAACTTCGCAAGCGAATGGAAGATCAAGGACATCGTCCAGAAGTACAGTGGCTTCGTGAGCTACGGCATTTACTTCCATCCGGAAGCAACGAAGAACGACAAGGGCGAACTTGAAGAAAAGCCGGAAGAACGTCTGAACGACAAGACTGCTTTGTGGCGCCAGAGCGAAAAGGAAGTCACCGAAGAACAGTACAAGGACTTCTACAACGTCATCAGCCACGAAGCTGACGAACCGGCCGCCTGGAGCCACAGTCACGCTGAAGGTTCCCAGGAATTCTGGAGCCTCGTTTACATTCCGTCGAAGGCTCCGTTCAACATTTGGCACAACGATGCACTGCACGGCCTCAAGCTCTACGTGAAGAAAGTCTTTATCATGGACGACTGCAAGGACTTGCTGCCGCCTTGGCTCCGCTTTGTGCGCGGCGTGGTGGATAGCGAAGACTTGCCGCTGAACGTGTCCCGTGAAATCTTGCAGAACAACAAGATTATCACCAACATCCGTAAGCATGTCATCAAGAAGGTTCTCGACGCCTTGCAGAACATGGCCGACAAGGATGCCGCGAAGTACAACGCCTGGTGGCGCGAACTCGGCATGGTCCTTAAGGAAGGCTTCTACATGAACTGGGAACATCTTGACGAACTCAAGAAGTTGCTCCGTTTCGAAAGCACCAAGACCGAAGGCGACGCTCTTGTTAGCCTCGACGAATACGTGAAGCGCATGCCGGAAGGCCAGAAGGAAATCTACTACCTCATCGGCGACAAGAATGCCGTGAAGTCGAACCCAATGCTCGAAGCCTTCAAGGCGAAGGGTTATGAAGTGTTGCTCATGAGCGACGGCATCGATGAATTCATGATGTCTAGCCTCACCGAATTCGGCGACAAGAAGTTTCACGACATCGCCCGCGGCGACGTGGATTTCGAAAAGACCGAAGACGAAAAGAAGGCCGAAGAAGAAAACAAGGGAATCTTCAAGGGACTCTGCGAAAACCTGCAGAAGGTCTTGGACGAAGACATCAAGGAAGTCCGCGTGTCCAGTCGCCTGAAGGACAGCCCCTGCTGCCTCGTGACAAGCGAAGATGCGATGAGCGCCCAAATGGAACGCATGATGAAGGCGATGGGCCAGAAGAACTTGCCGAAGAGCAAGCGCATCCTGGAAATCAACCCGACGCACCCGATTTGCGAAATGCTCAAGAAGAAGGCTGATGCGAAGGAAGACCTGGGCGATTGGCCGAAGGCCCTCTACGGTCAGGCTTTGCTTGCCGAAGGTTCTCCGCTTCCGAACCCGGCAGAATATGTCGCTGCGATTACAAAGCTGCTGACGGCTTCTGTGAAGTAATTACGCGCTATGCACCATCAAAAAGACCGCGATTCTATTGCGGCCTTTTTTTATTTCACGGAAAAAGCCTTTGCTTTTCACGTATAATTAAGTATATTTAATGTGTAAATCACATATTTTCCACTAGAGAGGTTAAACATGGCAAACCTGACAATTACGCTTGACGACAAAGACAAAAAAGGACTTTCCGATTTCTGCGAACAAGTCGGGATGACCATTTCGGGCTTATTTAACGTTTTCACCAAGCAAGTGCTTCGCGAAGGGAGAATCCCTTTCGAAATCGCAGTGGATCGCCCGAACCGCACAACAATCAAAGCCATGAAAGAAGGTGACAAGCTCATTGAAAAGTATATGAAGGACCCATCCTCCGTCAAGACATATACTTTAAACGAAGCTATCAAGGAGATGAAATCTTGGTAGAAATCAAGCCTCCCTATACAATTCAATGGACATCGCAATACAAAAAAGATGTCAAACGTGCGAAAAAGCGGAATTACAACATGGATGAATTGTATTCCATCATTTCCAAGCTCGCTAACGACGAACCTCTAGAAGATCGTTACCGCGACCATTCCCTTGACGGAAACTGGTCCGGGCACAGAGAACTCCATATCCGTCCGGACTGGCTTTTAATTTACCAGAAAAAAGATAATTTGCTGATTCTTGAACTTACCCGCACAGGAACTCACGCAGATTTGTTCAACAAGTAAAAAGACCGCGATGAACTCGTGGTCTTTTTTGCATTTCTGCGACTTTCGACACTCGTCTGTAGCCCGCATAGCGGGCGTTCTTTCGTCTAATCTTTTACGCAGCGGACGGAATAGCCGCTATACTTGTAACTGATGTCCAAGACCAAGCGATCGTAGTTGAAATCCAGTCTCACGTAGTACGCAGAAGACCCATCAGAGAAGTATGCGGCGGTCCCTTCAGTAGAACAACTCCAGAAGAACGCTTGGCTACCATTGGCGTAGAAATTTTCGTAATAGTTCCTGTAGCCAGCAGGGAACGCCGAGAACCCAAAATCATCCGTGCCATTGCCGCTCTTCTTATCCCAGTTTTCCCAGCCACTCGTTGACTTGAGCACCTTGCCCGCAGTCGATTTGCCACCAACTGCTGAGAACAAAGTATCCCACTCCGCCCTACTAGGCAAATGCCATCCATCAAGGCACACACCACGCACCGGATAGGTTGGCGAGCAATCACGGCCATAATATCCGCAACCCTTGCTGTTCTCGCTCCATTCGCCCACACTATCCATCGCAGCACCCCATGTGTAAAGGCGACCGTATTCAGCACAATACTCAGCGGTATTTTTGAAACAATAAGAGTTCGTCGCTTCAAAATTCAGGTTCTCAGCCATCCAAGTCTGATTACCGATTTTCACAGTCTTGTAAGTCTTGTTGTCGCGGGAATCCGTCACGGAACCTGTAACTACAGTTGAGCTATTCGATTTTGCTGTAGATGACGAAGATTTTTGAGTCGAAGATGACGATGCTTTAACACTGCTACTGGACTCCGCACTCGAACAACTCGACTTCACGCTTGACGACGACTCCGTCTTTTTGCTGCTTGAAGATTTTGCAGAAGAAGCGGGTGTGGAGTCCATAATGCAACGAACCGACATCGCATTATCCATGTACTCTCCCATAAAAGCAGCGTCCGCATAAACATTCTTCATAAACCAACTAAACGCATGGTCGAGCAAAACTCCACCATCACTAAGCCTAGTCGAAGTTTTTATATCCTCCGTAGATGTCCAAAAATATGCAAGAACTTTATCACCAATAAAATCGTACGATTCAATGTTTCCAGTGACAACTATGCCGCTTAAATTATCTTCTTTTCTATAGCCTCCGGGGAGCGCGGTAAATCCGTAATCATCTGTTCCGACAGTTTCCTTTTTCTCGAATTTCCAGCCGTCAACAGACTTGAGCTTTATCCCAGCGCTGTCTTGGCCGCCAACTGTATTCAACAAAGTCTCAAATTCTGCCTTAGAGGGCAAGTGCCAGCCGCCGGGGCAAACCTGCGTTGCCACATCCCACTTGTAAAGGCGACCATACGTATTGCATAAGCCTGGGTTACGATTTTGTTTGGACGAAGGCTCTTCGCCATAGCAGTAGCTAGAGTTCGTATTAAGGTTTAAATTTTCCGCCATCCAAACCTGGTCGCCGATTTTCACGGTCTTGTAGGTTTTGTTGTCGCGGGGGTCCTTCATAGTGTTGTTTTTCTCGTCGTATGTGGCCTTGCCGCCATTCGACGTTGCACTAGAAGACTTTGCGCTTGAAGAAGATTTTTTTGTCGAAGAACTAGACTTCGCACTCGACGATGACTTCGCCTTGCTGCTGCTCGATTTTGCGGAAGGAGTTCCCATCACGCAGCGAACGGAGAACCCATTATCTATGCCAATGCTGAACTTATTGGCCATGTCCACTTGTTTTAGGAAAAATATGCTAATAGCACCATCGGAAGTGTATTCTGTTGCAGTCCAGAAATACGCCCTTTTACCCTCGTCAGAGAATGTTCCGTCATCAAGCATGTGGCCCGCCGGAAGAACCCTAAAGGAATATTTATCCGTCCCCCCGCCATCGTTAGCCCAGCCACTCTCCGATTTGAGGTATAAGGCCGCTTTCGATTCACCCCCGACATTCGTAAAAAGTTCAATCCAGTCACTATCCGTCGGTAAATCGAATCCATCAGGACAAGCTTCGTTAGCTTCGGCCCAAGTGTAAAGGCGGCCATACTTGTCGCAATTGCTTGATTTATCGTTGTAGCAGACGCTGTTCTTCGTTTTGTAATTGAGGTTTTCCGCCATCCAAACCTGATCGCCGATTTTCACGGTCTTGTACGTCCGCCCGTCGCGGAAGTCCTTTAGGGTATTGTTCTTGGCATCGTATGAGCTATTGCTGGACTTTGCAGAACCGCCCTTGCTACTGCTGGATTTTTTCACAGCGCTGCTGGACACCGGTTCTTCGGAATCAGCATTGCTGCCAGAATCGCCACCACAGGCGGTAAAGACAGACATAGCTGTCACAAGCATAAACGGCACAAACTTTGCAAACATTTTCATAAACATTTCCTCCCCATACATTTGAGGTAAATATAAGTAATTTGAGGATTTAAAAAGGCGATCCCGGAACAAAAGCAACCAAGGCGAACGCTGCGAAAATGCTTGCATTTTCATAGCTGAGCCGAAGGGCTTTGTACTTGTACAAGTCCGGGATGACAAAGCAAGAAAATCTCACTCCACATTTTTTTCAAGCAGCGAAATAGCCTTTTTCATCTGTTTTTCGGGAACGGAGGAATAGTTGATGACAAATTCGTGTTGCGATGGTGTTGCCATCGTGTAATAATCCGAAAGCGCTCCGATGCGCACGCCTTTTTCGAGAGCCCGATTGCAAAATTCTTCGTCGGAAAGCGTTGTCTTCACTTTTAGAATAAAGTGCAAGCCGGCATCTTGTTCAGCGATTTCAACGCGGTCGTGAAGCGAGCTGCGACGGATGATATCAAGCAGAGTATCGCGACGGTGACGGTAAAAATTGCGCATACGGTTGATGTGCTTTTCGTAATGACCGCCGCTAATGAATTTTGCGAGTACGTACTGTTCAAGGTTCGATACAGAGCACGTGTAAAATGAAAATTCTTTGTGAAATTTTTGTGCAAGCGGTTTGGGTAGCACCATGTAGCCCACGCGCACCGTAGAGGCAAGCGTTTTAGAAAATGAATTTATATAAATCGTCTTGTCTTGCACGTCAATGTTCTGCAACGCAGGTATCGGGCGGCCCACCATGCGGAACTCGCTATCGTACTCGTCTTCGACGATGTAGCGGTTGCTAGATTTTGCAGCCCAGCTTAAAAGTTCATAGCGGCGGCTCACGGGCATCACCTTGCCTGTCGGGAAGTGGTGCGATGGCGAAAGATGGACTACGTCCGTGCAAGTTTCTTCAAGCTGGTCTATGCGAACGCCATGCTCATCAAGCGGGATAAAATTGCAAACAACATTTAGCTTTTGGTAAATTTTAGAAATCTTGCTGTAGCCGGGGTCTTCGACGCCGTACTTTTTATCAAAGCCTAAAAGTTGCACAAGCCAAGTGTAAAGGCAATCCGTCCCAGCGCCAACGACAATCTGTTCCGGATCCACACGCATTCCGCGAAAATCCAGAAGCATCTTGGCGATAGCTTTTCGGAGCGCGATAACGCCAGAATTCGGCGAACGCGTGAGTAGTTCATTTTGCTGTTCACAAAGGACTTTTCGCGTAATCTTCGCCCACGTCGAGAACGGAAACGTTGAAGCATCAACCTGATTATTAACAAAGTCTGCAACGTAATGCGGAGTTTTTGGCGGTTCTATGCGTTGCGATTCACGGGATTGCTTGGCGGGAATGGGCTTGGGCAAAATTTGCGGATTTTTAGATTGAATCGCCGCAACGAAAAAGCCCTTGCGCGGAAGAGAGTAAATGAAGCCCTCCGCTAAAAGCTGCTCGTATGCATTTTCAACCGTCACCACGCTCACACCTAGCGCATTTGCAAACGGACGTTTCGACGGAAGCTTCGCATCCGCCTCAAGACGCCCCACAAGAATATCGTCCCTAATAGAACGATACAAGAAATGATAAAGAGTATCATCCCCCGCTTTTGAGATATCATATGAAAGCATTTAGGAAATCCTTTTCTGTAAACCAAGAAGGCGATGCCCGAATAAATCGGGCATGACATCATTATTATAACGAGCGAGGACCGTTTCAAGTGTTTTTACAATGCGAAGTTCTAGCATTATCAAGCACTCCATTTGAAAAAACTGACCACAAACTGACATTAAACTGAACCTATTAAAATAATAGAAATTTGAATATTTGATAAAGTCAATAAAAAGCCTAAATTAAGCCTCGAAATGAAACAAACGCAACAAGGAGCCCCCAAATGTCTACAGAAAATCGCTACGAACTCAACAAGAATCTCGCCCAGATGCTCAAGGGTGGTGTTATCATGGATGTGACCACCCCGGAACAAGCAAAAATTGCAGAAGCAGCCGGTGCTGCCGCCGTCATGGCACTCGAGCGCATCCCTGCCGACATCCGCGCCGCAGGCGGAGTCTCGCGCATGAGCGACCCCAAGATGATCAAGGGCATCCAAGACGCCGTTTCTATCCCCGTGATGGCCAAGTGCCGCATCGGTCACTTTGTCGAAGCCCAACTCCTCGAAGCCATCGAAATTGACTACATTGACGAAAGTGAAGTACTCTCCCCCGCTGACGATATATTCCATATCAACAAGCACGAATTCAAAGTGCCGTTCGTCTGCGGAGCCCGTGACCTCGGCGAAGCCCTCCGCCGCATTGAAGAAGGCGCCTCCATGATCCGCACCAAAGGCGAACCGGGAACAGGTGACATCGTGCAAGCAGTCCGCCACATCCGTCTCATGAATCAGGAAATCGCACGCATCACCTCCATGCGTGAAGACGAACTGTTCAACCGCGCCAAGGAATTGCAAGTTTCGTACGAACTCGTAAGGTATGTTCATGACCACAAGCGACTCCCCGTCGTGAACTTTGCCGCAGGTGGCGTCGCCACGCCCGCCGATGCAGCCCTCATGATGCAGCTCGGAGCCGAAGGCGTGTTCGTCGGATCAGGTATTTTCAAGTCCGGCAATCCAGCCAAGCGTGCCGCAGCGATTGTACAAGCAGTCACAAACTACACGGACGCAAAACTCATCGCCAAGCTCTCCGAAGATTTGGGCGAAGCGATGGTCGGCATCAACGAAAACGAAATTGCACTTTTAATGGCAGAAAGAGGAAAGTGATGGGCGAAGACAAAACAAACAACCACATCAAAATCGGCGTACTCGCCGTGCAAGGTGCATTTGCAGAACACCGAACGATGCTTGAAAAGCTTGGGGTCGAGACGTTTGAAATCCGCCAGTTGCGAGACCTCGAACAAGATTTCGACGGACTCATTTTACCCGGCGGCGAAAGCACCGTACAAGGAAAGCTTTTGCACGACCTCGGACTTTTCGAGCCTTTACGCGAACGCATTGAAAGCGGACTCCCTACTTTGGGAACTTGCGCAGGCCTTATATTGCTTGCCGAAAAATTGAGCAACGACGGTCACACGTATTTTGCGACAACGCCCGTCACTGTAGAACGCAATGCCTACGGTCGGCAGCTCGGGAGTTTTTACACCGAAGAAAATTTTGAGGGAATCGGAAAAATTCCGATGACATTCATCCGAGCCCCGCTCATACAGCGCGCAAGCCAGGATGTGCAAATTCTCGCGACCGTTCAAAATCAAATTGTCGCTGTGCGATACAAGAATCAACTCGCTATTTCGTTCCACCCAGAACTCAATAGCGATTTACGAGTGCATCAATATTTCGTGGAGGAGATAGTGAAAGCGAATCAAATACAGGCAAAGAAAGCTGCTTAAATAATTAGTGCGTAACAAGTGCGATTATCGCCGTTATAAGGCCGCCAACGGCAACACCCGCAAGCACGACAAAGGCAACCATCATCCACTTGACATATTTTGCAAGGCGGACTATCATTGCAGACTGATCCTTTGCAAAATGCTGGTAAGCGTTGAGGGCTGCCATTAATGTAAAGCCGACATCATCGAGCCAGCCAAAGAGCGGAATTGCATCGGGAACGGCGTCAATCGGAGACAAGTCATAAAGAACCGCCAGCATGGCGATAATCACGGAAAGTGCTTTCCAAACAACGGGAGCGCCATTCTGTTCATCCCCCGCTTTCACAGTCCGACGCTCACGGTGTATATCATTCATATCGTGAACTTCAACATCATCATAAACTTTACCATTAGCCATTCAAACCCATCCTTTAATCAAATTACTTTTTAAATATACAAACAAAAAGAAAAAGACTACCAAATATTTGATAGTCTTTATTCAAAAGTATCTGCAATTAGAACCGTGTAAGCCGATTCCGGATTAAATCCGGAATGACTGCAAAAAAAATCGGATAAGCGAGCAGAGCCAGGCCGCAGACCCCGAAGCCGTACAAATAGTACGGCGAGTTGGTTGAGAACGCCGCTATGCGAAGCTTAGACGATTTTTGCGCTTTCGCTTCGCTCAATCGCCAAATGCTATTCTCGGTCATGTCCATGCAAGCATGGGCGCGACTCTCGATTTACGCATTTGTTACCCATGATATAATTTACTCGTCTGATAATTCGGTTCAGACGTGAGGTTCACACCGAGGCGGCGGAACACACCAACGTCAACCTGCGACAAAATCACGCTGGAGTGGACTTCGCAATGGCGGAGTTCCGGAAGTTTTTCGAGCGCAATCTTTGCATTGTAATCCGTCAGAGCGCAAACGGAGAGTGCCACGAGAACTTCGTCCATGTGGAGGCGCGGGTTCTTGTGGCCGAGCTGTTTCGTCTTGAGGTTCTGAATCGGTTCAATCACCATCGGAGAAAGCAGGCGGACTTCGTCCGGAATGCCAGCCAAGTGCTTGAGAGAATCGAGCAACATAGCAGAAGAGGCGCCCAAGAGCGAAGAAGTCTTGGCTGTGATAATCGAGCCATCGTTCAATTCGATTGCGACAGCCGGACCATTCGTTTCTTCGGCCTTTGCCACAGCGGCGACAGCGACCTTGCGGTCCTTGGCGCTGATGTGTGCCTGCTCCATCACAAGTTCGAGCTTGTAGACCTGATCCTTATCTGCATTGCCCTTACGGACTTGGCACAAAGTATTGTAGTAACGGCGGATGATTTCGGCATTGGCGGCTTCGCAAACAGCGGCGTCGTCAACAATGCAGTTGCCAGCCATGTTCACGCCCATGTCCGTCGGAGACTTGTACGGAGACTGTCCCAAAATGCGCGTGAAGAGAGCGTTCAGCACCGGGAAGATTTCGACATCGCGATTGTAGTTAATCGTCGTCTTGCCGTAAGCTTCCAAGTGGAACGGGTCAATCATGTTCACGTCGTTCAAGTCAGCCGTTGCAGCTTCGTAAGCGAGGTTGACCGGGTGCTTGAGCGGGATGTTCCAAATCGGGAACGTTTCAAACTTGGCATAGCCAGCCTTGACACCGCGCTTGTTTTCATGATAAATTTGCGAGAGGCAAACGGCCATCTTTCCACTACCCGGCCCCGGAGCAGTCACCACCACAAGTTCGCGAGAAGTTTCAACAAATTCATTTTTGCCATAACCGTCATCGCTCACCACGAGCGGGATGTTGCTCGGATAACCGGCAATCGGATAATGGCGATAGACCTTGAGTCCGAGGCCTTCTAGCTTTTTCTGATAAGCGACTGCGCTCGGCTGTTCTTGCCAGCGGGTCAGCACCACACTGCTCACATAAAGGCCATAACCGCGGAAAGCGTCAATCAGGCGAAGAACGTCTTGATCGTAAGTAATGCCGAGGTCGCCACGAACCTTGTTCTTTTCGATGTCGCCAGCATTGATGGCGATGATGACTTCGGCCTTATCCTTGAGCTTTTCGAGCATGCGAATTTTGGAGTCAGGAGCAAAGCCCGGCAAAACGCGGCTTGCATGATGGTCATCAAAAAGTTTACCACCAAATTCAAGATAAAGTTTACCACCAAATTTAGAGATACGTTCTTGAATTTTTTCAGATTGAGTTTTTAGATAAGCATCGTTATCAAAACCAACTTTAAACATATATCACTACCATTTTTAGGGTTTTCACAATTATAAAAAAATGTAAACCACTATCTCAAGTCCAAAAAAATATTTTTTTGCCATATTTCTAAATTTGTGGCATACATGTTTACATATCGCTACAGAGAACTCGCTGTCGCCCTTGAAAAAAAAGGCGAAGTCCGTCTTGCGCTCGCCAAGACGCTCCGAGTGAATCCCGAAGAAATCTTCAATCTCGAAATCGAACGCTTTTCGCTAGACTCCAGACGCAAAGGCGACTTGCACTGGTCCTACAATGTCGTTTTCGACCTGAAGCGCAAAGTCCGTGCTACAGGGAACAACGCCCGCGGGCTCATCGAATCCAAGCGCGAGATCAAGAGCCTCGATGCAGAACCGTTAAAAGATACTGTAGCGATGGCCAGCCACGTGGACGTGATTGGAGCAGGTCCTAGCGGTCTCTGGGCGGCGCTACACCTTTTGCGCAAAGGGTTCTCTGTTGACATCTATGAACAAGGTAAACAAGTCGAAGAACGTTTTCGCGACATCCGCAAGTTCTTTGTAGACCGCAAGTTCAACGCCTACAGCAACGTGCTATTTGGCGAAGGTGGAGCAGGCGCATTCAGCGATGGCAAGCTCAACACCCGCAGTCGCAACTTGTTCAGCGAAACCGTACTCAAGGACATGGTGGACTTCGGCGTTGACGAAAGCGTTGTCACGTTTGCAAAGCCGCACATCGGCACAGACAAACTCGTACTCATGTTGCGTCAAGTCCGCGCCGAGATTGTCCGCCTCGGCGGGCATATCCATTTCAACACGAGCCTTGAAGATATTGAAATCAAGGATGGTCGCATTTGCGCAATTAAGCTGAAAAACGTTAAACAGACGAGAGACGACAACACCATAAGGCGAGCGTTGCGACCAACAGAGTTGGGCATAACCGAGCCGACTTGTTGGCACGAAGTGCAAAGACGAGAGACGAGAGAAAGCCCTACAACAAACGTATTCTTAAATTCCTCAACTTCGATCTGGCAGCCGTGCGAAGCGCTAGTCCTTGCAGTCGGGCATTCCGCACGTAGCGTTTACGAGATGCTCCACGCTCGCGGCGTGACTCTCGAAAGCAAGGCGTTTGCCATGGGCGTCCGCGTCGAACACCCACAATCGCTCATCAACATGCGACAACTCGGGCTTAACGTCGATACAAGACTTACCGGAGCCGCCGAATATTTCCTCGCCACGCCGACAATCAACAAGACTTCGAGCGCCTACAGTTTTTGCATGTGCCCCGGCGGAGTCCTTGTGCCATGTGCCTCGGAACCGGGAACGCTTGCGACAAACGGCATGAGCTATAGCCGCCGCAATGGTGCATTCGCGAACGGAGCCATCGCCGTCCCGATTACCGCAGGCGCCAAAGGCTTTGACATTCCATCAAGCGGTTCACTTTTTGGCGGTCTTGACTTGCAACGAAAAATCGAAACCGACGCCTACAACGTCGGTGGAAAAGTTTATGCGGCCCCCGCACAAACCATCAAGAACTTTCTCGCCCACCGCGAAGACAAAAATCTCCCCAAATCCACCTACCCTTGCGGACTCGTGCCAAGCAATCTGTGGGACTGGATGGACAAGACGATTTGCCAAAGCCTCGCCGAGGGCTTCCAGAATTTTGACCGCAAAATTCCGGGATTCATCAACGAAGGCCTGATTGTCGCCCCCGAAACGCGCACAAGCTCACCACTCCGCATCACGCGCAACAACGAAACACTCGAAAGCGTAAACACCCAAGGACTATTCGTCCTCGGCGAAGGCGCGGGCTATGCAGGCGGAATCGTCACCAGCGCCGCAGACGGTGTCCGGCTTGCACACTACGCCAGGAGATGCAAGTAATGAAAAACGCACTATGTCATTCCCGCCTCCGAGCGGGAATCTCCAATCTTAATAACGGGAGATGCCCGACTAAATCGGGCATGACAGACATTGCTTCAATTCTAGTAACTACTAACTATTAACTAGTAACTAAAAATGATTACACGTACTATCGATCGCAATTTTGCAAACATGCGCCTTGACCGTTTCCTCCGCAAGGCTTTCCCCGAAGAATCGCTCTCGGTGTTCTTCGCAGTCATCCGCAAAAAGAAAGTCCGTGTAAACGGCGTTGTCGGCAAAGCTAACCAGATGCTCGTCGAAGGCGACGTGGTCAACATTTACGAGAACTTCAAGTCGGTAAGTGACGACGACCAAAAAGGGGAAAGCCTTCCCCTCGCTTCCGCCGCCGAAGCGGCTCCCGCTACCCCTTCGAGCGGGGACACACCACCTAAAGGTGGCCATGCCCACATAAGTGCTGAAGCACTAAGTGGTCAAAGGCCGCAACGCCCCGATGCAAAAAGCGCAACAGGATTTGCCAAGAACAAGTCCACCTGGGGCCGCCACCTCACAGGCGCCGAAAAGCAAGCGCACTGGGGCGCTCACGAGCTCGACCTCATCGTACAAACAGAAGATTACGTGATTGTAAACAAGCCCTCGGGACTCGCAAGCCAGCCGGGCAGCGGCACACGCCCTGGCGAAAGCCTCGTGGAATACCTCTGGGAATGGGGACGTAACGAAGGTCTCGATTTCAAGCCGACCATCGCCCACCGCCTCGACCAAGAAACTTCCGGCCTCATCATTGCAGCCCTCCACGGCGACACGCTCCGCGACTTCACCCGCATGATTCGTGAACATGTTGTAGACAAGTTCTACTTTGCGCTCGTCAAAGGCAACCTCAAGAAAGACCGCGGTACCATCAGCGAATCGCTCCTGCGCACAGACAGCGCCAAGGGCAGCAAGATGCTCGTCGGCCAAGATGACAAAAATGCACAGAAGGCCATCACGCATTACCGCGTCAAGCAGCATTACGAAGGCTACGATCTTGTGAAAATCAAGCTCGAAACAGGCCGCATGCACCAGATTCGTGCGCATTTTGCAAGCATCGGGCATCCGCTTCTCGGCGATACACGTTACGGCGACTTTGCGCTCAACCGCGAAGTCAAAAAGCAGTTCGGACTGAACCGCTTATTCTTGCACAGTTGCCGCCTGGAATTCGATTGGCAAGGAGAACACAAAGTTTTCGATTGCCCACTCCCCAAGGAACTCCGCGATGTCATCAAGCAGCTCAAGCCGATGCGTTACGAGCGTCCTGAAAACAACTTCCAAAGAAGCAGACGATAAAATGGCGATGCCGCAACAGAGTGCGGCATGACATAAGCAGGCGAAGCCTGTCACCCCGTACTTGTTACGGGGCCGGCATTTATCCTCTACACTTTCGATAGCGGGAAATCAAACTGAATCGAGCGCGGGGTCGCAAACTTGTCAAAAGTAATTTCGTAACAGAAGTTCTTTTTATCGACACCGCTGACGGTCCCGATTCCAAAAATCTTGTGCACCACACGATCGCCTACCGCAAATTCTGCCGTAGGCGCTTTCTTTACAGCGCCAAGACTCTCGTCTTCATCAAAATCGTTCATCAAGTCGCGATTGCGGTCCGCTTCTGCAATAAAAGCCCGTGCAGCCAAAAGCAAATCATCCGAGAATCCACGCGCCACATCGAGCTCGCCCATGTCCATCTCAAGCAAGAATCTCGACGGATAGCGTGACCCGCTCTCGCCCGCCACGCCATCCTCGGCATCGCTCAGGCACAGTACATTTTCGGCACGCGTGAATGCCACATATGCAAGCCTGCGCTCTTCTTCGAGTTGAATCTTATTCTGCACGCGCTTCACCGGGAAAAAGCCCTCGTTCAAGCCGCACACAAAAACGTACGGGAATTCCAAGCCCTTCGCATTGTGAATCGTCATGAGCTGTACGCGATCCTTTTCCTGCGAATCTTCATCCGCATTCGTGAACAGCACAATGTTTTGCAAATACTCATCTAGCGAAGCATCTTCTTCGTAGTAATTTTCGAATTCAAGAATCCCCTGCTTGAGTTCCGCAAGATTGTCCAAGCGGTCTTCATCGCCATCTAGGCGCAGCATTTCCTCGTACTTCGTCTCGCGAAGCATCTTCGAAAGCAATTCCGAAACGCGCATATCCTTATAACGCGAGCGGTACTTTTCAATCAACTTCACGTATTCAACGACGTTGCTTCTCGACAAGAATTCCTTGCAGTCAAAATCAATTTTCCGATGGTCATTGCCAACCGACGAAAGTTCCGCCTGCGTCGTGACATCAGGCGCCACATCGTTCAGGCGCCCCGCCTCATACACAATTTCAAGTAGAGCCTCGTAAAGTCCGACCTTACGCGTATCCGCAAACGCCTGCAAAATTGACATTTTCTTCGGCCCGAACTGGCGCTTGGGCGTATTCACCGTCCGGATAAACGACAAATCATCGGCATACACAAGCATCCGCAAATAGCAAATGATATCCTTGATTTCCTTGCGCTGGTAAAAGCCGACACCGCTATAGACCTTATACGGGATAGACTCCGACATCAACGCCTCTTCGACAGAACGCGACTGCGAATGCATACGGTACAAGACCGCAATATCCTTGTAATGCACTCCGCCAGCGCCATTTTTCACGGAGTTCTGCACCGCATTCTGAATGCGCTCCACAATCCATTTCGCTTCTTCGCGAGTGTTCTTTGCATGGTAAAAAACAGGTGTCTTTCCGCCCGCACGGACTGGCCTCAAGACCTTCTCGATTCTGTACTTGTTATTCTTGATGACCGCATCCGGCACCTTCAAAATGCTCGGAGTCGAACGGTAATTGTTCTGCAACAGAATCGTCTTTGTGCCTTTATGGAACTGGTCAAATTCCAAAATGCGGTTGATATCGGCACCGCGCCATCCATAAATCGTCTGGTCCGGATCGCCCACTACAAATAAATTTTTGTGGTAACTCGAAAGCAAATCCGCCAAGCGGTACTGTTGTCCGTCAATATCCTGGTATTCATCGACCATCACATACATCATGCGCTTGCGCCATTTGTCGAGCTTTTCCGGGAAATTCTCCAGAATATACAGCGTCACCAGAATCAAGTCGTCAAAATCGAGCGCGTAATTTTTCTTCTGCTCGTACAGATAGCGGTAATAAACCGCCATCCACTTGTCTGGAGCATCGTCCGCAAGCTCCACCAAATGCTCGCGCTTTTCGCCTTCAACGGCCTGCGCATTCCCGGCCGCCGATGCACCCACCTCATCCGCCAAGTGTTCCGCAAACAAAGACACATAGCCATTATCATTTGCCTTGCGGCCACCCACAAAATCAAGGACACTGCTGATTTTCAAGTCCTTGAGCGAGAACCCCAAATCCGCATACGCCTTGCGCAAAAGCGACTTCTGGTCATCCTCGTCCAGAATCATGAATTCCTTCGGGTAATTCAGAACATGGATTTCTTCGCGCAAGAACTGCACGCAAAAGCCGTGGAACGTCGAAATGTAGCCGCTATCGTCACCGCCCAGAATCGAGCGGATGCGCTTTTTCATTTCGGCAGCAGCCTTATTCGTGAACGTCACACAGAGAATGTTCGCAGGCGAAATGCCCATTTCCTTCACGAGATACAGATAGCGGTGCGTGAGCGTCCGGGTCTTGCCCGACCCCGCTCCAGCCACTACGCGTACGTAGCCCTCGGTCGTCTCGACCGCCTCAAGTTGCTCCTTGTCTAGGCGGGAACGCTCCCATTCGAGGGAGTTTTCAACATTTTCGCTTTTTTTCGGACTTTTTTCCATACGCGAGTCGCCTTGTAGTGAACATCTGTTTTACTGCACAAAAAGTAATCTATTTATAGAAATCCGTCAAGTTTTGCGTATTTTTAGTCCCACTGTTCTATCTTGGAATATAGCTATAAACTTTTCTTAAGTTTTTCATAAGCATTGAGATATATTTAGAAAAGGAGCAATGATAAGCCACGTTTTCAGAAGAGGGAGACTCATGTTTACACTTTCCAAAACAGTGGAGATCGCTATTATGTGTAGTACGGCGCTGTTCGCACAAAACAACATGACCGATTCCGCTAAAATCAAAGTTACCGAAAGACCGGCAACTATTGAAGAAAAAGTGGTGGTTTCCCCCAACGACTCGACAAGCACAAGCTCTCCTGCCTCAAAGAGCAAATTCCGTACAAACAAAACTCTCCAAAGCTACAACTTCTATCTTCCTATCGAATCTGAGAAATGGGAAATCAAATCACAAAAGCATGAATGGAATTCTTTAAGTTTCCAGTTTCACTGGACTCGCTATAAAATGCAGGAAAACGGCCTTTCGACATTACTCGATCTTGGTGGAGGCTTTACCACAGGAGACCTCAAAGACAAGTACTTTGATAAAAAAGTCGACTTTAACGGAATTGATCTCAACATTAAATCGGGTCTAGGCTTTGCCCCTATATCAAACGATTTTATCTTAGCGTTCTACCTCATTGGTGGAGCCAACGTAAAAATGCTCAACGGTAAAGTCACCGTAGACAAAAAGAAAATCAACCCCTTCGCAATATTCGTTGATGCAACGATTGGCGGTGATTTCACCCTCGGGTATCAGTTTTTTGAATCGGCAGGTTTTCTCGCGGGTATCGATGTAACCACTAACGCTTTTGGGATAGGCGGCTATTCTAGAGAAGTATACAAGACATCAAAAGTCACCCAGATGAAATACATATTCTCGGGAATTAATCTCACCCCTCATATCGGAATTTTCTTCGCTTTCTAATTCATAAAACATCTCCTCAAAAAGACCCCTCCCCTGCACTTGAAAGAAAGTGCAGGGGTTTTACGTTTTACAAGGATCTATCTGAGGCAGATAACAGCAAGCGTTGCCGCAAAAGCCATATAGGTAAATACAAAAAGGGCTGCCTTTTTACGGCTACCTTCCAAACGGATTTCAGGTAGCGTACTTACAAAACAGATTTGCCATAAATCAAACAAAACCCACGCAAGGTTTACAGCAGCCAAGCTCAAACCGACATGATGCGGCGCAATAATAGCAACAAGGGTCAAATAAATTTTAATGCTTCCCGAAACACTATTCGCGAGCAAAAAATTATGCGCCCCGACAAATCCGCCCAAACAGGCAACCACAGCCATTCGAGTTCGATTGCGAGGTTTTAATTCGCTAAAGTCCATTTGTATCTCCCATAAACACCGACACCAAAGGTAAAAACATAATTACCATTTAAAGTTTTCATACTTCTTATATTTTTTTCACGGTGACACAAATCACAAAAGGAAAAATTCTTTTCTATTTTTTTAATATGTCCAATTCGTTATTCTCTGGAAAATTCGCAGCAGTTCTCCCCGCAGGCGGACTCGGCAAACGCATGGGCGGGGCTATCCCCAAGCAATTGATGAATCTCGGCAACAAGCCTGTTTACCAATATAGCCTTGAAACATTCCTCAACATGGATGAAATCGCAGAAGTCGTTATTGCGGTTCCTGCCGATTGGAAAGACTACTTTGAAAAAGATATTTTTAGCCGTTTGAGTCCCGCATTTGGAACCGGATATGGGAATATTTTAAACAAACTAAGGATTGTCGTTGGCGGGAAAGAACGCTGGCAGTCCGTGCAAAACGGCGTGAACGCGCTTACCAGCGGCGCTGAATACGTCCTGGTTCACGATGTCGCACGTCCGTTCATTAGCGAAAAGATTATCCGCGATGTCTGCGAAACGCTCGTCAACAAAGGGAGTTGCCTCGTCGCAAAGCCAGCCATCGACACCATCAAGATCGCAAGCGACGGCCGCGTCGAAAGCACAATCGACCGCAATAAAGTTTGGCTCGCGCAGACGCCACAGGCAGCACGCATTGACTTGCTCAAGAGCCTTTACGCTCGCATCGAAAAGGAACCGCTGAACTTCACGCCGACCGACGAAGCAAGCATCCTCGAATTCTTTGGCGAGCCCGTCTATATCGTGAAAGGCGAATCCGCAAACGACAAGCTCACCACCCCCGAAGACTTCGAAATCTTCGTGAACCGCGCGAGCAAATAGAGTCGTTTTTTCTATATTTACCGCCGAAAAATTTAAAGGGTATTAAAATGAAAGTTTCTTTGAATTGGCTTAGACGTCACGTTGACCTTCCGGAATCTGCGGAAGATGTCGCAAAGGCGCTCACCTCCATCGGTCTCGAAGTTGAAGGCATGGAAGAACCGGGCAAGGTCTATGACAAGTTGCTCGTTGCAAAGGTTCTCACTTGCGATCCGCACCCGGATAGCGATCACTTGCACATCACTACCGTGAACGACGGCACGAACACCATCCAGGTTGTTTGCGGAGCCCCGAACGTCGCAGCAGGTCAGACGGTTGTGCTCGCCCCGATTGGCGCAGAACTCCCGCTCCCTGATGGCACCAAGCTCAAGATGAAGAAATCCAAGATTCGCGGCGTCGAAAGCTTCGGCATGATCTGCGCCGAAGACGAAATCGGCCTTTCTGACGACCACGGTGGAATCATGGTTCTCGACGATTCCATCCCGGCTGGTACGCCGTTCGTAAGCCTCGGCATGTACGATGTCTGCTTCGAACTGAACGTCACGCCGAACCGCCCGGACGCTCTTAGCCACCGCGGTGTCGCTCGCGAACTCGCCGCCAAGTTTAACCGTCCGCTCAAGCCGCTCGCTTACAACTTCAAGGAAGATTCCGAAGCAGCCAGTTCCGCTATCAGCCTCGAAGTCGTTCCGGGCTGCGGCTGCTCCCGCTATGTGGGTCGCGTCATCAAGGACGTGAAGGTTGAAAAGTCCCCGGCATGGCTTGCTAAGCTTTTGCACGCTGTCGGCATGAACAGCATCAACAACGTCGTCGATATCACGAACTTCATCTTGATGGACGTCGGTCAGCCGCTCCACAGCTTTGATATGGACCAGCTCCACGGCAACAAGATCAAGGTCCGTCGCGCAGTCAAAGGCGAGCATATTGAAACGATCGACCACACAGCACACGAACTCATCGAAAACGACCTCGTGATTTGCGATGGTGACCGTCCGGCTTGCGTCGCTGGCGTGATGGGCGGTGTCGAATCCGAAATCGTCGACGCGACGAAGAACGTGTTCCTCGAAAGCGCATGGTTCAACCCGACCGTTATCCGCAAGCAGGCCAAGCGCCTCTGCATTTCTACGGACTCCAGCTACCGCTTCGAACGCGAAATTGACTTTGCAACGCAGGACGAATACAGCAAGTACGCTTGCGCCATGATCCAGGAAGTCGCTGGTGGCCGCATCCTCAAGGGTTCCGTCGAATACACCGGCGAAGACCACAAGAAGGAAAACAACCAGGTCACACTCCGCGTCGCTCGCGCCGCCAAGGTCATCGGCATGGAAGTTTCCGCCGAACAGATTGAAAAGTTCCTCACGGGTATCGCTCTCGAAGTCGTGAAGAAGGACGCCGAATCTCTCACGTTCAAGATTCCGAGCTTCCGCCCGGACCTCGAACGCGAAGTCGACCTCATCGAAGAAATCGCTCGCCTCATCGGCTTTGACAACATTCCGTACAGCTTGCCGAAGTTCACGATGCAGCCGAACGAACTCCCAGCTATCGAAGTTTTGAACCGCAAGATCCGCAAGACGCTTTCTGCCATGGGTCTCCACGAATGCTTGAGCCTCCGCTTCACAAGCAAGGCACGCACCGAAGCCCTCTTTGGCCCTGAAAGTGACGACCGTCGCAGCAAGCCGGCTCTCCTCTTGAATCCGCTTTCCGAAGAACTCGGTGCTGTGCCGACAAGCCTCCTCCCGAACTTGCTCAAGGCCGTTGCCGAAAACGAAAAGAACCGTCCGGGTTCTGTTCGTCTGTTCGAAGTTGCCAAGGGACAGTTCAAGCGCGCTCGCAAGGACGAACGCGATCCGGGCTTTGACGAATCCAACCTCGTCGCCCTCACCATCGCCGGTAACTTTGACACCGATCCGCTCAACGACAAGCCGAAGCAGATTGACTTTGCCGCTTTCAAAGGCTTTGTCCAGAGCTTCTTCAAGCGCCTCGGCCTCGTCGTGGAATTCCGCGCCGCCGCAAAGCCGGAACTTTTCCTCCACCCGGGCAAGCAGGCAGAAATTGTCTGCAACGGCACGATTCTTGGAACGATGGGCGAGCTCCACCCGAACTGCCTCAAGGCTAACGAAATCAGCTATGAGACTTACGTGATGGAAGCCGACATGGACAAGATGGAACATGAAAGCCACAAGAAGATTGTGTTCCAGCCGTTCAGCCGCCAGGTGCCCTCGACCCGCGACATCTCTATCGAAGTTGCCAAGTCGATGACTCACGAAGACGTGCTCGCCCGCATCAAGGCTCTCAACCCGAAGAACCTCGCAAAGATTACTCTCAAGAGCATCTACGAAGGTGAAAAGATTGAAGCAGGCAAGAAGAACATGGTCTATAGCCTCACCTACCAGGCCATGGACCGCACGCTCACGGACGACGAAGTCAACAAGGCTCACAACAAGCTCCGCGACAAGCTCGTTCAAAACGGCGACATCGTTCTCCGCTAGTAGCGACTGCGACTGCGCCACAACTAATAATTACAAGAAACGCTCCCGATGGGAGCGTTTCTTTTTTATTACTTGATCTAAAATTTTGCACCCGACAAAGGGTTTAATTTAAGCCAAGTTGTTCGCGTACATTCTTAATAAATTCATATTCTTCGGGCGATATATTAGTCCTGTTGTAGTCTTCGTGCGAAGCATTCGCAATACGGACCATGCAGTTTATCACGAGAACCTTTGAATCACGGGACTGCGACTGAAGAGCCTTGACGCAAGCCTTAGTACGGTCGCTTGCCGACTTGAAGCTTGCATAAAGGTTGTTGAATTCGTCCCAACTGGCGTTCGGAGTCACTTCGTCATGAATCTTGTCGAGTTCTGCACTTTCCGCTTCCGTAGCCGAGGCAGCACCCGGCAAAAGCTGTTCATTTTCGTGGTTATGCGAAAGGCAGGCTGTCTGCCAGCACAAAATCAAAAGCGCCATATCAAAATTCATAAGTACCTCTGTTTGACTAATTACATTTATAAAGATACGAAAATTAAGCGCCGATGGCGTAGTCTTTAGTCAATAGCTATTAGTTACTAGAAACTCTTAACTAAAAAATCCTGATTACTTTACTATATTAAACAGCATGGCATACATCGCAATGGCGCGTAAGTGGCGCCCGCAATCATTCAGCGATATGGTCGGTCAGGAACATATCGCAAAGACTCTTGAGAACGCCATTCAGGGCGGTCGTCTCCATCATGCATTCCTTTTTACCGGCACCCGTGGTGTGGGCAAGACTACTAGCGCCCGCATCCTCGCCCGCACGCTCAACTGCAAGGGCAATGACCCGCTGCACCCGTGTGGGCAGTGCGACAGCTGCAAGGATATCGCCGGCGGAAACCCGATGGACGTCTATGAAATAGATGCGGCCTCCAACACCAGCGTCGACAACATCCGCGATGTGATTGAACGTGTGCAGTACCCGCCCGTCATCGGCAAGTACAAGATTTTCATCATCGACGAAGTCCACATGCTCTCGACAGGCGCCTTCAACGCTCTCCTCAAGACGCTCGAAGAACCGCCGTCCCACGTGATTTTCATCTTTGCAACGACCGAAGTCAACAAGGTTCCGCAGACAATCTTGAGCCGCGTGCAGCGCTTTGACTTCAAGCGCCTGACCGTGGACCAGATCCGCAGCCGCCTCCGCTACATTTGCGAACAGGAAGGCATCAAGGCCACCGACGAAGCTCTCGACATCTTTGCCGAAAAGGCCGACGGTTCCATGCGTGACGGTCTCACCTACTTTGACCAGGCATACGCCTTTACCGGGAACGAAATGACCGCGGAATCCGTCCGCTCTGTGCTCGGCATCCCGCCTGTAGAACTTTTCTTCTCGCTCATCCAGTCCATCGAGAACCACGACATCAAGGGTTGCTTCCGCATGGTGGATGACGCTGTGAAAATCGGGATCGAGTTCATCCCGCTGCTCGACGGCTTTGGCAAGTTCCTCCGCAATTTGCTCTACGCCCGCCTCGACGCCTTCACGCCGGATGCACTCAACATCACCGAAGAACTTTACACCAAGTACAAGAGCTGCGCACAAAGTCTTACGAACGGCGACATCCTCCGCATCAGCAAGATGCTTATCGACTTGCAGGGTACGCTCCGCTACAGCACGAACCCGCGACTCCTTGTCGAAACGACGTTCGCCCGAATGGCTTGGCTCGACCGACTGGTCGATTTGCGAAAAGCTCTTGCAGCGATTAACGATCCTAAAAGCGCCGAAAACGACGCGGTAAAAAAAAAAGTAACTGAAGTCAGCGCCATGATAGACGCCCAGGAAGAAGTCCAGGCGTCTTATGATGACCCATTTGCAGGCTACGATCAAGGTGGCGTGCAGGCATTTTCACGTTACGAGATTGCCGCCGCATGGCCATCCATCCTCTCCAACATCGCTAACGACGGCGACTACGTGTTCTCCGCCGCCATTGCAGGCACAACGCTTGAAACAGGCGACCCCGAACAGAACCCGTTCCCGATTGCGCTCACCTACGCGGGCACAACCGAGAATGCCGAAAACTGGGGCTACCGCCAGATGACGGAGCACCCCGAATACGTTGAACGCGTGACACGCATTTTGGAAGACCGCCTACAAACAAAGATTGCACTTTCCATCCGCACGCGCGCCTTCACCGAGAGCGAACTTGCCGAGCAGCGCGCCGCCAAGATGAGCCCGTACGAACTCGATTTGGAAAAGGAACCGGGACTCGCCAAGCTCCAGCAGATGTTTGCAACGGAACTCGTTTTCACCAAAAAACTCAAGAAAGCGGCCATCGTTTCACAATGCGACGACGAGGATTGCGACGCATAGATTATCATGGACCCTATCGGTCGCAAGCTCCCTCCAGGGTGACAATTAAAACGTCATCCTGGAACGAAACGTAGTGTAGTGATAGGATCCAACCAAATAAAAATTCTATAATTACGAATGGAAAACAGTCATCCTGACACGCAAGTGGAAGGATCCAATAACCTTTAATACACTCAAAAAGCGAGGATATATTCATGGACATGAGCAAGATGCTTAAGGACCTTCAGAAAATGCAGAGCAAGATGCTTAAGGCACAAAACGACCTCAAGGCACAAAGCTTTGACGCCGAAGCCGGTGGCGGAATGGTGAAGGTCGCCATGAACGGAAAGGGCGTACTCACGATGGTGAAGATCAATCCGGATGCCGTCGACAAGGACGATGTAGAAGCTCTCGAAGACCTCATTATGGCAGCCGTGAACTCCGCCGTCAAGAAGAAAGACGACGCCCAGCAGGCAAGCATTTCGGACATCACTGGCGGCATGAAAATCCCCGGTTTGATGTAATTTTCGCCAAATTTCGCAAAAATTCGCAAATTCGGATGCACTTCATCCCCAATATTTGCGTTTCATCAAAAACAGAAAAAAGCCCCCTTATGAAAAGGGTGCTTTTTTTTTACATTTGGCTAGCTTAATATATTAGGAGAACGAATGTCAAGGAAATTTTTAGTCCTTTCTGCCCTCGCTTTAGGGCTGATGGTACCGGCCTCGGCAAAAGTCTACACTCGAGATGAGGCGATCAAGACCGCCATGGAAAATTCTTCGGACATCAAAACCGCCGAAGAAGATCTCGTTTCTGCAAATTCCCAAGTAGACGCTGGGTATGGTAACGCCTACCCGTCCATTGACCTTAGCGCCAATGTAACCCGTATTTTCGGGCTTGATGACGTCAAGCTTGGCACCCCCATGGCCGACGCCGCCAAGGATTCCACTTTGGGCGCCAACAAGTTCGATAAAGAACGTGTCGCTCCGGCTCTAGACAAGATGATCAATGGTATGAGCACACAAGGTTACCGCTGGCAGTCCAGCGTGGGCCTCACGCTAACCCAGGTGCTCTACGCCGCAGGCAAGGTTGGTACAGCGATCGATATCGCCAAGGCCTATAAGCACTTGCAAGAGGTCAACCTCGAAAATACGAAGTCGAATGTCCGCTACGAAGTCGATAACGCTTTTGACCAGCTCATTTACTTGGATTCCTCCATCGCCATTGTTGACGAAAGCATGAAGATTACACAAGACAACATTGACTTTGTGGAACAAGGCGTTAAGAGCGGACTTGCTACAGAACTTGATTTCGCTAGAGTTCAGCTCGCCATGGAAGCCCTCAAGGTAGACAGAAAGACACTCGAAGACAAGCGCCTCCTTGCCAAGAACGCACTCCTCAACACCATGGGTCTTGACTGGGACAACGACGTTCAATTCAACGGAGAACTCCGTAGCCCGGAATCCAACCTCCCGTACCCGGACACCTCCATGGCAAGCGTCAAACAGCGTCGTAGAGAATTGGTGATGCTCCAAGCTACCGAAACGATGAAAGAAAAGAACATCGAAATCGAAGAAGGTGGCTACAAGCCGACAATCGCTTTGGTTGGTGGTCTCAAGTACGCAAACAACCAAAACAAGATTACCGAATGGGATGCACCGAAATGGGACAAGCTCAATAAATACGTTTCTTTGAACTTGTCGATGAACCTTTTCAATGGCATGCAGACCAAGGAAGCAGTGGTCCAAGCTAAATCCAGCCTCCGCAGCACCCAGATCCAGAAGGAAACTGCAGAACGTGGCTTCCGCGTGCAAATCGAAAGCTGCGCACAGACACTCGCCTCCGCAGAACGCAATCTTGAAGTTTTGAAGAATAACATTGACCTGGCCCAGCGCATCTACGACATGACCGACGCGGCTTTCAGAAACGGCATGGAAACGCAGCTCAACCTGCTTACCGCCAACATGGACCTCCGCAAGGCAAAACTCAACTACTTGCAGGGGATTCTCAACTGGAACACCGCTTATAACGCACTGCTCCAAGCCACAGGTGAATACTAAGATTTAAGAGGAAGACAATCATGAAGACCATTACAAAATCAATCATTACTATTTCTGCCCTGTCGCTCCTCCTCGCTGGATGCGGCGACGCTAAGAAAGACGCCAAGTCCGAGAAAAAAGTTTCGACCATCGAAGAAATCCAGAAGGTCAATGGCAAGCCTGCCCGCGTCGTGAAGGCAGCTACAGTCAAGCTCACAGACGTCCGCGCCTTCAGTGGCACCATCGAAGGTAGCCAGCAGACGACAGCAACCGCCAAGCTCGGAGACCCGATTGCCAAGATCAACGTCCGCGTTGGTTCCAAGGTCAAGAAAGACCAGGTTCTCGCGGAATTCGTCTTTACGGGCGACAACACGGCTTACCAGCAAGCAAAAGCAGCCATGGAACTGAACGAAAAGACCCTCGCCCGCACCAAGGAAGTGCAGGCAAAGGGCGGTGTCACTCAGAGCACCGTTGACCAGCTCGAAACCCAGATTAGCATATCCAAGATGCAATTGGAAGCAGCCCGCCGTGCAACACTCGTTCTCGCACCTTCCTCCGGTACAATTACCGAAGTCAAGCACAAGGTCGGTGAAGTTCCGGGTGTCGGTGGAGCCATGTTCACCATCGCAAACCTCGACAAGGTGATTCTCAAGCTCAACGTCACAAGTTCCGAAATCGGCTTCTTCAAGAAGGGCGCCAAGGCAACAATCGAACTCAACGGCGAAAAGCTCCAAGGCGAAGTGAGCCTCATCCCGCTTGCAGCAAACCCGATAACCCGCTTCTTCCCGGTCGAAGTGACCTTCAAGAACAAGAACCGTAAGCTCCTCCCAGGCATGTACCTCACCACAAAGATTGACGCCCGCGAAGTTACAGGCGTTACCGTCCCTGTCGAAGCCATTGTCTATAGCAACGGCGTGAACTCGGTCTGGACAGTCGATAGCGAAGGCAAGGCCAAGCGCAAAATCGTGCAACTCGGAGTGCAAACCAAGACCGACATCCAAATCAAGGATGGCCTTAGCGAAGGCGACGTCGTGATGGTCGAAGGCCAGAACCGCATGAACGATGGCGACAAGGTGCTGATCGTCGAATAATCGACACTGGAGTATAGTCAATGATTAAAGCCAGTATTTACAAACCAATCACCATGCTCATGGTCATCTTGACCGTGGTGGTGTTCGGTCTTTATACCTATTCCATGATGGTGGTGGACTTGATGCCGAAATTCGAAGTTCCCGTGGTTACGGCCACCATCATTTACAAGGGCGCAAACCCTGAAGAAATCGAAACCACAATTATCAAGCCGATTGAAGAACAGGTGGAACTCGTGGACGGTATCGACTACGTGCAGTCCATCTGCTTGGAAAACTACGGCATTATCGTCGCCATGTTCAACATGGGCGTGAACGTGGACGTTGCCGCAAATGACGTGCGTTCCAAGGTGGACCTCGCCTCTGCGGACTTTCCGGATGCAGTACAGGCGCCGATTATTTCGAAGGTCGATATTAACGGTGCTGCCATCATGGCAATCTCGTTCACCGGTCCTCTAAACTCTACAGAACTCCGCCAGAAAGTCGAAGACGAAATCGAACCGCTCTTCACTTCTGTTTCCGGTGTTGCTAGCGTCGATATTTTCGGTGGTACAACCCGCCAGATCGCCATCGAAGTCGACAAGGAAAAGATGATGGACCGTGGTGTCGATATCGGCACCATGATGGGCCTTTACGGCATGTCCAACGTTAACCTCCCGATTGGTGAAGTTATCGGCAAGCACAAGAATACATCTGTGCGTACCGCAGGTAAGTTCAAGAGCCTCGATGAAATGCGCAACATGGAAATTCCAACGGCTAACGGAGTGGTCAAGCTCTCCGAAATCGCCGTCGTGAAAGACACCATCGAAACAATTACATCGACTTCCCGCTTTAACGGCATCAACTCAGTCGCTCTCGATATCAAGAAACGCTCCGATGCAAACGTCGTGGAAGTTTCCAGAGGCGTGCTCAAGCGCATGGCAGAAGTCAACAAGACTCTCCCGGAAGGCTTCAAGCTCACGCTTATTTACGACAAGTCCGAAGCTGTGAACGAATCCATCGACAACGTTATCCAGAACATCATTATCGCCATCGTACTTACCGCAGCCCTCTTGCTCTTGTTCCTCGGCAAGTTCTCCACGATGATTATCGCGGCCCTCACGATGCCGATTTCCGTGATTGGCGCATTCACGCTCATGTACTTCGCAGGCTTTGGCATCAACATGATGTCCCTCATGGCTCTTTCGAGTTCCGTGGGTCTGTTGGTGACAAACTCCATCGTCGTGCTTGAAAACATCAACAACAAGCTTTTGCAAGGTCTTGATCCGAAGGAAGCCGCCTACAAGGGCACTTCTGAAATCATGATCGCCATCATGGCATCAACGCTTACAAACGTTGCCGTGTTCGTGCCGATCGCATTCATGAAATCCATCGTGGGTATCTTCTTTAGAACATTCGGTATGACTATGGTGTTTGCAACGTTCGTGTCACTCCTCGTGACATTCACGCTCACACCGCTCATGGCAGCCTACTTGTTCAAGGGCAAGAAGAAAGATGAAAACGGCAATATCATCGAAGAAAAGCCGGGCATTATCGAATCCGCTCTTGAAATTTTCCCGAAGATTTTGAACGGATTCCGCTTCGTTTACTTGAAGGCTCTCGGTTTCTGCCTCTCTATCCCAGGTGTGATTTTCCAGGTTCTTGCTCTCGCTGCAACACTTTATTTTGTCGGAACCCTCGCCAAGAACAACTTGACTGTTGAACTTGCCCCGAGACAGGACCAGGGCATGATGAGCATCAAGCTCGAAATGCCTGTGGGTACAAACATCGAGACAACCGACAGCGTGGCTCGCATTATTGAATCTCGCGTCAAAGATATTCCTGAAATTGTTCACTACAGCATGAACGTGGGTGGTTCCAACGGCTTTACGACCGTAAACCAGGCAACCATGCGTGTAAGGCTCTTGAAGGACTGGGAAAAGAAGAACGATCCTAAATGGAAGGGCAAGCATCGCAGCACCGACCAGATCGTTGATTCCATCCGTCCGTACCTCGCCAACATTCCTGACGCCTACATTTCCGTGAAATCGACATCAGCCTCTGAAATGCAGAACAACGCCGCCGGTGACGTGGTGCTCGAAGTGAGCGGTCTCCATGCAGACTCCGTCATCAAGGCATCACAAATCGTCCTTGACCGAGTCCAGCAAAAGATTGACGGCATCGTGGATATCAAGACGAGCTATGAAGCCGGTAAGCCTGAAATCCGCTTGATTCCGAACCGCGCCGCCATGGCCGACTATGGCGTAACGCTTGAAACAGTCGCAAACTACAACTACATTGCAGTGAACGGTTTCGAAGCAGGCCAGTACACCGAAGACGGTGAAGAATACGACGTTTACGTACGCTTGATGGAAAAGGATAGGCAGAGCCATGCCGACATCGAAGACCTGCCTGTCAAGACACCGAAGGGCTACGTAAGTGCTAGCGAACTCTTCCACATCGAAGATGGTGCTGGTCCGACACGTATTGACCGTAAGCGCAAGATGAGACGTGTTGACGTTTCGATGAACTTGCTCCCGGGACATACGACCGGTGAAATCATGGGCAAACTCACGGAACTTACAAACAGCATGAAGGACGAACTCCCAGAAGGCATCACGTTCAGCTTCGGTGGTAACGCCGACATGCAGAACGACATGCAGAAGGAATTCATGACGGCAATCGTGATGGCTATTATCCTCACCTACATTTTGCTCGTCGCTCTTCTCGAAAGCTTCATGCAGCCGTTTATCATCATGACGACCATCCCGATGGGTGCTATCGGTGTGCTCCTCGCCCTTATCTTTACCGGCAAGGCGCTCTCCATGATCGCCCTCATGGCTATCGTTATGTTGATTGGTGTGGTGGTGAACAACGCTATTCTTTTGCTCGACGAAGCAAACCGCCTGTTGCGTAGTGGAAGCATGGGCCGCCGTTCGGCAGTGATGACCGCAGCAAAGTCCAAGTTCCAGCCGATTATGCTTGCAACGCTTGCCTCCGTGATTGCACAGCTTCCGCTGGCATTTGCTCTCGGTGGTAACGTCGCCGCCATGACGCAGCCGATGGGCATTGCCTCTGTGGGTGGTTTGATTGTATCCGCAGTGCTTACCATGTTCCTTGTGCCGACATTCTTCTGGCTCCCGAACGCCCTCTTTAGCAAAGCAAAGAAAGGTGCTCGCAAAGTCAAGGCAAAAATGAGCAAGGCTTAATCGAGTTTCATTAGACAACTCCGCAAAGTCCCCCACTCCGGGGGACTTTTTTGCATTTATAGCCATTGGCTATTAGTCAATAGTATTTAGCCATTGTTTTTTATAATCGCGGCTTCGCCGCCAAACTTTAACAAACAACTAATGACCATCGACCATTAACTACTTTGCAAACAGTTGATTGCAAAATTTGCATGGATATGTCTTTTCGAGATTTTTGTTTGTATTTTACGGGGATGAATACAAAAAACTTGTCCAAAAAATGGTGCCAGAAAAACGGGATTGCGGTTGTTGAAAGCACCAAGGAAAACGCCGAGCCCATGAAAGTCGCCGTGCCAAACGCAAACGATGAATTCCTTCTCGAAAAAATCCGCTTTGTCACACAGCAACGCATTATTCCAAAACAGCACTCCCCAGCCGAAATCAAGATGATGCACAGCCACACCGATACAATCGACGACGAAGATTTGCTACAACATCTCAATCATCTCGAAATTTCGCGAAATTCTTCTTGGGAATCAGAACCGATTATAAACCTCGTCGATAGCCTTATCGTCAAGGCTCTCCAAAAAAAAGCGACCGACATTCACCTCGAGCCGTTGGCAGATGCGCTACGCGTGCGATTTCGCATTGACGGACTTTTAACGGATTATAGGACATTCCCGCAATGGCTTGCCGAGCCTGTTTTGATACGCCTCAAAGTCATGGCCAATGTCGATATCACGGAGCGCCGTTTGCCGCACGACGGGAGTTTCGCTTTTGATGATTTTCACGAAAAAGTGAACGTTCGCGTCAGTACCATTCCCGTAAACAGCGGCGAGAAATGCGTACTGCGATTGCTCCCTGCAAACGATTCCGCACAAACGCTCGACAGCCTTGATTTTAGCGAAAACACTCTCCAGGCGATCCGTAAAATTTTCAGCGCCCCGCAAGGACTATTCCTCGTCACAGGCCCTACAGGCAGTGGCAAGACGACAACGCTTTACGCAGGCCTCCGAGAAATCATACAGCGAAAGATCAATGTTACGACCATCGAAGACCCTGTAGAATACGAACTCCGCGGAGCAAATCAAGTCCCGGTCAACGAAAAATGCGGATTCACTTTTGCTGTTGCTTTGCGTTCTATTTTGCGCCAAGATCCTGATGTGATTCTCGTCGGAGAAATCCGCGATGCCGAGACCGCACAAATTGCATTGCAGGCTGCACAGACGGGACATCTCGTCTTGAGTACATTGCACACAAACAGTGCAAAAGCGGCGGCTGCGAGACTCCTCGATTTAGGCGTTCAAAAAAGCATCTTGGATGAATCTTTGCTTGGCGTTTTCGCCCAGCGCCTCGTAAGGAAGCTTGACAAAACAGTTTCTATCGAATCCAGACCGCATTACAAAGGAAGAACCGTTGTCTGTGAATTGCTCCTGCCCAACAACACCTACGCCGACGGCGCGATGCAAGAGAACGCCACCCACCTCATCCACCAAGGAATCACCACCCAAGAAGAAATTAATAGAGTAATGGGATCATAGTCACTAGGTTTGATGGATTCTATCGGTCTTACAGGCCTTCAGATTGACAGTACAATGTTATGTCACCCTGGAAGGGGATAGAGGACTGATAGGGTCCATTATAATTTATAGAACAAGTCGTTCCAATCAGGATTCATTGATTGTATCAACTCAATCTTTTTTCTCCTTAACATATTTTTTAGTAAAACCATCAAAAGACTTTTCTTTGTGTTGCGTAATACGCTCTTTTAAATTACTAGTTACACCAACATACAAAGTTCCATTTATGTGGTTAAATAAAATATAAGTGAATCCTTTTTTTTGCATATGCAAACCCCTTCATAAAGGAATATACAAATGCGAACTTTAAAAAACAATGGATCCTATCGTCAAATGCTATTCAAGAAATAATGGTTTCTATCGGCACTCCGTGCCTCCAGAATGACAGGTTCCAGGATGACAGCGTTCAACAGGAGCTACTTCTTCCCACCAAACCAATCGTTGATGTCTTCGCCTTCTTTCATCAACAATTTGCCAAATTGATCTACACCATCACCGAGCACAACCGTGCGGATATTCGCATTTGCAAAAACCGTCTGCAAATACTCCGTGCCACTGCGCCCCGCTTCATCTTTATCTAGGCAAAGCACGACACTCTTGTTTTTAAAGAGCGGGAGCCATTCTGTCTTGAAAGAACGCACGCCCGGGATTCCAATTGCCGCAATGCGTTGTCCCAAGAACGTGAGCGTATCAACCACGCCTTCGCAAAGGTAAACCCATCCCGGCCTTTCGTCAAGCGCCGAAACATTGTACGGGAACGGCACCGTTCCGCGCAAGTTCAGCTCCTTCGGCACAACCGTGCTATCGATTGCGCGTGCCTGAAAATAGAAAGAACGGCGTTTGGTATCGAGATACGGGAAAAATAGCGGATGCTTGTAATACCTCAAGTTCCCTTTTTCGCTGAAAAGCCCCACGTACTTGAGTACTTCCAAATCGTAAGTTTCCTTGAGCTTGTTGTTCAGAGCACCGTAATCCGTAATCGTGCGCAAAAGCATCTTGTCCCAAATCGGCTTGTAAATGCGGCGACGTGCAAGGTATGCAGCCGCGGGCGTCTTGTCGACAGGGCTCAACATTTTCAAAAACGAGAGGATAATTTTTTTGCGTTCATCTTCGCTCACAAGCTCTTTTGCAAGCTCGGGAGAGCGATATTCAAGAGCGGCATCACGGACTGCCGTTTTCGCAACAAGCGCTGCACTTTGTTCAGGCGACACATTCGAAGCTGCTGCGCGATTCGGCATCGTTGCCGCAGAGGCGAAATTCGTCGTTGATACGCCATTCTGCACCTGAGGCTTAGCCCCACGCAACAGGAATCCATACGTTTCCTTGAGCCAGTTCAAAGCTTCCAAAAACGAACAATTCTTGACAAACTGCACCAGCGAAATCACATCACCACGAACGTCATCGCAAACCCAGCAACGGAATGTTCCACGTTCTTCGGAGAACGATACAGACGGAGTTCTATCGCCATGCGCATGGCGTGTCGGGAAAAAGCAACGACAACGGCCACGCACCACCGGAAGGCCTAAATCCATAGCCACCGTCGTAATCGAGAGTGCAGCCTTAAATTGTTTGAGTTCCTCTTCTGTCATTGCACCAAGAATATATATATTTTCGTCATGATTATTCAAGAAAATGTACCGATGAGCGAGCACACGTCCTTTAAAGTAGGCGGTCCCGCACGATATTTCGTCAAGGCTGAATCCGTAAGCGACATCAAAGAAGCGATTGCATTTGCAAACGAACACGCACTCCCGAATTACATTCTCGGCAAAGGCACAAACTTGCTCGTCTCTGACAGCGGTTACAACGGCGTCATCATCCAGCTCGGTAAATTTTTCTCGGAAATCACAAATCTTGGCAACGGGAAAATCAGGGCCAGAGGCGCCACACCGCTTGCCCGCCTCGCCCGATACACGATCAACGAAGGACTCGCAGGCATCCACAAGCTCGCAGGCATTCCAGGAAGCCTCGGCGGAGCAATCTACATGAACGCAGGCGCTTACGGTCAAGATGTTTCGCAAACTTGCGTTGAAGTCGAAAGCATCGATTCTGCCGGCAATTTGCATACGCGAGCCGCAGCAGATTGCAAATTCGGTTACCGCCATAGCGTATTTCAAGAGCTTGCAAAATGCGAGCCCAAGATCCCTGAGCCTGCCGAAGGGGGGCAAAGCAATTTTCTTTCAGAAACAATTCTTTCTGCCACATTCCAGCTCACGCCCGCAACAGAGCTAGGCAAGACCGCCAAAGATCTCGAAAGCGAAATGCAAGAATGCATGACAAAGCGCCGCAATTCGCAACCGCTTTCCATGCCCAATGCAGGTAGCACCTTCAAGCGTCTAGATGCCGGCGCCGCCGAAACGCCGACACTAATCGCACCAGGTTACTACATCGAACAGGCGGGTCTAAAAGGCTACTGCATAGGCGGCGCCGAAGTGAGCCGTGTGCATGCAAACTTTATCGTAAACGCAGACCATGCTACCGCAGCAGACATCAAGGCGCTTAGCGAACACGTACAAAACGCCGTTGCCCAAAAATTCGGCATCCAACTAAAACGCGAAATTATATTGCTTGGGAAATTTTAATATTTTATCTGCAATAGAAAGTCTACTTAACAAGCGGATCGTACTTGTTCAAGATTTTCACGACGAGTACGTAAACCGCGCCGCCGATAAATCCACCAAGCGCATCGGCAATCAAGTCGAATCCGCTGCAGTCACGGCCTTCCACAAAGCTCTGGTGGTATTCGTCCGTGCAACCGTAAGCAAGTGCAATCGCCATAACAATCAGCACCTTGAGCCACGGCTTTATAGACCACTCACCACGAGCCCACCACATGCAAAAACAGCCCGCCAAAGTGGCGTATTCACAAGTATGCGCAAGCTTATCCCACACATGCGGGAAATCTTCGAGTTCATAAGATGTCATCGAAGAAATCTTGAAAATGATAGCCATGCAGAGGATGGCAGGGACTTTTCTAAAAAACGGATACTTGTCAAAGAGCGATTCAAACATGCGCCCAAATTTAGCTTTTGTAAAAGCTATTCGTTCTTGAGCAGGCGCTTGGAGATGACATTTTTGTATTCTTCTTCTGCCGTCATGTCGTTGATTCGGTTACTCTTCTTGCCACCTTCGTAATTTTCGAAGAAGCAATACGTCTCATAAACTTTCCTTGCCTTGATTTTTTTGCCATTTACAAATGTGGCCACAATTTCGAAATGGGCTATTCGATTCTGCTTGAGGCGAATCGGCAATTTAAATAAATTTGTCATCAATTCATCGTCTGCAAAAGTCTTTACCACAACACCCTTGCGTTTCACGATAATCTTCTTGATCTGACTCAAGTCCGAGCCCATCAGTCCAGCCACACTAAAGCGAAGCGTCGCCGGGATATCACGCTCTTCGGGCAATACGTGAATGCGTTCGCGACCGGAGCCCACAATAACAATCGACGGTTTGAGTTTTTTCGGTTGGACCGTATCTTTCGGAACGTTAGACTTGCGTTCATCAGCCTTCGTCAAGACCTCAGCCATCTTTGCCGAAACAAAATTCGTATGCCACGTATGGCAAATGTATTCCACTTCACCATTGCTGCAATTCACAACAAAATGCTTCGGACCAAACGCTGTAGAATCAGCCCATTCAAACGTACGCCTGTAGAGTCCGCTTTCAGGAATCGTATCGACAATTCCAAGCACAGAAACTAAGCATCCTGGGATAAACAACGCTTCAAGCGCTACACTCGGCTTGCCAATGTATTCATTCAAGACCTTCGGCTTAAACTCAATCTGCGAGCTCTTTATGAATGCTTCCGATTTTTTCTTGTAGGCTTCATCAAATTCCAACAGCATCGTTTCGAGTTTGTCGAGATTCAACCTTGCAGCGCGCACACCAAGTTCAGTAGCAGCTCCCGTTGCAATAGAATCAAGAGCACGAGCTAAAATAAGCGTACCCGAACTTGCAAGCGATAAAATCTTCAAGCCATTCGTATTGACAATCAAAGTCTGCCCGCTCTTGACCGACTGCGCCATATCGGTTTTTACAGTCACGTCAAGACGACCTTCCTTAAGTGACGAGATTTCCAACCCATCGACATTTTCAATAAAGCCCGCCGTTCCACGAACAACTGACGAAACATTTTCCGTACGGAGTTCGAACTCATCCTTGACAGCCTGCTTTTGCACCTCGAACAACAATTTTCCATAGCGGAGGGCTACAGTCATCCTTGTTTTCAATTCATCCGCTTTCGTCACTTCAATCGCCATCTCCGACCGACCATCAGTCTTGAGTGCAGAACCATCATCAACAGATATCACAACCGAAGAACCCGCCTCGGTCACAACCGATGATTTTTCATGAACGGCTAAACCGACCTTCAACGACTTAGCATGGCTATCAGCGGTTTTCACAAGAGCATCGCCCACAACGCTTTGGACAACGCCATTAAACAAAGGCTTTTCGGGAATCGCATTTAACGATTCTTTTTTGGAGGATTCAGAATCACCACAGGCAGACAAAGATACAGCAAAAACCAGGGCTAAGCCCCAAAGCCCACCCCTAAAAAACTTTGCTTGATTCTTTCCTACCATGTTTTTTAATCTAGCAATTAAAATTTCAAAAAAGAAATTTACAATCACTTTTCCCCCTCGATTAAAAACAATAATTTGCGCACCGTCACACGTTTTATGAACCACACAAATGCGTGACAAAATAAATATAACTAAAAATTCTAAATTTTTACCTATGAAAGCAATTACATTGAAAGCCGGGCGTGATAAATCAGCCCTCCGTTACCACCCGTGGATTTTTAGCGGCGCCATTGATGAAGTTGTTGGCGACCCCGCTCTTGGTGACGTTGTCGAAGTTTATAGCTACCATAGCGATTTTTTGGGCCTTGCAGCCTATTCCCCGAAATCCCAGATTCGAGGCCGTTTCTGGACATTCGGGACCGAAGGTAAAAACGTCAAGATTGACCGCGAATTCTTTAGCGACATTTTGGACCGCGCCATCGCCTCCCGCAAGAGCCGTGGGTTCGACATCCATGACAGGGAATGTGCATTCCGCCTTGTGAACGCAGAAAATGACGGCATTCCAGGCTGCATCATCGACAAGTACGCCGACATTTACTCCGTCGAAATTCTCGCTGCAGGCGCCGAAGTCAATCGCCAAATCATTTACGAATTGCTCGCCGAAAAGACAGGCTGCCGTGGCATTTACGAACGCTGCGATTCTGAAGTCCGCAAAAAAGAAGGCCTTCCCCTCCGCACGGGCACTGTGTTTGGCGAAGTCCCGGACGAACCGGTCATCATCAACGAAAACGGAATCTTGTTCCCAATTGACGTGAAGAACGGACACAAGACGGGCTACTACCTCGACCAGCGCGATGCCAGACGCCGTGTTGGCGAACTCGCTCGTGGCAAGAAGATGCTCAACTGCTTCTGCTACACCGGCGGCTTTGGTCTGTACGCTCTCCGTGGCGGTTGCGAAAAGGTTTATCAGGTCGATGTTTCCAAGGATGCGCTCAAGCTCGCCAAGGAAGGCATCATGCGTAACAAACTAAGCACGGCACATGCAACCCATGTTGAAGCCGACGTGTTCCAGTACTTGCGCAAGTGCCGCGACAAGGCAGAGACGTTCGACTTTATCGTGCTTGACCCGCCAAAATTCGTCGAAAGCAAGGACAACTTGCAGAAAGGCGCCCGCGGTTACAAGGATATTAATTTACTTGCAATGAAGCTCCTTGCCGAAGGCGGCATGCTCGCCACGTTCAGCTGCTCCGGCCTTATGGAAATGGACTTGTTCCAGAAGATTATCGCCGATGCCGCAGCCGACGCCCACCGTCGCGTGCAGATTATCGAACGTTTTGGACAGCCCGCCGACCATCCCGTGAACACAGCATTCCCCGAAGGACAGTACCTAAAGGGGCTCCTAGTCCAGGTCGTGTAAAAAGAACATAAAAGCTTTCAAAAAACTTATTGCACGGATACCAAAATCCGTGTAATTTTTTTATAATTTTCCATGTTGTTTAAGGGTATATGAGGACGTTTTATAGAGGGTAAAGAAATGTATTTGGTCACATACGACATCGGCAATTCCTTTATAAAAGCAACGCTCACGAAAATTGCGAATTCGATTGAATTCGTGGGAGCAACAGTAGTCAACACCCACAGCACAACAACGCTTGGCGGAAAAGGTGTCGAACAGAGCACCGAACAATGGTGGGATTCCATCTGCCGCAGCACAAAGGAACTCCTCAAAAATTACGGTATTTCAAGCGACCAGATCAAGGGCATCAGTTTCTGTTCCCAGATGAACGCCACCGTACTTGTCGATGAAAACGGCAATCCCGTCCGACCGCCCATGACGTTCCTCGACAGGCGCGCCGACAAGGAATTTAAAGATTACTTTGACCATGGACTCAAGCTCCACGGCTTAAACATCTGGAAGCTCTTCAAAGCCATTCGACATACAAGCATGGTCCCCGTTGGAGGATACAGTCCCATCTGGAAATACAAGTGGGTGCAGAACAACGAGCCTGAAAATTTTGCACGAGTCGATAAATTCCTAGATGTTGGCGATTATCTTTTGTACAAAGCCACAGGACGATTCGTCCGCACAGAAGACTCCGCATTCTGCATGGCACTCAACGATTGCCGCAAAGGGCATTCCGGCTGGAGCCATACGATGGCAAAGGCTTACGGCATCAACGAAAATCACTTGCCCGAAATTGTGCAGAGCACCGACATCGTCGGTCGCATTACCGCCACAGCAGCCGAACAGATGGGTCTAGAAAAAGGAACTCCAGTCATTGCAGGTGGTGGCGATGTCGCCATGGTCGCAATCGGCTGTGGCAATACCCAAAACAACCAGACTAGCATTTACTGCGGAACATCAGGCTCTGTCTGCACGGTCGTTGATAGAATTATCCAGTTTGCAGACATCATGATGATTGCGGTCAAGGGACCGGATCCCAAGCAAAAATACTTGTACGGCGAACTTGAAACCGCAGGCAAGTGCTTTGCGTGGGCACGCGAACTTATCGGCAAACTCGACAATTCACAGTACAGCTACGAAGAATGCGCATCGCTTGTTTCAAAAGCGGAACCCGGTGCCCATGGGCTTTTGTTCACACCATTCATGAACGGCTGCAAGACGCCGTTCGAAGACGGCGACATCCGCAGTACGCTTTCGGGTATTAGCCTAGAAACCACTCGTGGAGATTTACTCCGTGCAGTCATCGAAGGCATCTGTTTCCACTTCCGCTGGCTTTTGGAATGCCAGGCCAAGAAGTGCAAGATTTCGGACACGATCCGCTTTGCAGGTGGCCTTGCAAGAATCAATGTCATGAACCAGATTCTCGCCGACGTGACGGGCCATACAATTGAAACGGTCAAGCATCCGCAGTACGTGGGAGCGCTTGGTGCCGCCGCCGTTGCTGCAATCGGGCTTGGACAGATGAAGTTCGAAGACATCCACAGCTACATCGAAATCACGAACACATATACACCGAATCCCGAAAATCACGAAATTTACAACAAGCTCTACAAGAAATTCCTGGATAAAGTCAAAAGCGACAGAAAGCTTGTGAAAGGATAATTTTTCTCAAAATTTTTTCAAAAAAGGCGATGCCCTCCCTTCGACAAGCCCAGTGACCTGAGCGGGCATGACATCTTAAAAACAATGAAGCCGGGGCAAGCCCGGCATAATTTTATACGAAATCTTTCAGTTGTAACTAATAACTAAAGACCATTGACTAATGGCGAATTAGCGCTTGTTGCGCGGAAGTTCGCTAGCATGCTTTTCAAGCCATACAGCATCTTCGAGAGCGCGTTCTGCTTCGGTAGCCCAGTCAGAATCCGGGAATTCACGAACAACATCACGATAGCGCGTTACAGCACTGTGGAAGTCACGCATTTCGCGGTAGATGTTACCCATCTGGAGCATCGCAAAATAACGTTCATCCGGAGTGATTTCGTTTTCGAGCAAAGCCTTGTACATCTGGAGTGCAGCTTCGTGATAGCCGTCTGCATAAAGTGCATTGGCGTTGGCAATGGAATTCGATGCAGTCGGAGCAACGTCTTCCCTCTGCGGAGCGACTTCAACAGACTTCGACTTGTCGTTCCCGCTTTTCTTGGCTTCCTTCAAAGCCTTTGCTTCGGCTTCTTGCATAGCCTTTTCTTCGGCAGCGGCACTGGCAACAGCATTGATTTCGGCCAAACGATCTTCAGCAGCCTTGCGGAACTTGGCATCCGGAGCGGCCTTCTTCAAGTATGCAGAGAGATACTTCTTTTCCTGTTCGGTACGCTTGCTCTTCTGGTTGATCTTAGCCAAATAGTAGTTAGCGTCGTTACCGCGTTCCTTGTACGAAAGTCCCTTCTTCAAGTTGAACTCGGCCTTGTCGTATTCTCCCATCTCATAACGGGTTAGGCCTGCATAGAAGTACGCACCGGCATCACCAGGCTTCTTCGAAAGAACAACTCTCCAAAGCGGAGCGGCTTCAGCGTAGCGGCCTTCGGCAAGCAAAGCCTTGCCCTTTTCAAACGGATCTTCAGAGGCGACAGCCGTTGCAGGCGCCGATTGTGCAGCCTTCGGAGTTTCAACCTTTGCAGGAGCAGCGGGCTTTGCCGGTTCAGCTTTGGCAACAGGAGCTGTTTGCGCAGGCTGAGCAGTCTTCGCGGGTTCAGCCTTTGTTTCAGCCTTTGCCGTTTCGGTCTTTGCTGTAGCAGCTTTGCCGCCCTTCATCTTAGCGCGTTCAGCGTCAGCCTTTGCCTGCTGGCCCATAGCCTCGTAAGCCTTAGCGGCCCCTTCGTATGCATCAGTCAAACTCGGATCATAACCATAAGCGAGGCGGAAGTTAGCCACAGCCCCCTTATAGTCCTTCATCTTCATGCGAACCTTGCCTGCCGCCATATAAGCTTCGGTATTCTTTTTATTTTCAGCCAACATGGCACGGTATTCACCAAGAGCTTTATCATACTGACCCTTGGCCTCAAAGCGGGCACCCTGTTCAATACGGGGGTCCACAGCCCAAGTTTGAGACAATCCAACCAACAACGCAAGCGCAATAAAAGACAATTTCTTGTTCATAGCGAAAAATTTAGTAAAAACCATTGACTTTAGGGCATAGATTGGTGATATTACTATCAGAGATGCGGATAATACCAATTACCCGCAAAGGAGAAAAAATGAAAATCACTGAAGCAGTCGATAAATATAAAGTCGATGAACAGGAACTCATCATCGAAGCCTACGAGCGTGAGGGTGGCGACCCCGAAGATGTGGATCTCATCCTCCTTGACCGCATTTGCGCACGACTTGGACTTGGGCTTGACAACGACGACATCGATAACGATGACATTGCCGAAGAAGTCAATTTTGATGAATACGGGAGCCATTTCGGGGACGTGTCCGAAAGCGAGGACGAATTGTAAAATCAAATAGTGACATTTAATGACATATTCTTTATCTATTTTATAAGCAGTTAAAGATAAACATTAAAGGTCACTCATGTTCAACATTCATTTCCCTTTTAGCCCGAGTAAAATCCTTCTTCTTTCATTAACCGTAATCGTCTTCGGGCTTTTCGCATACCTCTCGGGGAGTTTTGCCTCTGCGACAGTATTCTCTATATTGTACGCATTTTTTGCTATTAGCGACTAAGGGAGATGCCCGCATATGGCGGGTGAAGCTCTCTAATCAGCAACGCAGCGGACATAAAGTCCCTTGTAAACGCTGACATCGGTACGTTCGATATCCTTGTCAGAGCGATTGAATTCCCACGAACGGGCGGTATTTTCCTGGATAGAGCTCTTGGACCAGTAATGTCCAGAATTAAATCCATCGCAGAAATTGTCCCAATCCTGGCAACCACCCTGCCCTAAATTATCCCAATCCAGCGTAGCACGGTCTTTCTGGAAATCACGCCATTCGCCGTCATCCGGCAAATGCCAACCCGGAGGGCAAGCCTTGAGCGCATCTTCGTAAGTGTAATAGCGTCCGAATTTTTCGCAGAAAGACTTATCTTCGACATAACACTGTTTTGCAGAGGTTACGCTGAACGCAAGATTTTTCATCATCCAGATTTTACCGCCGCGAACGCCAACCTTGTACTTTTTGTTATCGCGTTTATCTGTAAAAATCATATCCTTCGGAGAGATATTCTTTTCGGCAAACTGGTCGCGAGGAAAAACGCAACGAATCTGAACAGCATCGGCATCTTCGATATCCACGTACTTTGTGGTTCCACGTTTGGTTTCAAGCCTTATAGCATGATTCGCCGGTCCACGCACCGCAAAATAGACGAAGCCCTTACGAGCATTCACGACTTCATCCATTTCAAACTTGTAAAATCCACGTGAAGAATGTCCAACAAAGTCGCCCATGCTCTGGATTTTATCAGGGCCACTAAACTTATCTTCGATGAGTTCATCCCAGTCGGTTTCATCCGGGAGCTGCGTTCCTTCCGGGCACGAGGCTTGCCAACTATCGCTACGATAAAAAGGGATTCCGTTTTCGTCGGTAAAATATGAGGTCTTACTGTACTTGAGACTTTGCTTAAACCAGTTTAACGATCCCGATGGTATTCCACGATAAACGCGCCCATCTCTATAATCCTTAAACTCTGCTGCGTAATTATGGCTGACCACAGACACGGTCAAAATAGCAACGGCGCACAAGTGACGCCACACCTCATCCAACATCAATAAACCTCACAAACATAGTCGACTTACGAAGTAAGCCTACACAATATATATACGCTTTTTCACAAAAAATGCTATAAAAAATTGTCAAAAGTAAAAAATTGCGCCAATATTGCCCGGAAAAGCCCAAAAAGAAATATTCTTTTTACAAATCTCATGCAATTTGAGGACTCCCAAGCTCACACCCGTCCCCATAAGCGATCCAACTACCACATCAGTAGGATAATGTTTACCCGCAACAACGCGCAACGCACCAACAGCCGCAGCTAACGTCAAAGACGACGCCCAGACGAGACTTTTGTACTGGGAGTTCGGGTAAATTTCAGAGAACCATTCGCCCGTAAACACAGCCACCGTAAACGCCGCCGAAGCATGCCCCGAATAAAACGAGCCATAAGCTTCCCCTTGCGCGGACTCCGCTTTTTTACGGCCTTCGCCGCGTTTGGCGTAAATGAACGGGCGCGGCCACAACTGCGTCGAACGCACCAACTGATTCAAGGCATTCTGCAAAGCAATCGCTTCCACAAACATGAGCGTAAAGGCGCCAAAGTCATGACCATCGGCATCGCCCTTGTACCAGGAGTACCCCGCCAAAGCCAAAGGAGCAACCGCCAAGGCTCCCGAATAATGGCTCACGGTCGTCGCCCAACCGCTGTATCGCCCCGCAAACGGGCGGTCCCAAGGCAACAGTTCTGATTTTGGTTTCAAGTCGCTCGAAGAGATGCGCGACATTCCGTAATACTGATAAACGCCCAGCACCGAAGTCATAACGATTCCAAGCGAAAGCGGAACATCTAAGCGGACAGAAACTTCGTAATGACGAGGTACTGGATTTTCTACGGGGAGTGCGCTGGACATGTTCCGTGATGTGCCGGACGCGATTTCAGACGCGACGGGTGCACAAAAGACAAACGTTGCCAAACACAACACCGCAAAAAGCGCTTGAAACAAGCTTTTAAATCGCCCAGAAAACATCAAAAGTCCATTAAAAATTTATATTCACAAAGACAAACATAAAAAAGTATTGGCGGACCACGTGACAAATTCGAATTTAAACCAGAACCGAGAACCGATTATCCCGAACATGGAACTTTTTGGAGCCATTTCCGACGAAATGCGCCTCAAGATTCTGCTCCTCCTGGACCAGTCCGAATTTACAGTCAACGAAATCAAGGACATTCTGGACATCCACCAGAGTAATGCAAGCCGCCACTTGGCAAAGCTTTCGCAATGCGGGCTCGTAAAAGACCGCCGCGACGGCATCAAGGCTTATTACCGCCTGAGCGAAGAACTTTACATGAGCAGCCGCCTGCTGCAGATTATCCGCGAAGCCTACGACGAACTGCAAGACAAGGATATTCTCAAGTGCCGCGCCGCACAAGCACTCGAAGAACGCACCGACAAAACCAAGGGGCAAATTCACAAGCTCGACCAAGCTGGCGGTAGCCTCAAGGCGCAAATCAGCCTGTTCAGCAAGCTCATGGTGCCATTCGAAAACGCCGTGGACATCGGTTGTGGCGAAGGCGGAGACCTTTCGCTGATGCTCGCCAGCCGCTGCAAGAACGTGACGGCCCTCGACTATAACCCGAAAATCATCAGCGGATTCCAGCAAATTTTGCACCAGAAGGGCATCGAAAACGTGATGCCGAAAGTCGCCGACATGACGCAGACGGGCCTTCCGTCCAACTACGCAGACCTCGTCTTGATGAGCCAAGTGCTCCACCATGCAACCGACCCGCGCCTTGCCCTCAAGGAAGCGACCCGCATCCTGAAACCGGGTGGAATGCTTGCGCTTTTGGACCTCGCCCAGCACAAGGAAGAATCATTCCGCACGACCCACGGCCACATTTGGCTTGGTTTTGAAAGGAGCCAGCTCGAATTCTTTGTGAAGGAACTCAACTGCAAGGTCGTCGAAAGCGAAATCATCCCGAGTGAAAACGAAGTCGACAAAAAGCTCCCCGTGATTTGTATGATCATTACTAAGGAGTAGGAAGTAGGAAGTAGGCGGTAGGAAGTGGTTAGTGGTTGGTGGTTAGGGATGTAATTGAAATGTTCCAATTGCAATTCCTGTTTACTGCATACTGTTTACTAACCACTGTTTCAAAAATCACTTGACCGTTTTGCGAAAATCAAATATCTTTATAAAAAAAGCCAAGGAGAAACCTTATGGGAAAACTGATTAAGTACGTCGTCATTGCCGCAGTGTGTATCATTTCTGCATTCGGCATCTACAGTCTCGTCAAGACCGCCAAGACCGACGAAAACACGCTCGAATAAATTTCGATAGCAAATTCGTTCAAAAGCAAACAATTTAACAAACCGTAGTGGGACACCTCTGCGGTATTTTTATATTTCCTTATATGAATTTTCTCAACAAGAAACCTGCATTCTTTGTGGCTATGGCCACAGTTTTCCTTGCGATTTTGCTGTTCGTATTCCGCGATTTCGCATTCGATTCCAGTCAACTCATGCTCAACAGCGACCAGCTGAACGGCATCGGCAGCCGCATTTTGCGCACGTTCGACGTCATCCTCACGGAATGGGATGATAGCCGCCTTGGCGGTGTCCCGACGATTGACGCGCTCTTTGCCGACGCTTACCACCCGCTCGTGTGGACGCAGTTCATCATGGATCCGGCACGTGCCGTCGGTTTCAAGTTCATCTTGACCGTGTGGGTCGCCTTCATGAGCGCAATGCTCCTCGCCTGGAACTTGACCGGCAACAAGTGGTGGGGTTCTCTCCTCGGGTTCCTCTACGCATTTTCGCCGGAATACTTCACTTACATTTACGGCGGTCACGACGGAAAGATGATGGTCTTTGCGATTGCCCCGTTGGCACTCCTTGCCATCCGTAAAATCGTCCGCGATGGAAGCCTCCCCTACCTCATCGTCTTTGCGCTGAGCATCACCTGGATGATTCTAGGGAGCCACTTGCAACTTACCTACCTGTTCCTCTGGGGAGCAGGGCTCTACACGCTTTACGAAGCTGCTTTCCATTGCAATACTTTTGCCACCCGCGGTAAACGCGTCGGGCTTGCAGCTGCAGCACTAGCCTTTGGACTTGCCCTCAGCTGTTTCCAGATTGTACCGCCCTACCTCTACACCACGACGCAATCCGTTCGCGGTGAAGGAGACCATACCAATTACGGTCACGCCGTGAGCTGGTCGTTCCATCAGGAAGAAATGGCGCAAATGCTCATTCCGGGATTCATCGGAGTCGATGTCTACGAACAGGACGAAAAGACAAACGATTTGAAGAGCAGTTCCTTGGTCAACATCACCATGGACGAATACCGCAAGATGGCCGAAGCCGGCAGTCAAGGCAGCCCATTCTACTGGGGCCACAACAGCTTCAAGCTTGACCATAACAATGCGGGCGCACTCCTCACGTTCCTCGGATTCCTCTGCCTGTTCCTCCCGGGCAAGCGTCGCTGGGCAAGTTTCTGGGGACTCGGAGCCGTCGTCGCCTTGAGCTACGGCATGGGCGACCATTCCCCACTCTTCAAGCTCTGGTACAATATTTTGCCGGGCGTCAAGAACTTCCGCGCTCCGGGTATGGCACTATTCTGGCTCCCGCTCTTGCTCGTAATGATGGCAGGCCCCGTACTCAAGGCCATCTCTGATGAAAGCGAAGATGCCGCCAAGAACCGTCGCGCCCTGTTGCACGGAACCGCGATGTTCGTCATTCTGCTTTTGCTCGTCGTGATTGCACGTTTCAACTGGACACTCTTTATCAGCCCGTTCGGATTTGTCGTCTGCCTCGCCTACGCAGCAGCATGCCTCGGTGTGATGAGCCTCGACGATCAAGGCAAAGCAATTAACGTCAAGAACTTTGTGGACGCATTCAAGGCAAAACTTCCGGGAACATCGAGAGGTGTCCAAGCAGCCGTCGTTATCGGATTTGCAGTCATCGGCATTTTCCTCATGAGCGGACAAAAGCTCCTGAACGATCCGGTTACAGCTCCGTACTTCAAGCCGCTGAACGAAATCGTGATGAACATGACTGCCTCGAAAATTATCCCGAGCTTCATCCTGATTCTCGTCGTCATTGGCACAAGCCTCGCCGTGTTCAAATGGAAAGGGAGCACGCCCGCCAAGGTCGGAATCCTCGCCCTTGTCGCTGGCATCGAACTTTTGACCATCAATGGCGCATTTATCCAAAACGTTCCCGCCAACGAATACTTGCAGCCGAACAACGGCGTTGTTGCCGCCCTCAAGGCACCGTACAAAGCCGATCCGATCAACCAGCCACGCGTACTTTCGCTCTCCCGCAATAAGGCTTTCGGCGCAAACATTTTCCCACAGTACCACATGCGCAACGCAGACGGTTTCCACGACAACGAGCTCTCGAGCTATCGCGAGTTCCGTGGCGGTCAAGGCAATGCGAACTATCTCTTGAACATCAACGACCAAAGCGCACCGCACCCGTTCCTTGACTTGATGAACATCAACGCCATCATCTTCGACACGCAGCGCGGCACAACCTACATGCCAATTACAACGGCTATGGGCGAAGCCTACATCTACGGTGAATCCACCACGATGGATGATGCCAAAGCCATTGACGCGCTCAAGAACGGCTTTGAATACCGCGAAAAAGTCATTCTCTCCGAAGAACCGCAAAACAAGGGCGAAGGCGGAGTCGCACAGGGCAAGGCAAAGCTTGTCGCAAGCCCCAAGATGGACACGCAAGTATTCCAAGTCGAAAGCGACCGTGCAGGATTCATGGTTGTCGCAGGCAACTACCACCCCTACTGGAAAGCAACCGTCAACGGCAAGGAAGCCAAAGTCTACAAGGCATTCGGCGATCTCCGTGCTGTCGAAATTCCGAAGGGCAAATCCGAAGTCCGCATGGAATATCGCTCTAAGCCGTTCCACGCCTGCCTCAAGGTGAGCTTGCTTGCAGCAATTCTGCTCATCGCCTTCGGCGCATACCTCTTCGTGAAAAGCAAGAAAACGAAGAACGCGTAATACAACGCAAGACGCACCTGTATTACAAGACGCGCGCAATTCATAACAGGATGCGCGCGGTCCTATAACGAGATGCGCGAATCTTGACTTCGTCATATAAGACGCTCGCCAAACGCGAGCGTTTTTTACTCTTAAAAAAGCTTCAAAACCAACCTTCAATGCATATAAAAACAATTTCTGCCTATTTTTATATGCACCAGCACTCAAAAAACGGCTATTTCAATCGTTATTTTATCAGCAAATCACAAGAACGAGCATATAAAAAAACATTTTCATTCAATTTATATGCATCAAGTTCCGAAAACATCTTTGCAAAAGACAATTTCAAGAAAAACAAAGCATATAAAAGTCATCATTTTTCCAGTTTTATATGCTCAGCAGCGCAAAAAAGCAGCATTTCAAGCATTATTTTATTTACAATATTTAAAAACATGCATATAAATATACCAAAGCCGTCACTTTTATATGCACAATTCCTTAAAAAAGCATTTTTCCAACATCATAAACAAAAAAAATCCCGCCAGGGATTACCTGACGAGATTTTAAAACGTTCAAAGCTATGAACTGCGGTATCTACTTCCCCGCTAAGTATAAGCGAGCGAGACGATCCGCGAAAGTCGTATAATCAAGCAAGACAAGGCGCGAGCCCCCGTAGCGTACTATGTCGTACGTGAGGGGGCGAGCAACGCCGTATTGCGCCGATTAGACAACTTTCGTCATGCCGCTCATGCGTTCGCGGAGCCAAGCACCGACTTCTTCCACCGGATGCTGACGGATGTTCTTGTTCACCTTGATGAGTTCTTCGTTATCGACAGCGTTGGTGTTACCTTCGTTGAAGATATCGCCAATGTCGCCCTTCTTGACTTCGTTCTTCATGAAGTCTGCGAGGAGAGGAACGCACTTGTTAGCGAACAGGTAGCAGCCGTATTCTGCGGTATCGCTGATGACGCGGTTCATTTCGAACAGCTTCTTGCGAGCGATGAGGTTTGCAATGAGCGGAGTTTCGTGGAGGGATTCGTAATAAGCGCTCATCGGCTTGATGCCCACAGAGCACATGGTTTCGAATGCGAGTTCCACACCGGCCTTGATCATAGCGGTCATGAGAACGCCACGGTCGAAGTATTCCTGTTCGGTGATCTGCTTGTCAGTTGCGGCAACCTTTTCGAATTCAAGTTCGCCGGTTTCGCCACGCCACTTGAGGAGGTCCTTGTCGCCAGCTTCCCAGTCGACCATCATCGTGCTGGAGAACTTGCCAGAGATGATGTTGTCCTGATGTTCGCAGTAAAGCGGCTTCATGATCTTCTTCATCTTTTCAGCAAGTTCCGTTGCGCGGATCTTAGCCGGGTTGGAGAGACGGTCCATCATGTTCGTGATGCCACCATGCTTGAGGGCTTCAGAAATCGTTTCCCAGCCGTACTGGAGGAGCTTCACAGCGTAAGCCTTGTCGATACCGAATTCCTTCACCATCTTGTCGTAGCAAAGGATCGTACCGGTCTGGAGCATACCGCAAAGGATGGTCTGTTCGCCCATGAGGTCAGACTTCACTTCGGCGACGAAAGAGCTTTCGAGAACGCCCGGACGGTCAGCGTGGAGACCAGCGGCGTAAGCCTTGGCGTAGTCCCAGCCCTTGCCTTCAGGGTCGTTTTCCGGGTGGACAGCGATAAGGCACGGCATGCCGAAACCACGGAGGTATTCAGAACGAACTTCGGAACCCGGTCCCTTCGGAGCGACCATGATCACAGTGATGTCCTTGCGGATTTCCTGGCCTTCTTCGACGATGTTGAAGCCATGGCTGTAAGAGAGAGCTGCGCCCTTCTTCATGAGCTTCATGATAGCCGGGATCACGTTGTGGTGCTGCTTATCCGGTGTGAGGTTGCAAACGAGGTCTGCATCCGGAATCATTTCTTCATAAGTACCGACCTTGAAGCCGTTTTCAGTAGCGTTCTTCCAGGACTGGCGCTTCTGTTCGATGGCTTCCTTGCGGAGCGTGTAAGAGACGTCGAGGCCGCTA
>CADAWC010000008.1 GCA_902791475.1 Fibrobacter succinogenes
ACCGAATACAATGGTTACTCTCGCTAAAATGGGTGCTGCTGCCGCTCTCGGCATTTCGGCAATGGGCTCCGCCCTTGGTTGCGGAACGGCTGGTATGTCTGCTATCACGATGTGGAAGAAGGCTTACGCTCAGGGTAAGTCCGCTCTCTTCACGCTTCTCGTGTTCGTCGGTGCTCCGATTTCCCAGACGATTTACGGCATGTTGCTCATGAACTTCATCTTGAGCAAGGCTGCTGAACAGGGCTTTACGAACTGGGGCGGCTGCCTCGGTGCTGGTATCTTCGGTGGCCTCGGCATGATGGCTTCTGCTTGGTACCAGGGCAAGTCCGCAGCTGTGGCTTGCGATGCTCTCGGTGAAACCGGCAAGGGCATGGTGAACTACTTGATGGTTCTCGGTATCGTCGAAACTGTCGCTTTGTTCGTGCTCGTGTTCTCCATGATGGTGCTTTAATCGAAAGAGGTTGCACTTATGGATCAATCACAATTTTTAACGCTCGCAAAGCTCGGTGCGGTGGCGGCTCTAGGCCTTGCCGCAGTGGGTTCTGCGCTGGGCTGCGGGACTGCCGGCATGGCGGCCATCGGTGCCTGGAAAAAGGCGTATCTCAAGGGTAAGAACGCGCTCTTTACGCTGCTCATTTTTGTGGGTGCGCCGATTGCGCAGACGATTTACGGCATGCTCCTGATGATGTACATCTTGAACAAGTCGCAGGCAAATCCTGGCAACTGGGCAGCTTACCTCGGCGTAGGCATTTTCGGTGGCATTGGCATGATGGCTAGCGCTTGGTACGTGGGTAAGTCCGCTGCTGACGCTTGCAACGCTCTTGGCGAAACGGGCAAGGGCCTTGTGAACTACCTCATGGTGCTCGGTGTCGGCGAAACGGTCGCACTGTTCGTCATGGTGTTCTCGATGATGCTCGTGTCGTAGCGGAGCTACGCAGTAGGCTGTAGGAAGTAGACAGTAGGAAGTGTTCTGCTACGTCGTTGCGAGCGTAGCGAAGCAATCTACTTGAACTTTCAAAAAAAACAAAGAAGACTGCTTAACGGCAGTCTTCTTTGTTTTTAAATAAACTAAAAAAAATGACGGATTTTCATCCGTCATTTTTGCTAAATGCTTTATGTCGCAAGTTTGGAGAGGCTTGATTAAACAGCTTCAGCAGCAGCCTTCTTCAGAGCTTCGGCCTTGTCAGTCTTTTCCCACGTGAAGCGGGCGCCGGTACGGCCAAAGTGGCCGAGAGCGGCGGTAGCGACGTAACCCGGCTTGCGGAGGTCGAGCATCTTTTCGATGCCGGCCGGAGAGAGGTCGAAGTTTTGGGCTACAATTGCTTCGATCTTGCGGTCGTCAATCTTGCCAGTGCCAAACGTGTTCACGAGCACGGAAACCGGCTTGGAGTAGCCGATAGCGTAAGCGAGCTGTACTTCGCAACGGTAGGCGAGGCCTGCTGCGACAATGTTCTTAGCGACATAGCGTGCGGCGTATGCTGCGCTGCGGTCGACCTTACTCGGGTCCTTGCCGCTGAATGCGCCACCACCATGACGGCCCATGCCACCGTAAGTGTCGACGATAATCTTACGGCCAGTGAGGCCGCAGTCGCCGTGCGGGCCACCGACAACGAACTTGCCAGTCGGGTTCACGAGGTAACGGGTCTTCTTGTCCAAGAGCTTGGCCGGGATGACCTTCTTGATGAGCTTTTCGATGATTTCCTTTTCGATCTGGGAATGCTTGAGTTCCTTGCCGTTCACCTTTTCGTCGTGCTGGGTGGAAATGACGACGGTATCAACGCGGACCGGCTTGTCATTTTCGTCGTATTCGACGGTGACCTGGGACTTAGCATCCGGACGGAGCCACTTGATCTTGCCCTTTTCGCGGAGGTTCTGGATTTCTTCCATGAGCTTGTGGGCGAGGCTGATCGGGAGCGGCATGAGTTCCTTGGTTTCCTTGACGGCGTAACCGAACATCATACCCTGGTCACCAGCACCCTGCTTGTCGTCTTCCTTGCCTTCGGCTGCCTTGGCGTCAACGCCCTGGGCAATATCCGGAGACTGCTTGTCCATAGCGACGAGCACGGCGCAGCCCTTGTAGTCGAACTGGAGGTCTGGGTTCACGTAGCCAATGTTCTTGATGGTGTTGCGTGCAACTTCCTGGAAGTCAACAACAGCCTTGGTGGTGATTTCACCAGAGATAACGACGAGACCTGTGTTCACGAGAGTTTCGCAAGCGACACGGCTTTTCGGGTCTTGAGCGAGGCAGGCGTCGAGGATGGAGTCGGAGATTTGGTCGGCGACCTTGTCCGGGTGACCTTTAGAAACGGATTCAGAGGTAAAAAGATAATGTGCCATTTGGGGCTCCTATAATAATTCTTTCAATTTTCTTTCTATGCGTAAATTTAGTTAAATGCATAGATTGTGGCAACGACAATTTAATCCAATATGGCTTTTTATGCCCTAATTTGCACTTTTGTGTTGTAAATAAAAATTATGTATCTATATTTTCTATAGCTAACGATAAAGAGTTGGATGGTGGAGAGTTGATTCTGGCATGGTGCCGGGATGTTTTGCTTAACAAGGAGATTTTATGGATCTGTCTTTTATGACTGCATGGTTTGACGACCTGCTTGACCCGAAATCCTTTAATGATTACTGTGTAAATGGCCTTTGTGTCGAGGCTAAAGACAAGGTAACCAAAATCGTGACGGGCGTGAGCCTGCGCGACCAGTTGATTGATGCCGCCATTGCCGAGCATGCTGACTGTATTATCGTTCACCATCCGAATGGTTTCTGGAAAGGGGAGTCTCAGCTCCCGGTTGGCAAGTTCGCAGAACGCCTCCGTAAGCTTATGAACAACGGAATTTCCGTGTTCGGTTTCCATCTGCCGTTGGACGCTCATCGTGAAATCGGTAACAACGCCGTTATTGCAAAGCTTCTCGGTCTAAATCCTGTGCATGAATTTGTCCATGTCGGGATGCGCGCCATTGGCGTAATCGCTGAATGGAACACCCCTGCAACGAGGGAAGAACTAATTGATGGCCTGAGTGGCGCTTTTGTGCATGGCGTGCAGAACCAGTTTTTCTATGGTCCTGAAGAAATCAAGCGTGTTGCTATTTGCAGTGGTAGTTGCAGTGTGTCTGACATCAGGGAAGCTATGGAAATGAACTGCGATGCTTATATTACGGGTAGCATCAAGGAAGAAGTTCCCATATTCTGTCAGGAAAACGGGGTGAACCTTGTCTCTTGCGGGCACCATAGAACCGAGATTTTTGGGGTCAGAGCCCTTGCTTCTAAGATTCAAACCGAATTGAGCATTCCGTCTAAATTCATCGATTTGGACAACCCGATTTAAGATTGATTTTTGTCATCAAGCCCCATGTAAACTTTTATTATAAATGGCTTGAGACTGCGCTAAATGGCTATAGGATTATTACAAAATTAGCACATTTTTCTATATATGCTGTGTAATAAAAAAATACGGATAAATCCTTTGAATTTTTAATGCCATTTATTTACATTATCGTCTGATGAATTTTGTGAAGGCAACCATACACTTTCAGAAGTCGTCACGGGCTTTGACCGTGAAGGTGCCTTCGTTTATTCTCCGCGGTTCGCTTTTTATTCGAATTGTTGTTGTTATCGGATTCATCCTTTTCCTTGTACAAGTGCTTTCCACCTCCGTTTATGACGGAGTGTTGAAACATGCCTTTTCTAGCCGTCAGAAGTTGAACAAGGAACTTTCACAGATCCAGAACACGGTGGATTACATTTCCAGTACGTCCAAGGATTTTTTCAAGGCCGAAAAGATGCTCCATGCTAAGCTTGGACTACCGCTGCCGGATGAAGCTTCTCGCAAGCTTTCGACAGGTGGCCATATTGAGCCGAATGTTCAGCTTTTGCGCAAGAGTTCCCCGGTGTTTGAACGTACCGCCAAGATGCACGAAGATGTCTGGCGTATCTTTGGACAGATCCAGAACAACGAAGAATCCTTTAATTTTCTGACCAAGTACATTGATCAGAGCCGTTCTGTTTTACGCTATATCCCGTCGATATCGCCGACGAATGGCCGCTATGCATCTGCCTTTGGCCCGCGTGTACATCCGGTAACGGGTGAAATCGGTAAGATGCATCAAGGTATTGATATTTCCAACGATCGTTGGACCCCGATTTATGCGCCGGCAGATGGCGTGGTTGAAATTTCCCAACTGAGTTCCTCTTTTGGGAATTTTGTAGTCCTGAATCATGGCAATGGTCTTAAGACCCGCTATGGGCACATGCAGATGTCCGCCGTGACTCCGGGCGAGTTTGTACATCGTTATCAGATTCTTGGCTATATGGGAAATACAGGTCGTTCTGTTGGCCCGCACCTTCATTATGAGGTATGGAAAAACGGCGTCCCGGTAAACCCTCTTCCTTATATTCTCCCTAACGACTATGAAGTCGACTAATCCTCGCTAGCGTTATTACGCATGGTGGGTGCGCCCAGGGGAGGGTGCAATGAATAATTATGGTGTTGTGCCGGCGGTGAGCTTGGCGCTTTTTTCGTGGGCATTATCATGCCCGGTGTTTACTGAATTCTATCCGGACCCGAAAGAAGTTTCGGACCAGGAGGGGGAGTACGTCGAAATTCGCATGGACGATTTTCGGGCGGAATCGCTTTACGTGCAATTTGAATCCAAGACGGTTATGGCGTTTGCTTGGCCGGAGGCGGAGCGCTTTGTGCTTGTGCATGACTCGGCTAAATGTGTGGCAGACTCGTTAGGGGAGGCTTCGCAAGTTCTGTCACAAGAAACGCCTCGGGCTAGTGTTGCGTGTAGTTCGCTCGGAAAAATCTCGCTACCGAATTCACGAGAGTCCGTTTGGAAAGTATGGGCGGGGACGTGTATGGATTCTGTGACTGTTCCTCGCCCTAAACCAGGGAAGGTTATTCAGCGTGTGGGGTTGACGGACAAGTGGGAGTTTGTTGATGTGTCTAAGGTTGTACCGGAGTCGCCTGATGCGGCGGATTCACTATTGAAGGGCGTGATGGCTGGGATGTCGCCATTACGTGTGACTGAGGTTCATCATTGCCCGGAAGAACCAATGCCCGAATGGGTGGAACTCTATAATGCAAGCGGGATTTCTTTGCCGCTAGATGCGTTCCGCTTTTGCGATCGCGGAGGTGCGCTAGGGAAGGAGGGCGATTCGATTCAGCCTTATCAGGCATTGCTTGTGAGCAAGGATACATCGTCTCTGCGGGCTGCACTCAACATTCCCGATATTCGGATGATTCAGGTGTCGCTGGGGTTCTTAAACAACACAGAAGGAATGCTCCGACTTTGTTTCCGGGATAGCGTGATAGATAGCGTTTATTGGAGCAAGGGGATGTTTGCGTGTCCGTTTGGATTTAATCCGCTCTCGATGCGGCGGGAGTTTACACCGGGGTATTTGCCTCATGGTTCGCAAGTGTATGCTCGGAATGTGTCTCAGACGGGCGGAGCTAATCAAGCGGCGACGAGTCTAGTGGCGGCAAAAGCGCCTGTTGTATACAAACTATCTTCTCGTGTAGCTTCAAAAAAAGGCTCTCCGCTTCGAGTGCGTGTAGAATCTGAACACAATGTTGTGCTTTCGCTTTTGGATTCGGCGGGCCGTTGTGTTTGGAAGTCTGTAGTTTCGGCGATGTCGAATGAATGGGTGAAAGTCCCGGCGCAGGAATACCTTGGAATTGGTGCTGCATTTGTTTCTTTGTCTGTGGGGGAGTACGAGAATGTGGTCGGTATTCTTGTTCGCCCGTAAGGGATTTGCTGCGTGCTTATGTGCCCGGATCTGGTTGGGGTTGATTTTGCTTTGGGGCATGCTGATGGCGCCGGGGCGAGTCTTGGCTGCGGAGGGGCGAGCTTCGTTTGCTGCGCTCTTGGCGGGTGGACTTTCACCGATTGGGCTTGGCGGATACAATTCGACTCCGGCACGGTATGCGATTCCGGCGTATGGCATTTCGTATTACTGGTTGGACGATGTGGATGAATCTTCGTGGAACTTGTCGCTTGAATTTGGGAACGATGCTTACCGCGTGGGCGCTTTTATTGCTTACGAGTCGATGGATTCGCTATATCGCAATCTGTATTCAGAAGCGTCTTATGCGAAAACATGGCCGCATTTTGCAATTGGCGTGAGCTATGGGCTTGGTATAGAATGGACTCCTGGCGAGGTACTTTGGACACGACACCGATTCAAGTGGGCTGGATCGGTTCATTGGCATCAAGTCTATTTGGCGGGGATGCTGAGTGGCTTTACAGATGAGGTTTTTTCGCCTGCGGTGGGGGTTCATTGGATCTCGGATGAGGCTGTTTCGGCATTTGCCGAATGCGATTTCGATTTCTTGTATGTGGGGGCTTATTTCCGCTGGAAATTTGTGGAGTTAAGCACGTCTTACCGATTCCCCGATTTTGCCGTAGCGTTACAGATCTCGTTTAGCGGGGCGCATTATGGAGCCTCGTATGCTAGAGGCTTTAAGCACAATTCTATAGGCTGGAATGGTTTTCATCTTAGGAAAAATATCTAAATTTGAACCATGAAGAAAGTCGTCCTTCTCTTGATTGCTTTGTCTGTATTTTGTGCCGCTAAACCAGCTAAATCGCAGCCGAAATCGAATGTGAAAGCAGAGGCAAAACAAGAAGTCGTGAAGGACGAAGTCAATACAGCCGAGGCTGAGCCGAGTGTGCCGCAAACGGTTAATGAAGAATCTTCCGAGTCGCAGGTGGATGATTCTCTCCGAGACTCTACATTCACGTTGTACATTCATCCGTTGAATTTTATGGTGCCGTATTCACATTTTTGGGGCGGCATCAACGTTCCGAATGGCTTTACGGACTATCCGATATTCAATTTGACGTTTGAATGGAAAATCATGGAAAAGATTTCTCTGGTGTCTATGCCGCATTATGTGCGTGTTGACCGTTCCGATGATGATTACAAGATTTACGATATCGGCTTGCAAGAAAGCTTTCGCTTGTATGGCGTTGGCGGTAAGCGTTGGCGCTATTTCCAGGTCGGCTTTCTCGTGAATCATCTGAAAATAGACACGGACGAACATGGCGATTTTAATGGATGGCTGTGGGGCTTTATGCTTAGTGGCGGCATCAAGAAAGTTTTGAATGGCGGGGAAGGTTTTTTAGGGCGTTTTGCAGTGTTTGCCGATGCCGGTTTTGGTTATGCCTGGACGAGCAAATTTGAAGCGGATCGCAAGAATGCCTTTTTTAAGATGGACAAGGGACTTGTCATCGATATTAACGCCGCAATAGGCTTCCAAATTTAAACGATTAGATGAATAATGTGTAAGCTGACCCCGTCCCCATTCGCGGATCATGCCCACATAAGCGCTAAAGCGCAAGTGGGCAAAGAGCACAGAGGCAGGGGTGACTTTAAACGAAAAGCACTTCTCAAAGAGAAGTGCTTTATCGCGGGATAGACGAGGCTTGAACTCGCAACCTCCGGCGTGACAGGCCGGTGCTCTAACCAAAATTGAGCTACCACCCCAAAATCGTTTCCGATTCTTCGGTAGTGGACGATAACGGATTCGAACCGCTGACATTCTGCTTGTAAGGCAGACGCTCTGAACCAGCTGAGCTAATCGTCCAAATAATTACTTGTTTTCATCCTTGCCGTTGAAAAGAATTCCAAGAGGAATAATCACAACGTAAGCAATCGTCAAGATAATTGGTGCAACAGAAAGGCTTACCGGATTGTCTGCAGGGCCTGTGGCGAGGCAGATAAAACCAATAACAAGTAGTAAAATGCCAATACCGATAAGAATAAGATTCTTTTTGTTTAACATTTTCTACAACCTCGAGTTACGAGCCAAATATACAAATATTAAAAGTCTTGTCAACCGGAAATGGGCTTTTTTGCAAAAAAAGTGAAAATTTTTTGATAGGGGATTCCCACCTAAAGGTGGCCATGCGCACTATGGAACAAAGTTCCAAGTGCTGTCCGCCCGCTCGAAGGGGAATGACATGCAAGGGTATCAATTAAGCGATGATTTGAGTATAAACGAAAAGACCTCTCTTTCGAGAGGTCTTTGTCGCGGGATAGACGAGGCTTGAACTCGCAACCTCCGGCGTGACAGGCCGGTGCTCTAACCAAAATTGAGCTACCACCCCAGTGGTTTGATTCAGTCTTTCAACCGAACGACCCAAATATAAAAAGAATTAATTAGTGTGTCAAGGGATAAGGGCGAATTTCTTTAAATTTTTTCCCTTTAAAAAAGAGATGCCCGCTCAGGGGCGGGCATGACATTCTCTCGTCTGTAGACTCCTTGTGCCGTTCTCTCGTCTAACGTTGTCCCGGATACTTCACGCGGGTGTGGTACGTGCCGTCGAGACTGTGGAGGAACGCTTCTTCGAGTTTGGAAAGTTCCTTTACAGACAAATTGCTTTCGTTGAACTGCCCGTCCATGAACTTGTCGAGAATCGTCTTGTGGATCATGGATATAAGCGCTTCGGAAGAGGTGTCTGCCATGGAACGGCTTGTCGCTTCGATAACGTCTGCCAGCATAAGAATGGCTGTTTCCATGCTCTGCGGGCGCGGTCCCTTGTAGCGGAAATCTTCTTCCTTGACTTCTTTACCAGTTTCCTTAGCGAGTTCTGTCGCCTTGTGGTGGAAGTACTGGATGAGCGTTGTGCCGTGATGTTCCTGGATGCCCGTGGCGACGAGTTCTGGAATCTTGTATTCTTTGGCTAGCAGCATGCCCTGCGAAACGTGACCGGTCAATATTTTGACGGATTGGTACGGATCGAGGTTGTTGTGCGGGTTCACGCCTTGCTTCTGGTTTTCGGTGAAGTATTCAGGGCGCATCGTCTTGCCAAGGTCGTGGTAGAGCGCCATCACGCGGACGAGGAGCGAATTAGCTCCAATGCTTTCGGCTACGCTTTCGGCGAGGTTCGAAACCTGGATGCTGTGGTGGAACGTTCCCGGTGCAAGTTCCGAAATGCGCTTGAGGGCCGGGCGGTTGAAGTCCGACATTTCCATGAGCGTAAGCACGGTCGTAATGCTAAAGACTTTTTCGACAACGTGGATCAATAGCACGGAGGCGACTGCGGTAAAGATGATGATGTTTGCGCTTGCGGCAATGAGCGTCTGGTAGAACGTCGCAAAATTGAAACGGTTGCGGAGGAGAAGCATGATGCTTACGGATGCTGCTGCAGCAACGACTCCTGCGATCATGCTCCAGGCAAACTGCACACGGTAACGCATGCGGAAGAGCGGAGCGATTACGGCGATGTTCACGACCAAGCTTGTGAGTGTTGCGGCAAGGTCGTAGCCGTTCAAGATGCCATAGAATCCAGCGGAGAATGTCGCGAATGCAAGTCCCATGCGTGCGTCATAGAGCACAACGGCGATCACGGGCGTAAACGTAATCGGGTACAGCCACATGAAGTCGATGGCGTCGGGGAGGATGCTTTCGGGGCGGCTGAGCGTTCCCGAAAGGTTATGGATAATCCAGAAAGCGAGTAATTGCAGTATGGTAAGGAATACAAGGCTCCACAACTGGCGGGGCGTCTTGAACATGGTGCGCGTCGGCGTGTAGAGCCAGAACATGACGAGGAGCGTAATGATGATGACGAAGACGAGCACGTTGCCGTACGGGGCTGTGAGCATCTTCGAGTTTTCTTCGTTCTGCTGAGCCTGCTGGAGGGCGTCGATCTTTTCGAGAATTTCCTTGGTGATGGGCGCGCCCTGGGCTACGATTTCCATGCCACGCGGGACCATACCCTTGATGAGCGTGACCTTGTTGCTCGCGTCGAGCTTGCGAGCTTCAGTTTCTTTTTCGAGGTAGAAAACGTTCGGGCTTGTGAAAACGTAGAGAGCTTCGTAGAAGGCGCTTTGCAATCCCTGTTCTGCAGAGAACGAGTTTTGCAGTTGTCCAAAAGCTTCTTCGATGCGGCGTTGCATCGGCTGAATTTCACTGATTTCCAGAGTGCTTTCTTCGTTGTCCTTGATGAGCGAAATGTTTGGCTTGTTGTAGATGAGATTCTTGATTTGCTTTATGTTGTAGCTGTTGCAAAACAGGTTGACTTCGGTTTCGGTCTTGGCAAGGAGGGTGTTCGAAACACCTTTCTGCATCATCTGGTAGAACACGGACATCAAGGAATCACGGGCGATGGAATTCGTGCTGAGCGGCTTGATGGCGGTAATGGAAAGCCTCTGCTTCAACTGGTCGTAGATGCTCGACGCTTCCTTGATTTTTTCTTGCATGGAGGCGCTTCCGTCATCCTTGCTGCTGCTGATGAGGGCCTGCATCTTGCCGTACTGTTCGAGCTTTTTGAGGTACTGTTCCAGTTCACGCAGTTGGCGCGTGGTTTCGTCGGCATTGAATTCAAAAATGGCATTGATCTTGTCGGCGGCACGGGCCTTTTCGGCCTGGATTTCCTGTTCGGTTTTTGGAACTTCGAACTTGAACGGGGCGACAATCGTCCTTGTACTGAGCTGGCCTAAGTGCGGGCGCTCGGCGCGTAGGGCTATATTCTTGTCCGGAAATAAGAGAATGGCGATAAGGATTAAGATAACCCAGCCAATAAATAAATGAATCTTTTTCTCTTTCTTGTTCATTTAAAGCTCTTCTATTTTTTTTGCTCGTTCTGTTCGTAAGCTAGCAAAATGTCTTTGACTAGATGATGACGAAGAACGTCAGTAGCGCTAAATTCGACTTCGGCAATTCCCCGAATCCCCTGGAGTATTTTCATCGCGTGTTCAAGACCGGAAGTTTGGCCTTTGGCGAGGTCAATCTGACTTGTGTCGCCGGTGATAATCGCCTTGCTGTGGGGGCCGAGTCGGGTGAGGAACATCTTCATCTGGGCGATAGTTGTGTTTTGAGCTTCGTCCAGGATGATGAAGGCGCGTTTGAGCGTGCGGCCACGCATGTAGGCGAGGGGTGCCACTTCTATGGCGCCCGTTTCTTCGTAACGCTTGAGCTTCTCGGCGGGCAGGAGTTCGGAGAGGCTGTCGTGGATCGGGCGGAGGTAGGGGGCGATCTTTTCTTTGAGGTCGCCAGGCAGGTAACCGAGTGATTCGCCAGCTTCGACGGCGGGGCGCACTAGGCAGATGCGTTCAGCTTCGCCGCGTTCTAGGCTTGCGACGGCAAGCGTTACAGCGAGGAACGTCTTACCTGTACCTGCAGGACCTTTTGCAAAAATGATGTCGTTCTTCTCGACCGCCTTGACCAGTTCCGCTTGTGCGGGAGTCTTTGCAGAAACGCTGATGCCGAACCTGTTCCTAAAGACGGGACTGTCGGGGATGAGTTCGGTGTAGCTCGTTTCGGATGTTTCCTTGGGGCCGAGCATGCGGTCCAGTTGGGATGCGTCTAAAATCTCGCCGTTGCGTGCGGCGATTTTGAGCTGGTCGAGTACTGCCAGCAGGCCTGACAAGTCGGCACCTTCCTGGGGAACTAGGTCCAGACCTGGAAGACGGGTGCGTATTTCAACGCAAAAACGGCTCTCCAGTAATCGGAAAACCGTTTCACGTTCGCCTGAAATAACTCGTTTCAGGTTGTCAGACAGTGAGTAATGCCTTATACTACTCTTCATCTGTAGAAGGTTGCTGAATCGGGAGACCAAGCTTGGTCCTTGCGTCGAAGATTTCCTTGCGGAGCTTGTGGTTGTCTTCGTTAGCGGCGACTGCTTCGTCCTGAGTCTTCTTCAGTGTCTTTTCGTTGATGACTTCCTTAGGAGCCTCTTTCTTCGGCTGTGCAGCCGGCTTAGCGGCTTCGGCCTGGTTTTCGTTGTAACCTGTGTAAGAAGAGGATTCAGAGGTAGATTCGTTGCTTCCCGTATAGCCTGTATCGCTGCTGCTAGAGTTAGAAGAACCTGCGCAAGCTGTGAAAAGTGCTACAGAAACAGAGGCGAGAACTAATTTCCATTTTTTAAGAGACATTATTAAGCTCCATTCTAGTCTTTGATGGCTAAAATATATATAGTTGTGGCAGAAAAAATGTTAAAAAAGGTAAAAATTGACTATGCAAGCACGTAAAAATGATGTTCAGACCTATTCTCAGGTCTTTTTATCGTCCAAAAATTACGATTCCAAGAAAATTTATGCGAAAAGACGCAAGTCTTTGATGGAAAAGCTAGACTCTTTTTGCGTTTTTGCCGGGATGCCCGTTGAACCGGGGGGCGAGGAAGCCTTTGTTCAAACTTGGACGCGCTTTGTGCAGGATCCGGCGTTCCTGTATTTGACAGGCGTGAACCAGGCGGGCTGCTATTTGGTGCTGGACCCGCGTGCCATGTGTTCGACACTCTTTGTGCCGCGCAAGGATCCGTTCAAGGAATTCTGGAACGGCAAGCGTCTTGGCTTTGTGGATGGCGAAAACGTTGTTGCTCGCTTGACGGGCGTAGAAGATGTGCGGCCGGTTGACGAACTTTGGGATTTTGTCGAGTCGCTTGCGAAGAAATATGCGAATGGCAAAAATGCGGTAGACCACGCTTATGCTTTCTATTACGAGAAGTTCAAGGGCGATCACAACGAAAAGCTCAAGAACGATCTGAAGAAGGTGCTCCGCCCTTATAAGTTGAACGTCAAGAGCTGTGCCGACATTCACTTCGAAGACCGCTTGGTGCTGGAACCGGAACGCATTGGTGATGCCCGCGTGGCGCAACAGATTACGGACGAGGCGTTCCGCGCATTGTTGCCCGAGATGAAGAACATGAAGACCGAGCGTGATGTGGCGTTGTTCCTCAATTACGAGATGCAGCGCCGTGGCGATGGCGACCTTGCGTTCCCGACGATTATTGCGGGTGGCAAGAATGCTTGTTGCTTGCATTACGTGAAGAACGATGAGCAATTGCGCGATGGCGAACTTGTTCTCTTTGACTTTGGTGTGCGGTTCGGGACTCTCCACAGCGATATATCGCGTACAATCCCTGTAAATGGTAAGTTTGACCCGCTTCAAAAAATGTTGTACGAAATCGTGCTTGAATCCGCAAAAGTGTACCAGCGCGTGGTGCGTCCGGGCGTTGCTCTCAAGGAAATCGGCATGATTTGTTGGGAATTCATCATGATGGAACTTGACCGTCGCCTTGTAAAGGGGGCGAAGGGGAGTTTTAAGCTCTTGTACGACAAAAGGCCGCATGGGGTGAGCCACTTTATCGGGGAACATATCCACGAAGGCGACCCGGGTTCCCGTTCCTTGGATGTGGTGTTAAAACCGGGAATGTTAATTTCTTGTGAGCCAGGACTTTACGGAGATTTTACGGCGACAATTGACGGCAAGCGCTACCGCGAAAGTATCGGCATCCGCATCGAAGATGATTTAATTATTACAAAAAGCGGTTTTGAAAATATTTCGGAGCATATTCCGCGCACAGTCGGGGAGATTGAGGCGCTTATGAAGTGATTTTTCTATCTTTGGGCAAAAGGACAATTTGCAAAAAAAGGGTTTTGTAAATGTGGAAAGTTAAAGGTTCTATAAGATTCTTCTTATCTATCCTTGCAACAACTTTTGTTCAGGCGGGTGTGTTTATTTACGCCCAGAAAATTCTGTCGGGATCGTTCTTTGCAAAGGATGGTTTCATCTGGCAGAACTTCATGCTTCAAATCTTCTTCCTCGCGCCATACGTGTTGATGGTGTTCTTTGCGGGGTTCTTCACCAATAAGTTCTCAAAGAACAAGGTGATGGCTTGGTCGTCACTCATGATGACGCTATTTGTGATAGCGCAGTCGGTCTTGGTGACGGTCGATTTCCCGCGAGTCGCATTCTGGCTCTCGATTGGGCTGAGCTGCGGTTTTGCCATCCACAGTGCGGCGAAGTACGCCATTGTGAAGGAAATGTTCGGCGTGCGCAATTTGAGCTACGCGAACGCTTTCCTCCAGATATTCAGTATTAGCGGTATTATCGCGGCATCCTGGCTTACGATTGTCGGCGTGAACCTGATCAACTTGGACCAGCTCGTTTCTTACGAAGCTGTGCGTCGCATTACGGAAAAGTCCGTCGTGATTCCGTGGATTTTGACAGCGGTGAGCGTGCTTGGTACGGTTGCGAACTTCATGATTCCGCGCGTGAAGTTCGAAGACTTGAACGTGAGCGTTGACAAGGTCAAACGCCACTTGAGTCTCGGTTTCCGCGTGCCGACGCTCCGTGCGTCTATCATCGCCCTTTCGATGTTCTGGGCTTTGGCTCAGGTATTCGTGCTGATTTACCAGGACGTGTCCGGTTCTTCGACCGTGAACATGATGCAGGACTACATGTCGTTTGCGATTGTGGGCCTCATGGTTGGTACGATTGTGGCAGCGCATTTCTCCAAGGACTTTATTGAATCCGGCTTTGTGCCGCTTGGCATGTTTGGTGCTTCGATCTGCATGTTCCTCGTGCCGTTCCTTGTGCATCCGGTTGCACTCGTTGTGCTTTATTCCATGACTGGTTTCTTTGGCGGTCTCATCTTGGTGCCGGTGAATGCGCTTTTGCAGTATAACACGCGTCCGAACAACTCCGGTTCCGTGATTGCTCTTGCTAACTTGATCCAGGCTGTGGTGCTTGTGGCGTTCCTGTTCGTGTTCACGATGATGGTCCGCAACACCGATATCCGTCCGCAGAACTACTTCATTGGCCTTGCCGTGATTTCTGTGGGTGTATTCGTCTGGTCGATTTCGAACTTGCCGCAGGCGATGCTCCGTACGCTTTTACGTTTTGTGTTCAGCCGCTATAGAATCCGCGTGTTGAACGTGCAGAACATCCCGAACGATGGTCCGATTCTCTTGGTCGGTAACCACCATAGCTTTATTGACTGGGCTATGGTGCAGATGGCTTCTCCGCGTCCGCTTTGTATTGCAAGTAACAAGGACCATTTCGACAAGTGGTATTTGCGCGCCGTGCTCAAGCGCTTGGGCATGATCCGTATTGATAACCGCAATCCCAAGGTTGCGATGGATAAGATTCATGCCGCCCTCCTCGCAGGTAAGGCTGTCGTGATTTTCCCGTCGGGCGAAGTTTCCAAGTCTCCGCACGTGGAACCGTTTACGATAGACTATTCCTCCGCTGTCGATGGCACGAAGGCTCAGGTAATCCCGTTCTACATCCAGGGCTTGTGGGGCTCTAACTATAGCTATAGCTCCTCGAACATGTTCGGTGCTTCGGCTGAACGTTCTGTGACGGTTGCTTTTGGTGAAGCTCTCCCGGCGAACACTCCGCCTAACGAAATCCGCGCCATTATCCGCCGCATTTCTATTGACGCTTGGAACTACGCTGTTTCGTTTGTGCACCCGATTGCCGATAGCTGGATCCGCACTTACAAGAAGTACGTGAAGAACGGTCCTGCTATTTATAGCCCGGATGGCGCTCATTTCTCGGGTTACAAGCTGATGGGCGCTGTGATGGCTTTCCGCGGCTACCTCAAGAAGACGCTTGGCAAAAACGAACAGAACGTGGGTATTATGCTCCCGCCGAGTCCTGCGGGCGTGATTGTGAACCTCGCTCTTTGGGTGATTGGCAAGACGAATGTGAACTTGAACTACACGTCTTCTGTCGAAAACGTGAAGTTCTGCTGTGAACGTGCGGAATGCTCGACTGTGATTACGAGCCGCCAGTTTGTGCAAAAGCTGAAAGGCCGTGGTAACGATTACTCGCAGATTGCATCGGACAAGGTGCGCTTGCTCTATGCCGAAGATATCATGAAGGAAATCCCGAAGGCAAAGATTGCGGCTTTCCTTGTGCTTTGCATCCTCATGCCGAGCTGGCTTATTCGCCTTGTGTTTGTGAAACATCGCAACATGGACGACAATGCTGTGATTGTGTTTAGCTCTGGCTCTGAAGGTACGCCGAAGGGTGTGGAACTTACGCAGCGCAACTTGATGGGCAACATCCAGCAGCTTGCTTGCATTTTGAACGTGAGCCGTGGCGACGTGATGCTCTCGGAACTCCCGCTGTTTCATAGCTTTGGTCTTACGGTGACGACGCTTTTGAACCTCACGGAAGGCTGCCCGATTGTAGCTGTGGCTGACCCGACCGACGTGAAGACGATGTCTCGCGTTTGTGCTGAATTCCAGGTAACGTTCTTGGTGGCAACACCGACGTTCCTCCGCGCCTTTACGGTGAGCCGCTATGTGCACCCGTTGATGTTTAAGTCTGTGCGTATTATTATCGCTGGTGCCGAGGCTCTCCGTCCGGAACTTGCAACGGCATTCCGCCTTAAGTTCGGTAAGGAAATTTACGAAGGTTACGGCTGTACGGAAACGGCTCCGGTGGCATCGGTCAATACTGAAAATACGTTGTTCGATGACTATACCACGTTGCAGGTGAACAACAAGCCGGGTACGGTGGGTCCTGCGCTCCCGGGTACGCAGTTCTTGATTGTCGATCCAGAAACAAACGAACCGCTCCCGACTGGTGAAGCGGGTATGATTCTCATTGGCGGTTGCCAGGTGATGAAGGGTTACCTCAAGGATGAAGAACGCACGAAGAGCGTGATTGTCCAGAAGGATGGCATTCGCTATTACCGCACGGGTGATAAGGGCTATCTCGATGAAGACGGCTTCCTTACGATTGTGGACCGCTACAGCCGCTTTGCAAAGCTTGGCGGTGAAATGATTAGCCTTGGCGCTGTCGAAAAGAAGATTCAGGATACGCCTGTTTTGCAGGGCTGTGATTACGTTGTTACGGCAATTCCGGATGCGACCAAGGGTGAAAAGATTGTTCTTTTGTACCAGGGCGAAAAGGATCCGAAGGACGTGCTCTCGGAATTGCGTGCAAGCGGTATGCCGCCTCTCATGCTCCCGTCCGCTGCGTTTAACGTAGACGTGATGCCGAAGCTTGGCAGTGGCAAGGCTGACTTTGTGACCGCAAAGAAGATGGCGAAGGAACTGGTGGAGAAGAAATAGGCGGCGGAGCCGCAGTTACTAGTTATTAGTTGGTAGTTATTAGATTATAGTTTGGCGGCTATGCCGTGATTATTATGACTAATGACCATTGACTAATGACTAAAGACTAGGAGAACAAATGAAAAGCTTGACCCCTGTACGTACTGCACGTTTGATTGCATCGCTGATTGCGGTCTTTGGAATGTTCGTTTTTGCAGTCGAACGTGTGCTCACGAAAGTTTGCCTGATGGCAAAAGACGGCGTGCAGATGGGGCTTAACCGTTATTCGAATTCGTTCACAGGTCGTTTTGCGGCTGAGAATTTTTCGGATGACAAAAAACTTTTGGATGTTCTTCGTCAGGCAAAGGATTTATTGCCTACGGCTGATAATGCCTTGCTCGTGCTGTTCATCTTGAGCATTGTTCTTTTTATCATTGCCGCGTTTGGACTTGCATTCCCGAAACAGTTTTGCCAGATGCTCGTTGCAACGAAGCTCCTCAAGTGGCAAGACGGAATTGCTTTGCAGGACATGAAACTCTCGGGAACTCCGTCAGAGGGACCTAGCGTTTCTGACAAACTTAAGGAACTTTGCGGAAAGATTGCTGTTGCCGCAAAAAAAGTTCAGCCGAAGTACTGGATTTTTATTGGCTGTTCGCTTGCGTTTGTGCTTGTGCTCGTTTTTGGCGTGCGCGGTTGCTCAACGCCGAGCGTTTTCGGTGGATCGCAGGCGGTGTCCGAAGATTTGACTGGGCAGACTTTGTACTATATCCAGGCGCAAAAGTCTTTCTTTGCAAAGACAAACAAGGTGGGTGGGCCGAAATCGCTCCAGATGCCGGATTCTTTAGTGTCGGATTACTTTACGTACCGCGTGACGGGCGGAAAGTTTACGGCAACGCTGAACAAAAACGTTAGGGATTGCCCTGCCGGTACCCGCTGGTCGGTGAGTGCGACAACTAAGGGTATTTTTACGGTTGATTTAGTGCTTTATCGCTCTGCACCAAAAGACTCCAATTGCGTGTTCATATCGCCAAATTTCAAGAATCTCGGAAGAAAGTAACCCCAAACGGGGAGTCTCAAGACAACTATTTTGCGTTATATTCTTGCACTTGCGAGAGCTTGAATATATATTAATACCATCTAGAATGGTCTAGGGTTGTTGATGGGTGGTGCTATGAGATTCTTCTCGCAATTGGTTTGCTTTGCGGCTGTGGCGGCAATCGCTGATGTGAACTGGATTCCTCAGTGCGAAAGCAATGGCTTTACGCTGATTCGTTCTTCGGAACATTTTGAGGTTTGCAAAAAGCCGAAAGCCGATGATGGCTCTGTAAATAACGTTTCTATTGCGGTTTCCGATGCCGAAGGCGTGCTTCAATCGCTTGAAAAGGTGTATTCCTTTTACATTGATTCGCTCGGTTGGATGTTGCCGTTCCCGAAAAGCCCCGACAGAAAACTCAAGAGCAATATCTATGTGTTCGACAATTCCGTGATGGCGGCTCTTTATGGCGGTCAGGACTTTGTGAAGGACTTGAACGGCGAATATGGCCCGGGCATGTGGATTGGAGTCGGTTCGCTCAAGGATTATTGGGGAACTTCGCATGAATTCGCGCATGGCTTGCAGGGGGTTGCCGGTTGGCTCGGAAACAATAGCCACTCTGGCTGGATGGCGGAATCGCATGCAAACTGGATGGCACATCAGTATAATCCAAACGACGCCCATTGCTCGGAATATCTGATAAACTACCCATATCTGTATTACGGTTCCACGCGAGACCGCTATTGCAACTGGCAATTCCTGGAACATTTGAAAGAGGAATTCGGTGGCGGCAACAAGGGGGCGCACGAAGTCAACCGTATTTGGATGGAATCGATTCGCGACGGGGAAGATGGACGCATGGAACAGACTCCGTTTAGCGCGATGATGATGGTTTACGGCTGGTCGCTAGAACAGCTGAATGATCAGTTCGGCAAGTTTGCCATGAAGAACGCGACGCTTGAATATGCTCCGGCGAAAAAGAGTTTGTACAAAAAATCCTATGGCGATTATGAATTTAAGACGCGCCGCGATGCAAGCTGGGGCGACAATTACCGCAGGCATTCCCGCGTGACGATGCTGAACAAGATGAAATGTGAAAGTTCTGAGAATTCGGATGGGAATGTCGCGGCCGAGAATTGCGCGGACCGTTACATTTCGCCCTCCTACTGGGCTCCGCAGCGCTGGGGCTATAACTTGGTGCGCATTTATCCGGATTCGGCGGGGAAGGTGACGGTCAAGTTCCGTGGAATTGTGCAAGAGAAGCCGACTGTGAGCGGATATAAATGCTTTGGTGACAATACCGACTACTACAAAGGAAAAACGTACAATTGGTGTAATTACGCTCCGGACAAATTGCCGGACCCGGCTTCGGGCTGGACGGTTGGCTTGGTGGCGGAAGGTGCGGACGGTACGCCGCGTTACAGCGAAATGAAGCATGGAACGGGTTTCAATCTTGAAATCGAGACGAAGTCAAATGACAAGGCTTTGTGGCTTGCGGTGACGGCGACTCCGACGGAAATGCAGACGATTCTTTGGGACCAGTTCTATTACAGCATTTACCGCTATCCGTACATGATTGAAGTCGAGAACGGCGCGCCTGAAGGTTATAACAAGGACTTCTGGAAGCCTTCGAATGCAAGTGGCTACTCCAAGCATGCAAATGGTGGCGGCCTCGTGAGCAACAAGGCGAAGGTCGCTGCTACGGCTTATGTGGGGCCTGATGCGGTTGTAAATGGCGGTACGGTTTCGGGGAATGCACGCATTGAAGATTTTGCCGTGATAAATGGCGGAACGATTAGCGATAACGCCGTGGTTCGCGGGCGAGCGCTCGTGACTGCGGGAAACATCAGCGGCGATGCCGTGCTCGAAGATGATGCCTGGCTTGTGAGCGGCACTATTAGCGGCAAGGCTAAAGTCGGTGCGATTTCGATTATCGTGAATACGACCGTGACCGACAACGCACAGGTCTATGGCGTGATGTGGGCGGTAAATGGCAAAAAGCTTTCCGGCACGGCTCAGCTTCGCGGCGACCTCGAAAACAATTTTTCGAAGGAACTTACGAAGGGCGTGTTCTACGGCATGGTCGATGACGGCATGCTGAACAATGCGAACTACGGTGCAAACCTCACGACGCCCCCGACGGATGCGACCGCAAGCATAGAAAATGCCAAGTGGTACGCCGTTGCGGATGATTCCACGCAGACAGATCCGGGGCATACAACGGGTATTGCTTCTAAGGTGGTGGCGCTACAGTTGAGTGATGTGAATGAAAACTTTGATGTGTTTGATTTGAATGGGAAACATCTTGGTCTTGCGAAAATTGTTGCGTCTGAAAATGGTGTGCTTAGCAACAAATCTTTGCAAAAGACGCTCCGTGCGGCGGGATTCAACGCGGGTGTGTATCTTGTTCGTGCAAAACGTTCGCATCGTATGATTCGTGTGAATGTGCGTTAAATGCTCAATATTGCATAGATTGAGTAAACTCATTAGACCCTTGTATTTTTGCAATAAAATAAAAATAGGAAACCTCGAAACGGGGTTTCTTTTTTGTTATAATTAGAGATAAGGGTTGTATAACTTGTCACGTTAGTGACAGCTTTTTGTTTGGAGGACAAATGCTAAAAAAAATCCTTAAGTCTGTTGTTGTTACAAGTGCCGTACTCGGTGCGGTAAGTTTTGCACAGGACCCGAACTTGCATATTTATCTTGCTTACGGGCAGTCGAACATGTCCGGGCAGGCTACAGTTACAGATTCGGACCGTCAAACGAATCCGCGATTCTTGGTTTTGCGAGCCGGAAATCATTCGAACCAGAAGGTGGGCGAGTTTTACCCGGCGGCACCACCGATGGGGCATAGCCAATCCAAGGTGGGCATTGTCGATTTCTTTGGCCGCAAGATGATTAAGGAGTTGCCAGATAGTATCACTGTAGCGGTTGCTAATGTGGCGATTGGCGGTCAGAGTATTGATTTGTTCGACAAGGACCGTAACAAGAGCTATGTGCAGAACGCAAAGAACAAAGGCGACACTTGGTGGATTCAGTACCTTGACGAATACGGCGGAGATTTGTACAAACGCATTGTCGAAATGGGTAAAATCGCGAAGCAGAAAGGCGTTATCAAGGGATTTTTGTTCCATCAGGGCGAAGCGGACTACCAGATGAACGACTGGCCGAAACGCGTCAAGAAAGTTTATGATGACTTGATCAAGGAACTGGAACTGGATCCGGAAAAGACCCCGATTCTTATTGGCGAACTTGCTCCGACTGGCGATTTGGGCTGGCGCAATGAAGCCGTAAAACAAGCGGCTGACTTAATTCCGAATGGTCATTTGATTTCGGCACAGGGTTGCCCTGCAATTAAGGAACCCAGCTATACGTTGCATTTCTCTCGCGAAGGCTACCAGACGTTTGGTGAACGCTATGCGGAAAAGATGCTTGAATTGCTCAAGGCTCAGGAACCGGCTCCAGATTCCTCTAAAGCTGATTCCTCGAAGGTCGAGCCTTCAGATTCGACAGGTCGCGATTCTACATCGTCGGACAGTACGAGCGCTATTCGAAATTCGGCTGTTGCTCGTGCTGTGGAATCGCAATCGCCGAGGCTGTTCTATGATGTTCGCGAACATAGTTTGTTTGTGCGATTCAAGAAAAACGGCGTAGAATATCGTTACCGCTTGACCGGGCGGAAAAAATAAAATTGTTGTGGTTATAATGAAAAACGTCCAGCGAGCGCTGGACGTTTTTGCTTAAGGATGACAAATGCGAATTAGCCTTCTCCCCAAAGGGGATAACTCAACTAAGGCAACAAGTTGCCAAGTTTCGTTTAGATCTTCGGAAGCTGGGAGAGGCTCTTCGCGATGTCTTCATCCGTCGGGATGTAGTCGCTCATTTCGCCGTCGTTGAACTTCTGGTAAGCAACCATGTCGAAGTAACCCGTGCCGGTGAGACCGAACACGATATTCTTTGCCTGACCAGATTCCTTGCACTTGAGAGCTTCGTCGATCGTTGCGCGGATGGCGTGGCTGGATTCCGGAGCCGGGAGGATACCTTCGGTCTGGGCGAAGAGCTTTGCGGCTTCGAAGACCTTAGTTTGTTCGACAGACGTTGCGCGCATGAGGCCCTGATCGTAGAGTTCAGAGAGAATGGTGCTCATGCCATGGTAACGCAGGCCACCAGCGTGGTTGGCTGACGGCATGAAGCTGGAGCCGAGAGTGTACATCTTGGCGAGCGGGCAAACACGACCGGTATCGCAGAAGTCGTAGGCGTACTTACCGCGAGTGAGGCTCGGGCAGCTTGCCGGTTCCACAGCGAGAATATCGTAGTCGGCTTCGCCACGGAGTTTTTCGCCAACGAACGGGCTAATAAGGCCACCGAGGTTAGAGCCACCGCCAGCGCAACCAATGATGAGGTCGGCTTTCACGCCGATCTTGTCGAGAGCTGCTTTTGTTTCGAGACCGATGACGGACTGGTGGAGGAGCACCTGGTTCAGTACGGAACCGAGAACGTAGCGGTAACCCGGCTGTTTGGTGGCTGCTTCCACAGCTTCAGAAATGGCGCAACCAAGGCTTCCGGTGGTGCCCGGAAATTCGGCGTTAATCTTTTTGCCGATTTCAGTTGTCATGGAAGGCGACGGGGTGACAGATGCACCATAGGTGCGCATCACTTCACGGCGGAACGGCTTCTGTTCATAAGAAACCTTCACCATGTAAACCTGGCAGTCCAGTCCGAAGAATGCTGTGGACATCGAAAGAGCGGTGCCCCACTGGCCTGCACCCGTTTCGGTCGTCACGCCCTTGAGGCCCTGCTTCTTAGCGTAGTAGGCCTGAGCGATAGCGGAGTTGAGCTTGTGAGAACCCGAAGTGTTGTTGCCTTCGAACTTATAATAGATGTGTGCCGGAGTGCCAAGCGCCTGTTCGAGGAAGTATGCGCGAACGAGCGGGGACGGACGGTACATCTTGTAGAATGTGCGGATGTCTTCCGGAATTTCGATGTAAGCGGTATCGTTATCGAGTTCCTGCTTGATGAGTTCATCGCAGAAAACTGGCTGCAGGTCTTCGAAAGTCACCGGCTTGCCGGTACCCGGGTTCAGAAGCGGAGCGGGCTTCTTCTTCATGTCGGCGCGGACGTTATACCATGCCTTCGGAAGTTCATCTTCGTGGAGATAAGTCTTGACCTGACCATCGATCTTGAGCGAGTTTCTCATATTGTATCCTTTAAATTTGTGTAACCGCATCCAATTATATTAAATCGAATTTGCGTTGACAACAGCACTTGTGCAAAATGACCAATGTATATGATTAACCTTGATTGGCGGTGGTGCTTTCTTGAAATTTTAAAATTTTTTAATATATTGTTTCTATCACCATCATAAACATTAGGAGCTCCTATGGCCATTGACCACAATCTCTTAACGGGACAGTTTCGTCCTCTTGGCGAAAACAAAATTGAGCATACCCTTTCTGCAAGCCAGAAGGTTTTGCCCACACATACGGGAAAAAGCGCAATGCGCCATTTGACCCCGCGAAACCGAAAGCCGAAACTCGAAAAGTCGTAACGGCGAGAAGATTTCTATTTTTGGTTTCGTGAACGAGAACCCTTTTGAACTGTTAAAGAAATCTGCAAAGTCCAAGGCGCGTCTTGGCGTGATCCATACGGCGCATGGAGACGTGACAACGCCCGTGTTTATGCCTGTAGGCACTGCCGCGACGGTCAAGGGGCTTACGAGCCGTGACATCCGCGAACTCGATGCAGAAATCATCTTGGCGAATACGTACCACCTCTATTTGCGACCGGGCACAAAGCTCATTGCTGAGGCGGGCGGTGTGCAAAAGTTCATGAGCTGGAACCGCCCGATGCTTACGGACAGCGGCGGTTTCCAGGTGTGGAGTTTAAAGCAGTTCCGCAAGATTACCGAAGAAGGCGTCCGGTTCAAGAGTTTGCTGGACGGTTCTCGTCATTTGTTCACTCCGGCAAGCGTGATGAATGCGCAACGAGAAATCGGTGCGGATATCATCATGGCGTTCGATGAATGTACGCCGTACCCGAGCACGGTTGATGAGGCCGAGAAGTCGCTTGCGCTCACGCTCAAGTGGACGCGCGAGGCGAAGGAATGGCTCTTGGCAAATCCGCCGATTCATGGCTATCCGCAGTTCTTCTTTGGAATTGTGCAAGGCGGCATGCACAAGGAATTGCGACAGAAGTCCATCGAAGCGCTCAAAGAAATTGAGCCGGATGGTTATGCGATGGGCGGGCTTTCTGTAGGCGAACCTGTCGAGACGATGTATGAAATTGCGGACTTTTGTACAAACTTGTTGCCCGAAGATCGCGCCCGCTATGTGATGGGTGTGGGAACGCCGTGGAATTTGCTAGAGCTTGTGAAACGCGGCGTGGATATGTGCGACTGCATTTTGCCGGCGAAAAATGCGCAAGATGGGTTAGTTTATACGAGCCGAGGAGTGCTCCGTTACAAGGGTGCGAAGTTTGCGCACCAACACGATTTGCCGCTTGACCCGAACTGTGATTGCTATTGCTGCCGTAATTACAGCCGTGCGTATTTGCGCCATCTGTTCAAGGAAAAGGAACCGCTTGGCTGGACGCTTGCGGCAATCCACAATTTGCATTTCTACATCCACTTGATGAAGTCCGTGAAAGCTCATATCGCAGACGATACTTTTGAAGAATGGGCGGACGAGCAAATCAAGATTTTACAGCAGAGCGCTGAGTAGATTTTTTTATAAATTGAAAGTATGCTAGAATTTCGAATTCCAGAACTTTCAGATCGAGAAAATGTGGCAAGGGCTGTGGCAGAATCCGGTTATATCGGGAGTGATGCTGCGTTTGCAAGCCTTTTCTTGTGGCGCAAAAAATACGGCACGCTGATGGCGATGCAAAATGGATTCCTCTTTCGCTATTATCAAGGCGAGGGGAGCCGGCGCGGTTACACGTTCCCGCTTGGGGCCGATGACCCGCGTGAAGCGCTTGACGCAATTGTTCAAGATGCGAAAGAATCGGGCCGTCCGTTGGAATTCTGCTTGGTCGATGAAACTCGTGCGCATATCCTTTGGGATTATTTTAAGAAGTCCATCCAGTTTGTAAATGACCGTGGCGATAGCGATTACATTTATTCTGCGGAAAGTCTTGCGACTCTTGCAGGGAATACGTATCGCAAAAAGCGGAACCATATTTCGAAATTCAACCGTTCGTATGAACATTACGAACTGCGCGATATTACCGCTGATAACTATGTGGATGCTCTCGAAGTTGAAAAAAAGTGGCTGCAAAATTCTATGTCGGGCGAAGAGCCTTGTGAACCGACTTGCGAATGCGAAGAAGCTGCTTGGGCAGAACGGTCTACGGATGAAAAATCGCGTATGGCGGAATTTTGTGCAATAGAAGAAGCGCTTAAGAATTTTGATGCGCTTGGCTTGAAGGGCGCAATACTTTATGTGGAAAATGCTCCTGTTGGCATGACGATAGCTTCTGAAATTGCCCCTAGAGTCTGGGATATCCATTTTGAAAAAGTCATTGGCGAGTATGCAGATAATGGCGGCTATGCCGTTATTAATAAAATGTTTGCAGAAACGCTTACAGGTGCAAAGCTCATCAATCGCGAAGAAGATATTAATATTGAAGGGCTCCGCAAAGCAAAACTTTCGTATTACCCGCTCAATATTTTGGATAAATGCCATGCGACTGTTTCTCTTGATAGGACTGTCGCTGAACGTGATGCAGATGAGCTGGGGAATGTTTAATGCTTTCAAAAGTTCTTTCAAAAAATTCTTGTGCCGCATGTAAGTTTTGCTGTTCCTTTAGGCGAATGAGCCTTTGGGAAACACCTCTTTTCCCACATGAAATTGCAGAGAAATTAAGTCGCGAAAATGAGTATGGCGTGGTGGGCGAGTTCCGCATGTCTCAAACGGTGCAGGGAGTGCGCTTTGGCCGCTTGATTCTCGAAAATAATTATCGTACGGATGATCCCGAAGAAGAAGTTCCTTGCTCGTTCCTGGATCCGCAAAAAGGTTGCATTTTGAAGGGCGACGATAAACCGTTTGATTGCAGTATTTGGCCTCTTAGAATCATGGACAGAAATGGTGAGCTTGTTATTGCACTCACGCCAACGTGCCCATCAATTGGATCAACTCCGGGTGAAAATCTTGCGGAACTCGTGAAATCAGGTCTCGGTGAAAAAATCTACGAGTATGCCAAAACGCACCCTTACATTATCAAGGAATACCATGAGGGATTTCCGATTATAGAAATTGGGTCCTTGTAATATTTTTTTGAATCAAAAAACATAAATATGGATACTCGTGGATGGCGGATTGCTGTCAGAATATTTCTATTTTTGGGTCATTCTTTGTAGTCGTTGTTTTAGTGTTTTTGGAAGACCCTGATGATCAGTATTACTAAGCTTTTGATGGACACCCCGAATTTCGGGGATTCTCTTCGTTATGAACCGCGTGCCCATGAATCCAAGAACGGTGTGGGCCCGGGCCGTGGTCCGGTGGTGGTGTGGAACTGCACCAAGACTTGCAACCTGAAGTGCGTGCATTGCTATGCCCGTTCAGAGGCTATCAAGTACCAGAACGAACTTTCACACGAAGAGGGAATCAAGCTTATTGATCAGCTCGCAGATTTCCATGTGCCGGTGATTTTGTTCAGCGGTGGCGAACCGCTTTTGCGCCCGGACTTTTTTGAACTGGCGAACTACGCGGCAAGCAAGGGCATCCGTCCGACAATTTCGACGAACGGCACTTGCATCACGCCGGATGTGGCGCAGAAGCTCAAGGCGATGGGCGTTGGCTATGTGGGAATTAGCTTGGATGGTTGCGAAGAAACTCACGACAAGTTCCGCGGCAAGCAGGGCGCGTACCAGATGGCTTTGCGCGGAATCCGCAATTGTGTGGCGACGGGCCAGAAGGTCGGTCTCCGCTTCACGATTACGAAGTACAACTATCAAGACTTGAACGCCATTTTCGATTTGCTCGAAGCGGAAAACATTGATAGAGTTTGTTTCTATCACCTTGTCTATAGCGGTCGCGGAAGTGCAATGGTCGATAACGACTTGAATCACGAAGAAAGCCGCAAGGTGATGGACTTGATTATTGACCGCACTTTGGACTTTAAGAAGCGCGGCGTGAACAAAGAAATTTTGACCGTCGATAACCATGCCGATGCCGTTTATCTGTATCAGCGCATGAAGCGCGAAGACCCGGAACGCGCCGAAAAGATTTTGGATTTGATTAAGCGTAATGGCGGTAACCGCAGCGGTATGGCATTTGGCAATATCGATAGCATTGGCAATGTGCATCCGGACCAGTTTACGCAATATATCACGCTCGGAAATGTTCGCGAACGCAACTTTGGCGACATCTGGACGGACGAATCGAATCCGATTATGGCTGGCCTCAAAAACCGTAAGCCGATTCTCAAGGGTCGCTGCCCGAATTGCAAGTTCTTGAATTTGTGCAACGGCAATTTCCGCACGCGTGCCGAAGCCGTGACGGGCGATTTCTGGGCCGAAGACCCCGCTTGCTATTTGACGGATGAAGAAATCGGGCTGTAACGCCCCTTGCGATGTGCCGCAAATGCTGAGTCAAAAACTTCTCGCGATTATTCAAGACGGCTTTCCGTTGGTGGAACGCCCGTATAAAGCGCTTGCGGAAATGTTGAACGTTTCAGAACAAGACGTTTTTGATGAAGTTGAGAAAATGCGCGCTTCTGGCGTAATTCGCCGTATTGGTGGCGTGTACGATTCCAAAAAACTCGGCTTTATTTCGAGACTTTGTGCAGGGAAAGTACCTGCTTCGTCGCTTGATTTTTCGGCAGAACCGCATTCGCAAACGCCGATGGAAAAGTTCGCTGCAGTCGTGATGAGCGAACCCGCGATTACGCACAATTATATCCGCAGTCACGAATACAATGTTTGGTTTACGGTCATTGCCGAAAACGAATCCGCAATCCAGACGGTTGTTGACCGCGTGTGTGCTAAAACAGAATTGCGCGATGTCCATGTTCTTACTGCCACAAAGAAGTATAAAATCAATACGGTGATGGGGAAGGGGGCTGGCGCACCTTCTAAAAACGTCTTTGCGAGCGCCGTGCGGCAATCCCCTGAGAACGCGTTAACAGAAGCTGACCGTACCCGAATCCACATCGCTTGTGACGATATTCCGCATTCTCTCACTCCGTTTAAGGATTGGGGCGTTTCTTGCGATGAACTTCGCGAGGACCTTGCCGCCAAACGCATGCGCCGCTTTGGTGCAATCCTCCGTCATCAAGATGCGGGTTTCCCATGCAATGCGATGGTCTGCTTTATGTTGGACGATGGAACGCTCGCAAATTCGGAAAGTGCGGGTTCTCTACTTGCAAAAAAACATTACGTGTCGCATTGTTACGAGCGTCCGTCTTTTGAAAATTTTCCGTACAACTTGTATGCAATGATGCATGCTCAGACGCCCGAAGAATTGAACGGCTATATCAAGGAATCCGTGGCTTTGCTTGATAATCCGGAATACGTCGTTCTCCATTCGCTCAAGGAACTCAAGAAAACGAGCTTTAGATTTTTTGCGTAGTCCAATCTTTTCTATCTTTGGACTATGCGCAAAATTTACATGGCAGGCATGAGCCACAAGGTGGCTGAAATCGCAATTCGCGAAAAATTTTACATCCCGATGGATGTGAAGACAGAAGCTTTAACGCATTCTCCGTTTGATGAACTTTTGATTTTGGCAACGTGCAACCGCACGGAAGTCTATGTGGCGAGCGACCGCGAAATCACTGATGGTGAACTCGTTCGTTATGTGTGTGGACTTGCCCGTCAAGATTACGATGATTTTGCGAAGTTCTTTTATTTTAAGTCGGGTGATGATGTGGCGCATCATGTGATGAATGTTTGCGCTGGGCTTGATTCTGTTGCCATGGGTGAAGATCAGATTTTGCACCAGATTGGTCGTGCGTACGAAACGGCGCATCAGCTGAATGCAACGGGCAATACGCTGAACAAGCTTTTCCAGAGCGCGATTCATACGACAAAGCGCATCAAGACCGAGACGAACTTGAGCAAGCTCAGTTGCAATATTCCGTTCTTGGCGATGAAGCAAGTGCAGAAGACTTTTGACGATCTTGAAAATCGTACCGTGTATATCGTAGGGCTTGGCGAAATGGGTTCGTTGATGCTCAAGTATGTACAAGAGAATACGACCAAGATTTTTGCAAGTAGCAAGACTTTTGCGAATGCCGAAAAATTTGCAGATGTGCTTACTCCTGTGAAATTCGAAGACCGCTACGAAGTTCTTGGCAAGTGCGATGTTGTGATTCTTTGCAGCGCTTGTCAGGAACCGATTGTGACGAAAGATGAATTTGTTAAGGCTCTTGCTTTATATCATCCTGTGTATCGCGAAGACAACTCAGAAGGCGAGCGTTGCAAAAATGAAAAAGATCATTTTTATAACCGAGCCGAAGAGTTGGGGCTGCATGCAGCCCCATCCAGTGAAGGTTTGTCTGCTGTGACCATCCCTTCAAAGCGCTTGATTATTGATCTCGGTAGCCCGCGCAATGCTGAAGCTTCTATTGGCGAACTTCCGGGCGTTGAATACGTTTGCGTTGATGACCTTGAAAAGATCGTTTCTGAAAATCGTCGCTTGCGCATGATTGAACTTGATGCTGCGCAGAAAATCTTGAAAGAAGGCCTCGATGAATTCTTGCATTGGAACCGCATGGACGAGGTCTCCAAGCAAATTCATTTGCATGCCGAGAAAATGCTTACGACGGCGAATGAAGAATCTGAAAAGTTGTTGCGCTCCATGCCGGAACTTTCGGAAGATGATCGCCATCGCATCCAGATGATGTACGAACGCTTTGCAAAGAAAATGGCAAATGACTTTTTGTATAAAGTTAAGGCTGAAAATTCGCCCGAAGATGTGCAGGTATTCCTGAAGTGCTTGGATTCGAAATCTCCTAGAAATTAGAGGGACTTGCTGTGAGTGAATTGAAATTACGTATTGCAACGCGCAAGAGCGCTTTGGCTTTGGCCCAGACGACGATGGCGGCGGATGCTATTGTCGCTGCGAATGCGGTTGCTGAACCGTTGACTTATGAACTTGTCTCCATGACAACCGAAGGCGACCGCCGTTTGGACAAGTCCCTTGCGAGTTTTGGTGGCAAGGGCGTGTTCATCAAGGAACTGGAAATTGCTCTCCTCGAAGGTCGTGCCGATATCGCGATTCACAGTTTGAAGGACATGCCTGCTGAAGTACTACCGCAGTTCAAGCTTGCCGCAGTCTTGAAACGCGAAGACCCGCGAGATGCGTTCCTTTCGCGTGGTGGTGCTGCTGGAATCCGCTTTATGGATTTGCCTGCTGGAGCTTGCGTGGGTACGGGTAGTATTCGCCGTGTGGTACAGCTGAAAGCGCTTCGCCCGGATTTGGAATATGTGCCGATTCGCGGAAACATCCAGACTCGCATTGGTAAACTTGCGGAACTTGATGGTGTTGTGCTTGCAGCGGCGGGCCTTAAGCGTATGGGCCTTGCCGATCAGGTAACGGAATACTTTAGCACTGAACAGATGCTACCCGCAAGTGGTCAGGGAATCCTTGCAATTGAAACGTTGAATGATGCAACTGTTCAAGAATCGCGCATCTTTGGTCATCCTGAACAAAGCGAAGGATCCTGTGAAATTTCCGTAAACCTTTCGCAAATTCTCGCTCGCGTGAACGATGTCGAAACTTTCTGCATCGCTTCCGCTGAAATGGCTTATTTAAAGGCGCTCAATGCCGGTTGCCAATTCCCGGTGGCAAGCTTCGCTGAATTTGTTTGCGATGATAGTGTTGATGATCGCGGCACTTGTGGCGCACTCGAAGAGAATGTGCAGACTTTAAAAATTCGTGGCATTTATTGGGACGAAAAATCCGAAAAACTGATCCGCGCAGAAACCTCGGGCGCACTTGATTTAAATTCTGCGGATTGCGTTCTGCACGCTAAGAACTTGGGCGTTGAACTTGCCCGCGAAATTCAAAAGCAATTGTAACTTACTTTGTCATTCCCGACTCCGTTCAAGAATCGCCATCTTGTATCGCAAAAAAAATATCCCGCGCATTTTGGATGTGCGGGTTAAATTTTATGCCGTATCCTTTTGCGAGTCGCGAAGCGATGTGGCAATTTATACGTTACTTCTTTTCTGGCTTCGACACAACAGGCTTGATTCGTTTGCCGCAAAGCGTTACGATAATTCCTGCCTGTGCGAACATGTAGTAAGCCGTGTCGCGGTTGTTGTTCAACGTAGATTTAGGATCATAATCGTCCTTGGTCACGAATACTTCGGCAACGCCCGAAAGGCTAATGTCCAAAGAGCAACGTTCGCACGGGAATCCAATCACGTAGAGCTTGGAACCTGGAGGAACTTTTCCGCGGGCGTAGTGGAGTGCGTTGATTTCGGCGTGGACCATGAACGGATACTTGTTCGCCTCGAATTCGTGGTGGCTCAAAAGCTCGCCCGAGTCGGCGTCTAGCAAATCGTAAGCGAGGAGTTGCTTTTCGCGCGTGTACGGAACGGTCTCGTCGTCAAATCCAGCGGGAGCTCCATTGTAACCCGTGCTAATAACACGTCCGTCGGCGCTTACAAGAACGGCACCCATTTGGGTATTTTGGTCTTTGGAAAGGCGTGCCTGGGCACACATCATCTGCGTATAGACTTCGTCGCGAAGCTTTGCTCTAGAACTATTCATGTTAAAAAATATAGGCAAAAATTTAATGGCGAAGTTTTTCTAAATTTGGTTTCGATGGAAAATTCGAATCATTTTGGCAAAGTTTATTTGATTGGCGCGGGTCCGGGCGATCCTGGGCTTTTGACCGTGCGCGGAAAGTCTATTCTTGAAAAAGCCGATGTTGTTGTTTACGATCGTTTGGTATCACCGGGCGTGCTCTCGTTATGTAATCCGAAAGCAAAGATGGTCGATGTGGGTAAAATGCCGACGCACCACAAGGTGAAACAGTCCGAAATCAATAAGCTCTTGGTAAAATTTGCCGTTGAAATGCCGAGTTCGATCGTTGCGCGTTTGAAGGGCGGTGATCCGTTTGTGTTCGGCCGTGGTGGCGAAGAGGCTTTGGAGCTTGTCGATGCTGGCGTCGAATTTGAAGTTGTGCCGGGCGTGACGTCTGCCATAGCTGTGCCTGCTTATGCGGGCATTCCCGTGAGTCATCGTGGAATTGCAACAAGTTTCCATATCATCACAGGGCATGAAAAAGAAGTAGACGGAAGGAAGTCGGAAGTAGGAAGTGATTCTGTCATCCTGAGCGAAGTGCGTAGCACGAAGTCGAAGGATCCAAGCCAGAATCTCTCGCTAGACTTTGAAAATCTCGCGAAGTGCCAGGGAACGCTCATCTTTTTGATGGGCATTGCCAATATGGACTTTATCGCACGTCGTTTAATCGAGTGTGGCAAAGACCCGAAGACTCCGCTTGCGTTTATCGAAAAAGGGACAACACCGAATCAGCGTACTGTTATGGCAACGCTTGAAACAGCGGGCGAGACCATTGTCCGTGAAAATGTGACGGCACCCGCAATTACGATTATGGGTGGTGTGGTTGAGCTAGGCAAGACTCTTGCGTGGAAAAAGAATTTGCCGCTTTCGGGCAAGCGCTTGGTTGTCACGCGAGCCGCAAAGCAGTCTAGCGGGATTACTGCTCGATTGACCGCTCTCGGTGCCGAAGTCATCGAAACTCCGATGATTGAAACACGGGATGTTTTCCCTTGTTGTCATACCGGACTCCGTTCCGGCATCTCCAATTCTTCTGAAAATAAGGTTGCTGAGCCTGTCGAATTCGAAGACCTCAAAAATTTTGACATTCTCGCATTCACGAGCACGAATGGTGTTGAAAGTTTCTTTAAGCAGTTGTTCGCTGCGGGTTATGACGTGCGCGTCCTTGCGGGCAAGAAAATTGCAAGTGTCGGGAAAATCACCGAAAAGAAATTGCTTGAATACGGCATCCGCTGCGACTACGTGCCCGAAGACCACACCGGTGAAGGTCTGGGGATGCTTCTTCGAAGCTTTTTAGACGAAAGAACGCTCGTAAACTCGCTACAGACGAAAGACGAAAGAGGCGAATGCTGCGAGACTGCTTGCAGGCTCATAGCTGAGCCGACTAGTCTAGGTTCGGAGAACAAAGACGAAAGATGCTCAACAAATTCGCAGACTTTAGCAAGTACCCTGAGCTTGTCGAAGGGAACTGAATTCACGAATTTGGATGAATCCCGCATCCTCCTCCTGCAAGGAAACCTAGCAGACGATACTTTGCTCAAACTCTTGCCGAAAGCAACCCGCTGGACGGTTTACGAAACACTGCCGGTTGCTGAACTCCCGGATTGGAAGCGTGAAGCCATTGTAAGTGCCGATGCAGTCGTCTTCGCCAGCACCAGTGCCGTCGAGAATTTTGTCAAACTTACGCATCAAAGTGCCGAAGGCACGACCTCACTCCTCACTCCTCACACTTCTTTTTGCATTGGTCGCATAACGGAATCCGCTGCTAGCAAGTACGGCTTTGAAACGGTCACCTCTGACGAAACAACGATGGATTCGCTCGTCAAAAAAATCGTGGAATATTACATGATGGGGGAGAATGCTTAATGAAAGCCATTCTTATCATCGCTCATCATTGCATTTTGCCGGGTGCATACAAAGGATTCGAAGAAATCCTTGACCGCTTGCATCACGATTTGCCGGGCACGCGAGTGGCGAGCACGAGTTTGTTGGATTTGGAAAACGACCTCCGTACGCTTTTGCGCGAAGATGTGGAATCAGTGACGCTTCTGCCGTATTTGCTGTTGAATGGTCAGCATACAAAGAATGACGTGCCGCGTGTTGTTGCAAAATTGCAGGCGGAATTCCCGCAAATCCCGATTACGCTTTTGCCTTGCCTTGGCGATTGGAAAGAATTTTCGAGCATGGTGGTCTGCGGTATCCAAAATGCACAATTAGACGAAAGAACGCTCGCTGAAGCGAGCTGCAGACGAAAGACGAAAGAGAATAAAGCCCTTGTTGAAGAAAACCATCTCTCGTCTCTCGTCTCTCGTCTTTCGTCTAAAACATCAAACCTCTTCTCCATTGAGCTGAACCTCGAAGGGCGTAATGTTCTTGTGGTGGGCGGTGGTCGCATTGCACTTCGCAAGGTGAAAACGCTTATTCCGACCGGTGCTCACATTACCGTTGTCGCTCCGCAAATCGACCCTGAATTTGAAACGCTCAAGACTGGAGATAAGGTCCCTGAGCTAAGCCGAGGGGTCGAGGCTTCTATCACTCTAAAAAACCGTCCGTACGAACCGCTTGACTTGCGTTGCGTTTTCATGGTTTTTATTTGCACCGATCAGCCTGCCGTCAATGCTCAAGTTTCTAACGATGCCCGTGCCCGCCGCATTCTCGTGAATAATGCCTGCGATTACCTCGACGGCGATTTCATTGTGCCTGCCCGCATGGATTTTGGCGAAAACATTGCCGTGACAGTCTCCACGCAGGGCCGCGCCCCTTCGCTTGCCAAGAAGCTCAAGCAGAAAATCCAGACCGAATGGGCAGAAGACCTTGTGCAAATTGAAAAAGATTTCAAAAAGGAATAGTTATTATGATTATTCGTCCTCGTCGTTTACGTAGAAATGAAGTTATCCGCAACATGGTTGCAGAAACTGCTGTAAATCCCGATGCCCTCGTTTACCCGATGTTCGTGGTTGAAGGAACGGGAATCAAAGAAGAAATCCCGTCCATGCCGAACCAGTTCCGTTTCTCGATTGATGAAATCCTGAAGGAACTTGCGGACTGTGTCGCACTTGGCATCAAGTCCATTTTGCTCTTTGGTATCCCGGATCACAAGGACGAAATGGCAACTTCTGCATACGATAACGATGGCATTGTGCAGCGTGCCGTGCGTGCTATCAAGGCGAAGTTTCCGAGTTTGTACGTAATTACGGACGTGTGCCTTTGCGAATACATGAGTCATGGCCATTGCGGCATCATCAAGGATGGTGATGTGGATAACGATCCAACGCTTGAACTTTTGGCAAAGACCGCTGTTTCGCAGGTGGCTGCCGGTGCCGACATGGTTGCTCCGAGTGACATGATGGATGGCCACATCACTGCTCTCCGCGAAGCTCTTGACAATGCGGGCTTTACAAATACGCCGATTATGGGTTACAGCGCGAAGTTCGCTAGCGCTTATTATGGTCCGTTCCGCGATGCCGCTGATTCCGCTCCGCATTTCGGCAACCGCAAAAGTTACCAGATGGACGTGCGCAATGGCCGCGAAGCGCTCCATGAAGTGGAACTCGATCTTGAAGAAGGTGCAGATATCGTGATGGTAAAGCCTGGCCTCGCATTTCTCGATGTGCTTCGCCAGACGGCTGAAATCAGCAATGTGCCGGTCGCTGTGTATAACGTAAGTGGTGAATATTCGATGGTCAAGGCTGCTGCAAAGATGGGCTGGATTGATGAAAAATCGATTATCCGCGAAAACATGATTGCGTTCAAACGCGCCGGTGCGGACATCATCATTACGTACCACGCCAAGGAAATTTTGGAAAATAAAATTCTGTAAAATAAGATTTTGTAAAAAGGCGATCTCGGAACAGAGTCCGGGATGACAATTAAAAAAGGATGCTAAAATGAAAGAATTCGAATCGTTCTTGAAAAATGTCGGTGTCACGAATGCTATTGCTCAGGACATCATTGAAATTGCGACAGTGCTTGTCGTTATCGCTATTATCTTGGCGATTATAAAGTTTATTCTTAGTTTTGCCATTAAGAAGGGCGCTGATGAATCGGTAAAACCGCTACTTTATTCGCTGTTCTCTTATGCGCTGTACATTGTCGGTTTGCTCATGATTCTCCATATTCTCGGTGTGAACACCGCAGGAATCGTGACGGTTATCGGTGCCGCTTCTCTTGCCATTGGCCTTGCTTTGAAGGATACGCTTGGTAACATTGCGTCGGGAATCCTATTGCTGTTCCTCCATCCGTTCCGCGCTTCGGACTACATTGAATGCGGTTCTTTGAAGGGTAAAATTGTGGGCGTGAGCCTTTTCAACACGACGCTTATTTCGTTGGACGGCCTTTATATCTCTGCTCCGAACAGCATGTTGTGGGGTGCTCCGATTGTCAACTTTAGCCGCAATCCGAGCCGCCGCCTTGATTTGGCTTTTGGCATTGATTATGCGGATTCTGCTGAAAAGGCTATGAATGAAATGAAGCAACTTGTGAATGCGGACCCGGAAGTCCTGAAAAATCCGGAACCGTCGTTCTTTGTCTCGTCGCTGGATGATAGCTCGGTGGCTGTCAATTTGAGAATTTGGGTCAAGACCGCAAATTACTGGGATATGCGTTGCAAGTACATGAAGGCTGTGAAGGAACGCTTTGACGCAGTCGGTATTTCTATCCCGTTCCCGCAGCGCGTGGTACATATCGTAAAGGAGTAGATTACTAGAATTCAGAATGCAGTGTCATCCTCGCGTATGCGAGGATCCATAATTTCTAAATCCTCATTTTAGTTGGGTTTACGAAGTTGCAAGGATTATTTATGAATCATTCTTTAAGCGAAAAGTTGTTTGCAGAAGCAAAGACGCTCATGCCGGGTGGCGTGAACAGTCCTGTGCGTGCGTTTAGCAATGTGGGGGCGACGCCTCCGTTTATCAAGCGTGCCAAGGGTAGCCACATTTACGATGTTGATGGAAACGACTACATCGATTACGTGGGCAGCTGGGGCCCGATGCTTTTGGGGCATGCACACGATGCAGTGATTAAGGCTGTTGCCGATACGGCTCAGAACGGTCTCAGTTTTGGCGCCCCGTGCGGTCTTGAATCGGAACTTGCGAAGCTTGTGATGAGTCTTGTGCCGAGTGTCGAGATGATTCGCATGGTGAACAGCGGAACCGAAGCTACGATGAGTGCCATCCGTGCGGCTCGCGGTTTTACCGGTCGCGATAAGATTGTGAAATTCGAAGGTTGCTATCACGGCCATAGCGATAGCTTGCTTATCAAGGCGGGCTCGGGCATGCTCACGACGGGCAAGCCGAGCAGCAAGGGTGTGCCTGCGGATTTGGCAAAGTACACGATTACGCTCCAGTACAACGATGTGGCGGGCGTTAAGGAACTTTTCGATAAGATTGGCGACGAAATCGCAGGCGTGATAGTAGAACCGGTGGCTGGCAACATGGGCGTTGTCCCTGCGAAGCCGGAGTTCTTGCAGACGCTTTCTGAAGAGACTAAAAAACATGGCGCTTTGCTAATTGTTGATGAAGTCATGACCGGTTTCCGTGTCGGGATTCATTGCGCACAAGGTCTCTATGGCATTAAGCCGGATCTCACCACGTTCGGTAAGATTATCGGCGGCGGCATGCCGGTGGGCGCTTATGGCGGTCGCTTGGACGTGATGCAGCAGATTGCTCCGCTCGGTGGTATTTACCAGGCGGGTACGCTTTCGGGCAATCCTGTGGCGATGGCTGCAGGGCTTGCCACTATGCGTGAACTTTCAACGCATCCTGAACATTACGTGCATGCTGAAGCCATGACGAAACGCTTGATTGCAGGGCTCAAGTCCGCTGCAACTGAAGCGGGGATTCCGCTTGCTACAAACCAGGTCGGCTCCATGGGCTGCATCTTCTTTACGGAAGGGCCGGTCACGTGCTTTGCCGACGTGCAAAAGTCTGATTTGGAACTCTTCCGCAGGTATTTCCTCGGCATGCTTGACGAAGGATTCTACTTTGCGCCGAGCCAGTTCGAAGCCATCTTCGTGAGCGCCGCTCACACCGAAGATGAAATCGATCGTACCATTGAAGCCGCACGAAAAGTGTTTAAAGCGCTGTAGTTCTGGAATGTTAAATTTTTATTATTTATTTTGATTGAATTATGTTATATATTATGGGTATCATAATCAACAAGATGGAGAATAAAAATGAAAAAAATCATGATTCTTGCAGCTATTGGAAGTGCGGTCGTTCTCTCTGCTTGCGCTGCCGCTTCTAAAGCCTCGTCGGTTGTTACTGATGCCAGCGATTGTACGGTTTCTAGTACCGATAACTCGGCTACAGCCACAACGAAAGGTGGCTCCGTTACATTCACGCAGACTGAAAACGGTTATTCCATGACTTATGGCGGTGTCCTAAGCTCCCTTGAACCAAAGGAATTTGATGTAAAGGTAGGTAAGGAACAGCTGCTTGATATGGCAAATAAATACTGCGCTGATAACAAGTAAAGTTTAAAAAAATCCGACTTCTTTAGAAGCCGGATTTTTTAATGTCGCCCGCCCGTCTGCGACGGTGCGGTTTTCGTTATTTCATGTCATCCTGAGGCGAAGCCGAAGGACCCAGTTACTTCTCGTTGTTTGCGGTCGTTTCGCTTGCGGCGTTTTCCGCATTCGCTTCGTCCGGTGCCGTCACATTCTCGGCGGTATCCTTGTCGCGAATGGTTGCACGGCGAATCTTTCCGCTAATCGTCTTTGGCAGTTCCGTCACAAAGTCAATGATGCGCGGGCTCTTGTAGCTAGCTGCAATGTTCTTTGCAAAAAGCTGGATTTCCTTTGCAAGTTCCTTGGACGCTTCGTAACCCTTTTGCAAAACGACCGTTGCCTTGACCGCCTGGCCGCGAGACTTGTCTTCGACGCCCGTGACAGCGACTTCCAAGACGGCGGGGTGCTTGTGCAGCACTTCTTCGACTTCGAAGGGGCTGATGCGGTAACCGGAGCTCTTTATCAAGTCATCCGTGCGGCCCACGAACCAGAAGAATCCGTCCTTGTCGCAGTAGGCGGTATCGCCAGTGTGGTATACGCCGCCTTCAAAGACTTTCTCGGTGCGTTCCGCATCGCGATAGTAACCGCAGAACATGCCAAAAGGCTTGCCCTGGTCAATCTTGATGATAAGCTCACCGACTTCTTCGGCGGCACAGGGTTTACCTTCGGCATTGATGATTTCCATCTGGTAGCCTGGAGAGGGTTTGCCGATAGAACCCGGGTGCGGTTCGCTAAAGCCAAAGTTACCCGTGGTAAGCGTAAGCTCGGTCTGTCCGTAACCTTCTTGCATGCGGATGCCCGTCTGCTCATAGAACCTGTTGTAAATATCCAAGTTCAACGCTTCGCCTGCGGTGGTGCAGTATTGCAAGCTCGATAGATCGTACTTGCTGAGGCCATGCTGCAAAATGTAGCGGTACACTGTCGGCGGTGCGCAGAATGTCGTCACCTTGTATTCCGCCATCTTCTCGAGGAGCTTGCCCGGGATGAACGTGGTCATGTCGTAAGTGAATACGGCGCTTCCAGCAATCCACTGCCCGTAAATTTTGCCCCAGAGAGCCTTGGCCCAGCCTGTTTCGGCAACGGTCAAATGGCGACCTCCGTCCACAACGTGTTGCCAGTACTTGGCGGTTACAATGTGTCCGAGCGGGTACGTATAAGTGTGTGCCACCATCTTCGGGTTTGAACTTGTACCACTTGTAAAGTACACAATCATGATGTCGTCATTATGCGTTGCGGCATCGCCAACGGGGCGTTCAAACGTCGATGGGAAAAGTTCGTAGTCGTCGTAGAAGCTAATCCAGTTTTGGCGAGCTGTCTGGCCGACTGTCACGAGCTTTTCGATCGATTCGCACTTGGATTTTGCCTTGTCCACTTCCTTTTGCAAGGCGGGGTCGTCGTATGTTACGACCATCTTGATTTCGGCGGCATTGAAGCGGTATTCCAAATCTTCGGCGGCGAGCATGTTCGTTGCCGGGATGGCGATTGCGCCAATGCGGTGGAGCGCCAACAAGAAAAACCAAAATTCGTAGCGACGGCGCAAGATGAGCATCACGCGGTCGCCCTTCTGGATACCTTGTTCTACAAGGAAATTCGCCGTGCGCTGGGAGGCAAGCGACAAGTCCTTGAACGTGTAAATGTGGCTTTCATCGTTATCGTCACACCACACGAGGGCTTCACGCTTCGGCTCCGTCTTGGCATATTCGTCAACAACGTCATAAGCGAAGTTAAAATCATTCGGAATCGTTATCTTGAAATTTTTATACAAATCTTCATAAGACTTGTAATCAATTTTAGATAGAAACTTATTTAAAATCATTTATGCGAAGTCCTGAAATTACAAGTCCTTGTACATGATTTTTTCGCGCAAGGTCGAAATGTAGCGCACCATGTTCAAAATGCGTTTCTCGCCAATCGTTCTGAAGTCTTTATCGTGGAACACCAGACGGTGGACTCCACCCGGCAAGAGCATACGGAGGCAGGCGTAAGTCTGCGCGATACCGAGAATCGGGGTGGGCAAAATCGAGAAGCTAAGCGTTGCAGAATTCGTCTTCTTGATGTTGCCTTTGACCTTCTGGTAAATGCCGTGGAAATCTTCGTAGTAGTCGAAAATTTCGAGAGCCTGTTCCTTGAGGTACTTGTTGCCAAACCAAATCGGCGGGATAAAGCCAGAGGGCTTGCCGTTGCCGTGAGCCTTCCACAGTGCGAGACTGCGCTTGAGGAGTGCTTGCGTGAAGCGTTCGTCGATGCCTGCAAATTCTGCTTCGTTGTTCGAAACGAGGAGCGCGAGCTTGCCTGCAATGCTACGGTTCAGCGAGAGGTCTGCGCGGTGGCGTGCACCGTGGAGCATAATTTCGTAGCCTTCCTTGACAAACTTGTCGAGCTCTTCGCGGAACTGTTCGGCTTCGGATTCCGGGGCAGCACCAAATGCGGGGATGACCGCAATGCTGATGGGGGAGCCTGCCGCTTCTGCAAGCTTTCTAATCTGGACGGATGCCTTCTTGAAGTTGTTCACGCTAAAGCTGTGGTAGCAAAGGATGAACTTCTTCTTCTTTTGGAAGGTTGCTTCGGCCGCTTGGATGTCGGCGATATCTTTATTCTGTTCCATAAGCTACTCTTGTTCTTTAGATTTTGTGGAAACTTCTTCTTCCAACTTCTGCGAAATGAAGAGGTGGTAGAAAAAGAACAATACTGCGCTGCAGATGGTTGCTTTAACCCAGGATTTAAAAAGCCAATCAGACATAGCGGCTCCTTTGTTTAATCTTTAAACTTTTTGATGACGACGATACCGTTGTGGCCGCCAAAGCCAAGCGAGGCAGATACAGCAACGTCGATGTTCCCTTCAACGCCCTTGTGCGGAACGTAGTCGAGATCGCATTCTGCGTCCGGGTTGTCGAGGTTGATGGTGGCGGGGTAGAACGAATCGCGGATGGCAAGCGTGCTAATCATCGCTTCGATAACGCCTGCTGCACCGACGCAGTGGCCGGTCATGCTCTTGGTGCTAGAGACCTTGATCTTGTAGGCGTGTTCGCCGAGAGCAATTTTCAGCATCTGCGTTTCGGTGAGGTCGTTCAGGTGCGTCGAGGTACCGTGGGCATTGTAGTAGCCCACATCCGTCGGGGCGATGCCCGCATCCTTCATAGCCTTGATCATTGCCTTGGCGCAAGTTTCTCCACCCGGGCGCGGGCTTGTGATGTGGTAAGCGTCAGCAGAAGAACCGTAACCGGCGACTTCGGCGTAAATCTTTGCACCGCGGGCCTTGGCGTGTTCGAGTTCTTCGAGCACGAGGATGGCTCCTGCTTCACCCATGACAAAACCGCTGCGGTCCTTGTCGAACGGGCGGGATGCCTTTTCCGGGGCGTCGTTAAACTTGTCGGTGAGGGCGTGCATGCCTGCAAAGCTCTTGATGGAGTAATCCGTGATGGCGCTTTCGGAACCGCCGGCGAGGCAGACGTCAAGCCTGCCTGAGCGGACGGCATCAAGGGCAACGCCGATGGCGTCCGTGCCGGAGGCACAGGCGGTGCAGACCGTCCAGGCGGAGCCTGTGATACCAAGTGCGATGGAAACGTTTGCGCATGCTTCGTTTGCAATCAGTTCGGGCATGGCGAGTGGCGAGACGCGGCGGCGGCCACCTTCGAGGTACTTGCAGTAAGTTTCTTCAACAACGTCCATGCCGGCAAGGCCGTTACCGGCGACAATACCAGTCGTGTCTGCGGCGATTTCTTCCTTCGTTAAGCTTGCGTCCTTGACCGCTTCGTTAGCGGCGGCGACGAGAAACTGCGTGAAGCGGGCCATGCGGCGGGCTTCCTTCGGGTCGATGCCATGTTCTTCGGGCTTAAAATCCTTGACTTCTGCCGCAATTTTCACCGGGCAGTTCGTAGCATCGAACAATGTGATCGGGCCGATGCCGCACTTGCCTGCCTTAATGGCGTTCCAAAGTTCGGGGGCGGACTTGCCTACGGGGGTCACCGCACCCATACCAGTAATAACAACTCTTCTTCTATTCATAAAAATCTGCATTGTCATTCCCGCCACTGAGCGGGAATCTCCTTTTCGGATCGTTCTTTTCTAAGATAGTATTTTTGCGATAGTAACGGTAATTATATAGGGGTATAATAGGATATATTATGATAGAAAATGGAATTTGAAGAATATGATATCAAAAAGAATCGTTTAAAAAAGAGCCTAGCTTTATGCTAGACTCTTTTCTATAACGATTATTTATTTTTTTTGTTTTGTTGCGGTTGCTTTTGATCGAAACAATTTTTTGAAAAGTTTCTCTGTACAGCTGAATCGTTTCTTATTTTGAATTCATTTATTGGTGGTGGAGGTTCTGGTCCGATTACTTGTTTTTTGGGTGAATTTGTCATTCGATTCCTTTTTGATAACTATTTAAAAAATGGAGCTAGTTTCTGTAAAAAAACGGCAAGTGAGAATAACAAGTAGAATATTAAACAAATCTTCATATATTTCTTTGCTATTTTACAGGTTTTTACTTTATCGCGATTTGCAAGAAGATTTTTATATGCTCCGGAAGCGTTAGTTGCGATGCTGTTTATTTTTATGGTTCTTAAATCATAATCAATAATAGAGGCTATATCCCTTGGAATTTCATATTGGAATGATAAAGCTTTGAAATAAGCTATGGTTGAAACAATTAAACAAAGAACGCTGATTGATAAGCAAAATACGAGTGCGAAAAAAATTTCTTTGTAATTTGGATTGAATAGAATTTTTCCGAAAAAAAAGAGTGCTGATAATAAAGCTGTCAAAATAATGGTATATGAAAAAATATTTTTATTTTCGGCATCTCGCAGGGATAGGGTTTGTAGAATGTCTTCATAGCTCTTTGTATATAACAAGTTTATTATTTTCTTGTTGGCATTTTGTAGCTTTGTATTTAATGAAGAAAAAGATTTGTCTTCTACGTTAGGATTGTTCGATTTAAACAAGAAAACGAGGTCTTTCCAAAAATTTGACTTGTAAAGACACAAAAAAAGACATGCTATAGCAATTATAATATAGACTGTTATTTTTATCATACAAGAAAAAATAGAAAATAAATTAAATAGTTTTTTTTTAGGGTTCTTTTTTTGTGTAAAAACTTGTTTATTCCCAAATGGCTATCTTTTATAAAAGAAAAACATACGTTGATACCCTTATTGGATGCCGTTGTTCTTTGAAAAAACTATTTTTTTTTAAAGTATTTTATTGAACGAGGTCTATGGCATGATCGTCTCTTGGATGACAACTAATAAATGTAACTTGACGTGCAAACACTGCTATCAAGATGCAGGCGAAAACAAGTCTGCCGAACTCACGACATCAGAAGCGCTCAAGCTTATCGACGAAATTGCAAAGGCCGGATTCAAGATCATGATTTTCAGCGGTGGTGAACCGATGACTCGCCCGGATATCGTGGAACTTGTGGCCCATGCCCGCGAACGTGGACTCCGCCCGGTGTTTGGCACGAACGGAACGCTCATTACACATGATTTGGCGTTCAAGCTCAAGGAAGCGGGTGCCATGGCAATGGGTATCAGCGTCGATAGCATTGATCCCAAGCGTCATAATGATTTCCGTGGCCTTCCGAACGCCTTTGAACTCACATTGATGGGCATCGAAAACTGCAAGGCGGCTGGCCTCCCGTTCCAGATTCATACGACTATTATGGACTGGAACCAGAACGAAATTTTTGACATCATGGACTGGGTCAAGGAAATCGGTGCCGTGAACCACCAGATTTTCTTCCTCATTCCGGTGGGGCGTGGCAAGGAAATCGAAGGTCATGCGCTGCGCGTTGCCGAATACGAAGGACTCCTCCGCAAGATTATGGAAAAGAGCCGCACGCTCGGAATCCCGGTGAAGCCCACATGCGCTCCGCAGTTCCTCCGCATCGCAGACCAGCTCGACATCAAGACGCGTTACAGCCGCGGTTGCCTCGCTGGCCTTGACTACTGCATCGTAAGCCCGATTGGCAAGGTGCGCCCCTGCGCTTACATGATGGAAGAAGCGGGCGATGTTCACGATACGCCGTTCGACGAAATTTGGGCAAATGCCGAAATCTTCAAACAGTTACGTACAAAGGCGTACAAGGGCGCTTGCAGTAAGTGCAAGTTCAACGACCGCTGTGGCGGCTGCCGTGCCCGTGCCGCTTACTACCACGATGGCGACTACATGCAAGAAGACTCCTACTGCGCGTACGGAAGAGGGTTGAAGTAGGTATGAATAACGTAACCGACAACAACGCAAATCTCTCGTCTCTCGCCAAGGTTGGTGAGCCTGTCGAACCACGTCTCTCGTCTGACAATTCCGACGACGTTAAATTTATGCGTATGGCGCTTCGTCAGGCCCAGATTGCATTTGACTTTAAGGAAATCCCCATCGGTTGCGTCATCGTAAAAGACGGAGTCGTGATAGGGAAGGGCTACAATCAGGTCGAACAGCTCAAGGACGCGACGGCTCATGCCGAAATTATCGCTATTGGCACGGCTGCAAGCACGCTTGACAACTGGCGCTTGGACGGCTGCACGCTTTATGTGACGCTCGAACCATGCCCTATGTGCGCAGGAGCCATCCTCAACAGCCGTGTTTCCCGCATTGTTTACGGTTCTCCGGATTCTCGTTTTGGTGGCTGTGGTACGACGATTGATGTCATTACCGGCAATGCACTCAAGCGCACGGTAGAAGTCACGGGTGGCATTCTCGCAGACGAATGCCTCGGCCTTTTGAAAGGCTTTTTCCAGCAGATGCGCCTCGAAAAAGGTGATTCGGGCAATAAAGGAATTTAGGTTTTAGGTTATAGGTTTTAGGAAAAGATTCACGTGCTTCGCACTTAGTAAAGGGCGGCAAAGCCGCGATTATGATTCTAATCCCTAACTCCTAACCCCTAATCCCTGACCACTAATCACTTATTTCGCCTTACATTTCTCTCGTCTTTGGATTATCGCTTCGCTTTAATCCCAAATGTTGACCTCGGTCATGCCAAAGCAAGCTTTGTCGCGACTCTCGGTCTATGCATTTGTCGTCTCTAATCCCCTTCTAATTACTAGCTACTAGCCACTAACCACTAATCTATTACTATATTCATTACATGAATTTTACCAAGTTTAGCGCATTCTCCGCGCTCTCAACACTCTCTATTGCGTTAATGACCCTTTGTTCCTGCGAACGGAACGAAATCCATCTTTCTTTTAACACGAAGACCGTTTCTCCGCAGACGTTCGTTCTCGAATCGACGCTGAATGCAAGCATCCCTGGCGATTCCATCAACGAACCCGAATCCATGCGGACCCACGTGAATGTCCGCAGCACGATGAGCCTTCTCATGTCGTATGACGATGGCTCGGGCCGCTTTGAGATGAAAATCGATTCCGTCGATTACACAAGCGACAAGCGCTCCGTTGATGAATTCCGCAACATTGAAAAGTATTTATCCATTCAGAATTTCCAGTTCAAGCTTGATCACGATGGCATCATCACTGACCCGACTATTGAAAATGCGGTCGAAATGCCTTCCGAAGATGATCTGAATCTCATTCCGCTTTTCCTCAAGGCTCAGCCGCTTCTCCCCGAAAAGCCGGTCAAGCTTGGTGAATCTTGGGAACGCCAGATGCCGATTTTCGGCAAGGGCAATAGCTCCACGACCGTTTATAAGACATTCACGCTGCAAGACGTTTTCCTCCAGGATGGCGTGCGCATGGCTAAAATCCACATGGGCGTGAAATACCTCGAACTCCCGGACACGACTTCGAATTTACAGCTGAAGAGTAGCGACTATGTCGTGGGCGATGGCATGGTTCTCTTTGATGTCACTCATGGAATTATATCATCTGCCGAAATGAATCTTGTGGCAGTTATTGATGTACGCGACCTCGTTGCTGGCGATACGCTTCCGAGCATGAACGTCAATCAGAAAATCACCTTGAGGAACGTCCAATGAAAAATTTAATCTGTTCCTCTCTTGTGGCCGTGGCGACTGTTGCTAGCGTGGCTGTCGCTTCGGGTATGCCGTTTCCGGTGGCCGAAAACAACAAGGTCTTTTTGCAAGAAAAGGATAGCCCTTACGTGCTCGAACAGAGCGTGGTTGTCGGCGCTACGGATACGCTAGTCATTGAACCGGGCGTGACCGTTTTGATGGGCGAATTTGCAAAGCTCATGATCCAGGGCTCGGTAAAAATTGCGGGTACAAACGATAAACCCGTCGTCTTTAGCGGTGCCGATTCTGTGGCGAACTGGAATGGTTTCCACATCATGTCTAGCGCACAACCGTTTGAAATAAAGAACTTGACCGTCGAGAATGCGTTCCGCAATACGATTTTCCGTTCTAGCGGTACTCTCGAAAACGTCAATTTCTTCAATAACTATTATGGTCTCTGGGTCGATGAAAGCCCCAATGTGACGCTTGCCCGTTGCACGTTTGCTCACAACCGTTATGCCTTGTCTGTGAGAGCAGGTCGTGTTGTTTCGAACGGTACAAGCATCTCCGAAAACGTCTATGGACTTTATCTCGAAACCGAAGGCAAGCTCGATGGCGATACGGACTTGATTCGCAACAACCAGGAATCCGATATCCGCAGCGAAGCCGCTGATTTGAAGACGAGTAAAAAGCGCGTCCGCCGCAACGTGTGGCACAACATCGAAGCGCGTTTCTAAGAGGTAGTCGTGGAAGAAGCTTTCCGTAGAGCCATACGTAAGATGACAGGGGCAAGCGTACGCTTGGCCGTGCGTCCGAATCGCTCGGCTATTGTCGCGACGCTTTCTCAGTCCATGATGGTCACGTGGTCGATTGCGCTCTTTGAACATCTCGATGCCATGCTCAACAATCCGGATGCAAACGTCGGCAGTTCCGAGCTCATCTCGTATAGCGAATCCGCCTGGAAACTTTGCGAATCGGGATTCCCGCAGATTTTCAAGGATTGCGAAAAACTTTATAGCGAGTTCCGCGCCAAGTGGATCCAGCGTTTTTCGACCGATGAAGTCTTGCGACTCTTGCTTGAAGGCGGTGATTTCTTGGTCCATGACGAAGAAAAGGGCTGGGCTCTTACGGTCAAGAACAACAAGCAGGACATCAACAACTTTTATTCGGCGACGATCCACTTGCTCGTGAGCGATGCCGAACCGTTGTTTGTGCGTATGCATGGTCGCGTGATGCAGTTGCAAGAAAAACTTTGCAAGTACTGGCTTTCTGAAAGTGCGGTGGACCCGGTGTCAAAGCTCTTGCCATGCCTCGAAGCTTCGCTTCGTGAAAAAGAAAACGCCATGGTGGTTTCGCTCCGTACGTCCTTGAATTCGCTTGCGAAAAAGCGTTTTGCGGCGGCGTTCGCCTCTAAAGGTCCTGTCCGTTACTATTCGTCCGCAATGTCCTGCGCTCGCAATGTGGGGCGCTACTGGAACCCGCATTACGCATACGAAAACTGCTTCCTTGCGTTTACGGATGATTTTTGTGATTACGCCCAAGGGCTTACGACTCAGGTTATCGAATGGTACCAGAGCAAATGGTCCCTTTTCCTTCGCGGGTTCTCTCGCGGTCAGTTAAACTTGTTTGAAACAGTCGCTCCTTATCAAGCGCAGAATGTGTAGGTAAAAAATGAAAAATGCATTCAATACGATTCTTATTTTGACGGTGGTGGGTTTTGTAGCCCTTATCGCAGGCGCTCTCTACTTTGGCGCCCCGGCATTTGGCTGGATCATCATGATTGCTATCATGGCTGTTTACTTGGTGGAGCAATTTTCTGCCATCCGCAAGATGAAGCAGATTATCGCCGAAGACGAAGTTATCGATTCTTGCGAAAAAGGGAACGCTTATCCGGAGCCGGGAACGGGCGTTGTCGCGAAGAGAATTGAACTTGCAAAGCGTCTGTTGCAAAAGAACATCCGCCTCGATTCTCCGATTGCCTTTGATGTACTTTCGTCGGAGTCTTCGATTCCGCTCAACCGCAGCGTGGGTTCGACGGTCATCCTCCTTGGCCTTATGGGTACGTTCTTCGGCCTTATGCAGTCTGTGGCAACCGCTGGTGGTGCGATTGACAATTCTACGACGCAGGGTACGCTCGATACGATCCAGGTGCTATTTCAGAACATGAAGGGCATTTTCGGTACTAGCCTTTGTGGTTTGTTTGCCGCCTTGATTTTGAGCGCAAGCCGCACGGTGCTCAGCTCCAAGCGCGATGAATTCATGGCGCACCTCGACACTTTCACGCTCGATATGCAAAAAGATGAAAGCGCAGAAGGCGTGATTGAAGAAGACAAGAACGAGCTTGAACGCCTCTTTGAATCTGTCGAAAAGAATTTGTCCGTAATCGCCTCTTCGGTCAAGGAAGGTTTGGCTGGTGTTGTTTCCATGGTTGGCGAAGAACTCTCCGCTATGACCTCGAAGCTGAATCAGGATGTTTCTTCTTCTATCAAGACAGTCAATGATTCTCTCGCTGGTGCTGTGGCGAATATGAACGAATCAACGCAGAAGTTTGGCGAGCTTGTTGGCGCTTCTGTGACGAACGCTTTCAGCCCGATCAATGAAAATATCGGTGCGCTCTCCAAGTCTGTTGAGGCTATCCCGTCGAAGCTTGACGATAAACTCAATGGTATTTCTGCTGCTTTGAACGCAAGTCTTGATGGTCTTTCTGCCGGTGTCAAGAGCTCGCTCGACGGTGTGGCTTCTGACGTCAAGGCTGGCCTTGATGGCGTTGCATCCGATGTTAAGGCTGGCCTTCAGGATGTGGCGAAGGGCACGATGGATGTGGCATACCTTACAAAGGATGCAATGGACGAAGCATCTAAGAGCATTGGTGATTCCGTTGCTGAACAGGTCAAGCAGTCGGGCGAACAGTGGGCAGACTTTATGCAGCGCCTCGAAGACAAGACGACTGCCAACGTGGATTCCCAGCGCGAAGGTCTCGAAACGCTCAAGAACGTGGCACTCCAGGTTGCTGAAAAGGCGCAGGCTGGTTCTGCAGAACTTTCTCAGAATGTCTCCGAAAAGCTCGGCGCCCTTTCTTCTGACATTCTCGGCGCATTCCAGAAGCTTTCCGAAACATCTTCTGTGCTTCTCGAAGCGCAAAAGGCTCTCACCGAAAGCATCGACAATCGCGTGATCAAGGAAAAAGAAGCTACGGACGCTCTTGGCGGAAACATCGTGGAAACCGCAGAACTTATGCGCGTGAACCAGTCCGAACTCAGCGCCAACCTCGAAATGCTGCGTAGCGGCCTCGAAACGATTCTCGAAAAGCTCTCCGGCGATACCGCAGAACACGAAGAAGAAGACAACTTTATTGAACATCTCAACCAGTCTCTCGAAGCCTTCCATGAACGCGCCAGCGAAGTGCTCATGGAAAATGCAGTCAAGACTCAGGAAATCTTGCTCGAAGTTCTCGAACAGACACAGCGTTCTGCAATCCCCGCTCAACCTAAAGCTGAAGGTTAATCATGCGTCGCAATAGAGACGAAAATAGCAATCCATGGATGGCGTACACGGACTTGGGCGTGGCCCTCGTTTCGCTCTTTATCCTTGCGTTTGTGGCGATGGCGACCCTCAAGGAACAAAAAGCGGAAGACTTGACGCGTACCGAAGAAGAAGTGCTTAGCTGCCAGGAACAGATGCGTAAGATTGCGGCAGAACGCAATGCGCTTTTGTCCAAGAGCTTGCAGACTTCCATTGAAGCTGGCCTTATCGCGCTCGAAGATGGCAAAATCCAGATTCAGGCGAGCTTCCTTTTCCCGATTAACGGCGCAAACCTTACCAAGGAAGGCGAGGGCGTGATTCGCGGAATCAGCAAGGGTCTTTTGGAAGCTCTTGATTCTACGGACGTGATCATGGTGAGTGGCTTTACGGACGACATTCCGTTTAGCGGCTCGACATCCTATACGAACTGGAACCTTTCTACGGAACGTGCCGTGAACGTGGTCAAGATGCTCGTGAAAATGGGCTTCCCGCCCGATAGGCTCTTTGCCGCAGGCTTTGGCGAACACCGCCCGAAGTACCCGAACGATAGCGAAGAACATCGCCGTTTGAACCGTCGCGTGGAAATCGGTGTGACTCCGCTCCAGTCCAACAAAACAGCTGAGGTGACGCCCTAATGGAAGAGCTCACCGAAAAACTGTCCGAAATCAAGGCTAGCATAGATGCCATTCGCAAGACTGGCAAACTTTCGCATTGGCGGATGGTTTATGCGGATACGCTTTACACGCGTGCCCAGGAATATGTGGCGGTGGACCGTTATCCCGAGGCAAAACTAGTCGCGCAAAAGCTGGACCGCTGGATTCAAGCCCACAAGCCCGCTCTCGAGACAAACACGGGGGATGTGCGCCCGCCGATGATCTTCTGGAATGCGGACTTGCTGAACAACATTGTGAAGCGCATCCGTTCAACGCTCGATGCAAAGAAAATGCTTGTGCCGGCAACCGAACGCGATTCCATCAATCGCCGTTTGAACGTAGTCGAAGAATGGATCCAGAAAGGTGAATTCCTTGTCGCGCACGATGAGCTTTTGGCCCTCCGCAGTGCCTTGATTGCTCGCCTCCGCCGCAGTTACCGCGCCCGCATTGTCGCTTCGTCTGCGTACAGTGGTGGATACGTCCAGCCGGCCGGTTCGACCGTGGGCCTTTACAACTCGCTCCATACGCTCGAGGAAACGTTCCACATCGTTGGCGAACACGATCCGATTTGGATCGAAGACTTCCTCGAAATTTACAACGATTTGTTTAGAATTGTAGACAGACTAGTTCCGCAAGACAAAAAATAATATACATTTATCTGTGTAAACAACGTTAAAAGGGGTTCTTTATGAAGCTGAAGAATTATTTTCTGTTAGCCGCATCTGTTGCTGTTGGTGGTCTTGTAGGTTGCTCTCCTGCTGATGAACATGTTTTAAAGAGTGTTGAACGTCCTGCTGAAATTAAGGACGGCAAGCTTATAGACAGTCGTGATGGCAATGAATATAGTGTTACTTTGATTGATGGCCTCTATTGGATGGCGGAGAACCTTCGTTATGCCGATTCTACGAGCATGAAGAATCTCAAGGGCAATTCCTGGTGCCATGAAGACGACAAAAAATGTACCAAGTACGGTCGCCTTTATTCTTGGACTGCGGCAATGGATTTGGATAAAAAGTTCCTTTCAACGTATGGTGGGCGAGACAATGGTAACAATACGCAAGGCATCTGCCCTGCGGGGTGGCATTTGCCGAGTCCGTCTGAATGGCAGAATTTGATGCAGTATGTGGATTTGAACAACAATGGGGAAGGATCTGGCACAAGTTTGAAGTCTACTAAAACATGGGATGAATCTGACAAGGTGCCTGCTCCGACGAACCGCTTTGGCTTTAACGCATTGGCTTCTGGGCGCCGCAATAACGATGGAGAAACATTCCTCAGCACTGGTCAAATTGCTTTCTTCTGGTCTTCATCGGAAAAAGATGCGGGAACGGCTTACGGCTTGCAGCTTCGCCACGATGTTGAATTATTGCAGGAAGGCAATTTTTATAAAGACCATGGTTTGTCCGTTCGTTGTGTTGTGAGTCTTTATAATGCGCGAGTCACGGGAGCGCTTGATTCTTCGTTCATAGAAGAAATGCCGCATAACTATGGTACTCTGAAAATCGATGGCCAGTCTTATAGAACTGTTGAAATTAAAGGAGTTACTTGGATGGCTGACAACATGAATTTGGATGTCAAGGGAAGCCATTGCTATAATGACGACCAGGAAAACTGCAAAAAATTCGGTCGACTTTATACTTATGAAGCCGCCAAGACCGTTTGTCCAGAAGGTTGGATGTTACCGTCTTCATCGATCTTCAAGAGCTTGGCTGGGTCCGCTTTTTCGAGTAACCATTTGCGTTCTACAACAACCTGGAGCGACAAGGCTTCTAGAGGTCTCAATTCTTGGGGCTTTGATGCCAAGGCGGCTGGCGGGCGCGAAAGCAGTGGTTACTTTGACTTGAAGACAAGCGCTTACTTCTGGCTTTCGGATGCTGCTGAAGGAAATAACGCTTTAGCGGCATGGATCAATTACTATAGCATACCTAGTGCAGTCCTCCGCAGCACTTCAGATGAATTCTCCGTCCGATGCATAAAGTTTGAATAACGTTTTGATGGAATAATGGTTATTGCAAAAATGCCGTGCACTTGAATGCACGGCATTTTCACATTTGTAATGTCACCCCGGATTTGTACAAGTACAAAGCCCTTCGGCTCAGCTATGAAAATGCAAGTATTTTCGCAGCGTTCGCCTTGGTTGCTTTTATTCCGGGGTCGCCATTTTTCGGAGGCAATTACTTCTTGAGCTTCTTGAGGAGTGCGGCTGCCTTCGTGAACTGCTGTTTTACGGACTTCGGGCCCGTACCGCCTTCGATGTTGCGCTTGCTGATACTGTATTCGAACGTAAGCGTCTTCTTCATCTTGGCGACGTCCGGGACGCCTGCGGCGGCCCAAGCCTCGTCGGAAAGTTCCGTAAACTGCTTGCCCTGGCGTGCTGCATCACCGACGAGGCTTCCCACGACGTGGTGGGCGTCGCGGAACGGAACGCCTGCTTCCACGAGCAAGTCGGCGAGGTCTGTTGCGAGGAGCGCCGGGAGCATCTTGGCGTGCATCGTCTCGAAGTTGAAACGAGCCGTTTCCAAAGCTTCCTTCATCACGCGGAGAATCACCTTCACGTTGTGGACGCTATCGAATACCGGTTCCTTGTCTTCTTGCAAGTCGCGGCTGTAGCTGAGCGGAGCGCCCTTCACGAGTGTGTAAAGTGCAGAAAAGTTTCCGAGCATACGGCCAGACTTTCCGCGGATGAGTTCCATGGAGTCCGGATTCTTCTTCTGCGGCATCATCGAAGAACCGCTGGAAAATGCGTCGTGCAACGTGAGGAATCCAAATTCGCAAGAGCTCCAGTTCACAAAGTCTTCGGCGTAGCGGCTCATCGTGTTCGCGATAATCGCAAGATCGGCTTCGAATTCGAGCATCATGTCGCGATGGCTTACGGCGTCAATGCTGTTCGGGCTCACGTCCTTAAAGCCAAGGGCTTCGGCAACGAGAGCGCGGTGGTACGGAAATGCTGAACCAGCCATGGCGCCACTGCCGAGCGGAAGCTGGCTGTGCAATTCCAAGAAGTTGTCGAGACGTTTCACGTCACGGCTCACGGCAAAGAACATGCTCATGAGGTAATGGCTAAAGTAAATCGGCTGGGCCTGCTGCAAGTGCGTATAGCCCGGCATCATTTTGCCGAAGTACTTCTTGGAAAGGTCCAAAACCGTTTCCATAAGATCTACTTCAAGGGCGCGGATTTCTGCAGCGCGGTGACGCATGTAAAGCTTGAAGTCCGTGCAGACCTGGTCATTGCGGCTGCGGCCGGTGTGAATCTTTTTGCCGAGAGCACCGATGCGTTCGGTGAGCACGCGTTCCACGGCCATGTGGATGTCTTCGTCGCTATCGCACCAGAGATTTTTGCCGGCGTGGTAGTCGTCGAGGATGCTCTTTAATCCATCGCAAATTTTCTTGTAGTCGGCCTTGGAAAGTACACCCGATTCCACGAGACCCTTGCCATGTCCGATGCTCCCTTCGATATCTTCTTCGATGAGTTCTGCATCAAACTGCAAGCTGAAACTTAAATCGACCATGCTCTGGGCCATGCCGCTAGCAAAACGACCTGTCCACATGTTAGTCTGGGTATCTTTCTTCTTAGCCATTGTAAACCTCAAATAAAAAAGCCGTGAAATCGGCTATGATTTCTCGGCTAAAGATAAAAATTTTTAGAGTATTTTGTTAGTCCCAAACGCTCTTTTTGACAGGAGCCTGGACGGCTGGAGCTTGATTATTGCCTTGAACATTGGGATTCATTCCGTTAGCGTTGATGCTCATGCAAGTGTACAAGTTGTAAGTCTGTACGCCGTTAATAAAGCATTTGGTCTTGATTTCTTCATCGCGGCTGAACTTTGTGCGAGCGACCTGTATTCCGTTGACGTAAAAATCGAAGTTTCCGTTCTTCATGCCTCTAGTGCACTTGCCAATCACATCGACTTTCTGACCGAACCTGTCCACGTAATGCCATTCAGCGTGGTTCATGTGGTAACCGTCGCAGTTGCAGGGCTTGTACTTGTCAGATTCTTCCTGATATCTGTCATACGAGCCAGCGCAAGAACTTAAGAGAAGCGTGGTTGCACAAGCCATCGCGACACAGCACAGTTTCTTGAAAATCTTTTTCGTTTTTATCATACAAAACCTCAAATAAAAAGCCGTGAAATAATGTTGTTTTCACGGCTAAAGATAAAAAATATTATTTGCTGTTAGATACCAAAGCCGAGGCCCAAGCTGAACTTAAATCCGTTGATATAGTAGTTCTTGGTTATGACTTGAGTATTCATGCCGTAATCTCCGACCTTTTGATCTCTATATTCGACAAACGGAGATTCAAAGAAGTCCGCAAAGTACTTGACCTGTGCAATGAACATCACGCGGCTAGCACGGTTGAGGATCACACCACCGCCAATTTCGCCGGTAAGGCCACTAGAGACCACTTCGTCGTCTTCGTCATAATAGCGATAGGTGTCGAGTTCGACGCTGCGTCTGCTGTAAGCGAGACCGCCGCCGATAAACGGAGTGATGTTCTTGGTGCCAAATGGGTAGTAGGCAGAGAGAGTTAAGCCAGAAAGGGTCGGTCTATGAGTTTTCTTGGAATCGATATTGTTGATAGACCAGTCGAAGCCGAACAAGCAGTTTCTGGCATCGTAGAGCACGAATAACCCAAAACCACCTTCAAATTTTGCATTGGGATTGACCGGAACCATACTTGTAATCTGGCCACCGATATAAGAGGACATGCTCTTCTTTTTGCGGGTCTTCGTTTCCTGTTCGGTCACGGAGTAAATATCATCGTCATCGGTAGCCTTCTTGTCTGTACCGATGTTACGGGCAACGCGCTGGATAATCGGGTCAAAATCGTCCGGATTCTTTGCTTTAAGGCGGTCGCTCCAGACGGCGGTTTCGTTGTTTACGTCATAAAGCTTGAAAGAGGTGATGACGTTTTCGCCGAGGCGGGTGAATTCGGCAATGATGAACTTGGAGCAGTTCTTTTCGATTGCCTTCTTGTTGGCGGCAACGCGGTCGCCAGCCTTGACGGAGTCTTGTTCGGTGTAGTTTAGCAAGATGAAGTTCTTGTTATCTTCGATATAGGTGTTGAGGAGTTTTTCGGCAGGCAATGCGAAATTCTCGTTTAACCCGATCATGTTGAACGGAGCCATATAGACTCGTTCGGTAGCGTAAATTGATGCTGCAAGAGCAAGAGATGCCGCTAAGATTTTTTTGATCATATTGCTAGTCCTCGTTTATACTCGTTAAACTTTACATAAGACTGCCTAAATGAGCAGCCCTGTGTAAAGTTCATGAGCGATTGTTCTTACATATAATTTAGCAAAAGTAAGGAAAAAATAAAAGAACTTTTTTGCCTAAAATGTAAAATAAACGATAATCTGAGAATATATGGGGCTGATTTGCAAAAATAAGTGATAATATTCACTTGTTTGGAAGTTCTGCCTCGAGAATATCCTTCATTTTTTTCGTGAGAACGATAGCACTTTTGGTCATAGGGACGTCCTCAAATTCCTTTACCGAAATCGGATCGAGGACCTTAAGGTTGTACTGGTAGCGTTCTGTGGGGTGGTACTGCAATATTTTATCGTGTTTGCGGATGCCAATTTTTTCATTCCCGCCAAAGAAAACAGGAATTATATCATTTTTTGAGTAAAGAGCAAATCTGGCAGCACCTTTCTTAAATTCCCAAGGCTCATTGGGTTTTGAACGGGTACCTTCTGGGAAAATGATGAGGTTATTGCCCTCTTCCATCGATTTTTTGGCAAGTTCTAGCTGATCGTCGAAAGGAATGTTGTTTGGAATATAGAGGTTTCTGATAATCAGTGAAACAAATTTGTTCTTGACGAGATCGCCTTTGACAATGCAATCGGCGTTGGGGACGAGCGAAAACAAGATGACAACATCGAGGATGGAGGGGTGGTTTGCGATGACGACTTTGGAACGGAGTTTGGCGAGGGCTTCCTTGTTTTCGACGTTTACGCGGATGCAGCCGATAAAGCTGATGATTTTGATGTAAATGATGAAAAATAAATGATTTAGCTTGCGTGCTATGGTCTTGAATCGTTTTTCTGAAAAGCCGGCAAAAACGTGCATAATCGGGAAACCGAATAGCGCAACTAGAAGGCTAAACGAGCCAAAAAGTGCAAAACTGAACAGTTTGACGATAATATGCCAGACGTAGCAAATCTTTTGAATCATCGGGGCTAATTCCTTTGCATATCGATAGCGCAGAGAAATGCTATCGCCTGTTCTGCGGCGGTGTCGAAATTGTTCTGCAACATCTTAAGCTGTGCAAGCTGGCTTGATACATCGACGTTTTTAAGCGCTGAGTCTGCCTTAGATTCATCGGTGGTCAGTCTGAGGGCTAGTGCGCAAACGGCGTTCGGGTAGGGGACGCCTGCAACAGGTGCGTAAGTTTCGGGAATCAGTTCGTCTGCAAAGATAAACGTGCGGGTGTCATTAGGCTCGTTTTCGAGGGCGGCTAAGCAGTCAGTCAGTCCTGTTGTGAATGCGTCTTTTCCAGAAAAAACGGCGGAGTAGCCCGCTGTATTTGTTTCGAGAATGGAGGCGTTTGCAACAGCAGCGTTAAATACGGAAAGGCTGAAATGTGCGGGTGAGACCGTTCCCGTGTCAATGAGCGTTTGTGAAATTTTCAACTGCTGGCTGATTTCGCCAAATTGCGATGCAAATGTGACTTTGCAGGGGGGGAGCTTGTTTCCATCCTTGTCTCGAGAAACCTGGTCACTGACGAGAACGACCATACGAGAAATGTAGCTCAAACGACGTCTTGTGAGCATCGGGACAAATGAAACATCGGGCTTTGGTTTTGCCTCTGTCGGTACAAAACTTGCAATCTTTTCGATATAGATTTTGGGATGAGTGGTGTTGTCTGACATGGTTATGCTTGCTTTATGCGGAAACGGAGGAGGGAATGTGTACTTGGACCAAGGTTGTGGTGAGCCTCTTTGAGTTCGAAGCCCGCGCTTTCTATGGCGTTTTTGAGTTCGGCATAGCGGTACATTTTGCTGTTGCCATTGGCGATACAGGTAAAGTAGAGTGATGTTGCCTGTAATGAATAGGCCGCCGCTTCAAAGCGTTGCTTGTCCCAAAGAGTTTCCAATACGTAGATATCTGTTTCTGGCGTGATTGCCTTGCGTATTTTCGTCAAAATCAGTTTAATCTGGTCCAGTGAAAAACAATCCAGGAACTGGCTCATCCAGACGACGTCTGCACCTTGAGGGAATTCGGTGGCGTTGTCGAGGACGTTACAAGGGATGGTGTCGATACGGTCGGCAAAGCCTGCTTCTTTAGCGTTCTTTTCGGCGACTGCGGTCTGACCAGGGAGGTCGATGATGGAAACCTTGACATCCTTGTTGTACTTGCAACAGGAGATTGCCCATTTGGCGGTATTTCCGCCGATATCAAACAGGTGTTGGATCGGCTTTTCGAATACAATGGAGAGGGCGTCGGGAAAGGATTGGTCCGAATAGAAATGGTCAAAGCCGAACCAGCTCTTTTTTTGCTGATCTGTAAGCTTAGATAATCCTTCGTATACGGTTTTCCACGGTCCGAGATGCGGGAGTCCTGCGGGCTTGTCTTCACGGATGGATTCTTCCAGATTTTCTGCACCGCGGTAGCAGATATTTTGCGAAAAATCCATATTTACTCGAGTCATTTCATCAAACAAGAGAAAAAAGCCGATTTTCCCGAGCGTAAAACGTTCCTTGTTATCTTCGGAATCCTTGTTGATTTTGACAACTCCCATGCCAAGTCCCATCTCGACAAGAACCTTGACACCGTATTCCGAAACGCCTGTTTTTTGCGAAAGCTCCGAAATCGTTATGCCTTTTTTGCGGGCGTTGCTGATTTCGCCAAGAATTCCCATGTTCTTAAGTGCGCGGATTGCCTGAAAACTTAGTGGGGAAAAAGCAATCTTTTGTGCTTCGAATTTGGCGTTCACTGCATCAATGGAGTCGTCTTTGTAAAATTCAAACATTTTAACAATTACAAAATGGAAGTTTTATATGTTGTAAATTAATATAAAATTAATTTTCTATATTGCGGTACGTGACATAAAGATTAATTAAGGATAAAAACACATGTCCGATTTGAACAACCGCATTAAGGATGTCATCATTGAATCCTTGGAATTGGAAGATATCACACCTGATGATATCGTAGATTCTGCTCCGATTTTTGGCAAGAACGAAAAGGGTGAAGGTCTTGGCCTGGATTCCATCGACGCTCTAGAACTGGGTATTGCCATCAAGGAAAAGTTTGGTGTCACTTTTTCAACGGTAAAAGAAGAAACGAAGAAGCATTTTGCTTCTGTAGATGCTCTTGCCGCTTATATTTCTGAACATTCTAAGGGTTGATTTATGGAAAAACAGGAAATTTTTGAAAAAATCAAGGCTGCTCTTATCGAAGATTTCGATATTGACGAAGCAAAGCTCGTGCCGGAAGCCAAACTTTACGAAGACTTGGAACTGGATAGCATTGATGCCGTTGACTTGATTGTCAAGTTGAAGTCCTTTTTGCCGAAAAACATTGATCCGGAAGTGTTTAAGGCCGTTCGCACGTTGCAGGATGTGGTGGACGCTATCTACAACTTGATCCACTCGGAAAGCAAGTAATGAAATCAATCGCGGGAAAGGTTCTCTTTACCGCAATTTCTGTTCTGTACCCGTTAATCGTTTATTGCGGGTTAGAATTTTGGGGGCTCTCGCCAAGGCGATTGAGCCTCTTGCTTTTATCGCTTGCGTTTTTTCATTTTCTAAACTTTACGCACAATTCGTCAAAGTTGGACCGCTTGCGCATGGCTGTGCTTATTGCACTTGTGCTTGTGTGCGCGGTTATTGCATTTTTTGCAGATAACATTTTATTTGTCAAGTTTTATCCAGTGCTTGTCAACTTGAGTTTGCTTGTGTTTTTTGGATTTACGCTTTGGCGGACTCCGAGTTTTGCGTTCCGCATGGCAATGCTTGGGAATAAAAATCTGATAAATTCTCCGTCGTTAAAATCGGTGGAACGCTATTGCAATAAGGTTACTTTGGCGTGGTGTGTTTTTTTTGTTGTGAATACATCCATTTCAACAACCACTGTTTTTATTGGGTCTGATAAAGTTTGGTCGTTATATAACGGATTAATTTCCTACATTTTAGTTGGAATTTTTTTTACAGTGGAATTTGGGATTCGAAAAATGGTGCAGAGCAAAATGCAGTCATACGTTCCTGTATGTGATTTGGAACAGGATTCTCGCCCGGATGGAGCGCTTGTCGCCGAAGGCAAGACCTGGGGCGATTTCGTGAGCGATGTTTCCAAGGTGCGTTATTACCTTGAAGCTCGTGAAAATACACCGTGGATTTTGCATTGCGAAGATTCGTATTTCTTTACGGTATCGCTTTTGGCGATGCTCCAAAGCGGTCGCAAGGCGCTTGTGACGGCGAATCGCCAAGATGCGTTTATCAAGGAAATCAAGAAGCCTGAATACGGTTTTTTGACGGATGAGCCTTTTACGGGTGATATCGCAGGAATGCCTGCGACGATGATTCAGGATGTGCTCGTTAGTGAAAATGCGCACTGCTCGGATGGTGACAATTCCCGCGAAATTAAGTTCGGCAAGTTCGACAAAACTAAGGCTGAAATGGTAATGTACACGTCGGGCACGACGGGAGAGCCAAAGGCCGTGTTCAAATTGTTTATGCAATTTGAAAATGAACTTTTTGAACTCGTGAAAGTCTTTGGAAACGACTGGGTTGATCGCAAAGTCTTTAGTACTGTAAACCACCATCATATTTACGGCTTGTTGTTTACTGCGCTTTTGCCTATTGCGACGGGACTTCCGTTCCGTAGGCATCGTATCGATTTCCCGACTGAACTTGCTAACATTGCGGGGGAGGCTGCGGTTGTGGCTTCGAGCCCAGCGTTCTTGAAGCGCTTGGCTGCTGAAGCGGATAAGCCGATTGATTTTAAATGCCCGCCGATTATTTATTCTTCGGGTGGCCCGCTCCCTGTGGAGGTGGCTCAAAAAGCAAGTGAACTCGTTGGCTATTGGCCGATGGAAATTTATGGCAGCACCGAAACAGGTGGCATTGCTTATCGTCAGTCCAAGAATGGCGCTGTTTGGAAACCGTTTGAAGTTTGCAAAATGAGTGTTGCCGAAAATGGATGCTTGAACATCAAGTCGAGCTACATTTTGGAAGCAGAAGGTTTCACGACGGGGGACTTGGTGGACCTCTATGACGACGGTCGTTTCTTGCTCAAGGGACGTTCGGATTCGATTGTGAAAATTGAAGAAAAGCGAATCTCGCTCCCTGAAGTGGAAAATCGCTTGAAGCAGACAGGCTTGGTTCAAGATGTGCGCGTGGTTCCGATGGTGGGCAAACGCCAGTACTTGGCTGCCGCGATTGTGCTGAACGAGGCTGGGCGTGAAAAGTTTGCGGGCTTACCGAAACTTGCCATCAATAATTATTTCCATGATTATTTGCTCCAGTTTATAGAGAATACCGTTTCTCCAAAGAAGTGGCGCTATCTTGAAGAATTGCCGCAGAATACCGAAGGTAAAATCCGCATGCGCGATATCCAGGCTTTGTTTAATTTGCCTGAAAGTCCGAACTTTAAGATTTTGAAGTTCCGTCGTGAACCGGGGGCTTTGACGGCAAAGCTTTTGTTCCCGGCAACGAGCGATTACTATGATGGACATTTCCCGGAGTTCAAGTTGCTCCCGGCGGTCGCTCAAGTGGATATGGTGCTTCGCCTTGCCCGAAATTTCTTGGATGTGCCTAAAAAGCTTTCTAAAATTCATCGTACCAAGTTCGCAAGCCCCATTTTGCCTGATGTTCCTGTGATGCTCAAGGTTTCTTATAATGCTGATGCCGCTAAGGTGACGTTTAGCTTTACAAGTATGCCTGATGCACAAGGTAACGAAAAAATGCATTCAAGCGGTTCGTTCACGATGAATCCGGAGGAATCCCTTGGCTAAAGCTGATGCAAAAAATGTCGATGTTCGACTTTGTGCGATTGTACCTGTGTACAGGCACGAAAAGGCGTCCCGAGCTGTTGTCGAAAAGCTTGTTTCTTACAATCTGCCCGTGATTCTTGTTGATGATGGCAATGCTCCTGAAGGCCATGAAATTCTGGTGCAAATCACCAAGGAATTTCCGAATGTGGAACTTGTAACGCACAAAGTCAATCGCGGTAAAGGCGGTGCGGTGCGCTCTGGAATGGAAGCTGCTGTCGCTGCTGGCTATACGCACGCCCTTCAGGTCGATGCCGATGGTCAGCACGATATGGAGGCTATTCCGTTTTTCATGAAGGCGGCGAAAAAGCACCCTGCTGATATGATTTGTGGATTCCCGCAGTACGATGATTCTGTTCCAAAATCTCGTGAAAACGGCCGTAAGGTCACGAATTTCTGGGTGGCTGTCGAAACGCTTTCGAAGGACATTCCCGATGCCATGTGCGGTTTTCGCGTGTACCCGCTTGCAACATCTTGGAAAGTGGTTCGCCGTTTCCGTAACAACCGCATGGGCTTTGATATTGAAATTTTGGTGCGACTCTCTTGGGCTGGCTTAAAGATGCGTTTTTACCCAATCAAGGTAAGTTATCCGGAAGACGGAGTTTCGAACTTTAGAATGTTCCATGACAATGTCGCCATTTCGCTCACGCATTCGATGCTCTTCTTTGGCATGTTGATTCGACTGCCTTTGATTCTGGCTCGCCGTCTGTTTAAAAAGAAATAACATGGACGCGAATACCCCAAATTTGAATACAAATGATGTCTTGAAGGCGCATTGGGCGGACATCAAGGAAGTGGGCGGTAGCATGTGGCATTTCCGCTTTATGCTTTGGATGGTATGTCATCTGCCGCTGTTCATGGTCGAAATCATTACGGCTGTGGTTTGCTTCTTCTTTTGGCTGGGAGCGAAGCCTGTTCGTGTTCGTTCTAAAGTTTATCTGGAACATGTGTTCAAGGCGAATGGGAAACGCGTTGATTTATTGGGGACGTATAAGCATATCTATTCATTTGCCCTTTCGATGATGGAAAAGTTGCTTGGCTGGAAGGGGGCTATCAAGCTGAACCAAATTGAAACGCGAAATGATGATTTGCATTCGTTGATGGACGGTTTCGAAAATGGGCAAGGCGCTTTTGCCATTTGTTCACATTTAGGGAATATGGAAATGCTTCGTTCGTTGACTGGGTATGGCGAATACATGACGAAGCGAAAGTTTGAAGTTTTCCCGGTACTTGATTTTTCGGTAACTTCAAAATTTAACAGCCTCTTGCGTGAATTGAATCCAGAATTGATGGACCATGTAGTGGATGCAAACCGCATAGATGTGAATACTGCGGTGTGGATGAAAGAACAAATTCACAATGGCAACTTCGTTGTAATCGCTGGGGATCGCACGTCTGCCAATTCGAGAAATCGCGTGATAGAAACAACGTTTTTAGGGGAAACTGCAAATTTCCCGGAAGGCGCGTTTTCATTGGCGGGCATCCTTGATGCTCCTGTTTATTTCATTTTTGCGGTTCGCAAACACGATTTTAATATCCGCTCTGCATATGAAATGCATGTGGTGCGGGCTAAAACGTCTTTGGACTGCTCACGTAAAGAGCGGCCGGAGCGTTTGAAAAAGCTTTTGCAGGAATACACTGAGTTGTTGGAAAGGCTGTGCAAAGAACATCCTTATCAGTGGTACAATTTCTACAACTTTTGGGAAAGATTAGAAAAATAGGTGGAGACAATCTCATGAAAACAGTCGTTATCGGAAGCAAAAAGTTAACTATTGAAGATGTGGTCGCTATTGCGAAAAAGCAGGTGGCTGTTGAACTCGATAGCTCTATTGAATTTCAGAAAAAGATTGATTCGGGTGCTGAATTCCTGGATGAAGCTCTTGCTGAACACGGCGGCATTTATGGCGTGACGACGGGTTATGGCGATTCCTGCACGCAGGTGTTGCCTCCTGAACATTATTACCAGCTCCCCATCAACTTGACACGTTTTCATGGTTGCGGTCTCGGCGATTACTTTGATGCTGAAACGACTCGCGCTATTATGGCGGTTCGCTTGAATACGCTTGCGCAGGGCTTTTCGGGCGTGAGCTACGCTCTTCTGAAAATCATTATGCAGTTCTTGCAGAATGATATCTTGCCGCTGATTCCGCAGGAAGGTTCTGTGGGCGCAAGCGGTGACTTGACTCCGCTTTCGTATTTGGCTGGTGCCGTGATTGGCGAGCGCGATGTGATGTACAAAGGCGAACGCCGTTCTTCTCTGGACGTGATGAAGGAATTGGGAATTACTCCGCACAAGTTCCGCCCGAAAGAAGCAATTGCCATTATGAATGGTACGGCGGCGATGAATGCGGTTGCCTGCATGGCTTATTCCCGCGCCGAATACCTTTCGGATTTGGCTTGCCGCATTACGGCGATGATTACGGTTGCCATGAAGGGCAATGCCTATCACTATTATGAACGCTTGTTCGAAGCGAAGCCGCATCCGGGTCTTGGACTTGCCGCCAAGAAGATGCGTGAAGCCTTGAATCTCGAAGTTGTGCAAAACGTTGTTCCTGAAAAAATTCAGGATCCGTATTCACTGCGTTGCGCTCCGCATGTGATTGGTCTTTTTTATGATTCCAGTGCTTTCTTGCGCCAGCTGATTGAAATTGAACTCAACAGCGCCAATGATAATCCGATTGTCGACCCGTTCACGAAAAACATTTTCCACGGTGGGCATTTCTATGGCGGGCATATTTGCCTTGCGATGGATACGCTCAAGAATATGGTTGCAAATATTGCTGATCTTTTAGACCGTCAGCTCGCCATGATTGTCGATATCAAGTTTAACCGTAACTTGCCGCCAAATCTTGCAGGTAGCAAGGGTGATTACGATATCAACCACGGCTTTAAGGCGGTGCAGATTGGCGTTTCTGCTTGGACCGCTGAAGCTTTGCATTTGACGATGCCGATGAGCGTGTTCAGCCGTTCGACGGAATGCCACAACCAGGACAAGGTCAGCATGGGGACGATTGCTGCCCGTGATTGCATCCGCGTATTGGAACTTTCGGAACAGGTGGCAGCGGCAACGCTTTTAGCTTCTGCTCAGGCACTTCGCATCCGCTTGGAACGTAATGAAATTTCGGAAGACCGCATCAAGAATCTGAAGGATACTTATGACCAGGTGTTCTCCAAGTTCGCACCACTTGAATGCGACCGTCAGCTTGAAAAGGATTTGCGTAATACATTGGAACTCATCCGCAATAAGTTTTACGCGGTATAAAGGACCTAATTCGTATGGCTGTAAAGAAAATCAAGGAAACGGTTGAATTCCAGATTGAATTTTACGATGTCGATTCCATGCAGGTTGCATGGCACGGCAATTACGTGAAGTTCATGGAAGTTGCCCGATGTGCGTTGTTGCGTAAAATCGGTTACGATTACAACGAAATGACGCGCAGCGGTTACGTTTGGCCTGTTGTGGATATGCATATCAAGTATATCCGCCCCATGATTTTTATGCAAAAAATTCGTGCCGTCGTGACTCTCGAAGAATACGAAGTCTGCATGAAGCTCTCTTATAAATTTATGGATGCTGAATCGGGAACTGTGCTTACAAAGGCCGAAAGTACCCAAATGGCGGTCGATATGCAGACTAGAGAATCCCTTTGGGCATGCCCGGCGTGCTTTGTTGAAAAAGTTAGGGCACTTCTTGAAAATGGCTAGAAGCATTTTTTGTAGATTAAATAGGATGATACTATTACTTGTCCTAGCTTTGTCCATGTCTTTATCCATGGCTGCCGTTTTTGACCATCCTGTGAACGCAACGTCGAAACAGGAGTTGTCGAGTGTACTCCTTCAAATGACTCGCCATGATGTCGTGACAGGAGATTTCAAGCAGACGAAGTCTATAAAAAAGCTGAATCGTGATTTCGTTTCGACGGGGACGTTCCGCATTTCAAAAACTTCAGGCATTGTCTGGAAGACCCAAAAGCCGTTTCCATCGGAGTTGACTGTTTCTGATGCTGGTATTTCTGAACGAAACGTGAACGGTCAGGTTCGTGTCATTTCTTCGAATGATAATCCTGTTTTTGCTCAGTTTTCAAAAACTATTCAGGCTGTTTTTTCTGGAAATCTCTCAGAATTAGAAACGAACTTTAATATATTTTGTGAAAAGACGTCAAATGGATATACGGTGGGGCTTGTTCCGCGGGAAAAAGCGGTGCAAAAAGTCATTGCTAACATTGTGATGGATGTATCCGAAAATTTGGAAAAAGTCGTTATTACGGATGGTGAGGGGTCCCCTGTGGTATACGAGTTTTCAAATCAAAAAACATCAAATGAAAATTCGGCAGAACAGCCGGGGGCTCCGTAGTACAGGATTCTTATTATGAAAGTTTGGGCTCTTGTTCATATTGTTTTGATTGTTCTCGGCATCTCAGTTCCGTGGAAACTTGATTCTAATCTGTATTCCATCTTGCCGGATTTCAATGAAATTCAAAATGTGAGCGAGGCCGAAAATGCCCTCAGTAACCGCACCATGCGAAATATTACGGTTCTCGTTGGGCATGAAAATTTTCAGGTTGCCCGCAAAGTTGCTGTTTCGCTAGATAGTCTTTTTAAGGATGATCCCTCCTTAACGGAAACTCGACTTTTTGTTGATGAAAATACATTGGGCGAAACTCGCAATTTTTTGTTTGACCATCGTTATACAATTCAGGGCGATGATGTCCGAGACGCTCTTTCATCGGGAAATATCGAATCGTTGAAGCTTAGCGCCCTCCAGAAAATATACGGCTCGTTTTCGATGGTCAATTTGAACCGCCTCGAAGAAGATCCGTTTTTGCTTGGAGAATCTTCTTTTGAAAATTACATGAAGAATTCGCCGATGACCTCTACGCATTTTAGTTTGCGTGATGGCGTGCTTGCCGCTCAAGATTCTGGGGCGACATACGTGATGTGGAATGCGGTGCTTTCTGAAAGTGTTTCTTCGATGGCGTCAGATGATCATGTGATTGGGCGTGTGAACCATGTGCTGGATTCTTTAGAAAAGGCAAATTCTGGATTGCGTATTGCAGCGTCGGGAGCTCCATTCCATAGCTACGAAAGCTCGAAAGAAGCAAAATCTGAAATTGCTCTGATTTCGGGTGTTTCCATCTTTTTGATCTTGCTGTTGCTCCTTTATGTTTACCGCTCGGCTTTGCCTATTGCCGTAACGATATTGACGATTTTACTTGCCGTTTTTACGGCGCTCGCGTTTACGTGGTTTGTTTTCGGGAATGTCCATGTATTTACGTTTGTTTTTGGTACAAGTGTAATCGGTGTCAGCATTGATTACTCGGTGCATTTTTTCACGAACTGGAAGTCTGGCGTTCGCAATATTCGTACCAAGATTTTTAAGGGGCTTTTGCTTGGATTCTTGACAACAGAATTTAGCTATATTGCACTTACCTTTGCGAATTTTCCGTTGTTGCGACAAATGGCGGTATTCTCGATTGTGGGACTTTTGAGCTCGTTCTTGTCCATTACGCTTTTATTCCACGATGTGTTTGAAAGACCGCGAAATGTCAAGGTGAAAAATAATAGCTTGTCTATAAAGAATCTTCCAGTATCTATTCCTAAAAAATTCAATAAGTGCTATTCTAAATTACCTACGTGGGTTGTTGTCCTGTTTTTTGTATTTTTCGTCATTGCTTTGTTGCCGGGGCTTTGCTCTCTCAAAATCCATACAGATTTGAGCAGTCTTTATTCGATGAGCGACAAGCTAAAAGCGGGTGAAACTTTAAATCGTAAATTGAATAATATCGGAATATCGCCCAACTATTTTATTGTAGAAGGCGATAACGAAGAAGAAGTCTTGCAACGTGAAGAAGTTCTGGCATCGCGTCTTTTGCGGGCTGAAAAGAAGAAACAGCTAAAATCGTATTTAGCGGTGTCCAGCTTTGTTCCGTCGCTTGAAACTCAAAAAAAGACTTTTGACGATGCCCAGCGTTTGCTTGCAAGTCGGGATTTCTTAACGGAAATTGGTGTGCAGAAAGATTCTCTGTTTGTCGAAGGTTTAAAGGGGGGGGCAAAGTACGTCGAGCTTAAAAGCTTGTTCTCTGAAAATTCAAAAATGCTCCCTCACTCATTTCGTTCACTGCTAGAAATGTTGTGGATTGGTGCGGTCGGCGATTCTCAGGGCAAAAAGTATTATAGCGCCGTATTCCCGCTCCATGTCACGGAAAATTTTGATGCTCGACAAATGGCTAAGAATTTGCCTCATGTCTATGCGGTGAATAAAATGCAAAATATCAATGCGTCGCTCACGAAAATTTCACGAATCTCTTTGACGCTTGTTGGTTTGGCGTATATTGTGATGTTTATTATTCTTGTAGTTGTGTATAAGTTTACTGATGCTTTGAGGATTTTGCGAGCTCCAATTTTGGCAAGTTTCTTTGTGGCATCTGCGTTTGGCTATCTGAATATGGAATTTAATTTCTTTGCTATTGTCGGTGTGATTTTGACACTCGGTATAGGTATTGACTATGCTTTGTTCTTTAGAGAAGGCGGTCGTCAAAAATCAGTGACCACTCTAGCGATTATGCTTTCGGCAGCGACGACGCTGATTTCTTTTGGAAGTCTTGTCTGTAGTGCATTTATCCCTGTAAAAACTTTTGGGCTTGCCGTTTTGCTTGGAATTTTATGTTGTTTTCTACTTTCTCCATTAAGTGCAAAACGTTAAATTTTTCTAACTTTGTGCTTTGAATATGAAACTTGGTATGAGAATTTTTGCTTGGGTAAGCGTTGCGTTAGGTATGTCCTGCCTTACGTCTTGCCAGCACACTCTTGTCAAGCCCAATTCGATGCCTGTCTATTATTCTGATTCTGGCTTTGTCAATTTGCTGCCGACCACAGCGATGTCAGGAACTATTGATGAGGCACAACATCTCGAAGGGATTTTCCGAAAAATGAAGTCTCCGGGCAACTCTCTTGCGGATACGTCTACAACGACTTTTAGTGGCGATGTCTGGGTGCGTGCAAATGACTCTATCCTTTCGGTCGTTTTCTTTAGCGGTTTTGGCACGACAATTGCAGAGTTGACTTATGCAAAAGATTCTGTTTCGTTTGTAAGTTCGGTCATCGATGTCGAAAAAATGAAAGCGGAATATGTGATTGCCGATTTGCAGACTTGCTTTTATCCTTTTGAGGCGCTAAAGAATAATTTTGAACAGTCTGGTTTTTCATTTACCGAAAAGCGCTTGTCGGATGAGTCTCAAGATTTCGAACGCGTATTGTCTGAGAACGGGAAGACTATTTTGCACGTTACCCGTAAGGCAAGTGAAATTGACTTGGTGAACGAATTGCGCCAATACAAGTACCACATCAATCTTGGTAGCGAATGAATAATCGACCTTTGTACATAAATGATTTTAGCTTCCACTGCATTTTAGGTGGCGATAAAGTACAAGTCTTTGATAAACTGACGAAAGGCATTCGTGGAAATTTTACCACTTATGATGTGGCGGGTGTGATGCGCCCTGCGGCGACTATTGACCCTGCTTCGTTACCTACTGTAAGCGAGAAAAAGTACGACAATCGCGTTAATCGCCTTTCACAGGCGGCGTTGTCCGGAATGGATAAGACCATTCGCAAAGCGGTTGAATTGTTTGGGGCAAATCGCGTCGGTATTTTCATCGGTTCTTGCGACAATGGCTCCGAAGCTTCTGTAGCGGCTCTCAGATGTTTTAAGGAAACAGGCGCATTCCCCGAGGGGTATTTGCTCGATTACCAGCGTGCTGATTTCCCGCTGCGCTTTATCGCTGATCGTTATGGCATCACGGGAATGACTTCGGTTCATTCTACAGCATGTGCTTCTAGCGCTAGTGCTTTTGTTTCCGCTCGCAATAACCTTTATGCAGGGAATTGCGATGTTGCAATTGTGGGTGGCGTGGATATCGCATCTCTGTCGGTGATTCTTGGCTTTGCCTCGCTCGAAGCGATGAGTGACCGCCCGACAAATCCGTTTAGTGCGAACCGTTCCGGGCTTACGCTTGGCGATGCGGCTGTATTTTTTGTGGTCACACGTGAGCCGTGTGATGAGCTTTGTACGCTCGATTGCAAAAATCTCAAGGTGGTTGGCTTTGGCGAAAGCGCTGATGCAGACCACATTACGGCTCCTCGTGCCGATGGGGAAGGGGCGTATCAGGCGATGAAGGCCGCCCTTGAAAATGCGGGGCTCAATGCTTCAGACATCGGTTACGTGAATTTGCATGGAACCGGTACGGAACTGAACGACGCGATGGAATCTCGTGCCGTAAACCGTCTCTTCGGAGAAGCGAATCATGCTGATGTTCCTGTAAGCTCGACAAAAGCTTTGACGGGACACACGTTAGGCGCTGCGGGTGCTTTGGAATTGGCTTTCTGTTGCCTTGCTTTAAAAAGTGCTGGCGAAAATAACGAATGCATCAGTCGACTCCCGGCGCATCTTTTCGATGGTGTAGTCGATGCAAATCTCCCGCCAGTACATTTGGTAAAACCCGCTGAAACCGCAAAGAATCTCAAATATTGCATGAGTAATTCCTTTGCATTCGGTGGTTGCAATGTGTCTTTGATTGTTGAAAACAGTTTGATTTAATATGAATGAAGAATTTAAAACAAAAGAGGCTACAAGCGAACTCGTTCCGCATAAAGGCAAAATGCTTTTGCTGGATCGCGTTCAAAATTACAGCCTTGAAGATGTAAATATCACGACGGAAATCGATATTTCGCGTAATAGTCTTTTCTACGAAGACGATTTGGGCGGAATCCCAGCTTGGATCGCATTTGAATACATGGCCCAGAGCATTTCTGCTTTGTCTGGAATTTATGGCCGCACCAAAGGCGATAAGCCAAAGGTGGGCTTCATCATGAGCGTGAGCGGTTTCAAAGCCGATATTCCGGTTTTTAAGGATGGCGAAACCGTTGTCGTCACTGTTCATGAAACCGTTCGAATGGATAAAGCGGTCACGTTTGATGGTGTTGCAAAAGTGGGTGATAAAATCGCAGTAACAGCAACTCTGAACACGGTTGAAGTCGATGATCCAAAGGCTACTTTGGGCATGAATTGAATTTGAGGAATGAATATGGATAATGCAAAATCAGTCTTGATTACGGGTGCTAGTGGCGGTATTGGTCTTGCAATTGCCGAAGCGGTTGCAAAAGAAGGCTATACAGTCGTCGCTCATTACAATAGAAATTCCGCTCCGATTGACGCTCTTGCCGAGCGGATTTTTGCCAATGGCGGTAATATTCGCACATTGCAGTTCAATATTTGCGACCGTGAACAGTGCAAGGAAGTTCTTGAAAAAGACATTGCCGAAAATGGCGTGTACTACGGTGTGATTACGAATGCGGGTGTCTGTGCTGATGCCGCTTTCCCTGCCATGACGGATGACTATTGGGACAAAGTCTTGAATACAAACTTGAACGGTTTTTACAATGTCGTTCATCCGCTCGTGATGCCGATGTGCCGTAAACGTAAGGGTCGCATTATCACGATTTCTTCTGTGTCTGGAATCATCGGAAACAGGGGACAGGTCAATTACAGCGCTTCGAAGGCAGGCCTCATCGGTGCCACCAAGGCTCTGGCTACAGAACTCGCGAGCCGTAATATTACGGTAAATAGTGTTGCTCCTGGTGTTATTGAAACCGAAATGATTAAGGATGCACCGCTTGATATGATCTTGCCTGCAATTCCGATGAAACGCGTTGGAAAGCCCGAAGAAGTGGCTGCAACAGTTGTGTTCCTGCTTTCAGAAGGAGCAGCCTACATCACTCGCCAAGTGATTTCTGTGAATGGAGGCTTGGCATGACCCGTCGCGTTGTTGTTACTGGAGGTAGTTGCATTTCGTCCTTGGGCATGGATGTCGAAGATGTTTTTGCTTCGCTCAAGACTTTGAAAAATCGCGTTGTCCGCATGAAAGAATGGGATTTGTATGCGCAAATGAATACGCGCTTGGCATGTCCAATTCTTTATGATTTGCCCGAATATTCCCGCAAAAAAGTTCGTGGCGCAGGTCGTGTGGCTGTACTTGCGATTGCATCTGCGGATAAAGCCATTCAGTTAGCAGGGCTTGCCGAAGAAACTGCTCTTTTGAAGTCTGGTCGCGTTGGCGTGGCTTATGGTTCTTCGATGGGCAGCATTAATCCCTTGTTGGATTTTTTCTCGATGCTGAATCCGCCTCATGATTGTTCCAAGATTACAGCAACGACTTACATTCGTTCCATGCCGCAGACTTGTGCGGTTAACGTCAGTGTTTTCTTTGGTACGACAGGCCGCATTATCACGACGAATACGGCTTGCACAAGCGGTAGCCTTTCGATCGGTTATGCTTATGAAGCTATCAAGTACGGCATGCAAGATGTGATGATTGCCGGTGGCGCTGATGAACTTGACGCTACGGAATCGGCTGTGTTTGATACTTTGTTTGCGACAAGCGTCAAGAACGATACTCCTGAATTGACTCCCGCTCCGTTTGATCGCGATCGCGATGGACTTGTCATTGGCGAAGGTGCCGGGACGCTCATTCTCGAAGAATACGAACATGCTAAAGCTCGTGGCGCACATATCTATGCGGAACTTGTCGGCTTTGGACACAATACCGATGGCGACCACATCACGCAGCCGAAAAAAGAGACGATGCAGATTGCGCTTGAGCTTGCTCTCAAGAGTGCAGAAATTTCACCGGAAGCGATTGGTTACGTGAGCGGTCACGGTACGGCAACACGCCATGGCGATATTGCAGAAAGTTGGGCAACGTACAACGCCTTTAATGGACACTCTGTCGCTATTTCGAGCCTTAAGAGCTATATCGGACATACGCTTGGCGCATGCGGCGGTATTGAAGCTTGGCTCGGCATTAATATGATGAATCGCGGTTGGTTTAACCCCAACCTAAATCTCAATAATGTCGATGAACAGTGCGCTCCGCTCGATTACATTACCGGTTCCGGCCGTGAAATGGATGTGGAATACCTCATGTCGAACAACTTTGCGTTCGGCGGAGTCAACACTTCGCTTATCTTCAAACGTGTTTAATCGCTCTGTCACCCCGGACTTGTTCCGGGGTCACCATTTTCATTTGCTTTAAAACTTTGTCAGCGTTTCTACACGATAGCCGTCAAGAACTTCACGACCTTTAAGGTCTGCTAGTTCAATAACAAATGCAAAACATTCAACCTTGCCGCCCATTTTCTCCACGAGATGGGCGGCTGCTTTTGCAGTGCCACCAGTGGCGAGTAGGTCATCAACGATTACCACGCGTTGCCCACGCTTGATCGCATCTTTATGGACTTCCATGCATGCGGTCCCGTATTCGAGATTGTAAGTGACCTCGACGGTTTCGCGGGGGAGTTTCCCTTTTTTGCGCTCCGGGACAAAAGGCTTGTGAAAGTGTTCTGCTATCGGAACGCCGAATAAGAATCCACGCGCTTCTAGCCCGACAACGACATCAAAATCTATGTTTTCAAGTTTCTTGTAAAATGCATCTAGGGTGAGCTTTAATCCATCGGGGTCCGCCAAAATTCCTGTAATGTCGCGGAACAGAACACCCGGCTTTGGAAAATCTGGAACTGCAATAATATAGTCTTCAATACGTTTCATTTACCCCTCTTTATTAAGACGAAAGAACGGGCTTACGCCCTATAGACGAGAGACGAAAGAAATTATAGTAAACAGCATTGACATTTTGGCCCCCTTACCACCAACCACTAATAACTATTGACTAATGACTATCTAACAATTTCTCGACTGTAGCAATAATCTTGTCGCGTTCTCCGCACCAATTCGGTGCAATCAAAAGTTCGCTTGGGCTTTCGCCGCTGAAACGTTCAATTGCAATATCCTTGCCGATAATCTTGATCATTTCGGCAACTGCTTCGCAGTATTCTTCGAACGAAAGCAATTTGACTTCGCCGTTGGCAAAATCTTGCGCCATGACCGTGCCCACGACAATGTGGAGCGGGTGAATTTTGACCGCAGCAAGTTTTAAGTCGTGAACGACTTGTGCTGTGTGCTTAAAGTCTTCCATCTTTTCGCCGGGGAGCCCAACAATCACATGCGTCGTGACGGTGAGGCCTGCTGCCTGGCAACGCTTTACGGCATCTTCAAATTCGGCAAGAGTGTGTCTGCGATTGATGCCTGCAAGCGTCAAGTCGTTTGCGGTCTGCAAACCGATTTCTACGATAATCGGCTTTTTGCGATTGAGTTCCGCCAGGTATTCAATCTTTTCGTCTTCAAGGCAATCTGGGCGTGTGCCAATCGTAAGCCCAGCAATTTCCTTGTGCTTGACAATCGGATCGATGATTTCACGCAAATGGTCAAGCGGCGCGTGCGTATTCGTGTATGGCTGCAAGTAGGCGAGAATCCCTGCATTCGGGTACTTGTCGCGAAGCTTTGGAACAAATTTGTCGAGCTGTTCCTGAATCGAAACTTTAGCTTCGTCAAAAACAGGACTGAAACTGCGGTTGTTGCAGTAGCTACATCCCGAGAATCCCTTGGTGCCGTCGAGGTTTGGGCAGCTCATGCCGCCGTTGAGCGGGAGCTTCCTAACTTTGAGATAGTTCGGGAATAATTCCAAAAGTAAATCGCGATAAGGTTTGTAATGCATGACCATAAAATAGTTAAATATTCCCCAATAATCGTGGGATGTGACCGTTATCGCTATTAAGAACGATCGTGTTGTATTGAGTGATGAAGTCGGCAAGTGCGAGCTGAAAAACTAGCTTTCAACCTCATTTTGGGGATTGCTCGCTAGATACACTTGTTACACTTTTTTGCTCGTTTGTGTTTTAGTCTGCCTAAAATATGCCCTAAATCGCCTGAAAAAGGCACTTCGAGTATATATTTAAACTTGAAAATAAAAGCCCTGGATCCTTCACATTCGTTCAGGATGACGGTGATGCGCATTCTCAACGGCATTTGAATGATCTGACTATAATTAAACCGAGGTGTCCTCATGAATTTTAAAAAGAATAAAGCTCTTGCGATTGCGGCGACCGTCGCCATGGCGCTTTCTGTGCCGTCTTTTGCACAGTTAAATAATGGTGATATGGAGTATGGTGACGGCGGCTGGTATCTGTGGAACAATCCTGATGGTCCAGCAAAAGCCGAATCGCAGATTGCCGTGCAGGGACTCGGTGTCGATGGTTCCCAGGGCGCTAAGGTCGTGGTGAAGGAACTTCCGAATCCGTGGTGGGGCTTGCAGCTCCAGCCGCCCAAGTGGCTTGCGGATTCCGGCTTTTACAAGCTGACTTTCAAGGCTAAGGGTAATATGCCCATCAATTCTGTGGTGCAGGGCGGCCCTCCGGACTATCGCCAAAAAGAAAGCGCTTCGTTCGATTTGACAGACAAGTGGCAGACTTATGAAATGATTTTCCTTGCTGACCAGAAGGGCTATGGCCTCAACAACATTACGTTCCAAATAGGCCTCAAAAAGGGCTGGATCCAGCTCGACGATGTCGAAGTCGAAAAGATGGACGAAATGTCAGACCCGGCATGGTACAACGCTGCTGACGCTCGCATCGATAGCCTCCGCAAGGCGGATTTCACGGTCAAGGCAAATCCGGGCGAAAAGGTTCACGTGAAGCTGTTGCGTCATTCGTTCCCGTTCGGTACGGCGCTCGCTCTCTACGACACCAAGGATAGCACCGAAAATTGGTACCGCAATGCTGCCAAAAAGTACTTCTGGCATGGCGTCTCTGAAAATCAGTTCAAGTGGCCGGAATACGAACCGAAGAAGGGCAAGATCAAGCGTGAAGAAATGAAGGAATACACCGACTTCACCGCCCAGAATCACTGGAAGCTTCGCGGTCACGCTCTCATGTGGAGCCATCAGGGCTACGGTTTCGACAAGCATTACAGCAACAAGGGTAGCTGCGAAGAAATGGCCGAAAAGCTCAAGGCCCGTATCTACCGCGACCTCAAGGAATACAAGGGCAAGATTACAGAATACGACGTTTGGAACGAACCGATTCACGAATCCTGGACATTCAACAAGTGCGGCTGGGGCATTCTCGATAGCGCATTCATTTGGGCTCACAAGGCTGACCCGAGCGCATTCCTTTACATCAACGATTACAATGTCGTGGCCGCTGGCGAAACGGACCGCTATTACGGTTTGATCAAGGGGATGCTCGACCGCAAGGTGCCTGTGATGGGCATTGGTGTGCAGTGCCACTTTGGGCTGCGTCCTGTGATTCCGGGACTCATCAAGACTCGTCTCGATAAGCTTGCTTCTCTTGGCCTCCCGATCAAGGTCACGGAATTTGACGTGGGCGATTGGCAGGTCGGTATGAACGACTCCGAAGAAGTCCAGGCCGAAAAGTTTGAAACGTTTATCCGTACCGTATTTAGCCACCCGGCTGTGAACGGCATTGTGTTGTGGGGCTTCTGGGACAATCGTCATTGGGTCAAAAACGGCGGTATGATTGCTTCGGACGGTCGCGAAAAGCCTGCTGCAAAGCGCGTTTACGACTTGTGGCACAAGGTCTGGACGACGGACCTCTACGCTACCGCCGATGAAAATGGCGTTGCCAAGTTCCGCGGTTTCAAGGGCTACTACCAGGTCAACGCAGGTGACAAGAAGTTCCAGATTACTGTGAAGTAATACTGAGTAAATTGACCCCGGAATAAATGCAGCCGAGGTGAACGCTGCGAAAATGCTTGCATTTTCATAGCTGAGCCGAAGGGCATTGTACTTGTACAAATCCGGGGTGACAGGCTCCGCCTGCTTTGTCATGCCGGACACCGTTCCGGCATCGCCATTTACAAGCCGCGTTATGCGGCTTTTTTACTATCTTGCTTTCCATGAAACAGAAAATCCCCGGAATCCTCTTTTTACTCGCCATGCCTCTTTCCGTCCTCCTTTACATCAAGGTGGAGGCACTCTCTGGCTCGGAGATCCTCGGGCTTTTATCTGCAGTCGCGCTGTACGTCGTTGTCGCGCTCGTCATCGCGTTCTTGTTCAATACCAAGGATAGAACATAAAACACTTCGTTGCGAACGAAGCGCGGCAATCTATTTCAGTTCTGACGACTCTTCTTTGATGTGGTATGGCAAGAGACGTACGCCAACAGGGTTTAGCTTGGCGTAGCCATGACTGTTCATCGGTAACTGCAATCCATATCCAGAAGCTTTTAAACGTTCTTCCTTGATTCCCTTGTTCACAAGGAATTCAAAGACGAAGTTTGCTCGAGTATTCGCAAGTTCAATAGGTTCCTTCGATTCTCCCGATTTTACACTGCACTGGATTTCAATGGCAATTTGTTTGTTGTGCCGCATAATGGATACGACATCACTCAAAGCTGTATAAGATGAATTGAGTGGCTTTTCTGAGCCTTTATGGAACTGAATTCGTCTTGCTATTTTATCCAAATTCAATTTTTCACGAATTGGGCAACCATTGGCATCGACTGCAGTGTGTTCCAGCGTATTCGGGCAGTTGTCGAGGTAGTCTACGACGCCGTCCTTGTCAGAATCGGTGGGGCAGCCCGTTTTATCAACTGGAGCGTCTACAGGCGTATTCGGACATGCATCGTCTTCATTGAAAATTCCATCGCGGTCGAAGTCTAGTCTACAGCCAACGCTGTCCACGGCTACACCTGGCGGTGTATTTTCACATTTATCCATAAAGTCCGGGATGCCATCTTCATCGGAATCAATGGGGCAGCCATACATGTTCACAATCTCGTTTGGGGCGCTATCGGGACACTTGTCCCATTCGTCAGGAACGCCGTCTTTATCGTTGTCCATAAAGCATCCGAATTGATTGACTTTAAGCCCTGCAGGTGTGTTCGGGCAGGAATCTAGGACGTTCGGAACGCCGTCTTCATCAGTATCGAGAATACAACCTTTTTCGTTGACTTCTTCACCGGGGGCAGAATCTAGGCATTTATCGAGCTCGTTCGGAACACCGTCATTGTCGTTGTCGCGGATACATCCAAACTCATCAACCGGGTAACCTTCCTTTGTATTGGGGCACTTGTCCTTGTAGTCCGGAATGCCGTCATTATCATGGTCAAAAGGGCAACCGCTTTCGTCAATGAGCACTTCGGCAGGCGTGTTCGGGCACTGGTCCAAGTCGTCTGCAATACCGTCGTTGTCGGAGTCCGGTGCGCAGCGGTATTTATTGTCCTTGAACGAAAGACTCGATTTGGGACATGCTTGCATCTTCTTTTTAAAGTCATCAATCCTTCCACCGAGGTCAAATGTACGGCTAAACTTAATAGAGACTGCAATCGGAGGACTTCCTGGGACGGTGTAAGAATATTCGTGTCCCTTGTTCTTAACCGTGATTTCATGTCCTCTACTGATTTTCCTCTTTCTGAACAAATCCATGCCGAGGTCTGCATTGATAGACATGGTAGTGAATTTCGGAAGTCTGACTTTCAATCCGGGAGAAAATCTCAGCTGATCGTTCAAGAACCCGCGCCACACGTCTTTGGTTCGAATCTTCGTTTCACCGGAAGCTTCGATGACAAGCGAAACCCATTCGTAAGGGAAGAGTGTGATGCCTGAACCCCAGGTGAAAATGTTTTCGCCATTTTCGAACGCTCTAAGGACGCCGGCGTAATTATTCCAACGTAAGTTTCTGTGAATGTTTATCGATAAGTAGAGAGTTCCCGCTGCCGCAAAGTCGGCTGCAGAATAGGGGTTGGTGTAATCGTCTTCATGGATGTACCAAAGGTGCCTCGGGCGGAGCCCTTTCTCGTTTGTGCCGCTCGGAATGAATATCTCGAGCGCTGCAGCAAAGTTGAACAGGTCTTTTAAAGACTGGTTTGGAAGTTGAGCCTTGACCATGAGTCCGATGTCGCCAAAGCCCACACCTTTGAGCTTGGTTCCCCCAGCGTCACCGTCGTAGTGGACATTCAGGTTGAGTCCGACTTCGAGATAATCCAGGATGCCGTAGCCGACATAGCCAAGAATCGTGTTCGAAGGGGTGGTGGTAAGCTTGTATTCCTTGCCCGTTTCATCAGTAAGGTATCCTTCGAGGCTTGCAGGCTTGTTGCTACTAGCCATTTCGAAACCACCCATGACAAAAAGGTCTCCTGGGTTGAGCGTTCGTGCTCCAGGAACATGGATTCCAGTGCTATTAAAGGAAAATCCAGATTGCGCAAACAGAAAAATGGCGCAAAAGAGAAGTGTTGATAGAAATAGTTTCATTTTTTCATAAAGAATTTAGACATTTTTTTAGATTAACTGTTTGCATTTTCAAATTTATGTATATATTTCACTTCCGAAGTGAGAAACAATAACTCCGCAAATAAATTGCCGTCATGGCACCGAAAGTCGCAAAAGGCGTATAAGATTAACAGAGTGATAATCATTCTGCAAATCGTGACCGCTTTTGTGATGTGTGGGGTTATCCTATATGGCATGAACAGATTGTTGCAATAAATTGGAGGAAAGCTTATATGAATAAAGCTTACTATTGTGGTCGCCGTCCTAAGAGTGATGCGTTCGATGATACCCCGGATCCAACCTACTTGGGCGAAGAAGATGATCTGATCAAGGAAGAAGAAGAACCGCAGGAAGAAGAAGTTGACGAAGAAGTCGATTTTGACAAGCCATCCTTTGGCCGTAACCCCATTTGGTCTGACTACGGCGAGGATATGGATTTCGACCAGTGATATGGTCGGATAAATTCGTTAGACTCGGCTTTGCACTAGTTCTTTTATTTTTGACCGCCTGCGCTCCCAAGCAGGCGAAGCTTGCCGCGTCATCTCAGGGGAAACCTATCCAGCCGGAGAAGGTTTCTATTGATGTACCTGGTCCAAACCCTGGTAAGGAAATTGTTGGGGATTCTACGAGGCCCTCGTGGGTCTATTATCAGTATGGCCTTCAGGCTATGGATAATAGCCAATGGGCTGTTTCCAAGCATTATCTTGAAGAATCTCTGCGCTTGCTCGTAACCGAGAAATACGATTCTACAAAGAGCAAGCTAACACGTTCTGAAGATTCCATTTATAAAATGCAGATGCCTGTGCGCATTGTCCAGGCTTTAGAAGATGTCTATCCGAACCTGTCGGAACAGGACGACAATGATTCCACTTCTGCCGACAGTCTTTCTATTGAAGGCGTAGACGCTTACGACGAAAATGCAGCCGATAGCGCTTCTATCCGTGTAATCGAAAATTTCCTGGATACCGTAGATGCCGGGCGTTTCTCGCTCCCGATTCGCTTTAACGAGCGTGTCATGCAGGAAATCTATTACATGACGACGTCTGCACGCGGTTTTATCACTCGCTCGCTTTCCCGTAAGACGGCTTATGACTCCCTGATTTACGCCAAGCTCGCCCAAAAGCGCATGCCGAGAGACCTTATCTACCTTGCTTTGGTGGAATCCGGCTTTAATGTAAAGGCCTATAGCCGTGCAAAAGCGGCGGGCATGTGGCAGTTTATCCCGGAAACGGGTATCCGCTATGGTCTAGAAGTTGATTTTTGGGTTGATATGCGCCGCAATCCGGAAATGGCGACTGAGGCCGCCTTGAGCTATCTTTCGACCCTGTACGCCGAATTTGGCGATTGGCTTTTGTCGATGGCTGCTTACAACTGCGGTGAAGGGCGCATTCGTCGTTTAATCCGTGAAAAGAAGGCCGATTCTACATGGGGAAACCGTCCGGTTACTTACTGGGACTTGCAGCTCCCGCAAGAAACCATGCATTACGTACCGCGAATTCTTGCCGCTATGGTCATTGGGCATTACCCGAACCATTATGATGTGACTATCACCAAGCGTCAGCTGCCGGCATACGATACGGTTACCGTTTACGATTCGTTCTCTCTAGATGAAATTGCGAAGTTCCTGAAGGTCCCTGAAGATACGCTCCGCACATTAAACATGGAACTTACTATGTGGTGTACACCGCCTAATCGCGATGCGTACTTGCTCCGTTTGCCATACGGTACGCGAGCCGCTTTTGTGCAGAACTACGACCGCATGGAAAAGAACGGTTTTTCGAGCTGGAAAGAGCATAAGGTGCGCAAAGGTGAGTCTATAGGTGTTATTGCCCAACAGTATGGTGTCCGCGTGGCAGAGATCCAGCGCGCCAACGACATGAAAAAGACTAAGCTCAAGCCGGGCCGCACGCTGTTGATTCCGGTAAAAGTCGCTCCGCGTAGGTCTACAGGCAAAAAGCCGACGAAAGTTCGCACATATGTGGTGCTGTTGGGCGATAATCTCGGCTCCATTTCCCGTCGCTTTGGCGTTTCTCAAGAATCTTTACGCATCTGGAATAATATTGAAACTGGTTATAACGTCAAGAAGGGTGATACGATTTACGTTTCTAAGCCTGATCTCAAGCCGACGAGCTTTATCCAGCAACGCGTAGCCCTCAAGAAAGGCGAAAAGTATGTGGTCAAGGCTGGGGATACCTATGCCGAAATTGCTAAGAAGTACAAAGTCCCTGTGTTCCTCCTGTTGCAGGCCAATAGCGGCTTCACCAAGCGACTCACGATTGGCGATTCGCTTGCCATTCCTGCATACGTCCGTCCGCCTCGCAAGATGTCCAAGGCTACAGACGAAGAATACCCTGTCGAACCTGCTAAGGCTGTAGAATCTTCGGATTCCAAGACTTCTAGAAAGTCTTCTAAAAAGACGGCCGATAAGTCGTCTGATTCGAAGTCCTCGAATTCTAAGTCTTCGAAAAAAGCTCCGGTCAGCACGACGATACTTTATACGGTCGAAGCGGGGGATAACTTGTACAGCATCTCGAAGAAGTATTCGACTACGGTGGCCGCCATCCGTGAAATGAACGATATGGGCAATTCTTCGAATATCAAGGTTGGCCAAAAGCTTAAGATTCCGGGCTCTGCAGCACCTGCGCCGAGCGCTCCTAAGGTTGAAGAGATTACTCACGTAGTCAAGAAGGGCGAGGGGCTTTGGGATATTTCCCGCCAGTATGGCGTGACGATCGAAGATATTGTGAAGTGGAACGGCCTTAAAGACACGAAAATCAAGATTAATGAGAAGTTAAAAATCAAAACGACCAAGAAAAACAAGAAATAATCGTTTGTTTTTGAAAAAAAATGTGTAAATTCGTGTTTTTTATGGAATAAATTGAAAAAAATAGTGTAGTTTTAACTTGAAAAATCAAAAATTCATTGGAGTATAATATGAAGAAGAAAATCTTGGCTCTCTGTGCTGCTGGTCTTATTTTTTCTTTGACCGGTTGTGAAGAAACCATGGACCCGAACGACCCGCAGTCTGTTCGTAGATATTTGACGAAAAAGCAGATTGGCTTTACGCCGAATCAGTTCGTCTCTTATGCGGTCAATAGCGATACCGCCAAGATGACTTTGTTCCTTCAGGCATCTTTCGAAATTGACCAGCCGGCTGATAACGGAAACAACGCCGTCGCTATCGCTGCTAACAAGGGCAACATGATGGTGCTCAACTACTTGTTTGATCATGGCGCAAAGGCTAATGTCAACAACGGCAATGGCGAACCGGTTATCGATAACGCTGTCATGATGGGCAACAAGGAAGTTGTCGTCCGCATCTTGGATCAGCTCAAGAAGGAAGGCGTTGAACCGCAGAACCTCGCTACCGCAGTTCTTATCGCTGCTAAGACTGGCAAGGCTGACATGCTCGAAGTGCTCGCTAACGCTGGCGCTCCGCTCGAAAACCGCAGCCCGGATGGCTATATGCCGATTCATTGGGCTGTCAAGTCTGGTAACTACGACGCTATGATGTTCCTCATCAACAAGGGTGTCGATGTGAACGCCAAGTGCGGTCAGGGTTACTCAGTGCTCGACTGGGCTACGAACGAAGGTTATACTCGCCTCATCAAGGCTTTGAAGAAGGCTGGAGCCAAGAATACTGCAAAGTATAAGATTGACTCTCGTGGCAAATAAGCTAATCTTTTAGCTTGAGTTTATAGGACGGGTCTAAAGCCCGCCCTTTTTTTCTATCTTGTCAAACGGAAAAACAATAGGAGATTTTATGTCCGTTCAAGTGATGGTTAATGGTATTCCGGGAAGCATGGGCCGTATCGTGGCAGAAACTTGCGTTGCCCGTGGTTTGGAACTTGTCCCGTATTCTTTGACGGGTGAAATTATCGTCGAAAACGAAGCCGAAGTTGCTGGCAAGACTATCCAGCTCTTGAAACCGTCCAACCGTGAAGCCCGCATTGGCGAAGTGCTTGCTAAGTATCCGAACATGATTTGCATTGACTACACGCATCCGACGGCTGTGAACGACAACGCCGCTTTCTACGTGAATCACAAGATTCCGTTCGTGATGGGTACGACCGGCGGTGACCGCGAAGCCCTAGCCAAGCTCGTTGCCGACGCAAATCATCCGAGTGTCATCGCTCCGAACATGGCTAAGCAGATTGTCGCTTTCCAGTCGATGATTGAATTCTTGGCAAAGGAATTCCCGACGGCATTCAATGGCTACAAGCTCTCTGTTGTCGAAAGCCACCAGAAGACCAAGGCTGACACTAGCGGTACCGCCAAGGCTGTTGTTGAAGACTTCCAGAAGATGGGCTTTGACTTTTCTGTTGACGATATCGAAAAGGTCCGCAACGAGAAGGAACAGATGGAACGCATGCATGTGCCTGAAGAATACCTCGGCGGTCACGCTTTCCATACCTATAGCCTCGATAGCGCTGACGGTACGGTTCACTTTGAATTCCAGCACAATGTTTGCGGCCGCAAGATTTACGCCGAAGGCACTGTCGATGCTGTGAACTTCCTTGCCGACCAGATTGCCGCTGGTACCGCAAAGCCGTTTAACATGATGGACGTCTTGCGTTCTGGAAAAATGAGATAGATTAAAGTATTAGGTTTTAGGGGTTAGGTATTAGGCTAATAATCACGGCTTCGCCGCCCTAATGAGACACGCGAAGCGTGTGAAACTAATCCTAAAACCTATTGCCTATAACCTAAAAACCTAACCATGCGTTCGTATATCCTTCGTCGTTTGCTGCTAATGATCCCGACATTAATCGGGATTTCATTGGTGTGCTTTATCCTGATTCAGCTCTTGCCGGGTGGCCCTGTGGAAGAGCTGATATCTCGTGCGCAACAAGCGGCTTCTATGAAGGGTGGCGTGGATGCGTCCAAGGCACTTTCGCCAGACCAGATTGCGCAAATCCAGGCGTACTTTGGTTTTGACCAGCCTGCGTGGAAACGTTACCTCACGTGGCTATGGAATGTTTTGCACTTGAATCTCGGGGAAAGCTACACATATGGACTTCCGGTCTGGGATGTTATTGTAAGCCGATTCCCGATTTCCTTGTTCTTTGGCGTGACGTCGTTCTTCTTGAGCTACCTTATCTGCATTCCGCTTGGGCTCTGGAAGGCGGTGCATCACGGAAGCAAGCTTGATTCTTTTACGAGCGGTCTTATTTTCTCGGGCTACGTGATGCCGGGTTATGCGCTTGGCATTTTGCTCATCATCTTCTTGGCGGGCGGTTCGTATTTGGACATTTTCCCGCTAGGTGGGCTCACAAGCGATGACTTCGAGGATTTCACATTCTTCGGGAAGGTCTTTGACTTGGCGCAGCATTTGGCGCTCCCGATTTTCTGCTACATGATTAGCGAATTTGCGTTTCTCACGTTCCTCATGAAAAACTCCGCACTTGAGGAACTGGGCCGTGATTATATGCGTACGGCTTTGGCAAAGGGGTTGAGCTTTAAGCAGGCTCTTGTGCGTCACGCACTTCGCAATGCGCTTATCCCAATTGCAACCCGCCTTTCTGAAATCTGCACGTTGATGTTTGCTGGAGCTCTCCTCATCGAAAAAGTCTTTGATATCGATGGCATGGGACTTTTGTATTACAATTCGATGGTCAATCGCGATTACAACGTGGTGATGGGGATTATCTTTCTCAGTAGCCTTATGGCGATGGTGGGTCGCCTTTTCAGCGATATCCTTTATACGCTCGTTGACCCGAGAATTAAATTTTCGTGAGTAGTAAACAGTGATTAGTGGTTAGTAAACAGGGATGTAAAGGGAACGTTCTTATTGCAATCCTAACCACTAACCACTAACCACCAACCACTAACCATTTCCTACTAAAATTTCTTTATCACTTTCCTCTTTCTTATTGTATATTAAAAGCATGCAAAACGATATTATTAAAATTTCTCCGAGTATTCATGAGTTCCTCTTGACTCATGGTTATACTGAAAACTTTACTGTGACTCCCATTGCCGGTGCAGGCTCTGGAAGGCGTTATTTCCGTATCGCTAGCGATGAACGTAAAAGCGTCTTGCAGGTAAGTGCCGAAGTGAATGAAGATTTCAAGCACTTTGTCGAGTATTCCAAGACGTTTAGGGAATACGGCTTGCCGGTTCCGCGCGTTTATTGCGTTGACGAGAATGCCTGCCAGGTGTTGCAAGAAGACTTGGGCAAACGCAGCCTTTTGGACGAAGTTTTCCCGAATGATTCGAAGGTGCTCTCTGGCAGCGCTCGTATTCTGTACCCGGAAGTGATTGATGCACTTATCCAGTGGCAGAATGCAAGCCATCAGCTGTTCAGCCATCACACCGAAATTTGGCTCCGCCGCTTTGACTTTGCCGCCCTCAAGTGGGAATCCGATTACTTTACCGAGAATTACCTCAAGCTCCACAAGGGCATTACGGAGATTCCGGAATCGGTCCGCAATTTCTATTCGCTCGTGGCTGTCTCCGTCGAAGCACAGACGAAGGTCTTGATGCATCGCGATTTCCAAAGCCAGAACATCATGATCCGCCCGAATTCCGAAGTCGCATTTGTCGATTTCCAGGGCGCTCGTCGCGGTTCCATGTTCTATGATATCGCATCGCTCTTGTGGGACCCGTACGTGAGTCTCCCGCTCCCGATGATCAAGGACTTCTTTGAATATTGGCGCAGCCAGTACCGCGGTACAAGAATTTATACGAAGGACGATGCCTGGGATGGCTTTGTGCATGCCAGCTTGCAGCGCTTGATGCAGGCTCTTGGCGCATACTGTTTCCTCTCGAAGGTGAAAAAGATTGAAAAGTTCGAACAGTACATTGAACCGGGCAAGGCTCAGCTCCGTGTACTGTTTGGCGAATTCAAGCAGATCGCCAAGGCTACAGATCCTGAAGTGTTCAAGTTCATGGATTGGGCGCTTCAGTAATGGCTCTCATCTATACGCGTATTTACGCGCAGCCTGTGGAGTTCAATCGTGCTTTGGGTTACGCTTATGACGCGCTTGTGAAAGGTCCTTATCCGTTCGACGCAATGTCGACATGGAAAGGGCTTTCTGAGCGTGTTGCTCAGGGCATTTATATGGGGCAGGGGCTTTTGCTCCCGCATACGCGCGTTTCTGGTTTGCAAGAACCGTTGATGGCTTTTGTCGTCGCTCGTGAAGGCATTACGGGGGTTAAAACTCGTAATGATGAGAAGTCGCAATTTATGTGCGTGCTTCTTTCTCCGGCGGAATCGGCGATGGCGCATACGGTTACGATTGCGAATGTGGCTAAGCGCTTGCTCGACCCTGAATGGAAAGAAAAAGTCCTCGCCGCCACCGACGAGGAAGAACTGAAAAAAATGTTTTAAGATTGAGAAGCCCGCCGCTCAAGGCGGGCTTGACAAAAACATCACCATTGGAGGCTACCGACGGCATAAGTGCGGTAGCCTTTAAAGTCTCCGAAGAATCTTGTATAGCTTGTTCTAAAGCTGAACCATTCCCACGGTGTCACGCTCAATGTCAATCCAAGTTCCTTGTAGCGGAGAGTCGTCTCTTCGTTCAGGAACTTTTTGTCCATGGCGCTTTCGGGCGTGTGCAAGTCCTTGATGTTTCCGCCGAAGGCGGTGTCTTTCGCGACTGCGCCAAAGAAAATCGTCGCTTTGATGAAGTTGTATGTAGCGGTCACTTCGGTATGGACTTCTTGGCTGTTCGGGCCGAGGTCACTACCAAGGCTTTTGGCATAGCTTGCGTATGTGTAAGCGTTCCCTTTGTGATGCGTATAAACCCACGGCTCAATGCGCGTGTATTCAAACATCCAGTTGAGATTCACAGGGCCAATTTCAAAGTTGTCGCGAGCAACGCCGAGCGTTGTGGCCCACTTATTGCCCCACCAGCTATCGTCAAACATGCTCGTCGGGGATTTCATATCGTCCCACAAAAGTTCAGCGTAGAATTCCCAATTCGGGAGAGTTTTCACGCTCAAGTCAAAAGCCAGTGAGATGTTGTCCTGATCGCCTTGCAAGTGTTCCTGAAAAACGTAAGGGATGAAGGGGAGAACGTAAGCCCATTCAAATTCGCGGCCCGTGCTATCGCTATCGGGGTTCGGATTTGTACCAGCCGCTTCGGTGGTGGTGCCGTAAAGCGATGTTTCTGAAATGCCAAGTGTGATTTCTTTCGGAAGGTTCAAGTTCAGGCGGTGCGCATGGAAATACTTGCCAAAGTTCTTCTTTTCGTAGAGTTTGGCGGCATACTGCGTGTATTCAATAGGGCCTAATGTGAACTGGTAACCAAAATAAGGAGTCGGGGCTGCATCGGGAATGCGGCTGGAGCTGTCTTGCCAAGGACGGTAAAAATTGCGTTCTCCGCGTAAAATCACGTGGTTATGACGGGCAGGGCCCCATTCCAAAAAGTCAAATCCAGCGAGGAGCTTGACCGGCTCAAGGTTGTAGCTTACGTTTGCGGCGAAGAGGTCCCAAGTGCGTTTGTGTTCGCTCTGCTTGTTGTAGGGGAGTCCTTCGTCGGGATTGTAGTAATTGAAATTGATGTAGCGGTTTGTGTAGTCCGTGTTGACTTTGACACGGGTATAAAACAGGAACGCGTCGGTGAATTTACCGCTTGCGAAAAGGCGTATGGACATGGAATTGTCGTAATGCGTTTTCGCATTGCTGAAATTTGTGACAGCAAGTGAGTCAAGAAGCTGGACGTTGATGTTCAACTCTTTGGTATGCGCCGAATCGGCAAAGGTGATGTGGTGTGGCATGTCGACCGGATGCGCCGAGCAGGCGAGTGCGGTTCCAAAGATAATGCTAAGGATAGACGAGGTCTTGTGCCACGATTGCATTACTTCACTTCCTTGTCTTTTTTCCAAATGCCGATGATGCTCTTGTTTTTGCGGAAGGCGAGCCAGAGCGTCGGCCAAATGAGGATGAGGTCGCGAATGAGGCTTGTCCAGGCTTCGGCCTTGTCTTGTGCGCCTTCAAGTTCAAAGCAACCGCAAGTGATGCCGAGGTCATTCCACAGCGCCCAGGCGAGTGCGATGATGAAGCTTACGAACATCCAGAAAATCGCAAATGCCGATTCGCGGACAAACGGCGACACGATCATCGCAAGCCCGAACCAGAATTCAAATTGCGGGTACACGAGTGCAAAGAAGTTGTTCACGAAGTCGAGGTGCAATGCCGAGAAAAACTGGTACTGCGCAACGAGCGTTGCGAACTGGTGCGGGTCCTGGATTTTGAAAATGGAGGCGAAAATGAACATGCCTCCAATGCCGATGCGGCAAAGTGTTTCAAGAGCGCGGATGGCAAAATCCTTTTGGATCTTGATGGCCGGGAAGATGAGTGCGCAAGCGAGAACGATGGCGCCAACGCCAACGTGGATGTTGTAGCGGTATGCCTTCGGCCAAATGTCGAGGAGCCATTCCTGGTCGGTGAAAGTGAGAATCGTTTCGGGGAAACTGATTTCGGCAACGCCGACGGTCACAAAAAATGTCGCGACGAGAAGGAGGACGCCCGCGATAATGGAATTCTTGAGATTTTCTTTTTCAAAACATGCAATCATAGGGACTCCTTAAAGAATGTCTGCCGGCTTTTCGAGGACATCTTGGGTGCCAATCCAATCGACGGATTTGGCGTCATCGACGCGGATGTTGTTGATGATGGCGAGTGCGATGCTGAATGCTGCAATGCCGAGCAGGACAATCCAATTTAAGGACTTGAGGTAGACGAGTCCGTCTTGATAAATCTTCTGAATTTTTTCTTTCATGTAGTTCAATATACAAAATTATTGTAAGGTGTTTGCGCTTTGATAAAAAGCTGAATTTGAAAAATGGGCGTCTTTTACGTGAGTAATTGGTGTTTTTTGAAATTTTTCACGTAAAATTGTTAGTTTGTCTGATAAAAAATCAGGGATTTTTTGTTTTTGAGAATGAATTTCCTGTTTGAAAACGGATTTTTGTGGCTTTTTATGAACTTTTGAGGTTAATTTGTTGTTGCTTTTGACTATTTTTAGTGAGTTTGTTTAAAAATTTACGTGAGAAACTTTGATTTTTGCACAAAATTCACGTAAAAAATGGCATTTCCCTAATTTTTAATCTTTTTAGTGCAAAAAAAAGAACCCCGGAGTTTGTCCGAGGTTGGCTTTTTTTAGTCTAGCATAAGAGCCGGGCGGTTTCTCTGTGAGCCATAAGCGACTCGTATTGCAATATAATTGCATAAACCGGCGCCTCAACAATAAAAACAAGTAAACTTGTTTCTGCTGTATTCGGCTTAGGTTTATTTAACGAGTCGTGTTGGCGACCTTTGGCCACTTAGTGCTTTAGCACTTATGTGGACATGGCCACCTTTAGGTGGTAGCGAGGCGAAGACGGAGGTTCTGTTTTGCGACAGAGCCGAGCGGTTTCTTAATGAATTCCAGCGCCGTCAGCGACGTCGCAAGTCACCGGCTTGCCGTTCACTTCAAGAGCGAGCGCGTCACAGAACACGGCGCCACCCTTTGCGGTAAGGGCAATCTTTTCGAAGTCTTTGACCTTGAGCTCTCGCGGTTCGCTCGGGGTAACACCCTTGAACAAAGCACGATCACCCGGCTTTGCGTCTTCTGGGACGCTCACGAGTCTGCACTTGTGCGTTTCCGGTTCGAGGTCGCCTGCAAAGAGCATGCCCTGGCTCATGATGCCACGGAGGGCGCTCGGTTTCAAGTTTGCGAACAAGAGAATCTTGCGGTCCTGAAGTTCGTTTGCCTGGTAGCTGCTCTTAAGGCCACTGCAAATCGTGCGGAGTTCACCTTCGCCTGCATCGACCTTGAGTACGTACAAGCTACTTGCATCCGGATGATCGGCAACTTCCTTAATTTGTGCAACACGGAGGTCCATAGCGGCCGGAACGTCAGCTGCCATAAGCGGCTTGTTCTGCTTCGGCTTGGCCTGTTGCGGTTCAGCCTTCTTGACTTCTTCTTCAATGCGCGGGAAGAGCGGCTTGCCTTCGCCGAACTTTTCGCCACCCTTGAGGATGCCCCACACGAGGTCGTTCTGGTCGGTGAACTTGCTACCGATCATGGCGAGACCTTCTTCGCTCTTGCCCGGAATGACCGGCCAGAGCATGCTGAGCGAGAGACGCACTGCTTCAGCAGAAATGTAAAGCACTGTTGCAAGTTCGTCCTTGGCGTTCGGATCCTTCGCGAGTTTCCACGGAGCCTTGATTTCGAGGTAGCGGTTCACGCTGCGGACAAGCGTCATGATTTCTTCGACGACCTGCGAGAGCTTGACCTGCGGAACCCATTCCATCACGTTTGTGCGGACGCGGTTTGCAATCGTAATCACTTCGTTGGCTGCTTCGTCGAGAGCGTTCGGAGCCGGGAGTACACCGCCGAAGTTCGTAAGCACCAAGCGGTGGACGCGGTTCAAGACGTTACCGAGGTCGTTGGCGAGGTCGCTGTTGATGCGGCGGACAAAGCCGTCATGCGTGAAGTTCGCGTCTTGACCGACAACCATTTCGCGGGCGAGGAAATAGCGGAAGGCGTCAATGCCGTATTTTTCCATGTAGTCCATCGGATTCACGACGTTGCCTGCGGACTTGCTCATCTTTTCGCCGCCGTTCACGAGCCACCAGCCGTGGGCGAGAATGTGCTGCGGAAGCGGAATGTCGAGAGCCATGAGCATGGTCGGCCAGTACACGCTGTGAGTGGTCAAGATGTCCTTACCGATGAGGTGATAAGTGGCGGGCCAGATTGGCGTGCCGTCGGCATAAGTCTTGTGGAAGGCGGTGGAGGCGCTCACGTAGTTGAGGAGTGCGTCGAACCAGACGTAAGTCACGTAGTCCGGGTCGAACGGCAGCGGAATGCCCCAGCTGAGGCGGATCTTCGGACGGCTGATGCAGAGGTCGTTCAGCGGCTGGCGGAGAAATCCGCGGATTTCGTTCCAGCGGTAGTCCGGCACAATCCAGTCCTTGTGGCTTTCTAAGAAGTCAATCAGCTTCTGCTGGTAAGAACCCATCTTGAAGAAGTAGTTCTTTTCCTTGAGCCATTCCACCGGGCGGTGGCTGATCGGGTCGCACTTATTTTCGTCGAGTTCATCTTCGCTGAAGAAGCGTTCTTCGCCAACGGAGTACCAGCCTTCGTATTCCTTCGAGTAAATTTCACCCTTGTCCCAGAGCTTCTGCAAACATTCCTGCACAAACGCCTTGTGTTCCGGCATCGTCGTGCGGATGAAGAAGTCGTTCTGGATGTTCATCTTCTTCCAGAGGTCTTCGAAGCGGTGGTAGTATTCGTCCACGTGTTCCTGCGGAGTCACGCCACGCTTGGCGGCAGCGCGCTGCACCTTCTGGCCGTGTTCGTCGGTACCGGTCAAGAAGAATGTCTGGTAGCCGATGATCTTGTGGAAACGGGTCAGGATATCTGCGAGAACGGTCGTGTAGGAATGCCCGATATGCGGAGCATCATTGACATAATAAATCGGAGTGGTGACGTAAAATTTTTTCATGGCTGCAAATATAGAAATTAGACAAGAGACGAGAGACGAAAGACGAAAGATGGAGAGTCTATGCAAGCATAAAGTGCGCGGCAATCTCTTATAAACGTGTCTTTTTTGCATCTCTAATAACTAATGACTATTAACTGGTAACTCAATTTGCTTATATTATTGCTATAAAACCAGAGGTACTTATGTCTTTTATTGATTTGGCTAGAAATCGTTTCAGTTGTCGAGCTTTCAGCGAACAGGAAGTTGAACCCGAAAAACTCATGCAGGTGCTCGAAGCGGGGCGCATTTCGCCGACGGCGGTAAACGGTCAACCTGTGTTTATCAAGGTCTTACAGTCCCCTGAGGCGCTCAAGAAAATCCGTAATATTACGCGCATGGCATACAATGCACCTGTGGTGCTTATGGTCTGCTACGACGACAATAAGGTCTACACTCCGACGACGTATATGGACAGCTTCAAGAGTGGGATTATGGATTCTAGCATCGTGGCGACTTCCATGATGATGCAGGCCACGGACCTTGGGCTTGCAACGCTTTGGGCTCGTGGTTTCAACGCTTCCCACATCGAACATGAATTCGGTTTCGAGCCGAACATCAAGCTTGCCTGCCTTTTGGACATTGGCTATGCCGACCCGCAGAACGGAGTGCCGTCTCCTCGTCACGACGTGCGTAAGCCGATGAATGAATTTGCCGAAAAGCTTTAATACAGGCAAAAATTTGCAATTATAGAGGGGTTATGAATAAGCTAAAGTACTTGTTGCCTTTGGTTGTTTTTGGCGTATTTTCTTGTTCGGGGAAACTGCCTCAAGTTGAAGGGAGTTCGAATGCTTTGGCTTCGCCCCGGAGCATCGTAGTTGTTTACGAAAACGATGTTCATTGCCAAATGGATGGCTATGCAAAATTTGCAGGCATTCGCGATGCGATTGCAGATACGGCTGATGTTTTGACGGTCTCGTCCGGCGATTTTTTGCAGGGCGGTGCGATGGGGAGCATTTCGCGTGGGGGCTATGTTGTAGCGCTCATGAATGCAGTCGGGTATGACGTTGTTACTCTCGGGAATCATGAATTTGATTATAAGATTCCGCGCTTGAAGGAACTTTCGGACTCAATGAACGCAACAATTGTTAGCGCGAACCTTGTGCAGAAAGGAACTTCGACGCCGCTGTTCAAACCCTACGTTTTAAAGCAGGTTGGCTCAAAGAAAATTGCTTTTGTCGGAGTGCTGACGCCGCAAACTCTAGTGGGTGAGGCGTACGCGTTTACGGATGATTCGCTAAAGACTTTGTATGATATTCCTGCGGAAAAGATTTTTAATTTAGTGCAGTCGGCAGTTGATGATGCGCGTAAAGCGGGAGCAGATTATGTGATTTTGCTTTCGCACTTGGGGCTTGTGCCACCGGTGAGTTCTGTTGAAGTTGTTCAGAAAACGATGGGGATAAACGCTGTGTTGGACGGGCATTCGCATAGTGTTGTTGGCGAAGAGTTTATTGCAAACGCCAATGGCGACAGCGTTCTTGTGTCGCAAACAGGAACGAAATTTCAAAATGTTGGAATGCTGGATATTACTCGCGATGGGAAATTCCGTTCCCGGTTGATTCCGATGGATAGCGTTTTTGCGGTGAACCGTAAAGTTGCTGCCGTTCACGATAGCTTGCTTGCTTTGACTGCCGCCGATTTACAGAAAGTTGTCTCGAATACGAAATTTGAATTGACAATTAATGGCGATGACGGAAAACGTTTGGTTCGCAAAGGCGAAACAAACCTGGGCGACCTTGCTGCCGATGCCATGCGTTTTTCTGTGGGGGCGCAAATAGGAATCGAAAATGGCGGAGGCGTTCGCGTGACGATACCGGCAGGACTTGTGAAATATCAAGACATTTTGAACGTGATGCCTTTTGCAAACGGCATGTGCTTGATTCGTGCAACCGGGCGTCAGATCAAGGAGGCGCTTGCACAGGGGGCTTCGAAATTGCCTGAGGAATCCGGCGGATTCTTGCAAGTTTCGGGACTCCGCTATACGGTTGTCATTGAGGCCTCGAAAGGTGGTGAATCCGCACGAGTGCACATCGAAAACGTGCAGGTCGAAACCGAGAAAGGCTTAGTCGCTATTGACGAGAACGCTCTATATACGGTCGGTTTGTCGTCTTATGTGGCGTATGAGGGCGGTGAAATTACAGCCTTCCGTGAAAGTGAAATTGTTGCAGACAAGGTCATGACCGACAGCGATGCCATGGTAAAGTTCTTGAAAAGCCTGGGAGACGAAATCCCCGAAGTTTACCGCAAACCCCAGGGAAGAATTGTGGTGAAATACGTTCGGTAAGAAAAATGCCCCTTTTAATGTGTTCTGCAAATTTTTATCTTTGCTCTGTAAAAACTTAAAAAAGGATAGAATCATGCGTGATCAATTCGAAAGCCCGCTTATCAAGCGTTATGCTAGCAAGGAAATGAGTTTCATCTTCAGCCCGCAGTACAAGTTCCAGACTTGGCGGAG
>CADAWC010000009.1 GCA_902791475.1 Fibrobacter succinogenes
GCTTTTCAGCTGGTTCCTTTATACCCCCAAGCGGTTTCGAACCGCTGTTGCGGGAATGAAAATCCCGAGTCCTGGGCCACTAGACGATAGGGGCGTTTTGTGTGCGCCAAATATAGATGTTTATAGGAAATTGTCAAGGGTTTTTGTTTGAATTTTTTATTTTTTCTTTCGTGATTCTGAAAAAAAGGCTAAAAAAGATACTTTGGCGAGGCGTTTTCCGCTTTTTGCCAGTGGCTTTGCTTGCTAGTGCCGCCGATGCAGCTTTGCTTTGGGGCATTCGCTCATTCATGGATATTCTCCAAGGCAAACCGATTTTCTCACTCTCCGGGTGGCTTGTGCTGATGGTCATCCTTACGGCGCTCCGTTTTGCTTTTTTCGCCTGGAAAATGAACATTTCCGAAAAATGGCTTTTTGGCGCGGGTTCCCTGGTAATGGGCTGGTTCCTGCATACGCTCCGTTCGCTCTCGCCACGAGTGTTCCATACGCCGGAGGGCGAATCCAAAGTTGAGGCCGCTTACGAATCGGCGGTTGTTTTGCAATCGAATGGAGGCGTGTTTTTTCAGGCGGTTCAGGCGGTACTCCAGCTTTTGGTCTTTTTGCCGGTGCTGTTCTATATTTCTTGGCCGCTGACGTTGTTCCTTTTTGTTGTTGTGGTTCCGCTGGTGGGCTGGATGCAGCGCCGCTTACACAAAATGGGTCCTGCCGAAGAACACATCTTAACGGAACGTTCAGATTTTCGTGGCTCGCTTTATCTCGCTCGAAAGCTATTCCGTCGCTGGAGTTCTCGTTTTGAACGCAAGGAAATTTCGAATGACTTGATGGCTCGAGTCCGCAATCTCAGGGACGATGGTCTTGAAGTTTCGCTCCGCAAGGGCGTGCTTTCGCTGATTACAGAAACGGTGTCGGTCTTGGCGATGGTCTTTGTACTTGCATTTTGTGCGCTTCTGATTTCAGAAGGCTGGATGAACGGAACGGGGCTTGTGCTTTACTGCTCGGCAGTTCTCCTTTGTTACAAGCCTGTGAAGGAATGCGCTCGTGTGATGCCGCAGGCTCGGTCTGCAATGAGTGCGCTTAGTGTTTTGGAAAAGTTCGAAGCGTTGCCTTCGAAAAAATCGGATTCCAGTTCTGCTGAAAAAACATGTTCTCCGAATTCAGACAACTTGCAAATTACACACGGTGACTTTGCTTATGAAGGTGCGTTCGAAACGCTATTCAGCAATTTTTCGCTTTGCTGGAATACTAAAAAGCCGGTGCTTGTTCGTGGACGGAATGGGGTAGGCAAGTCGACGCTGTTGCGCTTGATTGCTGGGCTTGAAGAATGGGACTATGGAAAAATTTTAAGTTCTATTTCCCTAAAGAATAATGTGTTCTTTGTTGCGCAAGATTTAGAACTCCCTCCAATTCACTTATTGCAAAAACTTCTTGCACAAACGAATTCTGTGGCTGTCATTGAATTTGCGCATGCCGCTCGAGTTGACAAAATAATTGCCAAAGAGGGAATGTCGGGTGGAGAACGTGCTCGTGTTGCATTGGCTTGGGCGCTAGCCTCTGACAGTTTCATGATTCTACTCGATGAACCGTTTGCATCTGTAGCGCTTGCGGACCGTGAACTGCTTTTGACCGCGTTCCTCGATACGGCAGAGCTCTTGCACAAGTGGGTGGTGCTCGTGAGTCACGATGTTCTTTCTCGTGAACTAGAACAACGTTTTAATGTTGTGGAGATGGGTGATGCCTAATGCAGAAAATAAAATTTCTGCATTCTTGTACCGCTATCGCGGATACATCTTGGGTCTTATTGCCATTGCCCTAGTTATAACCCCACCTAGCGATGGTTTTGTTGGACCTCTAATTGCTATCCCGATTTACGTTGTAAGTGCTTTTTTACGAGTGCAGTCGCGGCGCTTTATTGGCGAGCATACTCGTGGGCATGTCCATGCCGCAGATGCGCTTGTGACTTGTGGCCCTTACGCTCGTGTTCGGCATCCGCTCTACATTTCCAATACGGGTTTTGCGCTCGGGGTTGCGTTTTTTCATCTAAGTGTTTCGCTTTGGGTGCTCGTGTTTATGCTTGTCGTGGTTGCGTTTGAAGTTTCGCTTTCGCGAATCGAAGACCGCTTCTTGGAACAAAAATTTGGCGATGTGTGGCGCTGCTGGGCTCGCGAAACTCCTGCGATTTTCCCGCGTCTGGGCTGTTCGTGCGGTTCTTCTTGTGATTCTAAACACGTTCTCGCGCAAAGAACCTTTTGGCAGGCGTTTTTTGCGGATTCTTCGACATGGCTGTGGCTTTTCTTTTGTAATTTATTATTGATATTAAGGAAAGTGGCGGTTTTCTATGTTTAAGGTATTTGACATTGCACGTGAGGCTCTCGGATCTGTAGCCAAAGCTGCAGCCAAGGTGCCTGTTATAGAAAATAAGTACCAGGTGAATGCCCGTTTGCGTGGGCCGTGGCCTAAGGGACCGTTCCTTTGGATGCATGGCGCAAGTCTTGGCGAATGCAAAATGCTCTTGAATCTGGCGAAGTGCCTCAAGGAAGACTTACCGAATTGTCCGCGTCTTTTGCTTACAACGCAGAAGGTCGAGGTTGTTTCGTTTATTAAGGAATCGGGGGTCGATGTGGTCGCTCACATTGCTCCTGTGGATGCTCCTGCAACGATGAAGTCCTTTATTTCTGCCGTGAAACCGCTAGGGTTGATTTTGGCGGAAAATGAACTTTGGCCGGGCTACCTCTCTTCGATGTTGCGTATTTCGACGAGGCCGCCAGTCGCTCTTGTTTCGGGACGTTTCCATCATGCGGTTCCTGGAATGGACTATGCCGCCATTGGCTTTGTGAGCATGCAGACGGGGTCGGACTTGTCACGCTTTTTTAGCGTTTCTGCACGGGCGAGTAATTCGCGAATGATGATTGGCGGCGACTGGAAACTTTTGTCGTGGGTGCGCTTGAACAAGGCCGTTTCTGCTCCTGAGAATCCGACGGTCGATACTGTGTTTGTCTCGATGCATCTCCAGGAGTTGCCGAGCCTTGGTCGTATGGTTCTTTCGTCGATCAAGCGCGGGGAATCTGTGGTGCTGATGCCGCGCCGTTTGTCTGAGGTGGCTGAATTCCGCAAGGCTCTTGTCGATCAGGGAATTTCTGTTGTGGACTGGCCGCAGGTGCAGAATGGTGCGGTCTCGGTTGTTAACGAGTTTGGCAAGACTAAAGAGGTGCTTGCTGTTTCTAAAACGGCGGTTGTCGGAGGATCGTTTGCACGCGGTCTTGGAGTCCACGATTTTTGGGAACCGCTCCAGAGCGGAGTTTCCACGTGTGTTGGCCCGTACGCCGAGGGGCAAAAAGAGGCGGTTGCAACGCTTGTACGTGAAGGCGTTATCGCCCAGCTGCAATCGGCGGCGGAATATTCGAGGCGCAATAAGCCGGATATTCGTTTGGTACAGACTTTCCTTGCGCATGAAAGTGCGAAGATTAGCGATTCGTACCAGCAATTGCTTGAGTTCTTGAAAAATTTGTTAAAGTAAATTAGGTAAACTATGAAAAAAATCGTTTTGGCTACGCCTCGTGGTTTTTGTGCCGGTGTGGATCGTGCTATTCATGTAGTTGAAAAGGCTATTGAAAAATTTGGTACGCCGATATATGTGCGCCATGAAATTGTTCATAACAAGTTTGTTGTGGATACTCTCAAGGGTAAAGGCGTTGTTTTTGTCGATGAACTCGACCAGGTCCCGGAAGGCTCTGTGGTGATTTTCTCGGCCCATGGCGTTGCCGAACACATTTATGAAGAAGCGAAGTCTCGCAATTTGCAGGTGCTCGATGCGAGCTGCCCGCTGGTACTCAAGGTGCATTTCAGTGCGAAGCGCCATTACAATGCGGGGCGTCATATCATCTTGATTGGGCATGCGGGTCATGCTGAAGTGGAAGGCACGCTGGGGCAGCTCCCGGAAGGCGCGATTACGCTTATTCGTAACGAAAAGGATGCGGAAATGGTTGAAGTGCCGGCCGACAAGGAACTGGCCTACATCACGCAGACTACACTTTCTGTGGCGGAAACGCGCAAGATTATTGAAGCTCTCAAGCGCAGGTTCCCGAATATCATTGGGCCGGATGCGGGTGACCTCTGCTATGCGACGGGCAATCGTCAGGCGGCGGTCCTCGAACTGTGCTCCGTGGTCGACATGCTTTTGGTTGTCGGCGCCAAGAATTCTTCCAATTCTTCGCGTTTGATGGAACTTGGGCTGGAACAGGGCCTCCCGAGCCACTTGATTGCGGACGTGAATGACCTTGATCCGGCATGGTTCAATGGCATTAAAACGGTCGGAATTTCGAGCGGTGCGAGCGCACCTGAAGTGCTAGTTCAGGGTGTCGTGGACTGGCTGAAGGAAAAATTTGGGCCTGTCGAAGTGGAAAATCTTGTAAAATTAGTGGAAAATACAAAGTTTAACTTGCCAAAGGCGTTGCAAGATTAACTTTAGCCTTGACAGTTTTGAAATTTTTAGCTAAAATTGCTGCCTGTAAAAACAACGGAGTTTAATATGAGCCGCATTTGTGAAGTTACCGGCAAGGCCGGTCTCGTGGGCAACATGGTTTCCCACTCTAACCGTAAGAAGTTGATGAAGCAGCTTCCGAACCTCCAGAAGAAGCGCTTCTACATTCCTGAAGAAGATCGCTGGGTCACGCTCCGCGTTAGCGCTGCTGGTCTCCGCACGATCAACAAGCTTGGCATCCAGGCTGTTGCTCAGGAACTCGGAATCTAATTTTTTAGATTAAAAGTTTAACGAAAGCCGCTATGCTTCGCATGGCGGTCTTTTGTGTATTTATTTTGGGTTGCTTTACACGACATCGCCGCTTAATACAAAAAAGCCCCAGTGCTGAGACCGGGGTTGACGAATTCTCTTTGTCAAGCCCTACTTGATAGGGCTTCTCCTTTTTTTAAAGGAGATTCCCGGTCTAGCCGGGAATGACAAGCGTATGTCATTCGAAGATAATTTTACTTCCGACTTCCTACTGTCTACCGCCTACTTTCTAATAAACTGCGGGATGCCTTTGTACTTGGCCATGGCCTGCATGATGCTGCCCATTTCCCATTCCTTTTCCTTGAGGCGGCGGCGGAGGAGGGCTACGAACACTTCCATGAGCATTTCGCAGTCGTACACGGAACGGTGCATCTTTTCTTCATCGATGGTCATCGAGATTTCACCGCGCTTCATGAACATGTTTGCCATGAAGCCGAGCTTGTGGTTCGCAAGTTCCGGCATGATGGTCTTGGAAATAGCGAGGCTGTCGACGACGGGGTTCCCTGGCGTGAACTGCGGGTTCTGCTCGTAGGCGGTGCGCAAGAAGCTTGCGTCGAAGTTTGCGTTGTGGGCGAGCAGAATAGAGCCCGGGCCGCAGAATGCCGTGAACTGCTTGAGCGCTTCGCCGACAGCCGGTGCGTTTTCGACCATCTTGTCGGTAATGTGGTTCACGTTCGTGGCTTCGGCGGGGATGAGCATGTTGGGCTTTACGAGCGTGTCGAATTCCGAGATGATTTTCGGTACGACGCGTCCGTTTTTCACTTCTACAGTGAACTTTACGGCGCCAATTTCGATGATTTCGTCTTTACGGTTTACAAGACCAGTCGTTTCTAAGTCGAATGCGACAAATTTTGGTGGTAATGCTATCACGGCTGTTTTCCTTATTTTGAATTATTTTCGGGCAAAAGATACTTAATTTCAATGTCAATTGCTGTCAAAGGGAGTGGAATAATGAAATTATCCCATCCGTTTAAGCGAAAATGCTTGCCATACTTGATGCAAAAAAGCCAAAGGGGGCGGCTGCTTGCTTTGGAAAGCCAAAGTGAACCCGGTTTTACCTGGAGGGCGGGGCCGTGCGGGCCGTCGAGCGCCATGCCGACAAATCGGTCGTTCTTGAGCGACTTGAGCAGGTGCCGGACGTTTGTGGCTCCATGTGTGTCGGAACCGCGGGTGACTTCGTAATGGAGCTGTTTGGCCGCCTGGGCGAAAAATTCACCGTCGTTTGATTCCGAAACGAGGATGTGGACGTTCTTGTCCTTGAAGGCTGCAGCGCTTGCGAGCAGGTCCTTGTGCCAAAGTCCGAGAATCCCCGGGCGGAAGTCGTCGGGCACGTGCAGACGAATGCGGAGGCTCCTCATCCAGAGGGCGCCGAGCGTCGCGAGCAATTTTGTCTTCATTTGGCTGAAATTCACGGCTAAAAATTAAAAAATTTCACTTTTTTTGCTCGAACCCCTTGTAAGGGTGGCTTAAAATACTTATATTGCGTCTGCAATTATGGCGACGTACCCAAGTTGGTAAGGGGCGAGTCTGCAAAACTCTTATTCGGCGGTTCGAGTCCGCCCGTTGCCTCTCAAAAGACCTTTCGTGAAAGCGAAAGGTCTTTTTGTTTTGTTTTTTTTGTTTTTCGCGAGGATTGCGGAGGTGGTGCGCGCACACTTGTAAAAAAATGCCCGCGCACTTGTGGTGGCGGGCTAATCTCTCGTCTGTAGCCGCGTAGCGGCGTTCTTTCATCTTTGGACATTCGCTTCGCTTTTGTCCCAACCATTCGGCTCGAACATGCCCAACTTTGTTGGTCGCGTCACTCGCCTTGTGTGGTTGTAGTCTATTCAGCCGGAGGCGGTGGGAGTGGGTTCTTGCGTGGGCGGCCACGGGGGCGCTTGACCGGCATTTCTGCAGCGGCTTCCGGGTGCAGAGCCCTGTTCTTTGCCATGAGTGCTTCGCGGATCTTCTTTGCGCGTTCTTCGATACGCTGGCGGGCGAGCTCGGCTGCCGATACAATCACGGTCTTTGGCTTGTCGCCTGGCTTTGCGCCGAACGAGCCCTTGAGGACGCGGCCAGAAGGTGGCTTGGGCGGTTCCGAGATGACACTCGTGAGCACGCGCTTCGGAGCTTCGACCGGGGCTGTTTTTTCAATGATTTTCTTGACTTCAGAGTCTTCGGCCTTAGGTGCGGCGTTCGTGGCGATTTTCTTCAGGATGCTGTTGATTTCGGCATCGCTTTCGGCTTCACGCTGCTTGGCGTTTTCGGGCTTGTTGTACTTGGCCACGAGCGAATTGAACTTGGCGTTTTCGCTCTGCTCTTTGAGCTTTTGACGCTCGCGCTTGGACGGGCGCTTTGCGCCATTATGCTTTTTACCGATAAATTTTTTTTCTTTGCTTTCCGAGTTACGGATGATTTCTTCGTCGGAAAGACCACGCAGTTCAGGCGGGACTTCAGTGATTTGAAGAGCCTCTTTTTTTGTGGAATCAGTCATGATTTCTGAGTCTTTAAGCGGTTTTTAGCTTTGTCAAGGTTTTTTTTGCACTTTTTTTGCAAAAAATTCATAAAAAAATTAAAAAAATTTGAAAAAAGTGTTTGTCAAGGTCTAGAAAAAAAATTCTTTATGGACTATTTTTGGTGTACATGCTTCGGTTTACACAAGAAATATCTCTCGCTCTGCGCTCTATCGCTAATGAAGAAGAAGCGCATGAAATGTCTAAGAAGGCTAGGGAGCAATTTGAATTCCTCGGAATCAGATTGGTTCCCCGTCGTGAAGTCACGTATCCAATCTTCGACAAGTACCCGCCAAAGGACGGGGATGAACTCGTGTCGAGGGTCGAGGACATGTGGGCTCAGCCGTATAGGGAATTCCAGTACGCGGCTTGTGACTACCTGTTCCGCCATCGTGCGCTTCTCGGTGGCCAGCACCTAAATTTCCTGAAAAAGCTCATTAAGACTAGGGCTTGGCGCGACACTGTCGATACCCTCGCTTCTTGCGTCTTGGGTGACTTGGCGCTCCGCTTGCCGGCGTTGCGTACGAAGATCGCCTCCTGGATCCGCGACCCGAACATCTGGGTCCGCCGCAGTGCAATCATCTTCCAGGTGCAGTACAAGGACCGCACGGACTGGCCGCTCTTGCGTCAGTTCTGCCTCACTTGCGCCAAGGACGACGACTACTACATCCGCAATGGCATTGGTCGTGCGCTTTCTGAATACGCACGCATCAACCCGACGGAAGTTCGCCGCTTTGTCCAGGACAACTCCTTTGCCGAACAGACCGCCCAGGAAATCCTGCGCCTCATCTAAGCAGGGCTTTGGCGGGCTGCAAAATTTGCAATGAAAATTGCGCAAAGCCTCGGCTTTTAAAGACTCTCGAAAGAGGGTCTTTTTTTTGTTGTCATGCGTCACTGAGCGGGCATCTCCCTTATTTACTTTTCTTTTCGGCTTTTGATTTTTCCTTTAGCGGAAAAGCGAATTTGCCTTGAAGGACGCAACCTTTTGCCCCCGGGTCGCATTCCTGTTTGCGTTTTTCGCAGAACGTTTCGTTGAGGTATTTACATTCCCAGCTCATAAGAATCTCCTTCTTTAAGTGAGTTTGTCATGCCCCACGTTGATGGGGCATCTCCTTTAATTTAAACAAAAAAAGGGCAAATAAGCCTATAATTTTGAGTGGGAATGGTCTAATTAAAATTCGCCTTAGTCAAAGTTTAGACTTCGGCGGTAGGGGGTGAAACCGGCGTTTTTGATGAAATTTTCGGCTTGTTCGATGGTCGTGAGCCCATGATTCTTAAGCACATTCTCTTCGATGACGATGCTGTTGATGTCGTCGGCGCCGGCGTGCAGCCCGAGTTCTCCGAGTGAAAGTCCCATGCCAAGCAGTGAAACTTCGATGTGCGGGACGTTGTCGAGGTATAGGCGGCTGAGCGCAAGCAGCTTGAGGTATTCATCGCCGCGCACATGGCGGATGGGGAATTTGTCGGTCTGCGGCTGGAATGTCCACACGACAAAACTCTTGAAGCCGTGGGCGATGTCCTGCGTTTTTCGCACGTATTCCAAATGTTCTATGACTTCTTCGGCGGTTTCGGCGCTGCCGATGACGATGTTCGCGCTGCCGGGGAGGCCTTTTTTGTGGCAGGCGGCAAGCGTGTCGCACCATTTTTGCGCGGGAAGCTTTTTCGGGCTCAGGATTTGACGCATGCGGTCAGAGAGAATCTCGGCGCCTGCGCCCGGGACGGAACTGAGACCTGCATCCTTGAAAATGTCAAGCAGTTCGTCGAGCGTTATCCCGTTGAATTCCGCAATGCGGACAAGTTCAACTGGCGAGAATCCGCGCACCTTGACGCCCAATTCTTGCGTGAGCATTTTGAGGACATCGGTGTAATAGCTGAGCGGAATTTCCTTGTTGACGCCACCTTGCAGAAAAATCTGGTCGGCGCCTTTGGCTTTAGCCTCAAGCGTCTTTTGGCGGATTTCGTCTAAACTCAAAATGTACGCTTCGGGGTGTTTTGCAGGGCGGCAAAAGCTGCAAAAACTGCATGTCACTTCGCACACATTCGTGTAGTTCACGATGCGGAACGCTGTGTAACCGACGCGGTTCCCGGGGAGCTTTGCCTTACGTACAGTATCGGCCGCCTCAACGACTTCTGTCCACGGCTCGTTTTTCAGGATTTCGAGCCCTTCGGCTGGCGTGAGTCGCTCTTGGGCGATAGCTTTATTTAACAAGGAATTCATTGATTAAATAATAGAAAAGGTTTTAGGTTACAGGAGTCAGGTATTAGGAAAGTTTCGTCACTAATAATAATCTAACTCCTAACCCCTAAAACCTAATGCCCTGTTGACTAATTGTCCACGAAACCGCTTCTTTGCTATGTGATAACGTTCACATTCGGGGATATATTATAGTTGGGTTAAGTTAGGAAGAACACTGGTGTGTTCATGCTTGGTTTTGTGAAGCCACGCTGTTGTGTGGCGTATCTCCTTGCGTGTATCAAATCAGTTTGGAGGACTTGTCCCTTCGGGATAAAGAGTTAGGAATGATACTAAAGGAGAACAGGTATGAATCATCTCAGTTTGAAGTGTGCTGCAATGGCGCTTGCTTTTGCGGCATCTGCACAGGCCTTTACCGTTACGGGTAAGGTTAGCGACGAAAGCGGCAAGGCTATCGAAAAAGCCTCCGTAGAACTTCTTAAAAACGCACTCAAGACAACGACCGATTCCAAGGGCGAATTCAAGCTCTTCAAGGAAGATTCGACGATTGGCATCCATGCGGTTGCACGCCCGATGCTCGGCTACGTGAGCGTAATGAACGGCGTTTTGTCTTATTCCCAGAGCACAAATGAACCGGTGCGCATTCAGGTTTTTGATGCTGTGGGTTCCCGCGTCTTGAACGAAACCGTTTATGGCACGGGCACGCTTGACATGCAGTCTATCGTGAAATCTCAGGGCTCTTATTTTGCACGCGTGAGCGTCGGTAGCGCTAAGAGCAATTTCCGCTTTACGTCTAATGGCAATTATGGGATTTCGTTTGGCGAAGCTGTGGCCCGCGGTCTCAAGAAAGAAGAGGCTGGCGATGAACTTCGCGTGATTGCAACGGATTATGACACCTTGACGGTTGCTCTCAGCAACTTGGACACAAACGTTACTCTCAAGCTTAAAAAGACGGTCAAGCAGCCGGAATACGCTTACGGTTGGGGCCTCAAGAACGATCCTGTGCCGACTCGTGGTTGCGGCAAGGACACCAAGCTTGATTACAAGTACCGTGGCGACAAGCCTTACATTGATTTCAAATGGAGCAAGGGTACGCGCACCGTGCGTCTCGACATCCCGAAGAACTATGACAAGAATAAACCGTACAAACTCATTTTCGGCATGCAGTGCATGGGCGGCTGGGCCGGTGGCGTGCAGGATGAAGGCTACTATGGCCTGAAACCGCTTGATACGGAAAATACCGCTATCTTCGTCGCTCCGGAAGGCAATGGAAACCAGGCCCCGTGGGGTCAGGATGACTACTTGCTTTTTGATGAACTCCTTGCATACTTCGAAGGCAACTTCTGCATCGACTCTTCTCGTGTGTTCTCGACCGGCTTTAGCTACGGCTCCATGTTCTCTAACGGACTTTCTTGGAACCATCAGGACGTGCTCCGCGCTGTTGCCGTGTACGAAACTGCTGAACGCAATATTTGGCTCCCGCAGCGCAAGCAGATGGGCATTGGCTGGATGGGCGTGCTCGGCTTGCAGGACAATCTCTGCACTCCGGCAATGGGACGCAATGCCCGCGATATCATCTTGGAACTCAACTCCGAAGGTGGCAAGGCCAAGAACGAGCGTGCTCAGGAATATGGTGGCAACGGTCCGCATGTGTGCTATGACTACACGACTGTCGAAGAACGCTTCCCGGTTCGCTGGTGCACACAGAACGGTGGCCATATTTGGGATCACAAGGATCCGGGCCAGCAACAGACTTGGGTTCCGAAGACCACTTGGGATTTCTTCAATAAGTTCTAGTATTTAAGATTCTTTCCTCCTCACTAAACTCTCGGTGTAACAGCCGGGAGTTTTTTTGTATTTTGTTAAAAATTGAATTGGATAAAAATGAAAAAGTCGCTGAAAATTCTGCTAATTGTTGCTGCTTCGTTTTTACTTGTCGTAGCATTTTACGGCTATCATTTGTTCCGAGCGATTTCTTTGGATCCGGACTTTTACTTGTCGGGTGATGGATCTGGTGGCTCGGAAAGTGCGCTGAGTATGTTGTTTTTTTCGCAGAATTTACCGAAGGGGATTGTTTGCGGGACGTTGCCAAGTCATTTGAGGGCTGAATATTTGGAACCGAAAGAATTTATGGAAATTGGAACCGCGGCGGATTTCTTATTCAGAACGCATGATGAATCTGGAAGGCGTACTGGATATGAGTTGTCGCAACGATATGAAAAGGATTCCTTGGATGGGGAACTCCGTTCAAAGTGGGGCGAGGGAACTGTAATTACCCGATATGTAAAAGAAGACAGTTGTTTCCGACTTTCAAAAGAGATTAAGGCGGAAACTGCGGATTCTGTTGTTTCGTTGAAAACTAGCCTTTCTGGGGACTCAAGTTTGTATGTGGGTAGGCGCAAGAATGGAATCGTGACGGAATGTGTTGCTTGCAAGTGGCATGACGGACGTTGTGACGAGGTGATTAGCGAAAATAAAATGGAGCTGGATCCTGTTTCTGGAAAATTGCTTGGTTATGCATTCAAGACACGCGAAACTTATGTCGAAGGATCCTTGTATGTAGGCAATGAATTCTATGCGGATAAAATGTTGTTTGATAGCTTGCAGCGCCTCGTTGAGTATGAATATGGTGATCAGGTTTTTCATTATGAATATTCCTCGAACGATACTGCAAATTACAGCGTGAATATTCTTGACAAGTCGGGGCGCAAGGTCGGTTTTTACAAGAGAAAGCTTAAGGAAAATCGCGAAACGGTTCAATACGGAACGGACCGATATGAAGAGGAAATTAATCGTTATTTCGAGGATGGAAAATTAATTAAGGAAACTTCGGAAAAAAACAACTTTTATGAGTCTGTCGTTTCTCGGATAAAGCTGTTTAATCCAGCGGGCGACGAGGTGCTGGATTCAGCTTTTTATGAAGATTCTTTTTTGCCTGGATTGCGGTTTGATCCTCATGCATTTATCGTTAGACACGAATATGATGAAAACGGAAAACTCAAGACTTATGAACAATTTCAGGAGTCTTTTGTGAAAATGTTTCCGTTCATTTTTGTTCCTGTAAAGAAGGAGTCGAGAAAAGAAGTCGGGAAACTTAAATTTGATTACGATGAGGCTGGGCGTTTAAAATCGATAACGGATGAAAGCGAAGATGAAAATATGGCGTTGAGATATAGCTTCCCGTTTGCTATGCGGCAGATTGTCTATTCGAAAGGGAAACTGGAAAATTTCGAAGAATGCAAGGAACCGTACGATCCCCTTAAGCGATTGAAACCGAAACGCCGCACCCCGAAGCAAGAATAATTATCCTCGCTTTTTCTATCTTTGCGGCCATGGAATTCAAGCGTTTTGAAGCTCTGATCGAGATGTTTCCGCAGGTGCAGATTTTCAGCACCGAGGGCGAAGATCTTGACCGAGTCATTACTCATTTTTTGAATCAACGTGAAAATGTCTCCACGATGTCGGAGGCGATGCAACGTAAAATCCAGCAGGCTTTGGCCCCGTTCTTCCAGCAGCGTTTTATCAGCTTGCATGATGCGGAAGCTCCGCTGGTGCGCAACCTGCTTTTGGACAAAAAGTTCTTTTTGCAGACGGACCGCTACATTGACGATATGGCGTGGCCGCTGACAGACCCGGAAAAGCTTGACGAGGCATTGAACATCGCTGACCTTGCTGAAGGAATTCTTGACCGCAAGTTGTTGAGCCTTTCGAACGGCGAACTTCGCCGAGTGCTCTTGGCCCGCATGTGGATGGAAAAGCCGGAATGGGTTTATTTCAATGACTTGTTTGGCGGGCTCGATCCGGAATATCGTGCGCATTTGGCGGGCTGCGTTGCTGACCTTGCAAAGCGCCCGGGCTTGAAAGTCGTGGTGCGCCTTGCTCGCGAAGATGAACTGCTCCCGGAAATTCCGGCGTTTGTTTATGCGGACAAGACGTTCACGCAGTACGCAGGCGAACTTCCGAAAGCCGCTGCTACCCCGAAGTTCAAAAAAGCAGAACTCAAGGATTACGAGATTGTTGATTTGAGACGAGAGAACGGCTCTGGCGAGCCTACAGACGAAAGACGAGAGAGTTATGACTCCGCTCATCTCTCGTCTGATTCAGAAATTCTCTTCGACCTTAAGCACGTGAATGTTCGCTTTGGCGATACGGATGTGCTCAAGGATTTGAACTGGACGGTTCGCAAGGGTGAACATTGGGCGGTAATGGGCGAGAACGGTGCTGGCAAGAGTACGCTCCTCGGCATGCTTACCGCAGACCATCCGCAGATTTATAACAACAATATTACGCTTCTCGGTGAACGTCCGGGACATGGCCTCAACATCTGGGACCACAAGGCAAAACTCGGATTCTTCTCGCCGGAAATGGCTCTCCAGTATCGCGAAGATTTGAGCCTTTTGGATGTGCTTTGCACAGGCTTTACACCGAACCTCTGCCGCGCTGAAAACATCACGTGGGAAGAGAAAGCCAAAGCCCGCAAATGGCTGAACTACTTGGGCTTTGAAGATACGTCGATTTCTATCCGCAAGATTTCGCCGATTGACAAGCGCCTGGTGCTGATGGCCCGTGCTGCAATCCGACCGCCGAAGGTCCTTTTGCTCGATGAACCGACGCAAGGTCTCAAGGGCGAGTATCGCGAAAAGCTGTTCCACCTGTTGCAACTGCTTTCGACGGAAACGACAATCATTATGGTCAGCCATTATGAAGAAGAATGGCCGCCTTGCATGACGCACCTCCTCCGCATGCCGAAATTCTCACTGTAGTATAGACGAAAGAACGCCCGCTGCGGCGGGCTATAGACGAGAGACGAAAGAAATGAAAAATTGACTATTCATTTATAATTTTTAATTTTTCTAATCCCTAATCCCTAATCCCTAATCCCTAAAATGTCCTATCTCTTTGTTGCTTTTGGTGGTGCTCTCGGTAGCGTGTTGCGCTACTTCATGTCGCTTGTGATTCCGAAGGTCGCCGGATTCCCGTGGCCGACCTTTGTCGCAAACATCTTGGGCTGCCTTTGCATCGGGATTTTTTCGGGACTCTTCCTCAAGTGCGACTCCCTCTCGCCGAACCTCAAACTGTTCTTGGTGACTGGCTTTTGCGGTGGCTTTACCACGTTTAGCACTTTTGCGAGTGAAAACTTGGCGCTTTTGCAAAGCGGAAAAATCGGGATGTTCATCGCATACGCGCTAGCAAGCTTTGTGCTTGGCGTATCCGCCTGCGCTGGTGGAATTTACTTGATGGGTTACAATCGATGATGAGCGTGACTGCCTGCGATTTATTAAATTAAAAAAACAAATAACCACATACCTCAATGCGTGCTTGCGAGCGATTCCATAGCTCCAAAGCTCGTTGAGCCGAGCTGTAAAAATGCAATTGAATGAGCAAAATATTTTAAGTGCCTTGCGCGCGGTCCAGGATCCGGACTTGCACAAGAATATTGTAGAACTAAACTTTGTTCAGAACCTGAAAATTGAAGGCACGAAGGTTTCCTTGGATTTGCGCCTCACGACTCCGGCATGCCCGATTCGCGACCGCTTCAAGGACCAGTGCATCTCCATCGTGAAAAGCCTTGGCGCCACCGAAGTCGAAGTGACGCTCACTTCTTCGCAGGGTCGCGTGGGCGATGACAATTCTGCAGCTAAGGCTCCGCAGAATTCGCATATTGGCGAAGTGGCGCATGTGGTTGCTGTGGCTAGTGGCAAGGGCGGTGTCGGTAAATCGACCGTGACGGCGAACCTCGCCATGGCGCTCAGCCTTTCTGGCGCTCGCGTAGGTATTCTCGATGCCGACATTTACGGTCCCTCTATGGGCCTCATGTTTGGCATTGACAAGGCTCCTGAAGTTTTTGAAGACAATACGATTGCGCCTGTCGAAGCAAAGGGTGGCATCAGCATCGTCTCGATGTGTATGTTCGCTGACTCCGACAAGGCGACCATCTGGCGCGGACCGATGGTTTCGCAGATGATCCAGCACTTCATCCACCATGTGCGCTGGGGCAAGCTCGACTACCTCCTCGTGGACTTTCCTCCTGGAACGGGCGACATCCAGCTCACGCTCACGCAGAATTGCCCGATGGCTGGTGCGGTCGTCGTGACGACTCCGCAACAGGTGGCTCTCGCTGACTGCCAGAAGGGTATTGCCATGTTCGACAACGTTGGCGTGCCGGTTATTGGCATTGTCGAGAACATGAGTTACTTCATTTGTGATGAGTGCGGCAAGCACCACAACATTTTCCCTGCCGGTGGCGGTCAGAAGATTGCCGAAAAGTGGGGCGTACCGCTTATCGGTAAGGTCCCGATGGAACCGGCTGTTGCCGACTGCGGTGACAGTGGCACTCCGGCGGTGCTCCGCTACCCGAACTCCGAATCGGCGAAAGTCTTTATGGATGCAGCCGAAAAGATGGTCCGCACGCTTTCTGTGTTTGAATCCGAAGGCGACGGCATCCTCAAAAACTTCAATTACGATTTCGAACAGTTGCCTGTGGAGGAAGTATGATTCAGCCAAAGAAAGTATTCAGGACAAAAGAGGGCAAGCTTGGCTTTGAATGGAACGACGGCAGCCGCACCGCATGCGATGCCCGTACGCTTCGCTTAGCTTGTCCGTGTGCACTTTGTGTGGACGAACATACAGGCGAAAAACTCCTCGACGATTCGACTGTTCCCTTGGATGTAAAGCTTGAACATGTCCAGTCGATAGGCCGTTATGCTGTCGGTCTTTCTTTTAGCGATGGTCATCGTTCGGGTATTTACCCGTATGATAAACTTAAGGAATTGACGAAATCCGCATAAAAAACCATATTTGAAAAAGTCGAAGACGGTTTGTCCGAGATAAGAAGGTGTTGCTTTATGAGTGATTTTAACGAAGCTCTTTATTTTCGTGACTTGAATAGGTATCCTACGCTGACTCCGCAGGAGGAATCGGCGCTGTTGAAAATTATCAAGAACGGTGAAACCGAAGAAATTCGAAAGTCTGCCTTGCAGCGCCTTATCCGTGGCAACTTGCGATTTGTGGTGAGTGTCGCCCGCAAGTACCAGGGCCGTGGCCTTTCACTTTTGGACCTTATCAATGAAGGTAACCTCGGTCTTTTCAAGGCGGCAAAGCGCTTTGACATGGACAAGGACGTGAAGTTCATCAGCTACGCCGTGTGGTGGATCCGTCAGTCTATCCAAAAGGCTTTGTTCGAACAGGTGGGCGCAGTCCGCATTCCGCCTAACAAGCTTGCCTTGGTGAATCGCTTCAAGCGCGCTTTGATGCAGAACGGCGGTGACTACGACAAGACCATTTCGATGGAAGAATTTGCTCCTTACGAACGCGACATCGTCGAAGTCATGGAAAAGATTGTCGATATCTCGCTCGATGCTCCGATTGGCGACGATGCCGGTGTTTCCAGTGCCGATTCTGTGAGTACGCTTATGGATGTGCTCGGCAGCGATGGCAACCAGGACGAGGACATGGAACGCGAAGAGCGCAAGAAGCTCATCCAGGAAACGCTTTCGTCACTCCCGCAGCGTGAAGAAGAAATCCTCCGCATGTTCTACGGCCTCGATACGGTCGAAGACACGACGCTCAAGGATATTGGCGAAGACTTGAAGCTCAGCCGTGAACGCGTCCGCCAGATCAAGAACAAGACGCTCCGTCGCTTGCAGAAGAGCAAGGAACACAAAGAAAAATTGGCTGACTTCCTGGAAATCTAATTGGAACTCTAATGTCGAATCCTTCATCTGCGCCTCGTACTGCCGCGTACCTCTTTTTGATTTTTTTCTTTGGGGCGCTGCTTGCGTATGGCGGATTCAAGCTTTATAGCAAATATGGACCATCCAAGACGGTCGTAGGGGAAATTCCGTTCGGGCTTGATGCGGGGACCTCTGTGCCCAATGGCGATGCCCCGAATTTCAAGGCCGATGTCGAAAGTCTCCCGGTACAGGCGCAGGCTGAATTCCGCCGTGCGGGTGAGCTCTCGCGTAGCGGGGCGACTAAGGCTGCTTACGAAATTTATGATGCGCTTGTGCTCCTTTACCCGAATGTGGATGCGGCGGTCTGGGGCGAAGTCAATACTTTATTCCACATGGATTCCGTTACGGAAACGATGCGTGACCGAGCCGAACTCCTGATGGGGCGCCTCATGGCTCGTTACCCGAATACGGGCATCAGCTTTTACTTGGACAGCCGCAAGTCGCTCCTGGCGGGGAACTTGACCGTGGCGCTTGAATTGGCGAAGATGGCTAGTTCGCGTGCTCCGTCCATTTACGAGATTAGACTTTGGTACGCGGAACTCCTGCACAAGAATTCGAATTTGCGTGATGCAGCCAACGAATGCCGTGCGGCAATCAGTCTTTCTTCGGGCGACTCGCAGCGTGCGTTTGAGCTCTTGGCAAAAGTCTACCATGACGATGGGATTCTGGACAGTGCGGCACTCGTAGTCGATTACGCCTTGACGCAGTTCCCTCTTTCATCGGAATTGATGCTTTTGCGCGGTTACTTGGCCGAATACAATGGCAAGTTCGATGTTGCCGAAAAAACGTACCAGCGCATTCTCGCTTTCCGCCCAGATTACGAAAAGGCACGTCGCGCGATGGCGACTATTGGCGAAAAGACTGCTCCTGGCAAGAACGGCCATTATGCAGGCTCCTCTCGTGATCGTGCCCAGGTCGCTTGCGATATTCTCGCTCCGCTGGTGGAACGTTATCCTGAAAATTTGCCACTCCGTGAGGCTATGGGCACGGCTTATATGAAGGCTCACATGTTTGACATGGCTCGTCGCGAGTTCAACTACATCCTCAAGAACGATCCGGATTACCCGGACATTAAGTCCCGCTTGAACGAACTCGAACAAGTGCGCAAGGTGGCGATTGAGGAATACAACAACGGTCTTACTGCTAACCTGAACCGTGCTGTGGATAGCCTCCGCGGATCCATGATGCCCGAAAGGAAACACGACTTCTCGACGAAATTGGGTCATTATCTTGTTCGTTATGGAGCGTCTTCGCAGGAATTCTTCAAGAAGTATTCTGCTTCTAATTTTAAACAAGTGAAACGCTTTGTTTGGCAAGAAACGTTCTATGAATCGCCTTATCATCATACGTACACGGTCGTTTTTGATTCGCTGAACCGATTCAGGGAAGTTCATGTGGTCGTATTTGATTCCGCTTCGAATTCGAACCATCTTGGTGTGGCGCCTGAAATCTTTACGCGCCTCCTCAAGCAGAATTCTCGAATTTCTGGTATCAGCAATAACACTGGCGAAACAGATTGTGGCGATGGTGTTATCATGGATGCTGCGGTCTGGGAAACCCGCGATAACTTTGAAATTTTGGCTCGTATCGTCGGAAAACCCGCCGAAGTACGTATGGTTCGCCTGGATCGTACGACTTTGCCCCCAACAGGCCTGAAACTTTGCGATTATATGCCGTTTCTTATGGAATTTTAGCTCATAAATATCTATTTTATAGCTATATGTTCCGTGGTCGTTTTTTAGCTTTATTTTTGTTTGCCGCTTTGCTTGAAGGTTGCACATGCTGCGCCTACTTGAACCATATGTTCAATGCAGAACGGCTTTATGACGAAGCGACCGAACTCCGTCAGGCTCGCCTGGACAGTGTCCCTGACGAAACAATGTCTTACCCGGGACCAGAAGAATCTCAGAAATACGAAAAAGTCATTGAAAAAGGCTCTCGTGTACTAGAACGCTTCCCGAAAAACAAGACGCGTACTGCCGAAGCAGTCTTCCTCATTGCGGAATCTTATAGACATAAAGCAGACTGGCCCAAAGCTATTACCAAGTACGACGAATACGAACGCTATTTTTCTGATAACGATTCCATGCGTGCTGTGGAATACCAGCGTGCTTACTGCCTCTACCGCAACCAGGAATTCAATATTAGCCGTTTTGCGCTAGAACCTGTAGTGGCTGACAAAAACCACCCTTACTATTTCCAGGGACTCAATCTTCTCTCGCTCCTGGACGAAAAGTCCGAAGCTCCGGAACAGGCTATTGCCGCTTTGGAGGCAGTGCTTGCTGATACGAGCGGAACTCCGTACATGAAGGGCAAGGCGCATTTCCGTTTGGCTGGTCTTTACTTTAAGATGGAACAGTGGGACAAGGCACACCATCATTACAACGCTAAGGAAATTGAAAATCTGAACGATCGTGAACGCCAGACGGCAGGCGAGCAGTCGGCGGAATGCCTCGTGAATACGAAGGAATACCTTAAGGCGGCGGACGAGTTCAAGCAACTCTACAAGACCGAGGCTTACGAGAAAAAGCGTGCGTTCTATTTGGTGCGAATCGGTGAAACGACTCTCTTGGCTGGCCGCAAAGCCGATGCTTATGTGATTTTCAATAAGGTCAATTCGGAATACGAAAAGACGGAACATTCTTCCCGCTGCTATTTCAACATGGGCGACTACGAGCAGTCCAAGACTTTGAACTATGAACTGGCGATGGCTTATTATGATAGCAGTTACATTGCAAGGGCCATTAGCGAGTATGGTCAAAAGTCTCGTGACCGTCGCAATGCACTGAGACGTCTTGTTTCGATGCGCGAAAAGAACGATGAAATCCGCGAGAGCAAGGATTCCATTCCCGATATGAAGTCGTTTTTCAAGAATGAGTTTATGATTGCGGAACTCTTTTTGCTCAAGCTTTCCGAAGCGGACAGTGCAGTTGCAAGGCTTACGAATGTGATTGAAAATTCCGATGACACCGCTAGCGTTATGCGCGCTGCGTATGCAAGAGCGTTCATTTATGACGAGTTCTTGCACGATCCCGATACCGCAGAAGAAATGTACAAGGAAATCATCGAGAAGTATCCGAATACGGATTACGCAAAACAAGCTCAGGTGAACCTCGGCATGAACGTGACGATGAAAACTCGCGAAGACGAAGCTCGTGACCGTTACATGGCTGCAGAAAGCTTGTGGACTATCGCTTCTGAAATGCCTGCAAGCAAGATGGACCTGGTGGATTCGGCGTACGCACATGCCTTTGCCGCGTTTGATAGCGTTTACAATGATTATCCGCAGACGCAGTCCGGAATTCAGGCGCTTTACATGAAGGCAATCTATTACCAGATGCTCCCGAATATGGACAGTGCCGTTGTCATTTATCGTAAACTTCGCGATGAACATGGCCAAACACCATGGGGCAAGCAGGCTGTTTATGTGCTCAACACCCGCCTCACGACGACGGATGATGATATCGCAAGACTTCGCAGGCGTACCGCGCAGACGGTCGAAAATCTTGAAAAGAAATCGGCGAAGTACTACGAAGAGCTGAACGCCAAACCCGAGGAAAAGAAGGCTGATATTATCAGCAAGGAAGATGAAATCCTCGAAAATACGTACAACAGCATGTACGACTTTGAATAGGCTTATGCAATCCCGTTTTTTCTTTGCTGTTGTTCTTTGTGTTTTGGTCGCGTTTTCGGGCTGTTCGGGTGCGACGAACCGTAAGGGTTATACCCGCGTGACAAAGTCATCGCGAGTACAGAAAAAAGCGGAAATCGGCTATACATTTACAGGCGATGCCAGTTATTATGGCAAGGGCTTTGATGGCAAAAAGACTGCGAGCGGTGAAATTTTTGACCGTGATAAATTTACCTGCGCACACCGAAGCCTTCCGTTTGGAACGAAACTCAAGGTAACTCGCATTAAGACGGGCGCCTCTGTTGAGGTTCGTGTGAATGACCGTGGGCCGTACTCCAAGAAACGCGTACTCGATTTGAGCGAAGCTGCCGGAAAGGTGCTTGGACTTGATAAAGCGGGACATGCCCAGGTCAAAGCCGTCGTGATAGAATAAATTTCAAAAAAAATGAGGCTACTGCTCAAAATGTCATCTTATGACATTTGACGATTCTATATTAGTGCTCGTAAGAACACTAAATACCCAAAGGTAAAAATATGAATCGCAAAGTAGTTAAGGTGAATAAGCATGTAGTCGAAATTCCGGAACAGTCTCCGTGGGATTCCGGCTTTTCCATTTTCAAGCGCCGTATTGGGGAATTGATGCAGTTAAGCGGTAATGACGATTCTGTTATCGATGACGATGACTTGATTCCGTATTACCGCATGGGCGAAAGCGAAACGTTTGTGCTTTCTGCCCTCGGATGTGCTGTTTGCGGCTAGTGGGCTCTTGAACTTTGTAAGAGTGCTTACTTGCGGTTGATGCGCAACATCACTTGCAAGGAGTTGCCGCAATGTGTGTGGTGGTAGTAATCTTTGCGGTAGCTGTCTTCGGATGAGTCATAACCGGATTCAATTCCCAAGAATTGCCACCTTACACCGACGCCCATGAATGTTCTTTCAGAAATCTGCCAGTCTTTTCCAACTTCGAAGTCGATCCCGAGAACCATGTGGCTATCTCGGGTTCTTTTCCCTGCATGGTAGTAATTTAAGTTTCTGTCATAATAAAATCCACTGTTGTCGAACGGATCGTTCATGAGTATGGCGCCGATAGACATTTTTGCGCTTACGAAAAGCCCTTGCAAGAATGTGTTTTGTGTCCGAGAGAATGGGAATGCTGTTACGCCACCACCGAATAGAATGACTAGAGCGTCAATGTCGTTCAAGCCGATGTATTTGCTGTCGATGTCATCTAAATCGTATTTGCCGTCAACGGATACGAATTCGAAAGAGCCATGGATGGCGATAAGCCCTTTGATGAGCATACCAAGGGTTAGTTCGCCCGTGTAGCCAAAACCTGTGCCATCGTATTTGAGTCTTTCGTCATAATAGCGATGGTTGTAGTAGATGTTTGTCATGTCGAAACCAATTCCTGCGTTCACGTAGAAACTGTTTCTTCTGGGGGCTTTCTTGACTACGCCAAATTCTTGAGGTTTGGCCTGTGACTGTTGCGTTTCCCACTGCGATTGGTTGTTGCCGTTTTCGTCGGCAAAATAATCTTGAGCAAACGCTGTTGCACAGAATACAGCTAAAAATAGAGCGAAAATAAAACGTTTCATGTCGCCCCCTAGAGACGGGTTAAAGGTAAAGGATGTTACTTTACTCTATAACTTATATTTTTTTATAGCTAACGAAACGAATGTTGTTGCAAAAATCTTTGTGAATGCCTGTAAATTCAAGCCAAGTGTATCTTGATGCTTCAGCTTTGAGCATTTCACCTTGTTCTGAACCGATTTCGAGTAAAATAGATGCGCCCGGCTTGAGGCTGTTTTCGGTCTGCTGTAAAAGCTTGCGGACAAGATCGAGACCATCTGCACCGCCAAACAATGCGAGCGCGGGGTCGTATTTCGCAACTTCTGGCTGGAGCTTGTCTTTTTCGCCGTCGGGAATGTAGGGGAGGTTGGCGATCAGGCAGTCAATTTTTGCAGAGGCGTCACCGGTGGTTTTTGCGATGGCTTCTGGAGTTACTGCGTTCAGCAGGTCTCCCTGTGCAAAGGTCAATGTGCTTGTTGAAGGCGCCGAAGAGGTAGAGTCTGTCGAAGATGCGGCGCTTTCTGCGTCAGGATTACCCGCGAGGCCATTCGCTTCAGCATTTGTACGAGCAAGGGCGAGTGCGTCTTCGGAAACGTCCGTTGCCAAGACTTTGGCGCCAGCAATTTCTTTAGCACAAGCGATCGAAATGGCGCCCGTGCCCGTCCCGATTTCAACAATGAACGGATTCTCGATGCCTTTCAAGCAATTTGACGCCATATCCACAAGCGATTCCGTTTCCGGGCGCGGGATAAGCGCACGGCGGTCGCACTTGATAATGAATCCTCGGAAGCTTGTGTCGCCGATGATGTGCTGCAGCGGCTCACGCGTTGCACGGCGTGCAACCATCGTGCGGAGCACGTCCAGCTCCGCTGGCGTGAGCGGCTTCTCGAAGTTCAGGTACAAGTCCATGCGGTTCTTCATCTTGAGACCGTAGCTGATGATGTACTCGGCATCGAGACGTGCATCAGGAATGCCCTTCTTTTCAAAGAAGACCTTGGTGCGGTTCAAAATTTCAAGAACTGTCATCTGCGGCTGTGGCATTGGACTTACCTCACGACCCCTTAAGCGTTGAACTTTCCGAGCTTTTCCTGGGCGTTTGCCATCTGGAGACCGTTGATGATTTCATCAAGATCGCCTGTGACAACCTTGTCCAAGTTGTAAACGGTGAGACCAATGCGATGGTCCGTCACGCGGTTCTGCGGATAGTTGTAAGTGCGAATCTTGGCAGAACGGTCACCAGTACCCACGAGGGCCTTGCGGTTTGCCGCTTCTTCCTTTTCCTTCTTGGCGATGACGGCGTCAAGAATCTTGGAGCGCAACATTTCCATAGCGTGGAGTCTGTTTTGCAACTGGCTACGTTCGGTTTGGCAGCTCACCACCACGCCCGTCGGGATATGCGTCAAACGCACAGCGGAGTCCGTCTTGTTGATGTACTGACCGCCAGCGCCCGAAGAACGGTAGGTGTCCATGTGGATGTCGGCTTCGCGGATTTCCACGTCGACTTCTTCAGCTTCCGGGAGGATTGCGACTGTAGCTGCAGACGTATGCACACGGCCCTGCGTTTCCGTTTCCGGCACGCGCTGCACGCGGTGAACGCCACTTTCGAACTTGAGCGTTCCATAGACGCTGTCGCCTTCGATGAATACGCGGATTTCCTTGTAGCCACCCACCGTGCCTTCGCTCAAGTCCTGGATAGTCATCTTCCAGCCCATCTTGTCGCAGTAGCCGCGATACATGCGGAACAGGTCGCCTGCGAAAAGTGCGGATTCGTCGCCGCCCGTACCGCCGCGAATTTCGAGCGTTGCGTTACGGTAGTCCCACGGATCCTTCGGCACCATCAAAATCTGGAGTTCGTCCGTCACTTTGGGGAGCTTCTTTTCGATCTCCGAAATTTCGGCCTTGGCCATTGCGACCATTTCCGGGTCGGAATCGCCGAGGGCGGCCTTGTATTCATCAAGGTCGTCCATCATCTGCAGGTATTCCTTGGCCTTCAAAACAGCCTTTTCGATACCCTTGTACTGCTTGTGAATCTTGTTGTAACGAGCCTGGTCTCCGAGAACATCCGGATTGCCGAGTTCCGATTCCAGTTCTTCGTACTTTTCAATGAGTTTTTTAGCTTTATCTTTCATCGTGCGCAAAGATAGAAAAGTAGGAAGTAGGAAGTAGGAAGTAGGACGAAAAAGGTATGATAATATTGTCGGCTATGAAAAATCTAGAGGCGTGAATTAGAAGAATGGATGCTTCGGCTATGTTGGGACTTTTCTGTGTTCTATATCAATAATTTTGGTCAAAAACTCGAAAAAACTTGACAATGTTTCGCTTTTTTTTACATTTGAGGTTGGATTTGTTAAAACATAAACGGAACATATTGAAATGCAATCAAATCTGTTTACTGGTTTTCTGTTGTCTATTTCTTTGCTTCCCTCATTGCTTTTTGCCCAGGAAAGCGAATTCGTTGAAGATAGGAGCAACTCTCTTGTTGAATTTGTGGAGTCTGATCAGAAACCTACAGAATCAACGACTGCTGTTGTTCAAGACTATGATGTTAAAAAGTCTGATGTTGGATCCTCTATGAATTGGATTTTGGGCGCTCATTTAGAAAGCTCTCTTGCGTTACCCTTAGACATGAAAATGGCTGCTGATGTCCAAAATAATTCTGAGGAGGCGAATGCCACTTGGATTGGGGCTAAATTCGGCGTTGGTGTTGGCGTGGGCTTTTATTTTAATCCTAAAATGGCTTTGGTAACAAGTCTTGATTTTCAGCTGCTTAATTTTAGTACAGTGGACCGCGTTCCTCGAAATCGAGTAATTACAGTTACTGGATCAGAGTATCATAGTGATGGATCGAGGGGCGTAGAGGAAACGCGTGTGCGTAAAACTTCTCCGCAATACCGTTCAATTAAATATTATCAAGTGGCTTTCCCAGTATCTTTTCGATATCATTTCTTGGAAGATTTATGGGGACAACTTGGTGTATGTTTGAATCAGGCAATATATACGACTGAAAGTGGTTTGTATGAAAACTATTTCGAAGAAGTGAGATCTGGGATTGTGTATAACGAATATCCGCTTCCTTCAGGGGCTAAGAGAGAATTTATCCCAAGTTTATTGCTTTCTGTTGGAAAGAGCTGGACTGCGGGAAAATTGATTTTTGATGTCGCGTTGTCTTTCTCGTATGCGTTAAAGAAATCGGATTTTGACTATGGACTGTCTGCGAACACCTTTACCATCGGAATTGATTTTTATGCTTGGTTCTCTTTAACAAAGGAAAAGAAATGAGAAAAATAGCCCTTATTGCAACAACGCTGTTGGTAGCTTTGTTCTTTGTCTCGTGTGCAAATTATACTCCGTATACACCGAGTGTGCCTGCGACTGGACCTAACATTCCTATAAACGCAATGAAAATCAAGAAGATGACATCTGTTTCGTATGAGTATAAATCTTCAAAAATCGGCTGCTCCGAAGTAGAATTCTTGAAAACTTTTGTGGGGAAAAAAGTTCGCTTGGATGATGAAAGTTTTGTATTTGTTGATAATATTTTAGAAATCCATACAAATGTATATTCTATAAATAACAATTACCATTGCGGCTTTTGGGGCTTGGCTGTCGAATACGAAAAGTAATGCTTGACAGAAATTCCAAACTTGTTTTGCTAGCTCTCTTTGGGCTAGCTTTTGTTTTATTCAGAAAGGCGTGCGACGCCGCTTACAGAATGTTATCGAGGATGCTTTCGAGAACTCCGTCAAGAATCCCGCCCGCAGCGTCTCCAACAGCATCTCCCGCAGCATCAGAAACGTCAACCTTGTCGGCAGCTTCACTTGCTCCTTCGACGACTTTTTTTACCGTTGTACCTGCAGCATCCGTTATCGCATTAATTGCTGGTTTTGTGACATCAACAATCTTGTCAACTGCGGAATCAAAGGCTTGATAAAGAGCGTTGTCGGCAATTGAATCCAAAATTTGTTGTCCAATGGACGGATCGTTTGTGGTGCTTTGTGCTTGATTTACGTTTTCAGGTATTTCGTTTTCCATAGGATTATAAATTATTAAATTTTGTCTGTTGAACTGTAATTATTTCTGGTAATTTTATGCAAATCACCCCAATCGGCACATTCTACGGCGATGCCATTTACAAGTACGACGCTCCCAGGCAGGGGCGCCTTTTTGCAGGGCATCCGGGGCGGATTGTGCTCTCTCCGGGGAATAATTTCGAGATGGCGCTCCGCGACCTCGATGGCTTTGAACGCATCTGGGTGATTTTTCAGTTCCACGAAAACGTTGGTTGGCGCCCGACAACGCGCCCGCCTGTACCGCCGAAGGGCAAGGATCGCGTAGGGACTTTTGCAAGCCGCAGCCCTTACCGCCCAAATCCAATTGGGCTTAGTTGCGTTCGTCTCCTCAAAATCGAAGGCCTCACGCTTTACGTCGATGAAGCTGATTTGCTCAACGAAACGCCGATTCTCGATATCAAACCGTACATCCCCATGGCGGATGCTTTCCCGGAGGCGAAGGCCGGCTGGGTAGAAGAGCAAGTCGGTGACCTTTGGGCTGTTGAAATGTCTGAAAAGTTCGCCGAACAGAATCGCTGGATTGCTGAGCGCAGTTCTTTTGATTTGGAAAGCTTTGCGCAGGTGCAGCTTTCGCGTGGGAATTTTTCCAAAGATGTTTTTGACAGCTCTCGACGTCGGTTGACGATTGATGAAAATTCCAAAACGGGTGTGCTTGCTTACCGCACGTTCCGCATCCATTTTGGCTATGACGATGTATCTCGTAAGGTCGTGCTAGAACACATTACGAGCGGTTACACGCCCGAAGAACTCCATTCTTCCGAAGATAAATACGGCGACAAAAAAATCCACAAAGAATTTGTGGATTTGTATAAATAAATTCCCGGTGATTCTTGTTATGCGAAAGCTATTCTTGCGTTTAGCGTTTTCGCACTGTTTTACTTGAGCTTTTTATTGATGTACTCGTCGTAGTCGATTTCACCGCATTTTAATGTTTCTTTTAGCACGAACGTCTGTACGATTTCTGGGCTTTCGGAAAGTTCACCACAGTACTCGAACAGGAATCCGATATGCATATCGAACGGGCGCGGCTCGTAATCGCAATTGTCGTGGATTTCTGTGATGGCGATGGAGTCCTTTGAAATCTTGGTGAGCACATGCACGACAGGCGATGAGTCGTAGATGTTTAGTACATAGAGCGGGCAGCCGTCTGGCAATCTTGAAATATCTCCGCTTGCAGTTCCGTAGATATCACCGTGCATTGCCCAGATTGTTTTTTCGAAAAGATAGGGGAGTGCGCGTACATTATCTTTCGTAATCTTGTGCAGCCCGAGTTCTCTCAGCTTAGCTGTGCTAGAAAGTACCGCACAGTTTTGCTTTGTGGAGTCGCAGTATGTTAAAGTCACGTTGTAGCCAAGAACGTTATCGTCGTAAGTGACTTCGGTAATGTTGTATTTTTTGAGGTAATCATCAAGTGTACTTGCGGGCTCTACTGTTGGACCACAATGACATGTATATCCGATTGGGCAATAACATCCGGGATTGCCAAAACCTGGGGTGCCAGCACTTCCATTGCCGCCTGTTGAACTGCTTGACGGTGCTGGATCTGTGTGTATTGGATTAAAGCCATCTTCTTCCGAGCGTGATGAAGATGAAATTTCTATCGAGGGCGTTGGGCTTGAGTCGCTGCTCAAGATAATAGGAAAATTGTTTGGTGATTCTATAGATTTGCCGGAGTCCGATTCGATGGAGCGGTCTGTGGAACTGCTAGACTGCGTCCCATAGGCGAACTGGTTTGGCTCTTCGGCGGTTCCTGCTATTTTGTCTGAACAGGCAAACGAACAGAAAACGGCTAATGCCGTTATGCTTGCGGTCAAGAGTTTATTGAGCAACTTAGTCATTACCATTCTCCTTCGCCTTTCTTGTGAGAGGGAATAACTGTAAATTTAATCTATAAACTTGATCGATGTTCTTGTCGCCTGCGGCAATGCTCACGATTTTGCGGCGGCATTCGTCGAGTTCCTTGACGATTTGTTCGTAGGAGTCCTTGGAAATTCCCATGGTGATTCCGCTAAAATTGCGTTCGGTACGGGCAAGATCCAGCGAATTTGCCGCAATTTTTGCCATTTCACGATGCATGTCGCGGATGGCGAGCTTGGTTGCTTCTGGGGAGCCCTTGATGGATGTTTCGGTCTGGGTGTAGGTGTTTTCTCCGGTCTTGTTGAGGAACCCTGCCTTGACCAAAAAATCTAGGGACTGCTTGATGTCGGCGGCGGAAACGTCCGTGTAGCACATTTTGGCGAGTTCACCCGGGGTGGCGCCTGGCATGAGCGGGGCGAGTTCTCGTAAGACCGGGTTTCTCCAGCTTTCGTAAAATTCAAACAGGTCGCCTTCGACGACTCTGACTTTGTGGACTCTTGCAATTTCGAGCATTTCTTCGTAGGCGGCTTTCTTTTTCACTTCGTCCGTTTCTTGGCCGAAGTTCACCATCGCCCTGAAGTAGTCCATCTCGAATCCGACAAGCCCCATGGCTTGCCCGGTGCGTTCGACGCCGATTCGGCTCAAGTTGCTTTTTCCGTCGCAGACGACCTTCATGTACGAAGATGAGGTAAAACCTGCGGCTTTGGAAAATTCACGCCATGAGAAAACATGGCGGAGCTTGCGCTCTTCGTAAAAGTCGCGCATGTACTGTCGGAAGTCTGAGTATTCGATAATCGCTTTCATCACTTCTAAATATAAATTGAAATTTACGGAAAAACAATATTTTTATGCAACGGATTATATTAAAAATACACAAAAATAGCGATTTTTATTTAGTATTTACGTTTTGTATACCCTATATGCAACATTTCCCGAGCGTAGCGATACACCGTTATGCTACTATTGTTTTTGAGAATAAACAGGAATTTTTGTCCTAATGTAATAGAAAAAGAGTATTTTGGTAACTATGAGCGTTTTTGGATTTTATGCCGAAGTGAACGTCGGGTGTATTGTGATACTGCTGCTCCTTTTGTACAGTATCAAGAGGCTCCCGACGCCTCAGGTCAAGTATGAGCTTTTTCAGACTCTGGTACTTTGGCATATTGTCTATTTCATAAGCGATTCCGTTTGGGCGCTTGTCAACGATGCGACTTTCCCGAAAAATACGTTTACTGTTTTGGCGGTGAATTATTTCAATGCTATTATTATGCCGGTTGTCGCGTATAACTGTTTTATGTTTGCTGAAATCAGCACGCGCCCGGAAATGACTCGCAAGCAGATTGAACGGTTCCGGTGCAAATTGCGTATCCCGATTATCGTGCAGTTTGTGGCGTTGCTCATTTCTTTTTGGATTGTTCCCGACTTTTGGCTTGATGACCAACTAGAACCCATTGGCTTTTATTATTTCATCTTGTCATTTTTGCCGTTAATTTATTGGATGGCGGGGACTGTCCGTGGTTTGCTCCGTACGCGAACCATGCTGAATAGGGCTAATCTTGGAACGTATCTGATTGTGGCTAGCTATACGCCGGGTGTGTTGGTGGCGGGCGGTGCACAGATTCTCTTTGCATTGACGACTCCGATTTTCTGCTTCTGGTGTACCGCTATTATTTTGTTTGCGTATTTGCATATGCAAAACCAGTTGATTTCGACGGATTCATTGACGATGCTCAATAACCGCAATCGTCTGCATGACTATTTGCATCAGCCGCGCGAAGAAAAAGATTCTTTTGTGATTATGGTGGACGTGGATCACTTTAAGCAAATTAATGATACGTACGGCCATGCCGAAGGTGACCGTGCGCTCACTATTGTTTCGCAGGCGCTCAAGAAGGCTTGTGAACGCTTGGGGTTTTCGATATTCCTCTGCCGTTATGGTGGCGACGAATTCTTGATGATTGCGCAGACTGAAGTCCCGGACGATGTGGTTAAGGAAGTCCGCAATTGCTTGCAAGAAGAAGTCTCGAAGGGCGCGCACTCCTATAAGATTGAGGCGAGTATGGGCTTTGCCCGCTGGGATGGAAATCCCGAAAGCTTCAAGGAAAGCATGATCAACGCCGACAAAAAAATGTACGAAGACAAACGCTTGGCCTAGTGGCTTGCGGGTTCGCCGCAGTTACTGGTAACTGCAGGCTAGGAAGTCGCTTTACCCTTCGAGTTTATTCTTCAGGTAATGCCTTGATGTGTATGTAAGGAACATGATGTCGGCGATGGCGAGTGCTATGCCGCAGACGAAGAACACTTGCTGGTGCATCCCGAAGTGGTTTGCCATGGCGCCTCCTACGAGAATTCCTGTTCCAATGCCGATATCCCACCCCGAGAGGTAGGTGCTGTTTGCCGTACCGCGCTGGTCGTGGCGGGCGAGGTTCACGCACATGGTCTGGTAGCCAGGGAAGATAAGCCCGAGGCTTGTTCCGATAAGGAACGCGGATAAGAAGAATGTAATGGGGCTGTGGCTAAAGGCGAGGATGAAGTAAGCGACGACGATCAAAGTCATGCCGGAGCCAACAAGATGAATCAAGTAACCGCGGTCAATCAGGCGGCCTGTCATGATGCGGTTCAAGATGAGGCCTGTCGCGATGAGTGCGTAGAACCAGCCTGACCCGCCGATGCCAAGTTCACCTGCGTAAATGGCGATGTAGTTCGTGACTGGGCCGTATGCAAATCCGACGAAGATGAAGTTCGCAAATTGTGGGACTGCGCGTGTGAGGAAGAATCGGTCGAGCGAAAGCGGGGCGCAGACCTTCTTTTCGCGGGGCTTTACCTTGAGTGTCTGCACAAGCACAAGTCCAATCACGCAAAGGATTGTAGAAATTGCAAAAACAATCCCGTCGCCGAATGCTTCGTAAAGAAACATTCCGGTCATGGGACCGGTGGCGAAGGCTAAGTTCACGCTGATCCCGAAATACCCGATGCCTTCGCCGCGGCGACTTGCGGGCAGAGCATCAATAGCCACCGTATTACTAGCGGTACTCGAAATGCCAAAGAACAGCCCGTGGGCAAAACGCACGACCGCTAGAATCGGCAATAGCCCAACTGTTTTGTAGCCTAAAAAACAGAGCGTAAATGCAAAAAATGTCCAAAAGTATAGCGGCTTTCGGCTGAATGTGTCGACGAGGAATCCGGCAAATGGCCTGCAGGCAAGAGCGCCGATCGTGTAGAGCGAGATGATAAAGCCTGCAGTTGCGTTGTCTGTTCGGAATTTATCTATGATGAATAACGGAAGAATGGGCAAAAGCTGGTAGAAACTAAAGAACAGCAAGAAGTTTGCTGCAGAAACCGTCACGAATGTTCGGGTCCAAAGTTTGTTATTAACCGTAGGGGATGAATTTTCCATAGTTAAGGAAAATAGTATATTATAAGTATGAGTAGTTTGGGTGAATTTGCATTATTTGTTGTTTTAACGGCTTTTTTTGTCACATCGTGTTCTGATGACAAACCCGTTTCGTATTCAATTGAGGCGCCAACGCCGGCTTCTCTTCCGTTGATTGATTTGGAAAACATCGATTCCGATGGCTTGGTTCTTGTGAATTCGAAAGGGAAAAAGGCTATTGTCGGTACGAGTGATGTTTCTGCCAAAACGCTAGAGCGCCCGCAAATGGGTGTGAATTTTGGCTACGACTTTTATATTGGACGTCACGAAGTTATTTGTAAAGACTATAATGCGGTGATGAACACGGTGACGGGGGCATCGGTTGCCTGTCCTCAGGATTCGATACCTGCCGCTAATATGACTTTCTACGATGTTGTCTTGTTTGCTAATGCATTGAGCAAGCAGAAAGGGCTTGATACGGCTTATGTGTATTCATCTTTTGAACTCAATAAGGAAAAACATTGTGAAAGGATGAAGGGCTATAAGTTTGACCCGCAAGCAAATGGTTTCCGTTTGCCGACCGAAGCGGAATGGATGCTTGTCGCTTCTGAAAACTGGGCCCCGGAAAAAGGTTGGAACGGATTAAATTCGGAATCGGCGCCTCATGTGGTTTGCTCGTCGAACGAATCAAGTGGTATTTGCGATATGGCGGGCAACATGCTCGAATTTGTGAATGACCGTTACTCGACTTTCAAGGATACGGTTATCTCTAACTTTGTTGGCTCGGTTGATGGCGATGCCTTAGGTTCTTGCGTTGTGAAAGGCGGTAGCTATTTCGGTTCTCCGGCATCAATGCATTTGTACAATAGAGGCGATACTTATCCGGTCTTGAGTTCTACAAAAGGCGAATATCTTGGATTCCGCCTAGCTAAAGGTCCTATCCCTGATGCGGTGTGGTTTTCGGATAATGGCGGTGCGGTAACTGCTCCGGTAAAGTCGATTGTCGAAGCGGCGGAAATGAGGTCGCTTACTAATTCTTACAATGCAAAACTTGCTTTTAGAAACGATGAAAGCGGAAACCTTGTCTATGTGAACTTTGCAAGGAACGTGAAAATTGTTGAAATCGAAGATGAAATAGATGTCTACCATCCGGATATTTCGCCGGATGGAAAACGTGTGGCTTTTTGCACGGTGATGGAAGGGTCTTCTAAAGAATCTTCGGTGTACGTTCGCGATTTGAATGAAACGGGGAGCAATCTGGTGAAGTTGCCTGTGGAACGTGCTGCGATACCGCGTTGGCGCGTGAATCCCAATGGCGATACGGTGATTGTGTATGTGTCCTCGGCCGCGAATAATAAAGGTAACCAGTTTATGCAAGAAAGCACGTGGCAGGTCAAGTTTGAAAAGGGAACATTCGGCAAGCCGGAAAAACTCTTTGACGGCGCCTATCATAGTGGTGTGACTAAGGACAATCGATTTGCTGTTTCTGCATCATCGTTGTTACGCGTACGTTTGTCTGATGGCAAAAAAAGTAGCGATAAAGTTTGGTACAATGAGGAACAGGCTTGCAATGCTTCTTTGGCTAAAGATGATAGCAAGCGTACATTGTTCCTTGATTTTGGCGGCTCGCAAGGCAGTGATTTTGCCGGTGAAAAATATGGAGTTCATGAACGCATACTCATTGCGGATAGTACGGGGCATCTAGTCAAAACAATCTCTTCTCCTGAAGGCTATACATTTGACCATACTGAATGGGCGGTTGGCGTTTTGGGGGAATCTCCAAGTTATTTGGCTGTCGCGACTCTTACGGATTACAATGGCGGACATCGTCAAGTTTCGCTTGTGAATATAAACGAAGATAAAATCGTCCCGCTTGTACAAGGTGAGGAACTGTGGCACCCATGTTTGTGGGTCTGGCAGGATAGCCCGGAGCATTCGAAGCCGCTTGTGGATATCAATAGCGCTGGTGCTTATTACGATAAAAATGCAATTTGCCCGAATGCGATGTGTACAATTGAATTGGGAATGAGGTTACAGTCTTTTTGGCAAAATTGTGACAAGGTGGAAGTGGCGACTTTTGGCAGTTCCATGATGCTGAACGCTGTTATTGAAGATTCGATAAAGTCATATAAGACTGTAAATATGGCTGTGACCTTAATGGATATTCATTTGTTTGATTATTTGATTAAGCGTTATGTGGTGCCGTATGGCACGAAGATCAAATATCTTGTGGTAGAACTTTCGCCAGGGCTTCTTTTCAGAAAGTATAGTGATATGACAGCATCGGTTCTTGATTGGTCTCCGGGAATTAGCTATGATGAACGTCATTTGTCCAAAGAAACGAAGGCTGAAATTGCGGCGCTTAGTTTGGATCAGCAGTTCCCGCAGGTTTTGCTTGGACAACAGTATGTTGAAGGAACGTTCCTTTTGCCGTCGGGGGAATGGGGTGTACCTATAATTAATGTGGATCTTTCTGAAATGCCTTTTGATTCACCTGACTTGCAAAAAAATTTGGCCATGCTCAAGTCGTTAAAACAGTTGGCGGATTCAAATGGGATTCAGCTGATTGCTGCTATTCCGCCGCGCAACCCGAAGTATAAGGATACGGGGGCTTTTGACCCGTTTGGTCCGACTTGGGAGGTGGCGCACCAGATTATTGATGCGGTTAAGGCGATGGGCATCGTGATTTTCGATGAATACAAAGATGGCCACCACGACTATCCTGACGCGATGGCCTTTAATCCCAACCATGTGAGTTATCTTGGGGCGGCTCAGTTCAGTGCAAGGCTTGACGCCTTCTTGAAAACGCTGAAGTAAGTCGCGACCAATGACCAATTACTTCTTTTCTAGTGCGACGAGCGTTTCGAGGTGCGGTGTGCCGGGGAACAGGTCCATCGGGAGCACTTCCTTGACGCGGTAGCCGTAACGTTCCCATTCGGCGAGGGCTGCAGGGATTTCGTCGGTGCCGCAGAAAATGTGCAGTACGCGGACGGGCTTTCGCATTGCGAGAGCGCGGATGACGCCCGGTTCTGTTCCCTTGCGCGGCGGGTCGAGCAGAATGCGCTCCGGTTCGCCAGGGATCGGCCGCGGAAGTCTCATTTGCACAAATGTCTCGTCAATTTTCCCTGCGATGAACTTGTAGTTTTTCTTCAAGAATCTTGCAGAAGCCTTGGCGCAGTCGATGGACTGGCCTTCCCATTCCACACCGAGAACGGACTTGGCGGCTTCACCGAGTGCAAAGCTGAAGAGACCGTAACCGCAGTAAAGATCCAAGAAATGGTCGCCCTTTTCGAGACCGAGCAAGCGGCTTGCGGACTTGATGAGGTTGTGGATCTGGCTTTCATTGATCTGGCTGAATCCCGTTACCGGGTACTTGAGCCTGAAATGGCCGAGGTCGAGCGAGAGTTCGCGCGGGCCGTAAAGTTGCTTGAAGTTGAGCGAGTCTGTCGGGCGCTTTGCTTCGAGGTAGTAGTTGGAACCGGTCGGGTCCACGTAGGCATGGGCTGCGGTCACGTGGTACGGGCTCTGCTGCAAGACTTCGGAAATTTGCTTGAGCTTGCGCACGATGCTGGCGTCCAGCTTTTTCACGTTGAAAATCACGATGCGGTACTTGTACGTGCCACGGATGATGAGCCAGTTGAGCGCATAGGCGAGTGGCTTGTAGGCTGGCGTGATGAGCTTGTCGAACAGCAAACGGTAAATGGCGTTGTGTTCTTCGGGTTCCAAAATGCTATCGTATTCGTTAAAGCGGAGGTCGCCCGGCTTCATTTCGACTTGGCGCTTGGATGTCGTGCGATAATTGCGCGGCATGGGGCTAGCCACGATTGGCTGCGGACCGCGTGCAAGACGGTTGACTTCCCAAAATTCGCGGATGGCGGCATTCTTGACCTTGAGCTCGTCCTTGTAATCGAGCGGAGCGAGGGTCTCGCCGTAAGCGGAATCCGATTCCTTCGTATAATTCGGGAGGTTATGGGCTATTGCTTGTTCAAAAAACATGAAATCCTCTTTTTCTACCCTCAAATTTAAAAAGTTCCCGGAAAGTTTAAAGTGGATATTTATATTACGTTCCCCTCCTAAAAATCATTTTTGCCGAATTTGGCGTGAAAATGCGCTAAATTTGGATAATGTGTGTTGCCGAGCCATCCTTTTAATGTCATTCCACTTTGTGGCTTGACTGCTGCGGGTATCAAATGCGAGTTCACAAGTGACCTCTCGCTTGATACCCTTGCTTGTCATTCCCGCCGGAGCCTGTGCTGAGCGAAGTCGAAGTAAGCGGGAATCTCCCGCAAAAGTTTTTCTAGCGCTTTGTTATTTTGTACATTTGTAAACAAATGTAAAGGGATGTTTTTCAAAAAAAGGATTTCTTATGAAATTTGCCATTTCGTTTATCCCGTTTGTTGTTCTCCCGACGCTGTTGTTTGTCGCATGCGGTGACGATAGCACCTCGATAAATTCAAGCACATTCCCAGAAGAAGTTGCGGATAAAACGGAATTGAACACGTACGATTGTGACATGTCCCATATTGGTAAAAAAGTATTCGTGACGGACTTAGAAAAAAACTACGAATGCGATGGCGACGAATGGTTTGAATCTTATGACCAGCCGAAATCGAGCGCGAAGGGGAATAGTTCATCGTCTAGTAAAGATAAAAGTTCCTCGAGCAACGGCAAAAGTTCGTCGTCCTCTGGTAAGTCTTCCTCGTCATCGAGTAGTAGTGTTGTGTATAGCAGCTCGAGTGTGCTGGCTGTCTCTACCCTTTATGAACCGCCCTGTAAAAACGACAGTACGGACAATTGTGAATATGGACTTTTGTTTGATGAACGTGATGGTCAATCATATAAGACGGTGAAAATTGGAAAAATGTGGTGGATGGCTGAAAATCTCAACTATGCTTACCTGCAACCGACGGAAAGTTTAGATTCTTCGAGCTTTTGTTATGATGGCGAAGCATCGAATTGTGAAAAGTATGGAAGATTGTATTTATGGAGCGCCGTAATGGATAGTGCTGCTATTTTTAGCGAAAAAAGCGCGGGGTGTGGTTATGGCGTGGAATGTGAAGGACATCTTCGTGCACAAGGGATTTGCCCTGTTGGATGGTATGTCCCTTCGTATGGAGATTGGTATACGTTGTTTAATATCGTTGGTGGAAGTGGGACTGCGGGTAATGTTCTTGTGTCTGCAGAATGGAGGAGTGATTCTATTAAAACTGATGCATACGGGTTTGGTGCACTTCCTGCTGGAATCACAACATGTAGTGGCAGTTGCTATTCATCTAAGGGATCCAAAGCGTATTTTTGGAATTCATCTGAACATGACCGATACAGTTTGGAATCATCTTACATAGATATTCATAATGAATCAGTGATTACTGTTATAAACGAGTCGAAAGATTATGGGCTTTCTGTTCGTTGTGTGATGAATGATTCCTTATTACAAGGGTCATCTTCCAGTGTCAGACCTAAGTCGAGTTCTAGCAAAACAAGTGTGTCCAGCAGCAGTTCCTCTAGATCTCTTACTTATGTAGACTTTGGCTTGACGTCACCGAAGGAAACTTACTTTAATCCAGAAATTAAATATGATAGTATAATCGATACTCGTGACGGGAAAGTCTACAGGACGATAACCATAGCCCCGGAGGGAACAGACTATTCCAAAACCTGGATGGCGGAAAACCTGGACTTTGACGTTGGTCAGGGAGGTTCGGGCGAGAACAAATACAATTGGTCCTGGTGCTTCCATAACGAGGAGAAAAATTGCGAGGTGGCGGGGCGACTTTACACCTGGACGGCGACCATTGACTCTGTGAAGTTGGCAACTGATGCCAAGAATCCGTTGGATTGCGGTTTCGTTAAGAAATGCGGATTTACTGGTGCAGTCCAGGGAATCTGCCCTAGTGGCTGGCATCTGCCCGATACAACGGAATGGAATGCTTTGTTCTCGGCGGTGGGTGGACGGGCTACTGCTGCTAAAATTCTCAAAACGCAAACGGGTTGGTATAATAACGGATTCGGCACGGATGCCTTCGGATTTTCTGCGCTGCCTGCTGGTTACACTAGGGTTATTGATGAAGTTTTCAACTATAGTACCCATGGAGTGTTCTTTTGGACTTCTACAGAAGTCTATATCCACGATGCGTACTATATCCGTTTAAACTACGACAGTGACGAAGCGAAATTGGGGTACATTCGTAAAGATGACGCCTACTCCGTTCGTTGCATCAAAGACAAGGAATAATTAGGACTTGTGTTGCGAAAAATGTTAAAAGCCCTAATGTTGGCCTTGGTCTGTTCGGCTCTCTGCTGGGCGGATTGCCATACCCTTGACCTTTCTGTTATGATTACAAAGGATTTTATGGTCATTGGGGCTAGGGGCGGCTTTTCTCCCAATATTTTCTATACAACATTGTCCGACCGATATGGGACGCGTTATGTGACGCTTCATCGCGAAAGCGCAGACGATCCTGGCCGCATTGTGTGGGCGCTGTATTTCGAAAAGGATGGCTTGCTCGATAGTGTAATCGTCGATAAAAAACACAGAATGTATAAGGCGGTTGGGCTTGGTGAAGGTGGAATAATGCCGCCTCCATTGAAAAAGAAGTTGAAACTCTGTAGCAACAATGTTGTTGTGGCTCCGTTGTCTGCGCTTGATGAAGTTGCCTGGAATTTGGTTGAATATCGCAAGAACGCCGAAGACCGTCCTGATACGAATGATATTCTTTTTATGTTGAAACCAAATGGTAATCGTGAAGAATTCCTCCAGTGGCTTCGTTCTTATAAGCCGTTTGTGCAAGCGGCTAAAAATATTGGATTCTCGTTTTTGACGTTTGGATTGTTGGATGACGCTGATTCTAGCTATGGCGATTGGGCGAAACTGTCCAAGGATATGTACGATGCCGTGGGTGTGAAAATGCCGTCTCAAGACGAACTAAAAAAGCATAAGAGGTGTTCCTGCGTTCTTGGGGCGGCGCTGGAAGGGACTCCTGCAACACCATATTCAAGAGGGGTGTATGAACTCTTGAAAAGTAAAGGGAACCCTCAAAAGAAGTGATTTGATAAAGATTCTGTAGAATTGAAAAACTCTGGCTTTGAAGCTGGATTTTTTTTCTGTGAAAAATTTTACAAAAAAATAGCGGGCCAAATAGCACGAAAAAGCGTGTATATAAAGTGGTGGAGGAATGTGTTCTCTGCTGCGTTACGGCGCGGTCCGTAAAAAGGGAACTTTCTAATGATTAAAGTTTGTACTTGTGATAAAGCTAAAGTTGCTTATTTAAAATTTAATAATTATATTATAATTATAGCGCGGGGCATTGTATGCAAATAGAATTCGCGTGGGATGAAAAGAAAAATGCGATTAACCAAAAGAAGCATGATGTTTCGTTTGAGGAGGCTAAAACTTGCTTTGAAGATGAATATGCGAGGGTGTTCTTTGATGTGGAGCATTCAGCACAGGAAGATCGGTCTATTCTTATAGGGCTGTCGTCTTGTTTAAGAACACTAGTTGTTGTCTTTACTGAATGGAATGGCTTGAATCCCAATGTCTTGGTTAATCGTATAATCAGTGCCCGGAAAGCAACGAAAAAAGGAATTTCAATATTATTGGAACGCGAGAAAAGGAGATTGCTTATGAAGAAAGAATATGATTTTTCAAAAATGAAGGCGGTGAAGAACCCGTATGCCAAAGTTCTTAAGAAACAAATTACAATAAGGCTGAACGTTGAAACGATCGACTATTTCAAGAATATGGCCGAGGAACTTGGTATTCCGTATCAGGTACTGATGGATTCGTACCTGACGGATTGTGCGAACGCCAAACGCAAGTTGAAGATCACGTGGAAGTAAGAAAAGATCTCCCAAAAGGGAGGTTGGAATAAAAAAGACCCTTCAAAAGAAGGGTCTAAGAGCGGCGGACCGGGATCGAACCGGCAACCATTAGCTTGGAAGGCTAAGGCTCTACCATTGAGCTACCGCCGCGAGCATGGACAATTATACAAAAATATTGCGCTTTTTAAAGGGGTTCTTAAAAAAGTTGTTGGAAAAATATGAAAAAAATTCTAAATTTACGCTCGCATTAACAAACAATCATATCAGAGGTAGCATACTTGTTCCCTAATCCGCGCGATCGTCGCATGCCCAACCGTCCCAGTGATGGGACTCGTATCAACGAAGATATCCATATCTCTCCGATTCGTCTCGTGAAAGAAGATGGCGAAGCTATCATCATCGAGACGAGCAAGGCATTGCAGATGGCGAAAGACGCCGGACTGGACCTTGTGGAAGTCTCCCCGAATGCTAAGCCGCCTGTCTGCCGCATCATCAACTACGGCAAGTACAAGTTCGAACAACTGAAGAAGGCTAAGGCCGCAAAGGCCAAGCAGCACGTGGTGAAGCTCAAGGAAATCAAGATGCACCCGAAGACTGCCGAGAACGACTACCAGTACCGCATCAAGCAGGCTGGCGAGTTCTTGCAGGACGGTATGAAGGTGAAGCTTATCATGCAGTTCCGTGGACGCGAAATGGCGCACATGGACTACGGCAAGCGCCTTATGGAACGCGCCAAGGAAGACTTGGCTCCGTTTGGCGATTTGGAAATGGATTCGCGGGTGGAAGGCAACACAATGCTTTCTATCTACGGTCCAAAACGTGGTGCCGGTAAGAAACAAGACCAGGCACCGAAGCCCGTAACCGAGCCAAAGGCAGCAGGTGAGGCTTAACTATTAACCTACGAGGTAAAAATGCCTAAGATGAAAACTCACAGCGGTGCTAAGAAGCGCTTCCGCGTGACTGGTTCCGGCCATGTCAAGTTCAAGCGCGCTGGTATGCGCCACATTCAAGCTAAGATGAACACTAAGCGTAAGCGCAACCTTCGTAAGGGCGCTCTCGTTAAGAAAGTCGATACCTATCATGTCAAGCGTCTGCTTGTCGTAGCATAAGGAGAGTAAGAATGCCACGCGCAAAAACTAGAGTTCCTTCCCGCGAACGCCGCAAAAAAATCCTCAAGGCCGCCAAGGGTTACTATGGCCGCCGCAAGTCGAACCTTCGCCTTGCTATTGACGCCGTTGCCCACGCTGGTCAGTATGCCTATGCACACCGCCGCGACAAGAAGGGTGATTTCCGCTCTCTGTGGATCACTCGCTTGAACGCTGCTGTTCGTGAATTCGGCATCAGCTATAGCCAGTTCATTTACAAGCTTTCCAAGGCTAACATCAACATGAACCGCAAGGTTCTCGCTGATTTGGCAGTTGCCGATCCGGCAGCTTTCGCCAAGGTCGTGGAAATTGTGAAGGCTGCTTAATTTAGACGCAAGTTTAAGTTAACTTATAGCTAAACAAACGCGAGAAATTGCGCTCCGCCCGAAAAGGCGGGGCGCTTTTTGCTTTTGATTTTACACAAAATGGTTTTTGATGGTCGATTTTATGCGTACGTGCATATAAATTTTAGATTTATCGTTTTTTTATATGCATTTTTAAGTTGATTATATACAAATTATTGTGCTATTGGCTCGCTGTATTGGCTTTGGTGCATATAAAAAGCGATGCTTTTCGATTTTTATATGCATTAAATTCTTGAAACAAAGTAATGAAATGCAAAAATGAGCATATAAAATCGGTTTTTTGTCCGATTTATATGCATGAGTCTGGAATTTGAGCGCTTTTTATGCTAAAAAGAGGAGATTCCCGCACAGTGGCGGGCTTGACAAACGGTTCAGGCGGACATGACTGGTTCCGGTGGACGTGTCATGTGCTAAAACAAATCCACATCCAGGACGGTCTTCTTTTTGCTCTTGGGTTCGACTATAGCGATGGAATATTTTGCGGTGCAGAACAATCGATTGATTGTTTCAAGGACTTCGTCTTCGGTGATGGCGCGGATTTTCTTCTCGACATCTTCCATCGTGTGGAACTCTCCGAGGTGGAGCGTCTGTTCCGCCATGCGCAGCACGCGCTTCTCGGGACTGTCGGCGCCGAGGTGGAGCCCGCCGAGAATGTTCGTCTTGGTGCGTTCGAGTTCATCCTTGATGAACCCGTGACGCAGGAACTTCTTGACTTCGGCGATAGAAAGCGCGAGTGCGGTCTTGAGCTGGTGCGGCTCAGTGGCAAGTGCAACGCCCCAGTCTACGCAGTCCTTGTAAAGGTCGGCAGTGGAATATACGGAGTAGGCAAGCCCTTTGTCTTCGCGGATTTTCTGGAACAGGCGCGATGCCATGCCGGCACCCATTGCGACGTTGAAAAGCGAGAATGCGCAACGGTCGCGGTCGCTCATCAGCGAACGGTCGAAACTCAAACCCCAAAAAAGGTTCGATTGTGTGATGTCGCTTTTCTGTACAATCTTGATACCTTGATTTGGTGTGTAGATATCTTCGGGTATTGTTCCGTTAATATTTTTTTGTTCAAATTTTTTAGCACAAAGTTCTACGAGCTCTTCGTGCTTGACTTTGCCCGAGGCGCAAACGTAAAGCGGAATTTCGTCGGTGACTTGATGTCCGTACTTGAGCATTTGCTTGCGCGTGAGGGACTGGACTTGTTTCACGTTTCCGGTGATGGAATGTGCAAGACCACAACCCTTGAAATGAATCGCGTTGAAGATGTCGCCCACGAGTTCTTCGGGAATGTCGTCATAGCTGTGGACTTCTTCAATGATGACGTGGCGCTCCTTTTCCATTTCTTTCTTGTCAAAGCGCGGGTGCATGAGCATGTCCGAAATCACGTCGATGGCAAGCGGCATGTCGCTGCTTTCGACTTGCGCGTAAAAGCCCGTTTCCTGGCGTGTCGTGTACGCTTCGAGATTTCCGCCGCGGTCTTCGATGGCGTGCGCAATTTCAAGCGCAGTGCGGTTCTCTGTTCCTTTGAAAACGAGGTGCTCGTAAAAATGGCTGAGCCCGAATTCATCGCTTGCTTCGTGGCGGCTCCCGCGCGGGACCCAAACGCCGACGGCTGCAGAATAGGCATGCGGCATGTAATCCGTTAAAATGGTGATTCCGTTTTCGAGGACTGTCTGTTTGATGTTTTGTTTCATTTTTTGTAATACGCGCGTCGTATGGGAGCTGAAAGTCTCGTTTGCGGCTTAACTATAGCAAATTTGGGTAAAAATGTAACAAAAAACACATTTTTAGCACCCTTTTATTGTTGTGTAAATTTTTCTAAATTTTGCACGAAAATAATGTTATGACTCACAGGAGAACGAAATGGGAAAAGACTTAAAGGAAATGGCTCTCCAATACCATTCCATGGGCAAGCCGGGCAAGATTGAAATCGTGCCTACCAAGCCGCACAGCACGCAGACGGACTTGGGCCTTGCATACACGCCGGGCGTGGCTTCACCGTGTCTTGAAATCGAAAAAGACCAGAACCTCGCTTACGAATACACGGGCAAGGGTAACCTCGTCGCTGTGATTAGTAACGGTACGGCTGTGCTTGGTCTTGGCGATATTGGCGCACTTGCTGGTAAGCCGGTGATGGAAGGCAAGGCCTTGCTTTTCAAGATTTATGCGGGCATTGACGTGTTCGACATCGAAATCAACGAAAAGGATCCGAAGAAGTTTATCGAAATTGTGAAGGGCATTGCCCCGACGTTCGGCGGCATCAACCTCGAAGACATTAAGGCTCCGGAATGCTTCGAAATCGAAGACACTCTCAAGGCTGAGCTTGATATTCCGGTGATGCACGATGACCAGCACGGTACGGCTATTATTTCTTCCGCTGGCCTCTTGAACGCTATCGAAGTTGCAGGCAAGAGCATTCGTAACGTGAAGATGGTCGTGAACGGCGCTGGCGCTGCCGCTTGCGCTTGCACACGCCTCTACTTGTCTCTCGGTCTCAAGAAAGAAAATCTTGTGATGTGCGATAGCAAGGGCGTTATCCGTAAGGATCGCAAGGGTCTCACCGAAGCGAAGGCTTTCTTTGCAACGGAACGCACTGACATCGAAACGCTTGAAGATGCCATGAAGGGTGCAGACGTGTTCGTCGGCCTCTCCAAGGGTAACATCCTCACTCGCGAAATGGTCCGCAGCATGGCCGACCAGCCGATTGTCTTTGCTCTTGCAAACCCGACTCCGGAAATCAGCTACGAAGAAGCTATGGCAAGCCGTGGCGACCTCATCTTTGCAACGGGCCGTAGCGACTATCCGAACCAGGTGAACAACGTTATCGGTTTCCCGTACATCTTCCGTGGCGCTCTCGACGTGCGTGCAACGACTATTAACGAACACATGAAGCACGCCGCTGTCCGCGCGATTGCCGCTCTCGCCCACAAGCCGGTTCCGGATGTGGTGAACATTGCATACAACTCACAGCGTTTCACGTTTGGCAAGGAATACTTGATTCCGAAGCCGCTTGACCCGCGCCTCCTCACGGAAGTTTCTATTGCAGTTGCCAAGGCCGCTATTGAAAGTGGCGTGGCCCGCAAGCCGATTACCGATTGGGATACATACTACGATCGCCTCCGCGACATGATGGGTTATGATAACAAACTCATCCGTCAGTTCAGCGATACCGCCCGCAGCAACCCGAAGCGCGTCGTGTTTGCCGAAAGCAACCTCAACATGCTCAAGGCTGCTGTCCAGGCTCAGGCCGAAGGCTTTGCACACCCGATTATGCTTGGCAACCCGGAACGCATCCAGATGATCGCCCAGCGCGAACAGCTCGACCTCACGGGCATCAAGATTGTGAATCCGCGTTCTCCGGAAGAATTCGAACGCCGCCGCAACTACGCTGCAATTTACGCTGAAGAAAATGGCCGCAATGGCGTGACCTTCGAAGAAGCACGTGACGACATGTTTGAACCGAACCACTTCGGTATGATGATGGTGAAGGTCGGCGATGCCGATGCGCTCATTTCCGGTGGCTACTCCAAGTACTCCGAAACGATCGAACTGGCGAAGGAAATCATCGGTATCCGTCCGGAATACAAGCACTTCGGTGCTATGCATATCCTCAGCACCAAGAAGGGTACGTTCTTCCTCGCCGATACGCTTGTGAACCGCGATCCAGATGCCGAAACGCTCGTCGATATCGTGAAGCTCACGCACGACGCTGTGCGCTTCTTTGCTCACGAACCGGTGATGGCTATGCTCAGCTACGCAAACTTCGGAAGTGACAAGGAAGCTGCACGTGGCACAGTGAACAAGGTCCGCGAAGCCGTGAAGACGATTCACGAACAGTATCCGGATTACGTTCTCGATGGTGAAATGCAGGTGAATGTGGCTCTTGACAAGGATCTTCGCGATACGAAGTACCCGTTCAACAAGATCAAGGGCCAGTCCGTGAACACGCTTATCTTCCCGTGCCTCTCTTCTGCAAATACCACTTGCAAGATGCTCTTGGAAATGGGCGTTGGCGAATCCATCGGTCCTGTTCAGATGGGCTTGAACAAGCCGGTTCACTTCACGGACTCCGACGCTTCTGTCCACGATATCTTCAACTTGACCGTTGCCGCCGTCATCGACGCTATCGTTCAGGAAAAGAAGGACGAAGAAAAGAACAAGAAGAAGTTCGACAAGATCTGGTAAGTCGCGATTTCCGTTCGCCACTGTGCGGGCGCATCTCTTAGCTCTTTAAAAGTCGCCGTAGGTAAAACTGCGGCGATTTTTTAATTTATTTAATTCGTTTGTACTCTTTTTATGTATATTAAATGCATAAAAAGGAGGTGTGGTTTGAAAAAGAACTTTTATTGTGGCTTGGCGGCTTTTATGGTGTTCGCCTTTACGGCCTGTTCTGATGATAGTGCTGCCAATGCTGTGGTGCAGCCTATTGCGCTTGATTCGTCTAGCTCTGTAATTGAGGAATCTTCAAGTTCGGTAACTGTTGAATCCTCGAATTCCGCTGTTCCTGGATCTTCAAGTTCGTCGTTTGGGCTTTCATCTAGCGATGGAGTTTCTTCAAGTTCGCAGGATAATTCTTCGTCTAGTTTGCAGTCCGATCCCTCGTCTAGCTCAATTGCCAAATCTTCTGTCAGTGAGTGTCGTGGTTTAATCTGGTTTGGTAATGATCCGGAAGAGGGGGTGCGCGTACCTGTTGAGACGTGTGCTGAATCTTCGTGGCCGGAAAATGTAGTTGCCGATGGTCATTGGCGCATTATGGAAACTGACGGTGAGGACGGTGGAATGTCGTCTATCGTTTGGCCTGTGAAATTTGTTGATGGCGTGGATTCAATGGCTGCGGTTAAAGATACCTGTTATGGAATCTGTGGAACGGCGGCTTTGGATAAGGGATCATTGACGTATAATCCTTTTGTATCGATTGGCTTTACGCTTGCGAGGGATGGCTCTGGTAATCCGGTTCCTGTTGATGTTTCGAACTGGGGTGGTATTTGCATCTCTTATATGTCTGAAGTTTCGCCTTCGCTAGAATTGGATTTGGGAGATTCCGTCAATACGAAAGTGCTGAATTATGCAGTGCCGTCAGCAGGGCTGACGAAAGTGTCTTCGGTAACTTCAAAATGCATTCCGTGGAGTTCCTTTAGAATTCCGTCTTGGTTTAATGGTGATGATCGTGGTTGGAAGGATGATACGGGGGCTAAGGCTGCTAAGCAGCTTGTTGGCGTGAGGATTAGATTACAGGATAAACCCAAAGATGGCGGCTATAAGTTTTATATAACGACAATATCTGCTTATAATTCGGGAAGCGGATATTATGCTGCGGGTCCTGCCGATCAGTAACTGAAAAAATCGTCAATTTTAAAAGTCGCCGTAGGTAAAACTGCGGCGATTTTTTTGTATACAGTACAGTGTGTACTATATAGTATAAAATTGCGTTTTTATATTAAATAAAATTGCTTAAAATTGAAGAATTTTAAAGAAATTGTACTATAAAATATTGACGTGGAAATGTCCGGATAGGTATATTTATAAGTATGAAGCCGATTGTTGAATATCAAGACTACCACGCTTTTTTGAGCGACTACTATGAAGAACGCAAGAGAACTTCTGCGTTCTCGTGGCGCGAGTTTGCCAAAATTGCGGGTTTTGTCTCGCCGTCGTACCTCAAGATGGTTTGCGAGGGCAAGACGAAATTGAGCAAGGTGACCATGGGGCGTGTGGCCCAGGCGATTGGGCTTGTGGGTTACGAGGTCGAATATTTTGAAACGATGGTGCTGTTTGGTAATGCCAAGAATGACGAACAAAAGAAAATTTTCTTGGAACAAATGCATTCGATTGCGCTCGATCATAAGGTTCGCATTATTGATAAGGATGCTCTCGAGTATTACGATACTTGGAAAAATCCGGTGGTGCGCGAATTGGCGCCTTTGATGCCGGGAGCCATGCCGGGCGATATTGCAAAAGCGTGTGCGCAAGATGTTTCGGCGCTAGATGTCCGCAAGTCGCTCTCTTTCTTGGAACGTGCTGGATTCTTGAAACAAGTTCGCGATAATGTTTACGAACAAACTGAAAAGTCCGTGGAAGGCTCCAAGGAAGGCCTGCCGCTTGCCATCCGCTCCATGCATCGTGCCATGGGAAATTTGGCGGTAGATTCTCTGAACCGCTTTACGCCGGACGTGCGAAACGTTACGGGAATTACGATGGGCGTGAATCGTGAGGCGTACGAAAAAATTGTCGCGGTGCTTGACGAGTGCCGCAAAAAGATTACTGAAATTGCAAATGAATGTAGCGATATCACGCAAGTTTACAGGTTGAATTTACAGCTGTTTCCGCTGTCAAAGGAAATTGTGAAAAAAGAGGAGGCGTAAAATGGAGAATAAACTTTATGCGGCGTGCGGTGCTGTGGCGCTAGCGTTTTGGGCGGCCGCCTGTTCGGATGATAGTGTTTCCGGGACATCGGTGGAGCCGAATACGATTGCGTTGAGCTCGTCGAGTTATTCGTCAAGTAGCGAATTTTTCCCGAACGATGGTCTGCCAAGACTGTGTCGCGTGTCTGAAATGGAAAATGCGCCTGCCGGTTGCGACTGGTTTGCAGAAATGTGGAATCCGGAATCTGGAAACCGCGTCCATACCGGTTTTGATAACGGAACGAATACGTCTGGCATTTGGTATTGGACGTTGGATACAAACGAAGTTCTGATTCCTAGTGTTTTGTGGGTGGGTACTGCTCGACAAGATTACGATTCTTTGGCCATGAGCGATGTGATTGAACTTTGCGGTGGATCTATTTGCGGCAAGGCGCGTTTTAATGCGATTGATGGCGTAAATGGTTTTGACTATGAATTTATGAGTGTTGAAAAGCCTGCTTCTGTCGATATCGCTTTTAGCATGGCGGGTAAAAACGCATCTGGGCGATTTGATGAAGTTGACGCTAGTGGGTTAGGCGGTTTTTGCGTGGGATATGCGTCAAACGGCTTAATCACGATGTCTCTTGATTTTAGCGATTCTGTCAATGCTTTGTTGGGTGATGAAATTTATAGAGTAATACTGAATAGAACTACGGTCAATGAAAAAATGAACGACTTGGATTATCGTGAAGAATGCTTTGCGTGGGACGATTTTGCGAATTATGCTAAGAACGTTATGCGTGATGGTGAGCCCGCCATGAACGTAGAAAATGCCGTAAAGCATTTAGTTGGAGTCCACTTTAAGATAAACGGCTATTATGACAAGTCGACTTTGTCTTTTAAGATTGTTCGATTCGGGCGCTTTGCTACTGCGAATGGTCGAAGAGCGTTGGACGGTGAAAACCTCCCGCTAGTTGATGAATCCTGCCTTACTCCGACTGTTGTTGAACATTTCTGCGCGTGCAATTATGCGGATTCCAATGCCGCCTATGAAGGTACCCGTTTAGGGCATTTGAATGCGGTTGATGAGGCTAGGAGTATCTGGGGCCAAAGTGTACTGGCGGAAAATACATGCGTCAATGCGATGTGGATGCGCTCTACATTGGAAATGCCTCTCATCACGACGAAGAATCTGCCTTGTGACAATGCGCAGCCCAAGATAATGCAATGCGCCGATGGCTCGTTCCGCTATTCTCCAGAATTTGCGTCTGTGAAATCGCGATATGATGATGTTATTGAAGAAAATGCTCTTGCCAGAAAGCAGGTCCTTTTGGACCGCGTCGATAGCTGTATGAATTTGTCTTCATCATCGGCTGGCGGCTCGAGCAGTTCTTCGTTCTTTCCGTGTTGCACGCTTCCTTCGGGCGATGGAGATTTGTGGAACGGGTATACTGTAGATGTTGATGTCGGAAGCTTTGTTGAATCGCGCAGGGATGACGTGAAATATGGAGTCTGGTTCTTGGCTACTGATACCATTGATGGAGGAAAGTCCGATGTGTACTGGCCAGTGGATTTTGGCGATGACTTTAATGAAGGAGCAATTGAACCGTTGATTGATCATTGCGGAGGTGTCTGCGGAACGGCTGTCTTGGATGAGGGAACGTTGTCTTACCAGCCGTATGTGGTTATTGGATTTTCGTTGGCGATTGATGAATATGGAGTGGGCAAATCTATCCCTATTGATGTTTCGAATTGGGGTGGAATTTGCGTTAGCTATACGTCGACTATTCCGCTTAATCTTGAACTGGGTGTAGGTGATTCGTTAAGCTTTCTGCTTGGCTTCGCTTTGCCGGCAGCGCCTCTTTCGAAGTCTGCAAGCTTTAACAAAAAATGCTTTGAATGGAGTGATTTTAAATTGCCTTCGTGGGCGAAATCTTCACCTAATGTAGACCAGGATTGGCTAAAAACTTCTGGATGGCTGGATAGCGCTGGTGTGTTGGCGTCCAAGCAGTTGGTGAAGGTGAATTTCAAGATGCAGTCTGCACCTGGGATGTATGAGTTCAATATTATGTCGATTGGAACGAATCGCAAATAGGGAGGGAAAATGAATAAGAGACTTTATACGGCGTGCGGTGCGGCGGCAATTGCGCTTGTGGCATGTTCCGATGATAACGGCCGCCTTGTCGGAACTTCGGTCGAGCCGAATACAATCGGGGAGCTTTCGTCAAGTTCGGTGGATACTCCTTCGTCCAGTTCTTTTGATGCTCGCGAAGGCGACTTGTGGAATCCGAGCGCAGGCGGCTTCTCGCTCAATGTCGCTCGCTACGCCGCAAAGCTTCCCGCGAATGCAAAAGCGGATGGCCATTGGACTTTGGAAACGGATGCTGAAAAGGGTGGAACGTCTTCTGTGGTCTGGCCGACTAATTTGGTTGGAGTACAGGATGAACGGACCGTTGTCGAATCGTGCGATGGCATTTGCGGAACCGTATCCTTGGCGAAGTATTCCTTGACTTATAATCCGTTTGCGGGTGTTGGCTTTACGCTTGCAAAGGATGACAATGGCAAGCCTGTTCCTGTTGATGTTACGGACTGGGAAGGCGTTTGCATGACGTACGAATCGGAGGCGGCGCCTGCTTTGGAATTGGATCTGGGTGATTCCGTGAATGCGTTGCTTGGAGAAGCATTGCCTGCGGTTGCCTTGCCCAAGACGGTGACTACGGGGCCTGTGACAAAGTGCTTTAAGTGGAGCGATTTTAAGTATCCTGCTTGGATTGCCGCTGTTGCGGGTGTTCCAGAATACTGGCTTGAAAATTCTGGAGAAAAGGCCGCTAAGCAACTGGTCGCATTCAGGTTTGTGATTTCTGCCTCTCCTGGAGAGTACAAGTTCAATATCAAGAGCTTGGGAACGCTTGCGGATTTTCAGGCGAAGCAAGGTGAAAGTTCGTCAAGTGCGGAACCGGCTGTGGTAAATCCTGCGGACTTGTGGGACGGAGCTGCGGGCGATAAGACCGTCAAGACGGGGCTCTATGCGGATGATTCCTGGAAATCTCTAGCAAAGGGCAAATGGTATGACTATACGGACCAGAATTCGTCTTTTGGCTGGTGGAAGTACAAGGCGTATGATGACCATAAAGGTTTTTACTTTGAACAGGTGATTGATGAGTGTGGCGGCTTGTGCAGTAGCGTCAAGCTTGTTGGGACGGCTGAAGTGGATCCGGTGGCGCTCTTCGGTTTCCAACTGGCGAATAATGAATCGGGCGTGGTCAAGGCTGTCAATATCACAAACTGGAACGGCGTCTGCGTTACTTATAAAACGGATATTCCCATAGTGCTCGATTTGGATCCTGTTTCGCTGGAGGTGGATTTCGATACGGCATCGGCAGGATTTGTAGTTGAAGAAGATGACTATGAAATTTACAAGTGGCCATCTGTAACGTTGCCGGTGACTTCTGGAGAATCGACCATGTGCTATGCGTGGGATGATTTTAAACAAGCTTACCTGGACAAAGTTCCGAATGGCGAAAAGTATAAAACTACAGTGGAAAACGTGCTCAAGCGAGTCGTTACCATAAGGTTCATTATAACGGGTAAAGCGGGCGATAAAGGAAACTTCTTCCTGAAAGCGCTTGGAACGAATCGCAAATAGAAATGGAAAAATAGTTAGGAGGAAAAGAAAAAGGGCTCGGCGATTGCCGGGCCCTTTCCCCAAAACAACAGGAGATTTGTCTCTCTGTTATTCCCTTGCAGAAAACACTCCAACATGCAAGGGGTTTTAAGTTAGCGGAGGCGGACTTGCTGTACGCTCTTCTGGCTGCCCATCTTGACGATGAGGACAGCAGCGCCGCGAGCACTTGTGCTCAACTGGACTTCGTTTGCGCCGACGTGGGCATTGAAGTTCTTCTGAGCGATGACCTGGCCCATGGAATTCATGAGCATAGCCGTACCGCGAGTAGCTCTGTTGGCGTTGAACATTGCCGTGACGGAGCCCTGAGCGACGTTCAGGCGGAGACCCGTTGCCTTGGCGGCGACTGCCTTGATGGCGGAGGAGCCGGAACCAGAGATGGCGACGATCTTGCTAGAAGCGGTGCCTTCGGTAGAGGGCTTCTTGTCGAAGTCATCGATGATAACGGTAGAGCCGTCAGCCTTGATGCCCTTGATGTAGTCAATCGTGATGGTACCGGAGACCTGCGTGCCGTAAAGGTTGAGGCCGATAGCGTTAGCAGAGTTGAGGCCTGTGGGTTCAGTGCGGAAGTCGGTCCACTTGATCTGGAATGTCTGGAACGTGGTGGCGTCGAGCTGCTGGTCGGCCTGTTCCAAAACGCTAGCGTCGAACCAATCCCAACTGCTGCCGGTCATCATGAAAAGGTCCATGGAGGTCCAGCCGTATTCGCCGCAATCCTTTGCTGCGTTGGTGCAAGGACCTGCAGTAGCGACTTCACCCTTCATGCGAATTTCAAGACCGACGTACTTGGAGAGGTCCTTGTTTGCGCCGGAGAGGTTGATGCGGAGCGTGCCGGTTTCGCTAGAGTCGGATGTTACGCTCTTGTAAGTGATTTCGGCGGCTTTGCCTGCTGTGGTTTCTGGAACTTCGTTTTCTTTGACCAAGCTGTCGAGGTTACTCTTGTTGTTGCCTTCCATGCCGTATGCCTTCTGCAATGCGTTCAAAACATCCGGGTCAAGAATTTCGTAGGTGCCCTTTTGACGGGTGATGATGGTCATGTTGCCGTCGTTTTCTGCACCGGTGTCCCAAACGTAAGGAACAATGCCGTTTGCCTTGGCGTTCTTGGCGACTTCACCGTAGAAGAGGGCGCGGCCCTGCAAATGGAGCTTGAGGTTTGCGGCATCGGTAATCTGACCGGTGCGCTTGATGGCGCCAAGTTCACCGATGATCACAGGAATGCCCTTGTCGCAGAACATGGTCTTGAGTTCGCCGAAAGATTTTGCAATCTGGTTCGGAGTGCCGAGGGCGGTGTTGTCGATGCTCTTGCTATAGACGTTCCAGCCCATGTTGTGTTCCGTGTCGGTCGTGCTGTGAAGACCGGTGTAATAGTAGAACTGCTTGCCCCAATCTTCGTCGGCGGTCATGAGGGAGTACTGGTACGGGTAATAGTGGACTTCGGCCATCATGTAGCCATCGCCAGCCGGGTCGGTCGGCCAGTTTTTGCTGAGCATCGGGGCGTTGTCCATTTCGGTACGCGGAGCCTGCACGATCAAGGTGCGGGTGTCGTTGTTGCCGCCTGCGCTACGCACAGAAGTGATGAATGCTTCGTAGTAGCCCTTCAAAATCTGCATACGGGAGTCGTCGAATGCCCACTGGCCGCTTGCGCCCCACGGGTCGTTCACGCCCGGTTCGTTGGCACCTGCAAAAAGGAGATGTTCGTCGTAGTCTTTGAAGTAAGAAGCGATCTGAGACCAGAAAGCGGCCTGACGGGCCTTTGTCGTTGCGGAGCTGTTGGCGATGTCGCCGGAACCGCTACGCGGATTGGCGGTGCCTTCGTAAACGCGGTCTTCGAGCCAGCCTTCGTCCCAGTGGGAGTTCAAAACGACGTACATGCCTTCGGCGATGGCCATGTCCACCACGTCCTTCACCTGCTTGAGCCATGCGGCGTCGATGGTCGGATTGGTGAATGTGGCGTCCTTGCCGACGTGGGTGTATGCGCCGTTGTCGGCGGTGCCGCCGTTTGCAGCGATGTCTTTGGTGAGGGCGTCAGAATGAGAATACCAAGCACAAGGAATACGCACGGTGTTGAAGCCGGCGGCCTTGATGGCCTTGATGTAGGCTGCGGTCGGAAGCGGGTTGCCCCATCCGGTCGGGTTTTCGGGCACTTCCATGGTGTTGCCGATGTTGTAGCCCATGCCCATGGGTTCGACCAATGCGGTTGCCTTGGGAAGCGCGAAAGCCGAAGCTGCGGCCAAGAGGATCGAGCTGGCGGCGATGCCGAAGGTATTCAATCTCATGTCTAAGACTCCTTGTTGAGACTTGTGATTGGGTGCCTTTTCCTGTGAATTTTTAGCGATTTTAGAAATTTTTTGAGAACATTTTAGAGCACGTTAGCCCGATCTCAAACATCCCTTTTCTCATACACGTAAGAATACACCCGTTGTATGGATTCTAATATATATGAAAAAGGTTGCAAACGCAACTGAAAAATTATTTACATAGAAATAAATAACATGTTTGTAAGAACAAACGTGGTCTAAATCACGTCTGTTTGAGAACTTTTTTTGAGAACATTTGGGGCTGCGCGGGAGGTCGCACCTCCTCGTTAATGCGCTTCTAGCCAATTTTTGCCGAATCCGACGCTGGCAACGAGTGGAACTTTAAGTTCCATTGCACCTTCCATTTCGGACTTGACCATCTGCGAGAGCGTTTCGACTTGATCGCGCGGGCATTCGAAAACAAGTTCGTCGTGCACCTGGAGCATCATGCGGAGTGGGAGGTTCTCGTCGTTAATGCGTTTTTGTATGCGTATCATGGCAATCTTGATGAGGTCGGCGGCACTGCCTTGCACGGGCGTGTTCACGGCCATGCGTTCAGCCATTTGCGATTCCATGCGATCGGAACTGTCGATGCCTGCGATGTAGCGGCGGCGTCCAGAGAGCGTTTCAACATAGCCGTCGCGGTGGGCAGCGGCCTTGGTGTCGTCGATGAACTTTTGCACGCCCTGGTACATTTCGAAGTAGCCGTCGATAAAGCTCTTGGCCTGTGCCATCGGAATTTTTAGGTCGCGGGAGAGGCGGAAGGCGGTCATGCCGTAAAGCACGCCGAAGTTCACGACCTTCGCGTCGCGGCGCATGTCGGCGGTCACGCTGTCCAGCGGCACGCGGTTGATGGCGGCTGCTGTGCGGGCGTGAATGTCGATGCCTTCCTTGTAGCTTTCGATGAGCGCTTCGTCTCCGCTCAGGTGTGCGAGCATGCGGAGTTCAATCTGCGAGTAGTCCACCGCGAGAATCACATTGTTCGGGTTCTGCGGAACGAATGCGGCGCGGATTTGCTTGCCGAGTTCGCTGCGGACGGGGATGTTTTGCAAGTTCGGGTCGCGGCTCGAAAGGCGGCCTGTTGCCGTACCCCACTGGATAAAGCTTGTGTGGATGCGCTTGGTGTCCGGGTTCACGAGTGTCGGTAGCACGGAAACGTAGGTGCTCTGCATCTTCTTGAGTTCGCGGTATTCGATGACGGCGAAAACAATCGGGTGTGCGCTGCGGAAGCTGAGTTCTTCGAGGACGGCGGCGTCGGTGCTGCGCTTTTTGATTTCGGGGAGTCCGAGCGTGTCGAAGAGCACTTCACCGAGCTGCTTGGGCGAGCCGATGTTGAATTCGCAGCCTGCCATGTCGCAGATTTCTTTTTCGAGCTTTTCGATGCGGTGCTGCAAATCAGTTTCGAGTTTCTTGAGAATCTTGGTATCGACGAATGCGCCAACGCCTTCCATCTGGTAAAGCACCTTGAGGAGTGGCATTTCTTGGCTGAAAAAGTACTTTTCGTAGTCGTACTTCTGGAGCTTGGCGCGGAGCGGAGCCCAAAGGCGGAGCGTATACACGGCGTCTTCGGCGCCGTATTCGGTGGCGTCCTTGATGGGCGTGCGGTTGAACGTAATCTGGTTCTTGCCACGTCCGATGAGATTCTCGATCGGGATCATCTCGTGCTGCAAAAGCTGCATGACCTGATTGTCGAGACCGAGCCCGGTTTGGCCGGGCGAGAGCATCCATGCGGCGATGAGTGTGTCGACGATGTTCGCGGAGTCGATTTGCTTTTGCGTGAGTCCGAAGGTGCGGGCGAGAACGTGCAAGTCGAATTTGGCATTATGGAAAACAAGTGAACGCTTTGCACTGTCGGGATGCTTGGAACCGTTGTCGGAGCTGCCGCCGGGGAGTGTGCAAGAATCGTTCCAGAAATCAACGAACCACTTCTTTGTGGCGTTGAAGTCAAAGTTTCCACCCTTGCTGGCGGGGTACGGGAAACCGATATCGTCGGTATGGCCGAGCGGGATGTAATAGCCTTTAGGGACGCTTCCATCTTTTGCGGCTGCGGCAAGGCAAAGCCCGACAATGTTGCATTGCATCGGATCCAGTCCGTCGGTTTCGGTGTCAATGCCGATTTCGGTCGCTTCGTCGAATTCCTTTTTCATCTGTTCGAAGGTTTCTTCGTTATCAACGCAGATGTAAGTGGGCGGGAGGTCTACCGGGAAGCTTGCTTTTACGACTTTGCTGTTGCTAGAGTCGCCGGATGCATCATCGGAGGTGCCGTTGCTCTCGGCCCCCGTCGCTGAGTCGTCGGAGCCGTCGTTGCGCACGAATCCTGTTTTGCTCGGGACGTTTTCGAGCAATCGAATGAGGCTGTTGATTTCGTGCTCTTTGAAAATGCCTTCGAGCGTGTCGCTGTGGATGCCGCAGAATTCAAGGGCATCGAGGTTGCCGTGGTAGGCTCGCTTTGTCTGTAACGTCACGAGTTCGCGGCTGAGGAACGCCTGTTCCTTGTTGTTCGCGAGATTGTCGTGCAAACCTTTCTTCTTGATGTTGTCGAGGTTTGCGTAAATGTTGTCCATGTCACCATATTCAGTCAGCAGCTGGATGGCGGTTTTGGGGCCGACTTTCGGAACGCCCGGAACGTTATCGCTCGAGTCACCCATGAGGGCGAGGTAGTCGCGAATTTTTTCAGGCGGGATGCCGTATTTCTCAAGGACTTGTTGCGGTCCAAAATCGATGCCGTCGGCGCCTTTTTCCAAATGGAAAAGGTGAATTTTGTCGGTTACGATTTGCGACATGTCTTTGTCTTTGCTAATGATAATGACATGGTCGAAGCCTGCGTTGACAGCGGCTTCGGCGGCACTTGCCATCACGTCATCGGCTTCGTAGCCGGGTTCCGACAAAAGCGGAATGCCACTTGCTTCCAGGGATTCGCAAAGGAGCGGCATTTGCGCTGCCATTTCTTCGGGCATGGGGCCGCGATTGGCCTTGTAGTCTGGGTAAAGTTCGTGGCGGAAAGTCTTGGTGTGCGCGACATCGCGGGCAATCGCAAAATGTGTGGGCTTGTGTTTAGCCAAAATGCGGAGGACTGCGCCCCAGTAGCCGTGCATCATGGAAACTTCTTCGCCCTTGCTGTTGACGAGCGGGTTCTGGCTGTAAGCGTAGAACATGCGGAACGCGAGTGCGAATGAATCAAGAAGTAGTAAAGTCTTTTCTGCCATGCTAGGGAATGTAGAAATAAGTAGGAAGTAGGAAGTAGGAGGTAGGAAGGAAATTGTAGGAGAAAAGTGCTTGCATGGATATGACCGGGGCTAGCATTTAGCGCTTGAACGAAGTGAAAGCGCCGAAATAGATGAGAGAACGGGCTTCGCCCTACAGACGAGAGACGAAAGAAAATAGGAGGCGGTAAATGGTGGGAAAAATGTGCTTGTGGGTGTTGCGCGAGACTGAAAAAATTCAAATTTCAAAAAAATGGCGAAATTTACGTGATAAAGTGTTCCTTTTAAATTTATTTCACGTAATTTGGCTATGTTGTTCGTGATGTTTTGACTTAAAACTCTATTTTGGAAGAACTTTTTCCATAAAAAGGCTGAAAACGGAGCATGAATCCGTAATAAAAATGGTAAAAAATGAAAAAATATCCATTTTTTTAGAAATGTTGTTTAATTTGTTTGAAAATTTACGTGAACAATCTTCTAATCTATGGCTTTTTCACGTAAAAAACGGCAAAAAACAAAATTTTCGAAATTTATTCGTTGTTTTGTACAAACGCTTTGTGCAGATTCTTAATCACATCGCTGGGGAGCATGCTAAATGCGCCAAGTTCTTCACGTGTGATGTGGCCTGCTTTCTGGTGCAAAAGTGCGCCGAGTACGGCTGCTTCGGGAGTTGCCAAACCTTGTGCGAGGAGTGCGACGATGATTCCCGAAAGTACATCTCCGCTGCCGCCCTTTGCCATGCCGGAATTCGCGACAGGAATGATATAAACGTTGCCATCAGGAGCTGCAATGTATGTTGGTGCGCCTTTTAGCAGAATGACTTTATTTGTGCTGGTAGCGATTTCTCTTAAACGGCTCGGAATGGCAAAGCTGCTATTCGGAAGAGCGCCGAAGAGTCTTGCAAATTCTCTCACATGTGGCGTCAAAATAGCAGGCTGCTGTAAATTGCGCAGGTATTCGGTGACTGCCTGAACTGTCGCTTTCTCGTCATGAAATACCATGCCGCATCTGGGTTCAGCGTCGTCCAACATTGCAATTGCATTTAATGCATCGGCATCAATGACTGTTGGAGCCTTGAGCTGCGGGAGTAATTCGAGAATGGCTCGGACAGTGACTAAATTTGTAGAAAGACCGGGGCCGATGGCGATTGCGCTTGCGTGTTTTACACGATCTAATAACGTTGAAATGTTTTCTTGCCGTAGCGTTCCGCGGTGCATTGTGTCTTTGCCGAAATCGTCGAGACTGCAAAAAACGGGTTCCGAAAGTTTAGCTTGGATAATCGGCGTAATTGCTTCGGTCGTTGCGAGAGTTACAAGACCTGCTCCACTGCGAAGCGCTGCCTCTGTGCAAAGCGCAGCGGCACCCGGCATGTCTTTGGATCCTGCAATAATGAATGCGGTTCCTTGATTCCGCTTATCGCCCCATTCGTTTCGCTTGGGCAAAAGCTGCGAAATGTAATCTTCTGTAACGAGGTAATTCTTTTCATCAAATTGCTGAATGACTTCGCTGGGGTAGTTGAGTTGGGCGACTACGGCTTTCCCAAATGCGGAGCAGCTTTCTTTTACGTATGCGTCTAATCGCGGAAATCCGAACAACATTGTTTCGTTCGCTTGAATGCAAATGTTGTTTCGAACATGCGTTGCAGAATCGTAACCGGTAGGGGCGTCTGCGGCGATGACGGGGGTTTCGCTCTCGTTTATTATTCGTACGATTTCTGCAAATTCGGGGCGAAGCTCTCCCTTGGCGCCGTTTCCGAGCATGCAGTCGACGATAAGTTGAAAGTCTTCATGCAAAAAGAGAGGTGCTTGCTTAGCTTTTTCGGTGATTGTCTTAAAGTCGGTGAGTGCGCCACCTGCCTGTTGAAAATCATCAAGGGCGAGCTTAGCTTCGTTCTTGAATTTGCTTTCTGGAGCGAGGCTGAAGACTGTGCAATGAATCCCTGCTTGCAAAAGATGCTTGGCAAGTACAAGCCCATCGCCGCCGTTGTTCCCGCCGCCTATAAAAATGGCAACGGATTTTGTGCAATGGCTGATAGGGTCTTCGACTATTTTGCTTTGAACAAACTTGAATAGCGCAAGACCCGCCTCTTGCATTAACGTGTATCCGTTTTGGATAACGTCTTTTTCAGAAGGTTCGCTCGTAGTCTTTTTGGCCAAAAATTCTTTTGACGCTGCGTCGAGATTGCGCATGCTTTCGGTCGAAAGGACCGGCTGCAAATTTAAGGACTGGAGCGAACGCATTTGATTAAATGAACCAGTAGGTTACGCCGAACTTGAACATCATCGTGTGGGCGCCCTTCAGGTTGATTGTTGCCCATTTGACGGTGCTTTTGCTCTTTTCGTCTTTGATGCTGTTCATGTCGCCTTCGTACTTCACGTCGGGGAATACTTCAGTGAATCCCATGTACCAACGGAAGTTGAGGCTCAGGTTTTCCATGACGTAGTAGCCGGCGCCAAAGTTGATGCCGAATTCAGCTGCGGATTGGTCAATGTTTTCAAATTCGTTTTTCTTACCGTCATAGGTGTATTCGCTGTTGACGTTGATGGAAATTTGCGGAGCGACTTCCAAGAAGAATCCGCCTCCGAGAATGCCGCGGATGTAGAATTCGAAATCGAGGAACATCTGGTTGTAGCATCTTTCGATATCGTCTTCTTCGTGGCTGAGGTTGAAGAAACGGAACAAAATTTCAGGAGCGAACTGGAGTCCTTTTACGATGTTGAATCGGGCTGCAAGGCCAAATTCACCGCCTAAACCAGTAGGGTCGTCGAGACCGTCAGACTTGAGATCTTTAAATCCCCAGAAATTTCCGTAGATGAAAGCTGCTCTTGCTCCGATACCAATGGGGTTCTTTTTCGGAGCGGGTTCTGCTTGCTGTCCGTCAATGGGCATGGCTTCGTTAGCTTGGGCTTCTGTAGCTATTGCCTGTGGAGCGGCTGCTTGAGCCGGGGCTGCTTGCGTTGAAACTACTTGCGGTGCGTTTTCAATGGGCTGGTCAATCGGCTGTGCGGTTGCAATGGCTGTTGCGCAAAGTGCGGTCAAAATGACGGTTGCAAATTTCTTCATAAAATCTCCTTTTTGAGGCAATCCTGGTGATTAACCCCTAACTTGTAATGAAAATATAATAAAGGAGGCTTTGTCTTGTTGTCGTAACAGATGCTAATGAGTTTTTTTGGAGGGGAATGAACCTTTGCCATGTTAAATGAAATTTTGCAACACGCGGTGAAGCGGATCGCGGAGAATCTGCTGTGAATGTGGCGAATCTTGTGGATGCCATGAACACGGCGAACACGACCATCATCACGGCGCTTCGGCAGGCTCAAGGACCTTGGCGCATTCCGAGCCTGTTTCTAAAACGTATCGCGTGAACGGCATGAATTGCAGCCACTGCAAGGCGAGCGTCGAAAAGGCGGTTCGCCCGCTCGATGGAGTCGTATTTGCCGAAGCCGATGTCGCGAGCAAGTCGTTGCACGTGGAATGGCACGACGATGATGATATCGATATCGCTGCTTTAAAAAAACGCTGTTGAAGAAGCTGGCTTTGAGTTCGCCGGCGAGGCTTAAACTTAAACTTCGCTTAAAACGGAGAAGCCCGCTTTCGCGGGCATGACTGTGTTTTAAACTTCGCCGATTCTAACAAGCTTTAACAATGGCATTCCGGCTTCTCGGCTTTCGTCAAGATTGACCGTGAAATCAATGCTCCAGTCGTTGAATCCTTCTTCGTCCTGGAGCATTTGCTGTATCTGCATAATGTTCCCTTCGTACGTGACGATGGTATGGCTGAGTGCTCGGCCTTCCACGTCCATGCGGAACTTGTGATGCTCGGCAGTGTAGGCGGCCATCGTTTCGATGAGCCGTTTTTCTGTCCATGGGATACCTTCGGCGTCCGCTAAAAGTTCGCCTTCGGCAAGGTCGTCGGCGAGACTGTCCAGAACATCCGAGAAGTCCTGCTTTTGCAAACTCATCATGATTTGGAAAATGCGCTGACGCACCATGTTGAGGAATCGCTTCTTGTCGTAGGTGATGTCTGCGGCGGCCTTGTCTGCACCGAATGCCTTTTCTGCATCGTCTTCGGCAGTTCCAGCGTCCAAGCGTTTCTGGTAATCTTCCGGGTGCGCCATCTTTTCCCATTCTTCGAGCAGACTGGAGTCCACGCGGCGGATCATTTCGCCGAGGTAGTCCTGCATTTCCAAGAGTTCTTCGTTTTTGTAGCCGTCAGGCACGGTCTGCGAAAGCACCTTGTAAACTCCGTTCAAATGGCGAAGCAAAATCGCTTCCATGCGCTGCAAGTTGTACTGCTTTACGTAACCGCTAAATGTCGTGAAATTCTCGAACATCTCGCGCACGATGGACTTGGGCTCAATGTTTTCGTCCACCCACGGATGAATGTCGGCAAAAGCATCGAACGTGTCGTAAATAAAATCACGCAGCGGTTTCGGGTATTCGACTTTTTCAAGCTCTTCGAGGCGCTGGTTGTATTCCATGCCTTGCGCCTTGAGTTCGTTCATGCGGGCATCGCGAGCCTTGCTCTGCTGGATGCGCAAAATCGCATCGGGATTCTCGAGGATGCTTTCGCACAAGGTAATCACGTCCAGTGCGTATTCCGGCGAATCCTTGTCGAGCTTCGGGAGCGTGTCTAGCAGGTACAGCGATAGCGGCTGGTTCATCGAAAAGTCGTCTTGCAAGTTCATGTTCACGCGCAAGTGGCTGTAACCCGGAGCTACAGCCGGCACGAATTCGATAATCTTCTTTTCGACGAGGCTCCTGAACAGCAAAAATGCGCGGTGCTGCAACTGCTTCTTGCTCGCTGCACTTTCATGGCAATCCTTGAGGAGCGCGCGCATGGCGCGGCAACCGTCCGTCGGGCGGCTCAAGATGTTCAAAAGCATTCCGTGATTCACTTGGAAGCTTGATGTCAGCGGTTCCGGAGATGCGTCAATCAAACGTTTGAATGTGTTTTCATCAAACGGAATGTAGCCATGTTCAGGCGGTTTTCGCTTCTGGAATTTTTTGCCTGTCGTGCGTGACTTCGCTTCGAGTTTCAGATTCTCGATGACGTGCTCGGGCGCTTGTGCAACAACGTAACCGACATTGTCAAAACCTTTACGGCCTGCGCGGCCTGCAATCTGGTGGAAATCTCGCGCGGTCAAAATGGCGGTCTTATCGCCGCTGTACTTGCAGAGCTGCGTGAAAAGCACTGTGCGGATAGGTACGTTCACGCCCACGCCGAGCGTATCCGTTCCGCAGATGACTTTGAGCAATCCTTGCTGGGCGAGCTTTTCGCAAAGAATGCGGTACTTCGGCAAAAGCCCCGCGTGGTGCAGCCCAATGCCTTGCTTGAGCCAACGCTTGACATCCGGACCATACGGGCTTGAAAATCGGACTTCCTTGATTGCTTCGTTGATCTTGACTTTTTCTTCTTTGGTGCAGAGGTCAAGACTCATGAAGTTCTGCGCATTGCTTGCCGCTGCCGCCTGTGTGAAGTGGACGACGTAAACGGGAGCCTTGCCCTCGTTCACGAGCTTTTGCACTTCGGTCGAAATTTCGGTAGTGCTGTAGCTAAAGTCGAGCGGCACCGGGCGTTGCGTGGAGCGGACAGTTACGGACTCGCGGCCTGTGTGCTTGGTCATGTCGCGCTCGAAAAATTCCGTAGCGCCAATGGTGGCGCTCATCAAGAGGAATCTCGATTGTGGGAGCGTTAAAAGCGGAACTTGCCAAGCGACACCGCGTTCCTTGTCGCTGTAATAATGGAACTCGTCCATCACGATGTCTGTGATGGTAAGAGATTCGCCTTCGCAGAGCGCCATGTTCGAAAGAATTTCGGCCGTGCAGCAGATGATGGGGGCGTCGCGGTTGACGGTTGCATCGCCAGTCGAAAGCCCGACGTTCTCGGCGCCGAATTCCTTACAGAGCGCCATCCATTTTTCGTTCACCAAAGCCTTGATGGGGCAGGTGTAAACGCTTCTGCGCCCGTGCACAAGACTGTCGAAATGCAAAGCAAGCGCGACCATGGATTTACCACTACCGGTCGGCGTGTTGAGGATAACGTTCTTGCCGTCCAAAAGTTCCAAAATCGCTTCTTCTTGTGCTGGGTACAACGTTGTACCGCGGCTCTCTGCCCACGCCATAAATTGTTCTAAAACGTCTTCGGACGAAATATCGGAACGGTGTCCGTTGAACTTTTCAATCAGTTCGTTCAAAAAATCTTTGAGAATTCGCTTGTTTTGCTCTGCCATAATGTGCTAAAAATAACTTTTTGAAAAATCTTTCGTAAGAAGTTTTCTATTTTCGAAATCATAGGAGAATTGTTATGAAAGGAATCGTACTCGCTGGGGGCTCCGGCACACGTCTGTATCCGCTCACGATGGTCACATCGAAGCAACTTTTGCCGGTTTACGACAAGCCCATGATTTATTACCCGCTTTCGACTTTGATGTTGGCGGGCATTCGTGACATTCTCATCATCTCCACACCGACTGATTTGCCGAACTTTGAACGCTTGCTTGGTGACGGCTCTGCCATGGGCCTCAACTTGAGCTACAAAGTGCAGCCGAGCCCGGATGGACTTGCCCAGGCATTCATTTTGGGCGAAGAATTTATCAGAAACGATTGCTGCGCGATGGTTCTCGGCGACAACATCTTCTACGGAAACGGCTTCAGCCAGCTTTTGAAGGCTGCTGTCAAGAACGCCGAAGAAAACGGCCGAGCGAGCGTGTTTGGCTACTACGTCGAAGATCCGGAACGCTTTGGCGTCGTGGAATTTGACGATAATGGCAAGGTGATTTCTGTCGAAGAAAAGCCGAAGGAACCGAAGAGCAATTACGCCATAACGGGCCTTTACTTCTATGACAATCGCGTAGCGGGCTATGCTAAGGTGCAAAAACCGAGTGCTCGTGGCGAACTTGAAATTACTGACCTCAACAAGACTTATCTCGACAAGGGCGAACTCGACGTGAAACTCCTTGGTCGTGGTTTTGCTTGGCTCGATACCGGTACGATGGATAGCCTCATTGAAGCGGGCGAGTTCGTGAAAATGGTTGAAAATCGCCAGGGTATCCAGATTTCTGCCATCGAAGAAATTGCATACAAGAACGGCTGGATTAGCAAAGAAAAGCTCTTGGAATCTGCCGCCAAGTATGGCAAGTCGCCTTATGGCCAGCACCTCAAAAAGGTTGCCGAAGGCAAAATCCACTACTAGAGCTTGAATTTAGCATGTCAACTCTTTACGCCCGGCATTGCGACCGGGCTTTCTTTGTATAGATAAGTTCTTTATTATATTTTGTTCAGAAGAGTTTGATATGAAGAACTCGGTTTTGTGCCGGGTTCTTTTTTTTATATATAAGTGAATAAAATGTTAGTTTATTGTTTTTTTGTGTGGCTTACATATTATTTTGTAAGAAAATGTTATTTTGTTAAAATAATTTAACTGAAAATTTAAGTGTATTATATAGATTTATATCTTGAAAATAAAATAACAATAGTTTATTTTATATGCGCTTTTTCAATTATTAAAGGAGAAAGATATGAAAAAGATTACTTTGTTTGCTGCTCTTTTAGCATTCACTATGATGGGCTGTTCTGAATCTGGTTTGGATAATTCCATTGCATCGACGACTGCTAGTGATGCCCAAGGTAAACAGACAGAAAATAATGCGGAATTTCCGCTTGTTTTGAAAAAGGTTGGGGCTCCGGTGTCGTGCGGGACGGGCATGGATAAGTATTCTTGTCAGATTACTTATCATCATCCTTATGATGGATTGTACTATACAATTTCGCTTTCTTCGGGCGTGCATAGGGATAGGGATGTTTCGGGAAGCGTCAATGTCTCGGTAAAAGATTATCAAAATAATCTTATTAATAATTCTAAGGCGGATTTTCTCCATGTAATTACAGTTGGCGTTTGCGGTTGCCGAATTGTGGGAAATCAGCTGAAATGTGAAGATGATTATAAGAGCGAATATTTGTTTGAATCTAATGTCATGTTTACGACGAATAATGTTTACAATTATAGATATAATAGAACCGAAGAATTGAGCCAATGCGAAGCAAACCGTATAGGAACTGTTTCTAACTATGCTGTGGTTTATAATGCAGGTACGTCTACTGAACTCGTTTTGGCGGGTAACACATTTGAAGGCCCAATGTTCCATAACATGAGTGATGAAAGTGCGCGGAATTTGGCAATACGTGTTATGCAGAAATACATTCTTGAGCCTTATGGCAATTAATAATTGAATGTACTTGATGTTTATTCGAACTCGGCCTTCGCCGGGTTCTTTTTTTGAAGTAAAAATGTTAATTGCTGAAGTGTAGTGCTGTGTTTTATTTTGTAAAAAGAAATTATTTTGTTAAAATAATTTTGCTAAAAAATTGGTGTATCATATAGAGTTTATCTTGAAAGTAAAGCAATAATATTTTATTTTGTATACGCTTTTTTAATTATAAAAGGAGAAAAATATGAAAAAGATTACTCTGTCTGCCGCCATTATGGCGTTAGCAATGATGGGCTGCTCTGATGTAGGCCTTGACAATTCTGTAGCTTCTGCTTCTACAAGTGAATTGAAGTCGGATCAGGTTCTGCAGAATGAAAATGATCAGAAAAAAATAATTGCGGATTTATTTAGTACTGTTCCGACAGTATTTAGGGATGTGTCTGTCTCGGATGAAAAAATTGTATTGCGAAAAGATGACGGTCAGATACCTGTTGATGGTGCTGCTTTTCCCAATATAAATGCCGGAACTAATTATGTTCTTCTTCTTGCTACCCGTACGGATGCGATTAATAATGGATCAAAATATCAAGGTGTTGGCTTTTTGTCGGTGAATGTAAGGAGACCTGCGGGAGCACTTGATGCGAATTATGGTCCAGCAGGGAGCAGCGATTTTGCTTATTATTGTAGCGATGGTGCAACTTGGTGCTTGTATTATAAATCTGATTATATTCATATGTATACGGCTTTTGTTAAAGGCTGTAATGCGTATGGATTTTGCGCTGAACATAAGGTGAAAAAAACGCATCTCAACCATTATAAGACATATCTGGTTGAACAGCCGAGCAATGGGAGATATGATACTTATGAATTGACTGGTGATCTTCCTGAAGATATAGGGATTGTTTCGAGTGCAGCGATCGTTGTAGAAAATGGGAATACTATAATTCAAGGTTCGGTTCGTTCTAATTTAAGTAATGATATGGCTGCACGAGTTTATCAGAATTATATTCTTCCTGAAGCTCAAGCCGATGCTGGACTTTAATTTTTCTTTCATTTTCAATTCGAACCCGGCCTCGTGTCGGGTTCTTTCTTTTTTTATATAAGTGAATAAAATGTTAATTTATTGTGTTTTTGTAGAGCTTGTATATTGCTTTGTAAGAAAATGTTATTTTGTTAAAATAATTTAACTGCAAATTTAAGTGTACTATATAGACTTATGTCTTGAAAATAAAATAACAATATTTTATTTTGTATACGCTTTTTAAATTATAAAAGGAGAAAAATATGAAAAAGATTACTCTGTCTGCCGCTGTTTTGGCGTTAATAATGATGGGCTGCTCTGAATCGGGCTTGGATAATTCTGTCGCATCTACAAGCGAAATCACTGATGCGCAAAATCTGTATTCGGCTGATTTTGTGCCTGTTTTAAAAAAATACAACTCAACGTTAATATGTCCTGTTTTTGGAAACCTTTGTGTTGAAAGCACTCCCGAAATTAATCATCATTCAAATATGATTATGATATCTTCTCGCGTATCAGGTCGTACTGGCTCTGGAAAAATTTGGATAACTAAGTGGAAGAATCCTAAAAATGGTGCAAAATCTCTTAATCAATATGTTGACATGCTTCATGTCTATACGGTTTGTGTTCGTGATTGTGATGCTAATGGAAATTGTCTTGAACATAGTAATATAGCGGAATATCATAATCCAAAACAGTTTCTGGCAATGACTTCTGATAATAAGATTCAATGGCATGAAGTACAGTGTAACGTGAAGGGTAATGGTCAGGTGGGAACTGTTTCCAATTATGCCGCTGTTTTGAATGCGGGGACGCCTGATGAACTTGTTATGATGGGTTCAACTTATAGTGGATTGGATAATGAATATCAGGCTTTGCGTGTTTATCAGAATTATCTCGCAGCGCCTTTGCAAAACCAATAATTTTTGTTGAAAGACTTGATTCTAAATGAGAACCCCGCCCAGCGCTGGGTTCTTTTTTTGCAGATAACACTTCTTGTGTAATCATCAGATAACGCATGCATTCATCTGTTGGCCATAGACTAATGACCACTGACCAATAATCAAATTCTACTTCTAAGCGGTCAGTCCTAAAATCTGCCATCTGCAGCAAAGCCGCCCTTTACTATATTTCCTCTGTAAATTGGAGAAATTCATGAAACGATCCATCGTAATTACAGGCGGAGCGGGCTTTATTGGGAGCCATGTCGTTCGTCTATTTGTCAACAAGTACCCTGAATACAATATCATCAACCTCGACAAGCTCACGTATGCGGGCAACCTTGCTAACCTCAAGGATGTCGAAGGCAAGCCGAACTACAAGTTCGTGAAGATGGACATCTGCGATTTCGACGCTTTCTACAAGCTCATGCAAGATGAAAAAGTTGATGGCATCATCCATCTCGCTGCCGAAAGCCATGTGGACCGTTCCATCAAGGATCCGTTCACATTCGCCCGCACGAACGTCATGGGTACTTTAAGCCTCCTCCAGGCTGCAAAGCTCTATTGGGAAAGCCTCCCGGAAAAGTACGAAGGCAAGCGTTTCTACCACATTTCGACTGACGAAGTTTACGGTGCCCTCAAGATGAACCACCCGGAAGGCATCACGCCTCCGTTCACGACTACGGCTTCTAGTTCGGAACACCACTTGGCCTACGGTGACGACTTCTTCTACGAAACGACGAAGTACACGCCGCACAGCCCGTATTCCGCATCGAAGGCTGGCTCTGACCACTTCGTGCGTGCGTTCCACGACACTTACGGCATGCCGACGATCGTCACGAACTGCTCCAACAACTATGGCCCGTACCAGTTCCCCGAAAAGCTCATCCCGCTTTTCATCAACAATATCCGCCACAAGAAGCCGCTCCCTGTTTACGGTAAGGGCGAAAACGTCCGCGACTGGCTCTTTGTCGAAGACCACGCCCGCGCGATTGACGTGATTTTCCACAACGGAAAGATTGCTGAAACTTACAACATCGGTGGCTTCAACGAATGGAAGAACATCGATATCATCAAGGTTGTCATCAAGACCGTCGATAAGCTCCTCGGCCGCGCCGAAGGTGAAGACCTGAACCTCATCACGTACGTGACGGACCGCCTGGGCCACGACGCCCGCTATGCCATTGACTCCACCAAGCTCCAGAAGGAACTCGGCTGGGAACCGTCGTTGCAGTTCGAAGAAGGTATCGAAAAGACTGTGCGCTGGTACTTGGACAACCAGGAATGGCTCGACAACATCACGAGCGGCGACTACGAAAAGTATTACGAGACGATGTATAAGAATAGGTAGTAGGCGGTAGGTTTTAGGCTGTAGGTGAAGTCACGCGCTCTTTGTGCGTCAGTAATAGAACGGCGTAGCCGTGATTATAATCCTAACACCTATAGCCTGTTACCTAAGACCTGAAAAATCGGAGATTTTTTATGTCAAAATTCAACTTTATAGATACAGAAATCGAAGGTGTGAAGATTATTGAACCGACGGTGTTTGGCGACGCTCGCGGTTACTTCATGGAAACCTACAGCAAGCGCGACTTTGCCGAAGGTGGCATCGACGTGGAATTTGTTCAAGATAACGAATCCCGTTCGCGCAAGGGCGTTCTCCGCGGTCTCCATTTCCAGAAGCAGAATCCGCAGGGCAAGCTCGTCCGCGTGATTGAAGGCGAAGTCTTTGACGTGGCTGTGGACCTCCGCAAGAACAGCAAGACTTTTGGTAAGTGGGTGGGCGTCACGCTCTCCGCCGAAAACAAGAAACAGTTCTACATCCCCGAAGGCTTTGCTCACGGTTTCGTGGTGCTTTCCGAAACGGCAGCGTTTGTCTACAAGTGCACGCGTTTTTACGCTCCGAATGACGAAGGCGGCCTTTTCTGGAACGACCCGGCTGTCGGCATCAAGTGGCCGGTGGGCGATGGTTTTGAACCGCTCCTTTCTGAAAAGGATACCAAGAATCCGCTCCTCAAGGACCTTGGATTTGCTTTTGACTTTTAGAATGTAAACTTATTTTTCTATTATTTACATATCATGAAGAACATTCTTGTCGTTTGTACTGGGAACATTTGCCGTAGCCCTACTGGTGAGTATCTTTTGAAAAAAGAGCTCGGACCGGGCTTCAATGTAATGAGTGCTGGTCTTGGTGCTTTGGTCGATAATCCGGCTCACGAAATCTCTCAGAAGATTGCCTTGCAGCATGGTATTGACATGAGCGCTCATAGGGCTCGCCAGATCAATTTGGACATTCTTAAGTGGGCTGACTTGATTTTGGTGATGGAAAACGGCCATAAAAGGGAACTTTTGTACAAATATCCGTGGCTTGAGGGTAAGGTTTTTCGCTATGGTGAATCCCACCAGGTTGATATTCCGGACCCGTATAGAAGGCCGGAAAACGCATTTGTGCTGGCATGGAATTTCATATCCAAGTTGACACCATATTGGGTTGAAAAGATTAGGCAAAGTGAAGCCTCAAAATAATTCTAAAAAGGTAACGTATGAATAAAGTTGGTATAGGTCTTTGCGGAGTGGCTGCTGCAGTCTTGAGTGGTTGCTTTGCGTCTCCTCAAATGCGAATGGACGTCCCTTCGGATTCCACAACCTACAATGGAATTACTTTCAAGTTGCATTCCATTGATAAAGGTGATATGGGTGAATCGGTGCAGGCTAATGCTGATTCTGCCTATGGTAATCTGGCGGATTTGATGGTGGATACTCTTCCTAAGCTGGAATATAGGATTGGACCTCTGGACCAGGTGCAAGTTGTCGTTTGGGAACACCCGGAACTGACTTCTCCGATGGGCCAGTATCAGCCGGCTGGCCAGAAGGTGACGACTGAAGGTACTCTCTTCTACCCGTATGCTGGTGAACTGAAGGTTGCTGGTCTTACGGCTCAGGAACTGCGCCTTGAAATCACGAAGCGTCTCTCAGACAAAATTTTGAACGATCCTCAGGTTGATGTCCGCGTGACGGGTTATCACAGCCGCAAGGCTTTTGTGACGGGTGCTGTGAACAAGCCGGGTTATGTCAGCTTCGATGAAAATCCGATGACTCTTCCGGATGTGATTGCGGAAGTGGGTGGTTTTGATGAAAGGGCTGATCCTTCTTTTATCCAGCTCCGTCGTGGCGAAAAGACTTATAATATCGACTACATCGGTGCTTTCAAGGATAACATTCCTATAGACCGTATCCTCGTGAAGCCGGGTGACCAGGTGTTTGTGCCGTTAAGGTCTGAAACCGAAAGGGATAGAAAGGTCTATGTCCTCGGTGAAGTCCTGAGAAGTGGCATTGTTCGCATGGATAACTACCTCTCGTTGGCCGAAGCCCTTGCCGCTTCTGGTGGCGTAAACGCAGTCAATGCATCGGCTGCTGGCATCTATGTTATTAGAAATTCCGCTCCGGATAAGATTGATATTTACCAGTTGGATGCAAAGAACGCTATGGCTCTCGCTATGGCAGACCGCTTTGAAATGAATCCGCGTGACATTGTTTATGTGGATGCTTCTGGTCTTGCAACGTGGAACCGTCTCCTTGGCTTGATCTCGCCGACGCTTAACGCTACTGCCGGTACGGCTAGCTCCACTACGAACACGATTTACTACATCCAGAGAATCCATAAGGAAGGCTGGTAATAGTAAGGCTATAGGGTGAAGTTATGATTAACCTTATTTTGTGTGGTGGTAGCGGAACGCGCCTTTGGCCGATTAGCCGCTCCCTCATGCCGAAACAGTTCGCCCGTCTTTTTGACGGTGCGTCCCTGTTCCAGCGCACGGTTAAAACCAATTCCCGTATTTGCAGTGCCCAGTACATCGTGAGCAATGCAGAACAGTATTTCTTGGCCAAAGACCAGCTCGAAGAAGTGGGCGCTAATGATGTCCGCTTCCTTTTGGAGCCGGTGGGTCGCAATACTGCTCCGGCAATTGCTCTTGCTTGTCTTGGCCTAAATCCGGACGATGTCGTTCTCGTATCTCCGTCGGACCATGTGATTCGCAAGGCTGATGCTTACGAAGAATGCTTGCGCAAGGCTGAAGAATTTGCAAAGAAAGGCTTTATGGTGACGTTCGGCATTACGCCGACGGGCCCGGAAACCGGTTACGGTTACATCGAAGCTAACGGCGAAGATGTCAAGCGTTTTGTCGAAAAGCCGGACTTGGAAACCGCCAAGAAGTATGTCGCCTCTGGAAGATTCTTTTGGAACAGCGGTATCTTCTGCTTCAAGGCATCGACGTTCCTCGATGAACTTTCAACGTATTCTCCGGATATCTTGACCGCCGCAAAGATTGCCTTTGTAAACGCTAAGAAAGAAAACAAGGATGCTCTCGTCCGTGTCGATCATGAAGACATGATGAATATTCCTTCGAATTCGATTGACTACGCCGTGATGGAAAAGTCTGCCAAGGTGAAGGTTGTGCCGAGCGATATTGGCTGGTCTGACCTTGGTGCTTTCGATTCTCTCTACGGGGAATTCGACCACGACGAAAATGGCAACAACATAAACGCAAAGCACTTGGGTATTGGTTCCAAGAACTCTCTCGTGCTCGGCGGACAGCGCCAGATTTGCACGATTGACTTGGACAACATGCTCATTGTCGATACGCCGGATGCTCTCCTGGTCGCTCCTCTTACGAGCAGCCAGAAGGTCAAGAAGGTTGTCGACGAGCTCAAGGCTCGTGGCTCTGACTTGCCGAAGGTCCCGCAGACGGTCAACCGCCCGTGGGGTACGTACTCTGTGCTCGAATCGACGGACCGCTACAAGATGAAGCGCATTGTTGTTCGCCCGGGCGAACGCCTCTCGTTGCAGAAGCATTTGCACCGTTCGGAACACTGGGTCGTTGTGAGCGGTACTGCAACATGCACCGTTGGCGACAAGGTGTTCTACGTGCGTCCGAACGAATCGACCTACATTCCATCTGGTACGATTCACCGCTTGCAGAACGAAGGTAAGCTCCCGCTCGTGATTGTTGAAGTCCAGGTCGGCGAATACACCGGTGAAGACGATATCATCCGCGTGCAGGACGACTACAAGCGCTCTTAAACATGTGGCGGGCCTTGCTGCCCGCCTTTCTTGCTTTGTCATCCCGGCTGGAGCCTGCCCCGGACAAGTTCCGTGGGGCCGGGATCACCTTTGTAAAAACGAAAAAAGCGAACCTCAGCGGTTCGCTTTTTTAATCTTTCGTCTAAACTAGAACTGGCTCAGGAATCTCTGGTCGTTGGCCGTGAGGAGACCGATTTCCGGGATTTCGTGGCGAAGCATGGCGATACGGTCAAGGCCGAAACCGAATGCAAAGCCAGTGAACTTTTCAGAGTCGATGCCGCAGTTCTTGAACACGTTCGGGTCCACGGAACCGCAACCGCCGATTTCCATCCAGCCGGTTCCCTTGCAGCGACGGCAACCCTTGCCACCGCAGAACACGCAGCTCACGTCCATTTCTGCGGACGGTTCCGTGAACGGGAAGAAACTCGGGCGGAAGCGAGTCTTGACGCCTGCGCCAAAGAGTTTGTTCATGAACACCTGGAGCACGCCCTTGAGGTCGGCAAAGCTAATGTTTTCGTCAACGACAAGACCTTCGCACTGCTGGAACATCGGAGCGTGGGTCGCATCGTTATCGACGCGGAACACGTGTCCCGGAGCAATCATGCGGAAAGGCGGCTTGTGCGTTTCCATGTAGTGAATCTGGGTGCCTGACGTGTGCGTGCGGAGCATGACCTTGTTATCCACGTAGAACGTGTCCTGCATGTCGCGGCTCGGGTGGTCAGGCGGAGTGTTGAGAGCTTCAAAGTTGTACCAATCCGTTTCGATGTCACGACCGAAGTCCACATCAAAACCCATCTGCGCAAAGAAGTCGATGATTTCTTCGCGAACATCGTACAGCGGGTGCGTAGAACCGGCAGCGATGCCAGCACCCGGGAGCGTGATATCGACAGCGCCGCTAGCGAGCTTCTTCTGGAGAGCGGCTTCGTTCGCAGTTTCGATAGCCTTGTCGATAGCTTCAGAGACGGCAACCTTCAGTTCGTTCACGAGCTTGCCGTAAGCGGGGCGTTCTTCGGCGCTCAAGGAACCCATCTGCTTCATGAGGTCCGTGACGGCGCCCTTCTTGCCGAGGTACTTTACGCGGAGATTATTGACCGCTTCTTGATTGGTGAGGTCCGTTTGAGCAAGTTCTGCATCAAAGGCCTGCTTGACATTGTTAATAGCTTCACTCATAGTACGGCGAAATTTAGAAAAATAGTGCATTTCTTGCACGAGTTTCGCCTAAAAAATCAACTTTAGTCGCTGCAGTCACCCCGGCCCTAGTGCCGGGGTCGCCTTACACAACTTGAATTACAGATTAATATTCTCATTACATATCTCGCTGAGTGCTGCCTGAAGGTCGAAAATCGTATCTGGATTGAGCCTGTAGAACGTTTTTTGCCCCTCGCGGCGGGCAATCACGAATTTCCCATCGACAAGAGCCTTCATGTCGTGCGAAAGCGTCGGTTGCGATACGCGGAAAGCCTTTAGAATTTCGCTGGCGCACATTTCGCCATTGGAAAGCAGGTTGATAATTTTTAAGCGTTTCGGATCCGCCATGACTTTGAGCTGTTTTGCTATTTTAGTGTAGTTGATTTCTTTCATATATATAAATATAGAAATATTTCTATATATTGGGCGGAAACGCGCTGTAAAAAGGCTTAAAATCGTGATAGAAATTACTTGTAAATAGCTAAAGTTATAAAAAAAATATACATTTAGTAATATAACGGGAATGTTTGGAATGGACAAAGTTTCTTGTAGGTGCTTATGTTGAAGGTGTGGGGTAGTTCGTTTTTTTCGACACGCACTAAACGCGGTTTTGGCATCGTGGAGGTGCTTGTTGCCGCGGTTGTGCTTGGCTTTTTGTATATGGCTGTGCTTAACTTGCAGGGGAGCAATCATGATTCGCTGTTGCGCATTCGCGGTCGTGACGGTGCCACCGAAGTTGCACAGAATATAATTGATAGTCTGGGGGCACTCGGACTTGCAAATCTTTCGGATAGCAAGCTTGCTACTGGTGCTGACGGATCAGTTGATTACAAGATCGTGCTTGAGCCAATCACGAAAACCTGGGAGGCTCAACCGGGTGCCGTCACAAATACGATAACCGTTGTCTATAATGCCGAGGTAACGGTGTCACCTGATGCCGATTACACAGCTTCGGCTGGATCTTTGCTGGGTTCCACAACGCATGTCTATGCCAAGCGTCTGGATGTCAAGGTCAGTTGGCGGTTCAAGAACACAACGCAATCCATAACCGTTTCGGGGGTTGTGAGATGAGTATGATGAAAAATAAAGCGGGTTTCACCTTGATGGAACTCATGGTCTATATGGCAATCGTGGGAATCATCGTCCTTATTGCGGGTGAGGCTTTTAGCAATTCTACAAAAATGCGTGTTCGAACCGACAATATGGTTCGTGCGACGCAAGAAGCCGAAAACGTAGGAATGATTCTGAAAACCGATATCGAACAGCTTGGGGCAAAAAGCTCAAAAGAATCTGGTGCTGCTGCTACGGGTTCTGTTTTCGGGGATAACTTCGGCTCGGTTCATAAATCAGTTTATATGGATCCGGACAATACTGACGATTCTAAAAAGGATTCTTCGTCGTTTCGGATAACTTCGGACGGCAACTTTAGCAACGTGACTTTCCGCCGTTTGCGTTATGATGACGACGGTTATTATGTTGCCACAGAAGAAATCAATTGGTTCGTGGATGATGAAGCTACGTTGAAGCGAACTTGCAAACTTATTGATAAAAGGGATGGTTGGGCGTTTGACAATTCTGACCCTTGCAGTGATGTCGGTGCTGATTTGGTACCTGTCTCTATGGCGTTTCAGGTTACAAAGTTCAATGTTGTCGCCGCTAAGCCTAGCGCAAAAGTAGACGATGTTCAGGTTTTTCCTGTTGGAAGCAATAGCTTCAGGATGGCTTCTCGGCAAACTGAAAACCACTATGTCCGCTTTACAACGAAGAACCTTTTGGGTGAAGAAAATAATGGTGGCACTGGCGCCATTTTTTCTGATTTCTATTCAAATTACGACAACTTGAACGAAACCATTCGCACCTCGTCGGACCAGATGATGAATCAGGCTTTTGCAATCAAGGACGAAACCGTCGAGGAGACCGATTGGAAAAAGCTTTGTTCTAGCTACGGACGCTTGACTTTGAAAGAAAATCAGGAATACGAAATCTCTTTTGAAGTTGCTTATCCGGGAACGAGTTCAGATAAAAGTCTTCTATTTATTCCGGAACAGGACCATATGTCTGTTGGCTTTAGAAATATTTCGACGGGAAACATCCCGGAGGTTAATGGGGTCAAGCTCATAGACGATTTCCTGTTTTTCCCGCCTATGTCTGCGAGTGGATCTGGAACTCGTAAAATGCGTTTCCATGTTTCTCAAGAGGTAAGTAACGTTTGCCTTGCTTTTACGTTTGCGCTCTACTCTCCGCTTGTATCGCAGGGCACGGTAACAATCAAGAATCTGAAATTGCTGAAAGTGGCTAGTTCGGACTATACGTTTGCCAATCCTCCGTATGATGCGGAATCGAATAAGGTCGACAAGAAAAACGTGAAGGCTTTGAAAGTGGAATTCCAAGTGAGCCGTGGTGCCAAGAATGGCGGTAAGGGTGAAACTGGCGATGTTGTAATTGTGGTTCCGATACAGAGCAATGGGCCTAGGGGATAACGTAAGGGGGCTTCTTATGCAGGTAAAGTTTAATACAAAAAAATCCGGTGTGTCTTTGATTGTTGTACTCATGTTTATGATGATTGCAACTATTGCCGCTACCGCAACCTGGAAATGGCTTTCTAGCGAAGGCAGGTCTAGCTCTAGTCGAATGCTCAAGCGCGAGGCTTACCAGAGTGCTATGGCAGGTATCGAAAATGCTCGAGCCTGGATGACGTATCATGCAAACGATGTGGGCGCAATCATCAGGCAGTATATTGATGGTGGCAACAAACCGATTAATCTGGATTCGCGTTTACGTGCGTTGCAACGTGCCGGACAAAATTTTCATGTTTGGCTGACGGGCGTGAATGTCGAAAACGCTACTTACAAGCTAAAAATTTACTCGGCGGGTGAATCTAGAAATGGAACCAAGCATAATGAAGTTGCCATTTTTAATGTCGATGGCTTGTATCGCATTAATATTCCCAAAGAATATACAACCAAGGCGAATGACTTCGACTACAACTATTTTGGCAGTACGACTGTTAATCATGGCGACGTCTTTGTAAGGTCGATTCTTGTGAATGGTGACTTGACGGGAGGAAACCCGGCAACTGTCGATAGTAACATGATTGTGACGGGAAATTTCAAAGTCAGCGGTAATTCTGTGGCTGTGCATGGTACAGCCTGTGTGGGCGGAAACCTGGATGCCGATAATGGTATTGTGGGTAATAACTTTTATGTTCACGGCAATCTCGATAACTTGAACATCCGTGCGGTGACTGCGAATAAGGGGGGTCAGACAATCAATCTTGGTAATAGCATTTATGGAAACCTTTACGTCAATGGAAATATCTCGGCGGCAAATGGTAACCAGGTAATCGATGGCAACTTGACTTTGAATGGAAAGTGGAGTACGAACATGTCGGGTTACAACGCTGGCGTTCGTGGTGATTTTTGCGTGGGAAATGCTGGACAAGTTTATTTACCAAATTTGGATCGAGAATTTAAGGCATCCGGTAATGTATGGATGGAATCCGATTATCCGATTTGGACCGGCTCGGAAAACTACGATAAGTACAACCGAATTGTAATCGGTTCAAAAAATAAGGATGTCTATATAAAGACAGGGCGTTCATGGAACGACTACAAAAATTTGAGAGCCTCAAATGTCTTTACCGAAAGAGGCGACATGTATTTTGGATGGGGGGTGGAAAAATCTCAGCAAGATTCGCGCAGATGGGGTAAGGGAACTTTAGCTCATCGGGAAGATGAAGTTTACAGGGATGTGTTCCAGAACAAGGCGGGGGGAAACGGGAAGGCTGGACTTTCTTATCTCTATAACTGGACGTCTTCGACGCCGCTTGTAAACCTTGAACAATTTAACGACCAAAATCCACCGCAATGGGATAATAAGGAATTGCTTGTTTATAAGCTGGATGGAACGCGTTTTTGGGATTCCTGGCATGATGATCGATATGCTTCTGTGAATTTTTCCAATAACCAGATAACAGGATCTCCTTACTGCCGTCGTCCGGGAAACGTTGAATGTGGGTGGTATGGTTGCTATATTAATTCGCCTGCCGGAATGAAGGAAAAGGCTCGCCCGTATTGCGGAGTGGCGCCTTGGTTCAAGGTGGATGGGAACCTGAAAACACCATTCCCGTCTTCCAGACCGGATTACTTGACCTGTGCAGAATCGGTCAAGTCTCATTGCGATAGTATCTGGGAAAAAACGGACGGTTGTGCTTCTACTAAGTTCTTGGTGACCGATCCGCTTAAGACCGGTATTACGTTTTTCGAAAGCTATGCAAACAAGAGTTCCTGTGTCCGTAATCTTGTTAATAATGTTGATTTCAACAACTTTGATTTTAGCCAATTTAATACCTGCTATACGCAAGCTCTTGAGCATGATGAAAAAAGCGATGACAAGTTGCTTTATAACAAGTATCTCGTCGTAAAGATTACGAACAGGAATATCTTTACGTCGTCCAAGGGATTTTTGACGGGTAAGTTCATCTTCATCTTTGAAAATGACATGCACCAAAATATGAAAATACCTCCAACAGTAGGCGATGGGTCGTATTTGTTCATGTATTTAAAGGATGGCTTGAGTGGCGAAATTTTGCCTGGAGACAATGTCTCGGAACTTAATTTCTTTATTTATACCAAAAACGATATCAATACGGTTTTGTTCAACCAGACCATCATGAAGGGGTCTATCTATGCTGCAGTCCATGACGAAGAGACTGGTTCCAAGACTTGCGCCAAGGTAAATAACCTGACGTTTAACAGGGGAATGGAATTCAACCAGCAAATGGTGGATGACCTGACAGATGCGGGTGTCCTCTGTAAAAATGACGGTTCTAGTTGCGGTGGCATAAATAATGGCACAGTGACGGAAGATGATACTGATGAATCTACTGAAGATGCCGAAAAGGGCAAAGATCGTTTCTTTATCTCGACTGCCCCGCAATTGAGTATCAGTGTGGAATCGATGTACGAAACTCAGGAATCGCAGCCCGTTGCCGGTAACACGGTAGACTTGCAGCCTGCTTATGTAATCTTGCCTCGCGTGATTTACTTGCCTTCGGACCCGTATGGTGAATTGAAGGATTATTACAATGTCTTGGCGTTAAATGGCGCATCATTGAAAAAAGAAGATGTTGTCTATAGTATTGCTTGTAATGGTCCTGGTTCACTTTCTACAACGGGTAAGCTGTTCAATGGAACTGCTTTGACGCGTGGTCTTTACAAGTGCGAGGCGACTCCGTCTGAATATGACAATGTTCCTTTCTGGGTTGTTGTCGGCAGTGCATCCCGTGGCGATGGCGAAGTCAGTTTTGAAAAGCCTTACCAGTCGCTCTTGGTAAGTCAAACGACTCCTGTTCCGGTCAATATTTTGGTCAGCCCGCATGCGACTGAATTGAGTGTCAAGGTAAACTGCCCGGCACTTCCTGGTCCTGAATGGCGCTATGATAAAAATGCAGAACTCTTAGATAATACGGCTTCGGACGGATGTACTTTCAAGATTCCACCTAACAATGAAAATGGTGTTTACAAGCTGTTTGAAGTGACAACCACAAATGCCACCTCAGGAAGACTTACGTTTACCTTAAGACCTGGAGAAGGGTATACTTTGGCTAGCCCGTATTATACGGACTTGCAGGTGTCATCGACTGCGGATATCAATAGGGCGGATTTGGATCAATCTGAAATTAGCAGCTATTGTGCGGCTCATTCGAACGTATGCCCATCGGGTGGATATGACTATTGGCCCAATTGTAGCTATACAGGGCTTTGGGTGGAGCCGGAAGGTGGTGCGACCGCTGTGGTGACGGACGACCTTAATAATTCCTGGACTATTTCGACTGGCGGTTCTGCAGGGACGATAGAACTCAAGGACCGCAGTAACGGTCGGTGCGTAGTGTTGATTCCTGATGGAAGCGATAACAAGTTAGATAAATCGTCGATGGAACCGGGCATGACTTACACTCTCAAGGCTTCGGCGAAGGCGCTTGCCAGAACGTTGAGGATCGTTTTTGTTGGTGATATCGATGCTGGTGATACTCCGGTCATCAATTACGAAACGGCATCTACAACGGGCGGGCAGTGTGTATATACAGGCACAGGTATTGGAAAAGCCTGCTCTATCCCGGTGTTTGATGGTGAAGATATTTCCCTGAGCATTGATTCGACTAATTTGAACAACAAGGATTTTAGTTACTGGCTCTGCTCGGGAGCTTCTTGCCCAAGTACGGATCCTCTCCATTCTTCGAAATATGATGCGTTTAATGTGAACGACAATGCAACGGTTATGTATGTGCATTTCGGTGAATCTGATAAGCATTGTTTCGATGAACTGTTCAAGAATAAGTCCGTTGCCTGTACTAGTAGTGACGTTGAATATTGTATCGACAAGTGTGATGTTGCCGATGATGCTATTTGCGTTGGTGCGGTTGATTCTAGGGGAACTTATACGAAGGCGAAGTGGCATCTGCTTTCTGGAAAGCTTAGCGATATCGAAAACAACACGCAGTACATTTCGTTAAAGAATTTGAGAAAGAAGACACGCGGTGTCAATAACAGGAATACCCAGGTCAAGGTCATCAGCACGGTGACTGCAGGAATTAATGGAACCATGAAGGCGATGTTCCGTATGCCGCAGGCGACTTCGAGTTATGGCAGGTCTTCTGAGAATATTGCCAATTCTGGCTTTATGCTGCGTTCTAATGCTGCGGGAACGGAATACCTGATGCTGAACGTCTTTGTAAATACGAAAGGCCGCTTGGAAGCTCAGCTCTGCACGGATGCGGGTAGCTGCCTTAATGGTGAACTTGCAAAGGATGGTTCTACGAAATCGGTAACGACTGCAAGCATGGTTGTTTTGTCGGCAACGTTGAATACCCAGAACCAGTTGGTTGTCAGTGCGTTTACTGGAGAAAATTATTACGGGTCTCCTGATGAATATTCTTACACCTTCGGCTTGTCGGGCTTGACGACAAACTATTCTGACCGTGCACATGAATATGCCGGCTTTAGCCTTGCTGATCCTAATTTTAGGCTTTATGGCATTGGTTGGCAGAGTGAAGACTATAAATCGGAATGCTGGGATACTCCTCCGACTGTAAAATGTTCCTTTGCTGCCAAGGCGCAAAATGGCGTCATTGAATTGGACAAAGAAGTTGTGCCGTGGGTTGGACATTCCGGCTGGTTTGATTCCAAGGAATGCACGCCTAGCTACTATTATTATAACGGAAACGATGCTAGTTGCGGTAGTGCTGATGCAAACGGACTTGAGTGCTATTCGAAATACTACAAGTTTACTGCTAGTGGCAAGGGTCTGCATGGCTATGGCAATGATGTGAAAACGGCGAAGGCTTCGCTTACTTGTACTTCTGTGGATGGCGTGGAAAATATGTGGAACCTGTCGGCTGGACGAGCCCATTGCGGAACGTTTTGGACGGGTGAATTCACAGAATGTAGCGAAAACTATTCGGATCTGCTTGGTACGAATAAGGATATGGTATTGGCGCCTCTCGATGAAAACTTGACTGAAATTGTAATCGCTCAAGGTTCTCGTTATAATTTACGTGGAGCATCACTGAATGTGACTTTGGAAAATTCAGACCATAACGAAGTTGAAATCGTGTTGGTCAGTAAGCATGATTATAATTCTGATTATGTAGGCTTTAACTTGAATACGATTTGGGGCGATTATAAGGGAAATACCATCTGGGGTAGCGCAGATGATGGCAATGGAATCTTCTTGAGTAATTCTGTAAAGATGACAGGAAATACAGCCTCTTTCGATGTTGTTAACGAATTTGCCAAGGGCGCTGAAGGCTTTGATCCTGAAAATGTCCGAAGCATTATTCTCAGGAATCATGGGACTTCTTCTGTGACCGTAAAACTCATATCGACGAGCTGCCGAAATGCGGTTAGCGTATCGAGCTGCAAGGCTGAATACAAGGAAGATAACCTGAATGCTTGGGTTGTGAGTGCCCGCATTAACAATATCTCCAGTGCAACGGATTTGACGTTGAATAAGAAGATCGAATCGGGTACAGGTACAAACTATAAATGCGGCAATACGGGTGTTGATTGCGCTAGGGAAAATGGTGTCGTGACTTATACGATTCCTGATAATCCTTATATCCATCAGGGAGAACATTACTACTTCAAGATGTCCGTTTCTAATGGAAATAAAACGGATGAAAAGGATTGTGAGGTAACTCCTGACCCGATTGGTGCGATAAGCAGTACTTGTAGCGTGAACCCTCTGTCTGTACAGACCGGAAAGGGTATGCCCCAATTCCAGTTCTCTTTGTTTGGTTGCCCCGAAAACGGTTGTAGATACAAGATCCTGCAGGGTGAAAAATCAGAAACGGGAACAGCCAAGTCCGGGATTCAGGTAAAAAAGACATTCTCTGATTTGAATACTGAAACTAATGCCTTGGCTGAAGGTGAATACATATATAGAGTTGTTCCTGATGGTTCAGAAACTCCGTTTACGGAATGCTCGGCTTCGTTCAATGTGACAAAGCAGGTTAGCGAAGATGAGGAAGTGGCAACCACATGTAGCATTGAAAGTGCGAATAATGGGTCCATTTCTGCCGGTGGACAGGCTAAGTTTACCTTTGTGGTAAACAACAATCAAGGAATCAACATCTCTGGACGTAATTATCGTCTGGTGCTGAGTGATGGCACGGTGCTTTCGGGTAATACGGGTTCCAATTATTCGAATACGGTATGGTTTACGGTTCCATCAACAAGTGGCGATGTAACCCTTAAGGTTTGGGACAAGACTGAATACAAGGTCTCTTGTACGCAAAGTTTGACTGTATCTGCTGCAAATGTGACGTGTGGCGTTTCCAAGAATTATTGGGGCATCAGTGGTGAAAGTACGTTCTATACGACTGAAGAACTGTACTTTATGGCGAAGAATAATGAAAATGTTGCTGGAACTATTGATGTGACCGTTATGAAGAATGGTGCTGCTGATGGTGATGGAACCATTCCAAGTTATAGCAATTGGTCCAGTTTGAAAAAAATTGGAACTCTCGGCGTTGGCGATTATACATACTCAATTAAGTCGGATGGAGTGGAACTCTGTACGCATTCGATATCGGTTGTCGAACCGTTGAGCTGTAGCGTAGATAAAACGACTATTGGCTTGGGTGAATCGTTTATATTTACACCATCCTATGCAGGCAATTGCTGGAACAGTTCTTTGTTCGGCTCTCCATCGAATGGTAATGGCCTTTCGGGACCTTCTCAATGTCAGTCAAGTTATACAATAACTCCTTCAAATATGGGAACATTTGAATACACGTATTCTGTGACAAACGGTTCTCTCGGTAATGTTTCTTGTAAAAAATCGGTGACTGTTGGCGAAATTAAGCCAAAAATCGTTTGTCCTGACAATAAAACGGCAAAAGTGGGTTCTACGGTTTCTGTGACTCCGAAGTCCTTGATTGGCTGTGGAACCGGATGCAGTTATACTATTGTAGGAGCTGGTGCTTCTGAAGCATCGGGATACACTGGTGGTGTGGTCTCATTTAAGGGAGAATCGAAGACTGGTGATAAGGACTACACGTTCCGTGTGACAAACAGCAAGGGTGACGATGAATGCGATTTCACGGTTACGTATACAGAAAGCGCTTCTGGCTGTAACTGCACCTGTTCTACGGGATGTGACGATCTTTATACTGGATCGTCGGTTATTGGCGGGCAGTCTTCCAAACGCTGCTTGTTTGCAACGTCGATTACAGAAATCAATGAAAACTATGAAAGGCATACGATTCTGGTGAATGGACAAAGGCCGGGCTATTGCTCGAACGGTGATAACAACAATCTCTGCTCAAATAAGCTTGCCTCAATTACAAAGGTCGATGGTGGCTATTATATCGAGACCCCGATTGCAATGGGTGACGATTCTTGGTTTAAGGTCGAGGTGAGTGGCTCGAGAACTCCCAATTGCGGTGGCAGTGGTGGTTCGTCTAGCGGATCTTGCGGTTGTACCTGTGACGATTGTTCCAATGTAATTGTGGGAACGGATGCGGGTGTCTATCAAGCGGGTAATAACTCGACCAAGTGTGTGTTCGGGACGAAGATAACTTTTGTTAATGCCAATGGTTATACCGTTAAGATTAATGGAGTCCCATCAACGACCTATTGTGGAAATGCTGATAATGATTGCTCTGCAATATATAGTGGCATTGAAAAGATTGATGGGGGGTACTATATGGAAATCCCTCAGGCTAGTTGGATTCATGCTACGGTATCTGGAGCGTCTTCAAATCCATGTAGCGGAAATTAAAAACGCCTCGGATTTGAATCGGTAATTAAAGTCTGAAATTCATAAAAAAGGGAACCCGTGAGGGTTCCTTTTTCGTTTTCGGGCGCTTTACCGTAATCTTTTAAATACATTACAGGTTTATGTTTTTTTACATATATCCCGCAGACGTAAACTTTTAGCATTTTTTTGAATTTATCTTTCCACATATAATATAAAGAGTTGGATTATTCCACTTTCGTGGGATAAAGTTGGAATGTGTATGATGTTTAACTATGTGGGTGATTTGTGCCCGAAATGTAGCCGTAAGGCAGGCTTTACCTTGGTGGAATTGCTTGTCTATATGGCAATCCTTGGCGTTGTTGTCCTCGTTGCAGGGCAAGCTCTTACCGATAGCACTAAAATTCGCGTTCGCACACAAAATATGCTGGCCTCAAGCCAGAATGCCGAGAACGTGGCAAGTTTGTTAAAAGACGATATTGCACAAATGGGTGCTAAAGAATACGAAACTGAAAAATATTCAGGCATTTTCAATGTTGTCCAAAATGCATTTATGGACCCCAATAATGCAGATGCTTCTTTAATAGACAAGTCTTCGTATTTTTTGCAAAAGGGAACGGGCGAATTTGACAGTTTGTACTTTAGAAAAATCCGCTATGACGATGATGGTAAATATGTAGGGCTCGAGGCTGTCTCGTGGTATGTGCACGATGGCGTGCTTTATCGCCGCTGTAAGCGTCTGGAAAGTGTAGCAGGGGCGGCGGACGATGCCACATGCCCTGCGGATGGCAAGCTTGAGGTGGCGATTGCAAACGACATGTCGCGTTTTAAAGTTGTGCCGGCGAAGCCCAAATTGCTAGAAGCAAGTACGGGCAAGGTGATGTTCCCGCCGGCTGAGGATGTGTCGGAATTCCGCTTGATTTCCCGTTATGACGGCACAAAAATGCTCCGCTTGAATTTGACTCCCGAACTTGGGGGCAATCCGGTCAAGCTTTCTGGATTTGTTACAAATTACGATGTCGATGCAGAAGCTTATTCGACCGTGAATAGAATCAACCAGCTTTATGCCGCTCAGGCAAATAGCGGTTCTGGCAGCTGGTCGGAACTGTGTTCCGAAATGACTTTTACGCCAGGGGCGGAGTACGAGATATCCTTTAAGTTGCCGATTCTCTCGTCTACGGATGCTTCCCAAACGATTGTCCCGGGGCGTGACCATTTGGCGGTTGGATTGCGTACAAAATCAGGTGAAAAGATAGAACGCTTTGACGATTTTATGTTCGCGCCTCCAAATGATGAAACATCGGCGAATATTACTCGAAATTTCCGCTTTTCTGTAAATCAGGAAGTGAAGGCGTGTCTTGCATTTACGTTTGTGTTCTTCTCTCCGCTTGCAGAACAGGGAACACTGAATATTTCCAATTTGACGGTGAAAAAAGTTCAAGATATCAATTACGAATTCGATGCGGACTATACTCCCGAAATTGCAGACAAGAAAAATGTCCGTGCGTTCTATGTGGACTTGAGAATAAACAAGCACGGCGAACAGGGTGGATCGAGTTACGTTTTTGCAACGCCGAGCAATGGCTCCGCTGTAGAATAATTATAGGGGTGTGATATGATGTGTGGTAAGAAGGGTGTATCCCTTATAACGGTTTTGATGTTTATGCTCGTTGCGACAATTGCTGCAACGGCTACGTTCAAATGGCTTAATTCCGAAAGTCATTCAAGTGCGGCCCGCATGATGCGTAATGAAGCGCGCCAGGCGGCGGTGGCGGGGATTACTGCCGCTCGTACGTGGATGACGTATCACGGAAACGAGACGGGTGCCATTATTCGCCAGTTTAAGGGCAATGGCAATAAGCCTATCCGCATGAATAATGTGCTCGGCAATAATATCGAAAGTGCAAATCAAAATTTTGACGTGTGGCTTGTCGGTGCCGAAACGGAAAGCTCGCCGTATGTGGTGAAAATCCTTTCGACAGGTGAATCGAGGAATGGCTCCAAACATAGTGAAGTCGCGATTATGAAAATTTCGGGGCTTTACCAAGTCAAGGTTCCCGAGAAAAAAGTGAGTATTTCGTTTGACCGAGCGTTCTTTGGCAAGACTACCGGTATTACGGGCGATGATTCGCTGGAGTCCGCTATTATCAATGGCGATTTTGGACGTCAGAACAACGTTCCTGTAATTTCGAAACCGCTCCTGGTGACGGGTAATTTCTCGTTTCAGGGAACAACGAATATGGGTGGGGACCTGTATGTCGGTGGAAACTTTGAAAATAGGGGAGGGCTTTTTTTCGGAAATCTTGAAATGAACCCGCATTCCAACGATTACGCCAATTGCAAAACGCCTGATGCCGATACGCTTGTTGTCTATATCGGTGGCTCTATAACCACGTGCGAAGGTAACGTCATTGCCGTATGTGGCGACCTTTATGTAGGTGGAAGTGTGCCGGCGAATTGTGATATAAAGGTCGGGGGAAACTTTACCGTCAATGGGCACATGGAACGCGGTACTAGCGATATTTCAAAAGGTATTGGTGTAAAAAAGAACATGGTGTTTACGGATAATGCCAGTTGGACAAAGAACGAGCTCAACTATTTTAACAGTACTGGTGGCGGAACAGTATCAACGTTTAAGGTTACAAATAATTTGGTTCTTCCGCCGACGATGGATGGTCGAAAAGATGAAAATGGTGGCTATGCGATTGACTTGACGGGTAAAGTCATGAGCTATACGACTGCCAATACTATTTTGAGGGAACAGGGAAATAACAACAACCCGAAAAAATATGGTGTCTTTGTTGAAGGTACAACAGCTGAACAGGCAAAAGCGTGGGACCGTGGTGGCAAACGCTATTTCTCGTTTAACGCGGCCAAAGGAATAGAAAATCGCAAGGTGTCCAAGTGGAGTGAGTCAGACCCGCTATTGAGAAACATTGGCGATAATTATTGGAAAAAGTTGAGAAAGATGTATGAATATCAAGGACTTATCGGCTCTGATGGCGAAGTTCCTGTGCCGATTTTGTTGAATAATGAAGATACGTGGACGACAAAAACGCAAAATGCTTTTTGTCATTTGGGCACAACGTTTAACTTGAATAATGAAAATATCGAAAAGATAAACAAGTGCTATAAAGATGCGGGTGAAAATGAACTATATAATGGTTTCTTGATTTTGGAATGGCATTCCTCCGAAAAGGTGGACCCTACAATTGCTTTGGACGGAAAATTTGTTTTTTACGCTCCCGAAAAATTGGCGAATGGCCATGAATTGATTTTGCCCTCGACAACTGATAATTCCGTGGTGTTGCTGTACTTGAAAGAAGGTTCAGGAATGCTTCGCGGTATGGAAGGTTTTAAACAGAACTTCTTTATTTATTCTAGAGGTGACATTGAAGAAATGAAGGAGTTGAAGCTCGAGGGCTGCGTCATTATGGACAACGGCTCTACTCTGCAAAAATACCAAGGCAAGAACCACTTGAAGTATAAGGCGGAAGTTGTCCAGGCTGTGCAGGCTGCAGGGCTCATTATCGGTAACGAAGAATTTGAAAGGCTTGCGAATAAGTCCAGTGGCGCTACTTCGACATCGGGAAGTTCTGATGTGAGCGATACGGTGTATGTCTCTGTGGCATCTCAGTTGAAGATTACGATGGAATCTGAATATAAAAACAATGAATCGTACGGGAATGGTGATGAAAACGTAAAACCGTCTATTCTTATTTTGCCGCGAATCATCTATTTGCCCAAAGATGCTAAAGGTCGCCTTTTGGACTATTACAATGTGGTGAACTTGAATGGCGCCAATGAACGCAAGAATCCGAACAATGTCACGTGTAGCCCGATGGGACTCCCGGCGGTCGAAAAATTCAAGCTGTACGCTTCGGTTCTCCCGCAAGATGTCTATAGTTGCCAATACACAAGTAACAACTATGAAAAAATGGGATTTTATGTTGTCGTTAGCGGCTCTTCTGGTGATGAACCTGTTGTGAAGTTTGAAAAGAAATCGATTGAAATTACTAAGGGTGGTACAGTCCATGTAAATCTGAAGGCTTCGAAAGCGAAGCCTGCGACTGTTGATGTTTTCCAGTCCAGCGCTCCTGAAGAATGGGTGGTTACTGGTGGAACGTTAAAGAAAGAGAATACCGATGGTTCCAAGGTTTACTCGATGCCCTTCAATGGCGATAAACTGGCTTTTGATGTAACGATGAAAGAAACGGCGTCGGGAACGGGCTCTGTTTATTTCCAGTTGGTTGATCCTTGTGAAAACTGCGTCATCAATGCGGATTCCAATTCTACGACTGTGACGGCTGAAGGTTCGTTTACGCTTATCCGTAAAGATGTCCGTGAATATTGCGAACTGGCTGAGCATAAGGACGATGAATCTTGCAAGCAGGGCGGAGACTTGTACAAGAAAATTCAGACTCCGGAATGCGGATCTTTGACAAAAGAAGGTACGCAGTGGGTTACCGCTGATGGCGTTGGCTGTAAGATGGATGAGCTCAATAACAAGTGGTTCTGCAGTATTTATATCACGACCCCTGTAGTCTTGAAAAAAGCGGATAACTTTAATGACAACTTCTGCGAAGTCGTGATTCCGCCGAATACGAGCATTTCTTCTGCCAAGAGCGAAACGGAATACCTCTATGCGTCTGTACAGCGCCGTACGTATAATTTGCACATTGAATTTAAAGGTGCCGAGGAATCTAGCGATGTGATTGAAGTGTATAACAAGGCGAAGGATTCGGATGAATATGTCAAGAAGTACACTTGTAAAAATGGCGAAATTTGCGATTACCCGATTTATGCCGGTTATTATTATCAGCTAAGGGCGATTGCGAAGGGCTCTGACCGCTTCTCTCGTTTCACTTCGGAACCGAGCGTTGCTGCCGCCCAGGATTCCTTGCTGACGATTCTTGCATCGAGTGATTATTCTGTTGTGGCGTATTTCAATGACCGTGATGAACACTGCTTCTACGAAGATTTTGCGCCGGATGCAAACAACAAGGGCTTTGTTGCTTTCTGTAGTGAAAGTGAGGATTTCCCGCGCTGCATTGATGTGTGCTATACCAATCCTCAGCCGGGTATGTCTTGCAAAATTTCGGAATCCATGCACTGGGTGGGGGCTGATGCGGCTTCGAATCCGGACTGGGTGATGGTTTACGATAACAGAAATGCCACTTCGAATTGCCAATGGGATTATTCCTCTTGCCATTGCTCTTCGGATGACAATGCGTGCCGCCTGCAATGCAGAAAGCGCGTATGCACGACAACTAAATCGGGCGAACGCTTGGTCCCTTCGATTTCGAACAATTACATCACCGCCAATGCCGCAGCTGAAACGTCTTTGGATGTGCCGAACGGTTCTCAGAGCGTGATTCTCAATACTAAAGATAACGGTAGCAACGGTACGCTTACCTCTATTTTCTCGACGGAGATTATTGATGTGAATACGACTGTGAAAAACATGGCTAACTCGGGATTTATCTTTAGGGCGAATGAAGACGCTTCGGAATACTATTCCTTGAGCGTTTACGGAAAGCATGCGGGCGGTGCATACTCACCGTATGTCTATGTGATGCTTTGCTATGTGAATGGGCAGACGGCTTCTGATGATGCCTGTGCTGAAAAATTCCTCTCCACGATGGATTGGGATGTCTCGGAATCGGGTGGCTTTACCAACCTCTCAAAGATTGGCCTTGTGATGAATATTCAGGGCAATATCGTTTCGGTGAATTTGCAGTTGAACGGCAATTCGGCAAATGCTTCTTCATCGGGATACTCGTTTGATTTGAATGAATTGTTTGGATCGAACCTTCTGTTGAATGATATCCATCATGCTCATGCCGGTTTCAAGCTTTCGAATAAGGACTTTAAGCTTTACGATATTTCGTGGTCGAGTACGGCTTATGGTGATAACGCTTGCTGGGATCGCCCGAGACTTGTCTGCTCGTTCAAGACAAATTACCTCGGTGGAATTGTTCCGCAAGATGAGAATGTGAAACCCTGGGTCGGTTTCAGTTCATTTACGATGAACAAGTACAAAAAATGCCACATCAAGTATTATTACAATGGCTGTGACAACGCTGTCACCTCGATGCCGTCTCCGATAAACCCGCTTTATAACTGGGAAAAACTGTATCAGCTCTATGCTTGTGCGGGCGGAAAACGACTCGGCATGTATTGGGATAAGGGCTCCGAGGTGAACGATCCTTATTACCGCTTTAAAACCGAAGGCAAGCATGGCTATTATTTTGAAGACCCGGAATCGAGTTGGGGTGGCTTTGCCATGGATGCTAAGGTGGCGCTAGAGTGCCCGCCCGATGTCAAAGTGGATGTAGCTTCGTCGTTGCTCCAAACGCAATCTTGCGGAGAGTTCTATGTTGGCGATATTTTGATGTGCTCGAAAAACTTTGATTTCCTGAATAGCGAAGAACCTGTATTTTGCTCGGATAGCTGTAGTTTTGAGGTCTCTGGCAACGAGGGCGTGAATGTCCGTAAATCCAAACTTTTGGTGGGGCTTAACAACCCCAATAACCATAACTTGCGCATCTCCTTTACGGATAAGAATAAAATCCAGTCTTCGTTCTATACAACCGCTATGGATGGAACTTTGTCTATAGATGTGAACTCCATTTCTAACGAGGATGGCTTTGACCCGCAGCATGTCATGAGTGTAAATGTAAAGGTGGTTGACGGAAGTTCTATTGAAATCAACCAGCTGAAGAGCAGTTGCCCGAATTCGCTGAGCATTGGATCTTGCAAGGTGCAGTACGACAATAAGCATTGGGAAATTACTGCGGATGTGAAAAATGCAGACCGTTGCTCCGTTGAAAAGCCTCTCGTATCTGACGCGGAAGCTGTTGGGCCGGCCGAAGGTTGCCCCAAGACGTTCCGTTTCAAGGAAGAAGGGCTGTATTCTAAAGAAGATGTGCTGAGTTATGAATTTACGGTCAAGGCTTACAAAGGTTCTGGCGCCGATGAAGAAATGGAAACGCTGAAGTGCGATCCGTACAAAATCATACCGATTGAAGTGGGTTGCGGTATTGCCGAAAGTAAGAAAACGGTCAAGCAGGGCGCAGGTGTCCCGTCTTTGAATCTTTCATTTACCAATTGTCCCGAAGATGGCTGTGATTACACTATCAGTTTTGAAGGGAGTGTCATTGCTCGCGGAAATACGCAAAAAGAGGGCGACAAGACGGAAACGTACACCTTTACCGATTTGAATACGCCGTTAAATATGTTGAATGCAAAAGAGTATTCGTTTAACGTTGTTGCGGGTGGTAAAGAAAACCGTGATTGTAAATTTACAGTGGAAGAAACGGCTAGCAAGGCGAAAGCCACGTGCTCTTTTGACGAGAATACCAAGATGTTTACAGCCAAGGTAGATATTCTACAGGGACTTACGTGGTCGGGTGAAATTGATTTGCTGGATTATAACGGTAACCGCTATAGGACGGTCCAGTCGTTTGTTGATGAAACATCCTCTGAAATCAGTGTCGATTTGTCGGCCGTTCCGTTCTCGAATGGTCTAAATACAATCTCGCTTACTTTGAACGGCGGTGCTTCGGGAAATGAAAATTGCTCTGAACGTTATATGCAAGCTGCGCCGCAAAGTGAACTTGAATTGACCTGCCCCTCGATTGTCTCGGTGAATGGCTATGATAAGACTTTTGAAATGACGCCGACGGTTACGGGGTGCGAAAATGGTGGCTGCTCGTGGAGTGTCTCTGGCGGGGCTTCTGTTTCTCCGGCAAGTAATTATACATCGGGAACCCTTACGGTAACGGAATCTTATGTGAGCAGCAGTAAGGAATACACGTTTACCTTAAGCCATGAAGGTCTTGATAGCAAGACTTGCGATGTGACTGTTGAAAGGGCGTCTCAGTTTGAACTGGATTGTGAAATTGCCAAGCAGACGGATGTTGAACCTGGAGAAACGATTACGATTCAGCCACATTCCGTGACAGGGTGCAATTCGGATTGCTCGTACAGTGTCGAAATGCAGAATTCGACATCTGGCGCGGATTACATCAGCGTTGTGAATGGTACGGGATCCAATTATGATGGTGGCGCTATTTCGTTTAAGGGCGCTAGCTCTGGCGGCACAAAGCAATATCGTTTGACGGTGACGGATGCCATGAATTCCTCGAAGTCATGCTTGTTCGAAGTCGGCTATGCAAATTCTGGATGCCGTTCGGTAGTGCGTAAAATGCCTTTCAGCAACAGTAATATTAGCATAAGTGATAGATTTGTTGCTGGTTGCAATGAAATTAAAACGGTTAAGCAATGTAGCAAGGCTCAAATCCAGTCTCAGGCATGTTCTTGCTCGGATGGCTTGTCGCATACGTTTACGATTAACGGAAAGACGCTTGATTGTGGCGTGTACTTCGATGATGTCATTCCGGCACGTTCTACTGTAACTTTGGATGTTCCTGAAAACTGCACGATTAATGGCAATATCTACCTTTCGGAATGTTATTATGACCCGAATTATGTAGGTGTTGGCACAAAGCTAACTGGGAACTTCCAAAGCTTTGAACCAGGTTCAAATAGTGTGTATGTGGCTGCTTTTGATAACGGAAATCGGTTGAACTGCTCTGTTTCTCAAACGGCATCATATGCAAGAACCGTGGCATCGGTAAATGGTTGTAATATCACGATTAATGGAAACAATGATCGAAGCTATAGCAACTGTGAGCTTGAAGGCAATGCTGATTACACGCTCATTGTTAAGGATGATGCCCCGAGCGATTTGAAATGTGGTATTAGTTGGTAAATTAGCGAATAGAACAATGCAAAAAAAGGAACCCGTGAGGGGTTCCTTTTTTAATGCTTTTGGATTGCTCTCGCCTTGAACGTCATTGCGAGCCACGAAGTGGCGTGGCAATCCAGGTCCCTGAGCTTGTCGAAGGGTTACTTGATGATGAGCATCGAGTCGTCCCAAGCCTCTCGTGAGACTCCGCACCTATGGTGCGGGAGGAGGGCTTTATGCCCTCCGTTCGTCGAACGAAATCGTTGTTATTAGAGATGCGCCAGCCTATGGCTGCCGCAGCTCTTAACAAGGATTTGGAAGCGTGGCAAAAATGGACCCCTTACGGGGTCCATTTTTAATTTTGTCTTATGTTAATCATCAATTATTTGATGATTAACATACTGTCGTCCCAAGCTTCGTGCTTTTCGAGGCCGAGGAGGTTGGCCGTCGTAGCAGCGATGTTGGAAAGACCCCAGTCGCCTTCCTTGAGACCGAGCTTGCCGCCAGTGACGTTATCGTAAAGGATGCACGGCACCTTGTTGAGCGTGTGGCTCGTCTTGGCCTTGAACGTACCGTCCTTGTTGACCTTCGGCATGCCGGTCTTCTTGTCGATTTCGTACATTTCGTCGGCGTTACCGTGGTCAGCCGTGATGATAGCGACACCGCCGAGGGCGTCAATCACCGGGAGGAGACGTGCGAGGCCGATGTCCACAGCTTCGATTGCCATCGTAGCGGCGCGGAAGCTACCGGTATGGCCCACCATGTCGCCGTTCGGGAAGTT
>CADAWC010000010.1 GCA_902791475.1 Fibrobacter succinogenes
GAACTTGTGCGCGCCGATGCTTGCCGTGTCTGCCAAATTCAGGTTTATAGGCGTTTTGCCGATGGCCTGCGTTGCATCCACGTGAAGGCTGCAGCTCGGGAACTCGCGGACAATTTTGCTGATGGCTTCCAGTGGTTGTACCGTCCCGAGTTCGCTATCGACCGCGTTTACCGTCACAAGCACCGTATCTTTGCGGAGCAGGCTTCGCAAGTCTTCCAGGTCGATTTTCCCGTCGGTGCCGATTTTTACCATCTCTATTTCGTAGCCTGCTTCTTGCAGAGCCGTGAGCGTGGCGCTTACCGAAGAATGTTCCAGCGGGTTCGTGATGATGTGCTTGCCCACATGGCGCTTGGCCTGGACGATGCCACGGATGGCGGTGTTGTTGCTTTCGCTTGCGCCCGAGGTGTAAATGATTTCTTCGGGGTTTACGCCCAAAAGTTTCGCGATGGAATCGGTCACTTGAGCGAGGAAAGCTTTTGCAGCATGTCCTGCTTCGTGATTCGAATTGGCGTTGCCGATAAACCTGCGTTCAACTTCGCAGAATCGTTGCAAGGCTTCTTCGCATGCCGGGGTGTTTGCCGTGTAGTCGAAATAGGACATAACTATCAAAAAGATAGAAAATTGGGAGGTGCCTTCTGCGGTTAAATGAACTCGGCGAAGTCTTTGATGTGGCCGGCAGTGTAACGCGGTTCTAGCGGGAGCAAGTTCTCGGCTTTGCCGAAGCCTTCAAAAAGCGTGATACAGTCAATGCCTGCGTTCTTTGCTGCTAGAACGTCGGGAGTGTCGTCTCCAATCATGATTGCTTTTTCGGGAGCAATTCCGGTTTGGCGGAGAATCTCGTAAATGCCGGCGGGGTTTGGCTTGCGTTCGGGGGTGGTGTCGCCGCAGAGGTAAGTGGCGAAAGAATTTTCGAGACCGAATTTTTTGAGAATCTTTTGTGCGGGTGCGACGGGCTTGTTCGTGAGCATTGCCGCGCATCTCGTCCCGGTGTGGTTCTCGTCACGGTTTTCATCGGCGATTCGTCGCACTAATTCTATAACTCCTTCGTACGGTTCCGTATTTTCGGTACAATGTTCCCAATAAAATTCAGAATAAACTTTATGGATTTCTTTGATGCTCTCTTCGCTGTAGTTTTCGCGGGCTAGCGTTTCTGCGACTTTTTCCATGTCGCGGGTGCTTACGACGGGAATGAAATTGGCAGCGACAGCTCGGCGGATCAAGTTCATGGAACCGTTTCCGATGAATGTGCGCACGTCGTCGTTTGAATGCGTGTGCAGACCAAATTGCTTCATCGCGTAGTTTACGGCTGGCGCTAAATCGCCGAGAGTATTGAAGAGCGTGCCGTCCAGGTCGAAAATGAACAGTTCTTTTTGCGCGATGAGAGCCTTGATTTCGTCGAGTGGAGTCATGGCGCCAAAGCTAGAAATTTTGTATATTCACACCATGATGTCTAAAATTTTTAAATCTGTTTTTGCGACGGCTCTTGCTTTTTCGACGGCTGTCATGGCTGAAGATATTATCCGTTTTGTGCCGGACCCGTACCCGATTGGTTATGCAGACCAGGGCGATGTGCGCCATATCGTTATCAAGGGTGCCAATATTACGAATAAAGAAATTATCCTTGAAACCGTGATGGGCCAGGGCATTGGCATGTCGAACTTCAAGTATCCGACGAAAATTGCGCCGAATGCTCCGGTGACGATTGAGTTCGATATGGATTTTGCAGGCATGGACGGCCAAATCAACCCGGTCGTGGTGATGGTCGATAATCAGGGCAAGTCGTATGCAGCACAGCTCGACGGTTATGTGAAAAATCCGATTTTCTTTGGCGAAAAGCTTTTTGATACGGGCTATTATGCCGCCAATGAAAAGCGTGAATGGACGTTCTACGTCTGGGGAACGGACAAGAAGACGCGCCCGGACTTGGCGCTTGATGAAAATGCTCAGAAGGAATTTAAGCTCAAGACCAAGAACGTGATGCTCAATGTCGATGACATGGGCAAGATCAAGGAAGGTGGCAAGGTGCCTGGTATCAAGGTCACGCTTTCGACCGCTGGACTTACACGCACGGGCTGGGAACTCAAGCAGAAGAGCATCCGCAAGATTGTGGGCTTCAAGAGCAAAAAATTCCCAAAGGCAACGCCCGAAGTGCTGATTGTTGGTTACTGGAAGGACTAGCGCTATTCTAGAAAGGACTGGAACTGCCGGAATGGGCTAATTATTGCTTTTTTCGGGAGTTTACCTTGAAAAAATATCGTGGTTTAACTAACTTTGGCATACTCTTGTAAGAGACCTCGGGATGTAGCTCAGCCTGGTAGAGCGCTTGAATGGGGTTCAAGAGGTCGCTGATTCGAATTCAGTCATCCCGACTAAAAAGACTCGTCATTGACGAGTCTTTTTTGCGTTATAGCTTGCGAGCTTTGAGCGCGCATCTTGTAAAATATGTGCCGTTTGGATTGCGCGCGTCTTGTGCGCGTTTCGCGAATTATAGCCCGTGTTCGAGTGAGTAATCCGAAATCTTGATGAGCGTGTCGAGCGTAGCGTGCATTTTTGCAGTGCGTTCGGCTTCTTTTTTGGCGAGGTCGTGTTCCTGGCGCATGTCGCCATCGTTAAAGAGGTAGACTTCGTCGTTGCTAGCGGTCTTGGAAACAACGCGGTAGTTGTCAAGACCGAGCGCGGAGTAGCCCGAGTAAGCGCCTAGCGAGAGTCCTGCGCGTTCCTTTTTAACGCTTGTGCTATCTGCGTTGAGAATGGTTTCTGTGTCGCGCAGCAAGTTGTGTCCCATGAAAATGTTCGGAACCGCGTAGCCTGCGAGTTCAAGGATGGTGGGGGCGATGTCGATTTGGGCGGCTGTCGTCGTGTCGCGTGTTGCATCGAGCCCTTTGCCATGGATAAAGAACGGAATCCAGCTGATGTTCGAAAATCCGCCGCCGTTCATGGTCGAAACGCCGTTTTCACCCAAGGGGAATCCGTGGTCCGCCATAATGATAACGTAGGTGTTCTTGTACCATTCTTCGTTTTGGATGGCGCGGATGAATCGTGCAAGCTGCCTGTCGGCGTAATTCATCGTGACGTTAATGCGTTCCTGCAACGGGCGCGCTTTTTCTTCATCGGTCATGCCGGCTGCAAAGTTGAACGGATAATGATTGGAGCGCGTCATGAGCGTGGCGAGGAACGGCTTGCCTCCCTTGGAGAGTGTGTCGCGTACGAATTCTGCGGCGTGGTCCATAAAGGTAGAATCGTCTTCTCGTTCGCGGTTGTAATGCTCTGCGGTGTACCATTTGGCCATCCAGACGCCGAGGTTATCCCAGGCTGGGTCTGCGGCCGACATGTAATGCGTGCTGTAGCCATTCTCGGTTAGCACCGAGACGAAACTCGGGAGCGTCACATGTGCAAGGTCGGTGGCTTGCGCGAGTCTGGAGTGGTGCGGGATGCCGAGGTGCGTCGATAGGACGCCGCCTGTGGTCGGAACGCCGCTGGTGTGCATGCGCATCCACACGTGTGAATTGGCGGCGAGCGAATCAAGGAACGGCGTGGGCGAGGGCTGAATCTGAGGATTCATGTAGCCTGTATTGAGCCCGCGATGCGATTCCATGAGCACGAGGATAAAGTTTGGCTTCATTTCGCGCTGGGCGGCGAGCTTTTCGCTGTTCTGGAGTTCTGCGGTTGGGACTCGGTAAAGCGGGAGACCGTGGCCTTCCTTATCGTCCGAGAATTTCCAAAGGCTATCGCCTTCAACGCGCTGCCACAAATTCTGGTAGGAGGTTCGGTAGGTGGCAAGCTCTTTTTCTGTAAGACCTGCAACTTTTTTAGTGACAAATAAATCGTTGTAGACGAGCGATACGACTGGACGGAGCTTTGCCATGCGGGCGTTTCCAGTCCAGATAAAATAAACGAATAAGTACGAGGCAATGTAGAAAATGACCATTGCGATGACGGACTTTTTCATGCGCAGTCCGTCAGGCGTGCGGTAATGCTTGTACAGCAGTTTGTATAGACCGTAGGTGAGCGGGAGCATCAGCACAAGAACGACGAACTGCAAGTACGGAACGGACAAGTCGTTTGCCACGTAGTCGTAGAACATGGCGATGGACGAAGTGTCTTTGTACGTGTCCATAAGCCCAAAGCTTAAATGTCCGCCGAGGAAGCGCATTACTTCGTTATCGAGGAGCGTAAAGAGCAGAATGACGCTATGAAAAACCGTGTAGGCGATTGTCGTGACCTTCGCGACTTTTTGGATTGCTGGTGTCGCGCATCTTGAATCAGCACTTCTCGAATCTACGCATTTCGAACTTGCGATTTTTGTTGCAATCCCGCCGAGCACCATAAATACCACGAGCGCATTGCAAATCCACATGAAGTCGATGCAAACAGCATGGAAAATAAACCAGTCCGGCTTTGATACAAACGGGAATCCGTAAGGGTTACTGCGGAACAAGAGCATCACGCGTAGCAGAATGTGCGTGACCCAGAATGCGAGCGAGATTAAAACCAAGTTCTTGGATGGCTCGAAGAACTTGGCGATTTTCTGTATAAAGTTTTTCATTTCTTGAGTCCGGAAATTTCTTTGTACAAAGCGAGCTGGCGCTTGAAACAATCGTTCCAGCTGAATTTTTCAGCGTATTTTCGAGCTTTAATCTTCTTGTCGGTGAGGTCGGAATGGTAGAGCTCGACAATCGCATCTGCCAATGCTTCGGGCGTGCGTTCTTTGAGGATTGTGCCTGCGCCCGATTCCGTGACGTGTTCGAATGCGGCTCCGGCGGCTGCTCCAACGAGTGCGTTTCCGCTTGCCATGCTTTCTAGAATTGAAAGTCCAAAAGTTTCCCAGCCAGAGAGTGCAAGTCCCATGTCGACACTTGCGTAATAGCGAGCCATCTCGTCGATGGAATTCACAAAGCCGATATAGCTCACGTGCTTGTATTTTGCGGCCGCTTCTTGCACGAGCGGGAGGCTTGGACCTGTGCCAGCAAAGACGATGGTGGGCTCGTGTCCGAGCTTTTGTGTCAGGATGTCGTAAGCGCCGAGAACAAGGTCAATGCCTTTTTCGTTGCAATGCCTGTGCGGGAAGAATATCGTGAGGCGGTTCGGGTCGCCATCCTTGAGCTCATTCACAAGTGCTTCGTCGCGGCGGCTTGGCGAGAAGGTGTCTATATCGCAACCGAGCGGAATCCAACGCGGGTCGGGGAGTCCATTTTTTTTGAGGCGTGCCATCGCTTCTTTCGATGACGCTTGTACGCAATCAAAGCCTTTAAATTCTTGTTTGGCGTACCAGAATGCGATTTTGCGGGAAAAAACGCCTACGCCCGCTCCAAATTTTTTGGCGATGGGGCGACCTACGTAAGTCACGGGGAAGTCGGCGTGCCAAAAGCTGAACAGTGCCGCATTGGGAACAACTTTTTTTGCAATGCTGCGCACGGCGGATGGCAAAATGTAAGGCGAACCCACTTCAATTACGTCCGGCTTGTACTTTTCGAGAATCGGGCGAATTTGTTTGGACTTCCACATGAAGCGGTATTCCCAGTTGCCGGGGAATCGGAAAGCTTCTACATGTTCAATTATCAATCCGTCACTTCGCGTTTCTGTATAAGTGCTTGCTGATGGCATCACGAAGACGGAACGGACTTCGTTTTGGCGTTCGTAAAACGCCATTTTCTGCAAATGGTAACGGCGGACTCCGCCTCCTGACGGACTCCAAAAGTTATTGAAATCGACAATGGTAAACATTAAGCTTCTTTCATGCGGCTAGATTGTGGGTCAATCAAAATCTTGTCTTCGTACATGCGGCTTGTACCCATGCGCTTGGAATCTACCGAGAGGTTCAGAGAACCATCTTTTTCGGTAAGCCAGTAAATGGCGTCGGAATCGCGGAGGTACGCACGCGGGCCAAGGAGTCCCATGTTAGAATCGATGAGTTCACCACCGAGGAATATCGGAATGTCGAGAGCCTTGTACAAGTCAAGCATGATGGACGAACGCTTCTCGTGAATGTCCGGGAGTTCCGGGCGGTCGGTAATCTTCATGTGGTCAATACCGTCAATCACGAGAATCAAGTCCGGATGGTCCTTGAGTTCCTGGCTAAGTGTCTTGAGCAAGTCATTAAAGTCAAGAGAAGGCATGTCGTCCCAGATTTCGAGACGGTTGTTGCGCACGTAAGCCATCAGGTCGCGCGTTGCTTCCGTAATCTTTTTGTTGATTTCGTTGTCGGCATTCTGCTTGCGGACGTTCAAAATCGATTCGCCGGTGAGCATGGAAACGAAACGGTCAAAGATTTGGCGGCGCGGTGTTTCGTAGGCCACGTAAATGACTTTGAGGTTCGGGTTGCTTTCGATGAGGTCGAGCGTGAGACTCGAGAGCAGCAAAGTCTTTAGGCCGAACGGCTGTGATGAAACAAAGAAACATCCCGACTGTACACCGTCGATTTCCTTGGTGAGCAAGGGGAACGTGTTCAGCTTGTAGCCTACGCTCTGGTCGGGCGGGCATGCCATTGCGGTATCGAAATTTTCCTTGATGTCTTGCAGTAGCATGGAGCGGCGGTGCGAGTGTATTGTATCGACCTCGGTGTTTGCGATGAGGTCAAGCAACTGGTCGGCGCCGTTCTTGCGGACAAATGTGTCGACACTATCGCCTTTCGGAAGCACTATGGACTTGAGGCTCATGTGCATCTGCTCGGCAAGCTTCAGGTACTTCTGGATTTTGAGTTCCTGATTCCGGCGGTCTTCTTCACGGCGCAGAATGACTGTGAACGATTCAGCTCCGCATGCCTTGAGTTTGTACAGGTGGTTGATGTTCAGTTCCTGGAACATCGTGGAGACAACACCCGGAATGCCGGCAAGGTCTGCTGTGAGTGCGTCAAAGAAACCTTGCACGATAATCGGGTTTTCGCTATCGGCCTGGATGTTGAACGGAATAACGGTCGGGCCGGAGGCGTACGTGATATAGGTATGGCTCTTTTCGTTGTCGTCGATGAGGCGACCGTAAACGGAATGGATATACCCCTTGGAATTGCGTGCCGGGATTGTAATTCGCGGTTCGTGGTACGCTTCGAGGTTGTCGAGGTAAAAACTAATCTGGTGGCGTTCGATGCCGGAGAGCATGCAGTAGCTGATGAACGGTTCCGGGTCGCCGCTGTAGTAGCCGAGACCGTAAAGTTGGGCTTGGCCAATGCTCCAGCCGCGGGCTTCGAGGAACTTTGCCGAAGACGGACTCTTGCAGGCGGCCCAGTGGCAGTAGCGCACAAAGCATTCGAGTACCTTGGACTTTTCGCCACCGACTTCCTTGACCCACGGGTGTTCGCTATCCTGGCTGTTCGCGATGTCTTTGTCGAGTGCGCCGAGGAATTCAAAAGCTTCGGAACGGGCGGTCTGTTCGTCCATGCCGTTGAAACGGCTCTTCATCAAAAAATCGACCAAGTCGCCTTCGGCTCCGCATTGTAAACAGCGGTAGCGCCAGTAACCTAGCGCATCGTAGAAAAACAGCGATGTTTCTTCTGGAGCATGGAATGGACAGCAGGCGATAAGGTTACGCCCCCAACGGCTCAGGGGAATTCCCAACTGCCTCGGGTGAGCTTTAGTTCTCATATACTCTGCATGTTCTTGATCAATCAGCATTGCGGCCTCCTATAGAGAAATCTAATAAACTCCGCCCCCGTAGATGCGTTTTTTTTGAAAAAAAGGCAATTTTATCTATTTTTTGAAACATGGTTATTCTTGGTATTGACCCGGGCTCTATTACAACCGGATATGCGTTCTTGAAAAAGACAGGCAACCAAATTCAGGTGCTGGAATATGGCACGTTTCATGCGAATGCCTCTAAAAACCTCGAAGACAGGCTTGTGCATATCGTAACGGAATTGGAAAGATGTCTGGACCATTACCACCCGGATGCGCTTGCGATGGAAGGCGTGTTCTTTGCCAAGAATGTGAAAAGTGCGCTCGTGCTCGGGCATATCCGCGGGGCAATTCTCGTGGCGTGCCACCGTCGTGGAATGATGTACGAGGAATACCCGCCGAAGGTTGTGAAGCAGGCCGTGACAGGCAATGGTGCAGCCTCGAAGGAACATGTGGCGAATATGATTTTTGCGCATTTGGGAATTGTAGGCGGTGACCTTCCGCTCGATGCGTCGGATGCGCTTGCGATTGCGTGGACTCATGCGAACCCGGCTCCGTTGGCGCAGTCGCTTTTGGGTAAAAAGTCGAAGCCCAAAAAGAAAACGACGGTGCAGCAATGGAAAGACTTGATTGAAAAGATGGGAGGGACGATTCAATGACGGATTTGTTGTCTCAAGATTTGTTGCCCTACGGCCTTGGAACGCCCAACTTGGTGGAATTTCAACCGGGGTATTTTGTAGACCGCGAGATTGTTGACGATTTGCGTGCGTTCTCGAATGAAGCTAAGGCGAACGGTTTTGAACTGCGCATTGAATCGGCGTACCGCTCGTTTGAAAAGCAACTTTCGATTTGGAACCGCAAGGCTCGTGGCGAACTCAAGCTCTTGAATGAAAAGGGCGAGCCGATGGAACGCCCGAAAGACGAAGAAGAGCTGATGTATGCGATTCTCACATGGTCGGCATTGCCGGGGGCGAGCCGTCACCATCTGGGGACGGACATCGACGTGGTCGATGGAGCTGCGTGCCCGGAGGGCTACGAAGTGCAGCTCACGCCCGCGGAGTGCAGTGGCATGTTTGCGAAGTTCCATGCGTTTTTGACGTCTCGGATGGAGTCTGGAACATCGTTTGGCTTTAGTCGTGTGTTCATTCCCGGACGCGGGAAAATCAAGCCTGAAGGCTGGCACATTGCGCACTTGCCGACATCGCGTAAGCGCTTGGAACATTTCTCGCTAGACATGTTGCGAAGCATTTATGAACGCTCGGACATGGAATGCAAACGTGCTGTGTTGGCGAATCTCCCGCAGCTCGCGGAGGAATATATTTATCCTTACTTTATTTAGGACTTAGCTCGCTTCGCTCTTAGAACTTAGATCTTAGAACATAACTCTTCTCTCTAAGCTCTGCCAACTAAGTTCTGCCAACTATCTACTATGAACTATTCTCCAGATTCTCGTGGTATTATCCGGTTGCCTTCTCTTGAATATGGACGCTCTGTGTTGGGCGCTCCGCTGCTGTACTACCCGTGCAAAAGCGAATGCAAGTTGCTTGTAATGGCGGGGATTCATGGCGAAGAGCCGGAGACGACGTTCCTCTTGAGCCGCGTGCTCCGTGCTTTTGACGAGTCTTTTGATTCTATTGCGTTTATTCTGTGCGCTAATCCGGACGGTGTTGCTCTTGGAACGCGCGGGAACGCAGGCGGCGTGGACTTGAACCGCAATTTCAAGACGCAGAACTTCTCGACAGAAAAGGTCGGTTCGCGCTCGATTCTCGAAGCGCCTCGCGATACGCTTTTGTCGCCGGGCGCATTTGCAGAAAGCGAACCGGAAACGCAAGCGCTTGTTGCGTTAATTGAAAAGCTGAAGCCTGCAAGCGTACTTGCGATGCATGCCCCAATGGGCTGCGTTGATGCTCCGCAAAAGACAACGCTTGTCGAAGGCGTGATGGAGGCATTTAACTTGCCTTGGTTGCCGGACATTGGGTACAAGACGCCGGGGAGCTTCGGGACGTGGTGCGGTGAACGCAACCTGGAATGCGTGACGCTTGAACTCCCGCGCATGTCGCTAGAGTTTTTGTTTGACCGCTATGGTCGTACGTTCGCGGAATTCTTAGAACGTCAGTCGTCGCTCTAAAACGCTTCTATAATCTCCAAAAAGAAAAGCCCGCTCGCGGCGGGCATGACTTCAAATTAGCGACTGACGGCTATCCACTGTCTACTTCCTACTTCTTGGCTGCTTTTGCTTCTTCGATAATCTGCTTGCGGTAGATGAGGCCTACAGCAAAACCGATTAGCATGTAGCTTGCACCAAGAATCAGCAAGTATTCAAGAATGAACGGCACCTTCGGGTTGTAGAAGAGGATGCCTGCAACGTAGGTGAGCAAAATCAACACGATCTGGAAAATGTTGAATGCCTTGTTCTTGCGCGGCTGGAGTTTCGGGAGGAACAGCGGACTCACCATCAAAAATCCTGTGCCTACAAATACGATAATTGGGAGCCAGAAGAGGAATGTGTTTGGCTCTGCAAAAACGCCCTTGGTCATGAGGAACACGATCAAAACGGCGTTGATCATGCCGGCAAATGTGGAGGGGAGGCCGGAGAAATGATGATGATACGTGTCGGAATCGCAAGCGTTGTACTTGGCGAGGCGCATGGCGGCGCAGAGCACGTAAATGGCAAGTGCAATCGTCATCAGAAGGCCGTGGTTCTGGAACCAGTCCGGTGCGTAAATCTTGTAGGTGAAGTAAACGCTAAATGCCGGAGCGAGGCCGAATGCGATCAAGTCAGCAAGGCTATCGAACTGTGCACCAAATTCGGAACTTGCGTTCACGAGGCGAGCGGCAAAGCCATCGAGCTTATCAAAAAGGGCACACAACATGACGAAGTAGGCACCCATGCGGATTTGGTCTGCCGTACTAAAAGAACTAAATGCTCCGGTTGTCCAGCAAATGGAGAACACGCCGAGCAAAAAGTTCAGGCTTGTGAAAGTATTAGGCAAAACAAAACGTAATTTTCCCACGATATACTCCTTGGAATGGTGTGCTAAAGATAATTTTTTTACCGAAAAAGAGGAACTTTTTTATTGATTATCCTGCGGTTCGACGGGTACAATTTCCCAAAGTGCGCTCACTCCGGCTGCAACAACGAGATTATTGGGTGGGGCGTACGGGTTTTCTGCTGTAGGGAAGTTTGTCCAGTGCTTGGTCGAAAACTGGTAGAACGTCGATGGCCTGTACATGATTGGGAGAACCGGGACCGTTTGCATAAACAGTTTATTGAGCTCCCTGTATGCCTGAATGAGCGAATCTTCTCTTGTGATGGTCGGAATTTCATTCAAAAGCATGCTTATTCCGTCATCATGGAATCGTCCCTGGTTTGCAAAAGCTTCTTCGCCAATAGGCTTATAGCCAATATCTGTCAAAACTTGATAGAACCTATTCCACGGGCAGGCGACGGAGTGTTCTGTCGGAGGCGTTTTCATGGAGAGGTCGAATGTTCCTTTGCGTAGGTTCATGTCCCAAATGTTGTAGTCGACGATGCTTGGAACGGCTGTAATGCCTATTTCTGCAAAGGATTCGACAATAACGTTAATCGCGTCGATCCAGTCTGTCCAGCCTTGCGGGCATTCAATGGAAATGTTGCGGACGGGCTTTTTCTTTTTGTCGAGGAGCTTGCCTTCTTCATTCCAGGAATATCCTGCTTCGGCGAGAATTTCTCGAGCCTTTTCGGTATTGTAGCTGTAACCGAATTCGTCGGCATCTTCCTTGTTAAAGTACTTCTTTTCTGGGCCGAAAGGGAGGATGAACCCTGGCTGCATGGTCGGGGTGTAGTTCGAAAGTGCACGGGCCTTGATTTTTTCAAAGTCGATGGCGTGGGCAAGTGCTCGCCTAAAGCTAACGTTGTTGAAAGGCTCTTTCTGCGTGGCGACAACCAAGACCGTAATCGTTGCCGGGAGCTGGTAGGGTTCTTCTCGGCTCCATGCGCGGATGCTGTCTTTTGCTTTTTCCCAAATTCTCGGCAGGTAGATGGAGGAAATGTCCAAGTTCCCTTTGATCATCGCGTTGTTGAAATTGTCATTTCCATCGTAGATGGGATGAATGATGTATTTTGGGGCGGGCTTTTTTCCACCGTATTTGCTTGTTCGCCAGTAATTTTCGACACGTTCCAGTACAATTTGGTCGGGTGCATAGGTCTTTAATGTGTATGGTCCCGAAGCTACCGGCTTGTTCTCGTTCTTGAAAATGAGAATCTTATCCATGTTGTAGCTTTTTCCGTTCTTGGCGGACTTGACCAATGGCTCAAAGACTGACTTGGGAAGAATGGATGTCTCGGCGATGGCGTTCAGAACCATAAGCGGATTTCTGTTTGCTGCCAGATGGAACGTGATGTGGTTATCGCTATCGGCAGAAACAGTCTTGATATGTTTCCAATTGTTGTGGTGAGCCGTTGGGAGTATTGAGTCTATCTTAAATGTGTAGATGACGTCTTCTACGGTTATTTTTTCGCCGTTGTTCCACTTGGCGCGTGTATCCAGATGTACGGTAACAGTTGAGTCTGTCTGGCTGTACGAATCGGCCAGCATTGGGTCCAGGTCGCCAGTAAGCTGGTTGTAGGCGAGGAGCGACTCGTACATGAGCCGGATGTTTCCGTCAGAAGGGAAGTTCGGGTCTGGATCGAGCGGATTGAACGTCGTGGGTGGGGCCCAGTCAAAACCGCCGATATAAAGTGTTTCGTTTCGCGGGTAATCGGATACCAAGTTTTTGGGCGTCTTGGAAACTTCTTCCTTGCAACCTGTCAACATAAACGCAACCGTCATGGAGAGGTAGCTTAAGGTAAGCAATTTCTTGAAATGGACGCTCATAACACTTGTAAAACTAGATTGGGTAAATTTAGTGAGTTTTTTTTATACTGACCACGAAATTTTATTTTACCAATAGATATACGGGCTTTTATAGGACTTTTCTATAACGGGAATCCGTAGAGAACGCGTTTGGGGGAGGCGCTAAACAGGGTATGGTTCAAAATAAACGGTGTTCCTGCTCCTCCAGGCGTGTTAAGCGTCTTTACAATCTTTCCTGTCTTTATAGATAACGCTATGATTTCGTTTCCTTGGTCTATCCATGCTTTGCCGTCGTAAATGAAAGGCTTGGAGAAAATGGATTTTTTACCTTGATACTTCCAAAGCGGGGTTCCAATGTTAGAATAAAGGAGTATAGACTGATCTGCTAGCGAAATAATAATCTTGTCTTCGTTTTGGTCACGTAGCACCTGCATGGATATGATTGGGTATTCCATGAGTACTTGCGTGGGGCTGAAATCCTTGCGCTTGGTATTCTGTAGGAATAGCTTATTGGTGCTAGAGACTAGAACTAGCGTTGAATCAATCCCTTCCATAGCCGTGATATTGACTTGGACTTTATTTGTAGAATTCTCTATGGTAAGCCCATTGTCGTCATTGAGTCGTATGAGTTCACCATCGAGGTTGCAAAGTTGCAGGCTTCGATTCAGCTTGACGACATGGAATGGCATGGAGTAAACTTTGCGTGACCAGATAATGCTGTTGCTTGAGCGGGAAATCTTGAGCAAAAATCCGTTCCATGTAGCGGCGTAAATGTAATCTCCACTGATGGTGAAGTTGAATGCTTTGCCGGGCAGTTGTAAGGGCTTGTTGAATACGTCCTTGTTCATGTCGTAAACGTTCATCTGGTAGCCCGTCGAAATGACGATGGAGTTTTCGTCGGACTGTATGACAGGGGCGTTTCCGATTTTTCCGATGTATTTACTCCAGCGTTGTTCACCCGTTTCGGCATTGATACAGATGAGCTGTTCTGTGGCCGGGTCTACGGTATAGATGTTCTTTTTGGATCCTAGCAATTGCGGGTACATCGTTTTTGGGGAAACATTCAATTGGCTTGCAAATGTCGCTCCGATGACTTTTCTGTAGTACTTTAAAACAATGCGTGCAATTTGCGGACTGCCTGTTGAAAGTCTTACCGCTTCGGCCCAGGCTTTTTGACGATCCTTTGCGGGAGAATCCTTTCGCTCCATGTTGAACGCTTTGAGAAAGTGCGCTTCGGCATTGCCGGGTTCATTCTTGATGATGGAATCAAGAATGGGGGCTATGTTGTCCCAGCGGTTTCTCTTTGCCAAATGAACGGCTTGGGATGCAAGCTTGCTGGAGTATAGTGGACGTTGGCCGTAATAATGGGCGTCGATGGCATAAATTTTTTTGTTGTCAAAAGGTACGTATATGAAACGTCTTTTGGATATGGGGCTTGTCATGGGAGACTTGGCAAAGTTGAACCCCCAAAGCGGACGGAGTAAAGTATCGACTGTGATGACGGAGCCTTCGTTGGAGAATAGCCCTAGAGTTCCTTGCGCAAGCTTGTAGATGTTCGATGCGTTTGCACGGACGCTGGAAAGTATGGCTCCTGTGGCTTGATTGTATAGGGTGATTTTTCCGGAGGCTTCTAGCGTGACGATATTGCTTTCAAAAGCTAGGAAACTTTCGACATTTCCGACGGTAGCTTTCCAAAGAGGAGTCTTTGTGTTCTGTAGAGTATAGCAGAACAGTTCATTGCCTGAAACCAGGTAGACGCTATTTTTGTGAACAAACGTTTTTTGAATGTTGTCGTATTGTGCGATGATAAAGCTTTCTGTGGCAGAACTTGCAGAAACAAAATGGAGAGCGTTGTCGGGGCAGTTGAGTATGAAATTGTCGTTGATAAATTGCTCGTCTAGCAACTGGCAAGAGGAATAATCGATGTTGCCTTTGATGATTGATCCTTTGCGGTCGAGTACAGAAAATCCTTTGTCTGTGATGGCTATGGCGTTGTTGCCTGCTGTGGTGAATTGCGAAATTTTCTTGAGTTCAAATGAAATTTCTTGATTGGGGGCGTTATGAGGCTTGTAAAAAAGCGAGTCTTGGATTGCGTTTTGGTACCACATCCCATCGGAATTAATATGCAGCAAATGCTCGTGGGCATTCAGTTTCGATGCAATTTCGATAATCATGCCGCTTTCGATTTTAGCGATATGGCCATTTTCGAAAAGGATATTGGCATTTTTGCCTTCAAAGAATTTTCGGATAGGGCTGCGAAGCGGAATGGTCTTTTGCAGGAGCCTTTCTGGAGCAAAGCTGGTGGCTGCATCACGACCGGCAAGCCAGTAAGATTTACTTGTATTTTTGGAGAAAGCCTGGCTGCGGGAGTAAAAGTGATTGGCTTGAGCTTTGTTGCTTGCTAAATCGTAAATTTTGCCAAGATAGAAAAAGGCCGATTCCTTATCGTCTGCATCTCCCTGACGTGAAATTTTTTCGAGAAGGCGGATAGACTCGTCTACTTCGCCTTTCATTTCGAAGAGGTAGATGGCTTCCTGGAGTTGCGATGCCATCTTGCTTGCAAGCGCTTGACTAGAAAACAGCGAACAGAGGGCGAGGATTGTAAGAACCCACGCCTTGAAAACGTTTTCTTTTAGCCAAACTTTACGCATCGAACTTGTAGCCTGCTCCACGAATAGAAAGGATGATTTTCGGATTAGCCTGGTCGTCTTCGAGTTTGCGTCTCAAATTCACGATGTGGTTGTCAATCGTTCTCGTGGATGGCATGTTGTCGGGCGTGTAGCCCCAGAGATCTTGCAGCAAGTCTTCGCGCAAGACGACTTCGCCGCGGCGCTGCCAGAAGTACTTGAGAATCTGGAATTCTCTTGTGGAAAGTTCCAGCGGGACGCCGCCCTTTGTGGCAACGAATTTTTTGAAATCCAGATGGATGTCGGCAAAATCAATCGCATCGACAGAGGCGAGTTGCTTAGTCGGGTTGGCTTGCGACTGCAAGTCGATTCGGCGGAGGAATGCCTTTACACGAGCCAAGAGTTCCAAAATGGAGAATGGTTTTGTCACGTAATCATCGGCGCCCATGTCGAGCCCTGCGACCTTGCTTGTTTCTTCGGTCTTTGCCGTGAGCATGATGATGATGCATTCCGGGTGCTTCTTGCGGATGATGCGGCAGACTTCAAAACCGCTCTTCTTGGGGAGCATCACGTCCAGCAAAATCAAGTGAGGCTGGAACGAGTCTGTTTTTGCAATGGCTTCTTCGCCGTCGCATGCCGTTTCGACTTCGTAGTTTTCGAGCTCGAAGTTGTCCTGGAGCCCAAGCCGGATGATTTCTTCATCTTCAACAATGAGAATTCTGTGTTGTTGCATAATCATTCTGCCTTTTTGAATCTTACGGTGAATGTAGAGCCCTTGCCGGGTTTACTGGTGAGGGAAATGGTTGCCTTATGGGTCTCGGCCACGCGCTTTACAATGGCAAGACCAAGACCTGAGCCTTTTGTGCTGCGGGTCATTTCGTCACCGACTCTATAAAAATCATTAAATATATTTTTTTGTTCTGAAGACGGGATGCCGATGCCGGTATCGGCCACGGAGAAAACGACCCTGTCTTCGTCAGGAACAACCGTTATAGTGATGTCGCCTGGAGCGTTTGTGTATTTAATGGCATTTTCAATCAGATTTTGCACCAAGCTGTAAAGAGCCGTATAATCGCCAATGATAAATAAGCTTGGCTCAATTTTGGTATGGAACAAAAGCCCCTTTTCGACGCCGATGTCTTCTACGTTATCAAAAACCTTCTGCACGCAGGCCGAGAAGTCGAGCTTTTCCCAATGGAAACCGCCCTTGCCGTGTTCCATGCGAGTGTAGTTCAAAATAGCGCCAATGAGGTTTTCTAGGCGGGTCGCTTCCTTGCCGATAAGGCCTGAATATTCCTGCACTTTCTCGACTTTTTGTACGCGCCCGCGGGCCATCATTTCGGCAAACATCTTGATGGATGTCAGCGGAGTCTTCAGTTCGTGCGATACGCTCGAAAGAAAGTTTGCCTTCATGGCCAAGAGTTTATGTTCCTGTGTGAGGAAGCGGAACATCACGATGGAACCTAGCAACACGGTAATGAGCGAGAACGACAAAAGCCCGTACATGAGGAACATGCGCTTGCGTGTCTCGTTCTTGATTTCGCTTAAGCCCTTTTCGTACAAGGTTAAGTTCCAGGCGATAACTTTGTCCAAAGTCACTTGTGCGAGTACGGCGGAACTGTCCGAGACGTGTCCGAGTATAAGCGTCTTGTCGGAACCTTCAGTGATGGAATACGGAATGCCCTTCCAGCCTTGGGCCGAAGTCTTGAGCTTGGAGCGCATGCGTTCACGGTATTCATCGATGTTCACTTTGGCGAGCACCATCTGATCGCCCGAAAGTATCGGGTAGCTCATCTTGATGAACGTCGACTTATTGTCGCTCATGATGTCGATGCCGCTCTTGGACGTTGTTTCTTTATTCAGGAGCGATTGGACGATATCCTTGTTGTTGAAGAATATGTCCATGTATCCGAGCTGGCGGTTGAAGTTCTCGCGCAAGTTCCAGAATGCTTCGCGTTTTTCCTGACTCAGGTTTTCGAAGGAAAGAATTTGTGTGAAGGCGGTTTCGAAGAAGAATCTTGCCGAGGGCAGGTTTTCGATGTTCTCGCTTTGCAAGAACTGGTTTAAAACGGCAATTGTGTAGTCTTCTGCTTCTTTGTGCTTCTTTTGGGCTACAAGAATTTCAAAGTGCAACAGGTTCACCGAACGGGTCAAGTCCGAGTGGAGGTATCCTTGCTGGTGCGGATGTTCTTCAAGGATGTTTAATAAGCGGAGGGCTTCATCGTAATCCTTGGTTTTGTAAGCGATGCGCACGAGACCAAGAATATTTTGGATTTGGTCGTCAATGGATTCAAATGAGAATCGCAACTGGCGAGCGGAGCGCGTGAGGTTTGCCGGCTGCGGCATGGCCGTATTGACCTCTTCGCGGAAGAGCATTTTTTCAAACGGACTTGCGATGCTGTTCGAATAGTCCGAAGTTTTCGAAAAATGCTTTGATGAAATATCGGGGTAGATTAGAGTTCCGTTATTGTACAGGAACATCGCCTCGATGCCGTTTACCGTCTTGAACTGAGTCGCATTGCCAAAGTCCAAGAGGCTATGCGGCTGTTCGTAAAGGTACAGCGATGCCGACTTGACTTCCTGGAATATTTTGCTCTGTTCTTTGCTGACTGTCGATTCGCATTGTTCGCGGAATGTCGCAACGCTCTCGCTAAAGTTCTTTTGGGCAAGGTAAGCTTCGTTCTGGATGTTCCTCACACTCAAGAACGAGAGGATTGCCGTCGGTAAGACAATTCCCCCTGCAAAAAAAGAGAGAAAGAGAAGATTGCTACGAGATATCCGCATTGGCGTCCATTTCCTTAAAATGGAAGATGTGCCGACAATTCAGGATAATTAATAATGAGGACACTCCCAGCCATGAAAATGGCTAGAATCGAAATCGCAATGCCTACAAAAATCAATAAGTTCTTAGTCACTGTGCCAAGTTCGCCTGATGAGTTATAGAAACTTTATTTCCAATTTCAATGCGGCGGCTGTTCGAATAGACTTCACGAACAAGCACTGTAGATTCGTTGTCGGTCGCTCTTGCGATAACGCCTCGTCCAAGGAGTCTCGGCGGGAGACCTGCATCGGACTTGTCTTCTTCCCAGATTGCAATGGCATCGCCGGTATTGTATCCTTGCTTGGCGCCTTTGTCCACCATAACATAGGCATAAGCGCCAATGATGAGCATCGGGTCCATCGTGTAGCGCAGCATTGCCATTTCTTCGAGCTTTGCTTCGGGAACAGCGGTGTAGCCCGTAACGTTCAAAATGTTAAGTGGCTGTTTTAAACGTGCCTTGGCATGGTCGAGCTTGATTTCTCTAAAGCTTTGGACAATCTTTGCTCTCGAAAGTGTATCGCCAATAGCGGTAATCTTTGCATATCCCGTGAGTCTTACTAGTGCATAGTTATCAAAGCTCTTGCCCTTGTGGGTTGGGACTTCAATGGCGCGTGCGTCCAGGATTTCGATGAGGTCACCTTTCTTGAGGTTTGCATCAGTTTTGCGGCCGATACCTACGACAACTTCGGATTCCGGGATATGGATAATCGGTTCCTTCTTTTCTCCTGTGCGGATAGTGAAGAAGCGGGTATCCTTCTTGATGGAATCGAGCGAATAGATCTCGGGGGCGAGAATCTGGTAGTAGCCGTTGAAAATCTTCGGTGCCGGACGCTTTTTATAAAGGTAAGTGTCTGCGAGTTTCTTCTTTTTGTGCTTCTTATCCTTGTCGCGGAGGTTCCCGAGCATGTTCTCGAACTGGCCGTTGCGGGCGTCTTTTTCGTCGCAGCCCACAGAGGTAATGCCCTTCGGCAAGTTGGAATCGGCGACAGCGGCTTCGCACGGCTTTGTTTTCGGGAGGCGGTAACCTTCATCGATTCCATCGCCTAGGTAAATGGAGTCGCCCGGATAAATCCAGTGCGGGTCTTCAATGTGCCTATTATTTTCCCACAGATCCGGCCAAGCGAACGGATCGTTTAAAAATTCGGCGCTCAAGTCCCAAAGGGTGTCGCCCTTTTTAACCACATAGGCAGATGCAATCAGAGCCGAAAGACCAAGACAGATCGAAGCACATTTTAAAAATCGCATACTATTCCCTAAGCAAAATTTTTGGTATTTGTTAAATAATTTAATCTTTTCTTTGCTTAAAAGTGGGCGTTTTTTGCACAAAATGAGGAATATCACCCATATTCGCACGTGTCGGGCGTTCTTTCGGGCGCTGGATATTGCGGGAACGGTGTGCAAGGGCGGGGTTTTGGCCCAAAATGCCTACTCTATCCGGCACGAACAAGAAAAGAATTTCAAAAGTGCCACGTCCCGGTTCCATGTAGAGCGGGATGTTCTTGCGGAGCATATAGCCTTCGTTACGGAATGCCTTGATAGCTTTGGAGGCGGTTTCGAGGTTACCGGTCTGGAGGAGAATGCGTTCGGGGCGAGAACCGGCGAGCGTCTGCACCATTTCGGAATTGATTGTGTCGTTCATGCCCAGGTTCAGGTAGAACGTCCAGCGGCCTTCGGCGTTATCGCTCTTCGAGAAAAATTTCGAGATGAAATTGGCGTCCAAATGGCTGCGGTGGAATCGCATGTTCTGCGTGGCGAGGTTACGGATGTTCAGCTTGGAAGACTGCATGGCGGATTCGCGGCAGTCAAGCGCTTCGACCTGCTTAAAGAACGGGGCGAGCGATGCTGAAACGTAAGATGGGCCCGAGCAGAATTCGAAGAAACGGTCTTCACGGTTCGGGTGGATGGCGTCCTTGATGCGCACGGGGAGGTTTAACCATGCATCCTTGATGCGCGGTGTCCAGTCGAGGACGTGCATGCTAAAGCCGGTCGAGGCAATTGGCATAAAGCTGCTGCCGAAGGAGCATTTGGATTCGACCTTCATGCCCTGTGCATCGGCGGGGTCAAAGAGGCGATCCGGCAAACACTGGATCTGGTGGCAGCTGATGACTTCGGGGCAGCTGCGTTCGATAAAGTCCACAAACGTCTTGTAGCCGTGTGCCGAAATCTTGCCTTTGACATTCACTTGTACGAGGAGAGCAAAGCGCCCGTCGCCCGTGGCGCGGAACCAAATTTGGCGCAAAGCCTTTTTGAAGATGCGCAAATGTTCCTTGTGGAGCTGTTCCAAAACGCGCTTCACGAGCTCGAGCGGCTTCATGTCGCGGGACGGTGCGTCAATGACCAGGTTTTCCTGGGCGCCGTGGTATTCCTTGATGATTCTCCAGTCAGAGTTTTCGGGTGTTGCGTCGGCGGTAAACCATGCCTGCAACTTTCCCGGAATGCGGTCGTTTTCCATCCATGCGGCAACTTGGGTCTTGATGTCGTCGAACGAAAGAATTTTGCGGACAACTGGCTTTTCGGCCTTTGCCTTCTTTTCTTCGAGTTCATCGTCCTTGCGGACATCGGATTTTCTGGAAGCGTGGAACTTGCCTCCGGCGAGGGGTTTGCCGATTCTGTTGCCCATGGTGTTACGAGCAATGCTCCCTTCGGAGCGGCGTGAAAAACGATTGTTCTGTTTGTACATCTTTATAATCGTGTTGAATGTTTAAACTACAAATCTAGGATAAATCCAGGAGCATTCGCGGGCGAGAGTCTTCGGGAATTCACGGAACGAGCCTTTAATCTGGTACGTGTTCAGGCTACCTTCAACCGGTGTGAGCGAAATGACGCTGTCGGCGCGGGATTCGAGATAGGGGTATTCGCCTATGTTCGTGGAAGTCACGACGGCGCAACCCGTGAGGGCTATAATTGAATCGACCATTTGCATCAGAATCTGGTGTGGGGAGCCGCTGAGTCTTGAAGACTTCGGATTGTGCAAAACGGCAGAAATCGGGTCGATTACGACGACCTTGTAATCGTGATTTTCGAGCTTTTTGGCGCCTTGAATGCGCTTCGCGATAAGCTGTGCGATTTCGAGCGGTGTTAGCGCTGTGCCGCGGAGGTTCAAGAAACCGAACTTGGGCGTGTTGGGTTGAAGATTGCGTTTTTCGCCAAGCAAAAAGAGACGGTTCAGGAACACGGACTTGGTGAGTTCCAAGTTGATGTACAGAACATCGTTTTCGTTTGTCGTGTTGCCAAGCCAGTCTTCGCCGTGGCATATGGAAAGCGCCATGTCCATGAGCGCAAGCGACTTTCCGCTTTTCGGCGGGGCTGTGAACAAGAAAAATTCACCAGCGCGGAGCACATTCTCGATAATGGTAACGTCTTTTTTCGGGGCTTCTTCGCTATCGCTTGCGAGTTCCACGAGCGGCTTTCCGTCGAGCGAGTATTCCGCCCATTCGCGCCAATCCGTGAAGTTCTTGGCACCTTGTTCCAAAGCGATGAGGTACTGTTGCTTGCCATTGCGGAGCACGCCTGGCATGCGGACCATCTGGTTCGGGTTGCGGTTGCCGTCATCGACTTTAAAGCCTTGCGATTCAAGCGTCTGGAAAAGGAAGTCAACACGTTCCTTGTATTCTTCCTGGTCGTGCGCTTCGATCTTGATCCAGGCCTGCACGGAGTTTGCGCCCGTGTTCACAAGGGCGGCGCAGGGGAGGTTCAATGCTTTGTAGTAAGCGAGCTGTTTGGCGAGCGTCATCTTCGGGTTGTCTACGACAACGTAACGATAATGCCAACTTTCGTCGGTGGCATCGGCTCCGCCTTTCACAGCGTTAATTGTGAGGAGCGCTCCGTCCGGACCGTCGAGCTGCTTCATGATTTTCTTGAGCGCTTCGTCTTGCGCGATTATCTTCGAAACGATTTCGCGAGAACCCGATGGCGTGTTCGAAATCTTGAATTCAACTGTTTCGTCGGGCTTGAACGTTGCCGCCAAGAGCTTTGCAAAGTCTTTGCGCCAGTCAGGGGCGGGCCATGGAATCGAGAGCGCTTCGGGGTCAATTTTGAAGTTTTGCAATAGCTCAAGAGACTGGTTGTCGAGACCGAGCGCGATCATCTGCTGCATCATCGTTGCCGAAAGTGGCGAGATGACTGTTGGACCCATCGTAGCGTAGCCCGGAGCCATGCCCGGCTGTGCCTGGGCGGCTTGAGCCTGTGGAGCTTGTGCGGGTTGCGCAGCTGCTTGTGCGGCTGCCTTTTGTTCGGCTTCGCGTTCGGTACGGCGCTTTTCTTCGGAGAAGGCGTTGCGCAAAATCTTCTCGACATCGTCTGCCGAGAGCCCCTCGTCGCGAGCCTTGCCGCCGAGCTGGAATGTGGCGTCCATGAACGTCCAGCCTTCGTCAAGCGCGGCAACGCCGGCTTGGAACAAAGCCTTCTTCAGTTCATTCTGGTCGGCGAATTTGCTCTTTACGAAGTCGTTAAGAATTTTCTTTCCGTTTTCCATGGACACCTCCAATTCTCTCGAGCGGTTTGGTGAGTTTCAGTTTACTTCAGCGGGTCGCTGTTCGGGTCGAGCTTTCCAGTCTTTACGTATTCCTGAATGTCTTTAGAAATGCGCATCGAGCAGAACTTCGGTCCGCACATCGAGCAGAAGTGCGAGGACTTCGCGCCATTGCCCGGGAGCGTTTCGTCGTGGAATTCTACGGCGCGTTCCGGGTCGAGCGAAAGTGCGAACTGGTCGTTCCAGCGGAAGCTGAAACGGGCGCGCGAAAGCGCGTCATCGCGGAAGTGAGCGGCAAAGTGGCCCTTGGCAAGGTCTGCTGCGTGGGCGGCGAGCTTGTACGTCACCACGCCTTCACGCACGTCGTTCTTGTTCGGGAGGCCCAAGTGTTCCTTCGGCGTCACGTAGCAGAGCATGGCTGTTCCGAACCAGCCAATCATGGCTGCACCGATGGCGGATGTGATGTGGTCGTAACCTGGAGCGATATCCGTGGTGAGAGGGCCAAGCGTGTAGAACGGTGCGTTGTGGCACATTTCAATCTGGCGGTCCATGTTTTCGCGAATCTTGTGCATCGGCACGTGACCCGGACCTTCAATGATGACCTGAACGCCCTTCTTCCATGCGATTTCGGTGAGTTCGCCGAGCGTATCGAGTTCGGAGAACTGGGCCATGTCGTTTGCATCTGCAATTGATCCCGGACGGAGCCCATCGCCCAAAGAAACGCAAACGTCGTACTTAGCGAGAATGTCGCAGATTTCGTCGAAGTGCGTGTAGAGGAAGTTCTCTTGCTTGTGGACCATGCACCAGCGGGCGATGATAGAACCGCCACGGCTCACAATACCCGTCGTGCGTTCGAGTGCAAACGGAATGTACTTGAGCAAAAGTCCTGCGTGGATTGTAAAGTAGTCGACGCCCTGTTCTGCCTGTTCAATAAGCGTATCGCGGAACACTTCCCACGTGAGGTCGTCGGCAATGCCGTTCACCTTTTCGAGTGCCTGGTACATCGGCACTGTTCCTATAGGTACCGGGCTGTTGCGCAAAATCCATTCGCGCGTTTCGTGAATGTCCTTGCCGGTCGAGAGGTCCATCACCGTATCGGCACCCCAGCGTACGGACCAGACCATCTTTTCGACTTCCTGTTCAATGGAAGATGCGACAGAAGAGTTACCGATGTTGGAATTGATTTTTGTGAGGAAGTTACGGCCGATGATCATCGGTTCGCATTCCGGGTGGTTCACGTTGGCAGGGATGATGGCGCGGCCTTCGGCGAGTTCCTTGCGCACGAATTCCGGCGTGATGGCATCACCGTTGCTGCCAAAAATTTCGTCCATCTTCTGGTTTTCGCGGATGGCGACGTATTCCATTTCGCGAGTGATGACGCCTTCGCGGGCGTACTGCATCTGAGTCTTGTGGGCGCCGTCTTTTTCCAGGCGTTCGCGGATCCATGGTTCACGGAGGCGTTCAAGTCCTTTCTTTACATCAATTGTCTTGTCGGGGTCGCCATAAGCGCCACTCGTATCGTAAACAGGGAGCACAGGGCATTTCGGGTCGTCGAGCGAAATTTCGCGCATGGCGACTTTCAAATCCGGGAAAATCTTGCCGGGGACATAAATCTTGCGAGACTGCGGAAAAGGCTTGAAAAAGCCGTTGGATTCAGACATATTCGTTCCTTTTGTTCAATTACGAACCAAGTTCAAGGGGTATAATCTCAGCCCGCATATTGAGTGCAGGCACCCCGCTTATAATATAGATAATTAAGTAGGAAGTAGGCGGTAGACAGTAGGAAGTAGACAGTAGGAAGTGGTTAGTGGTTAGGGAGGAAAGCTGTCATCCTCCATTAGGAGGAGCCTTACAGGGTCTTGTTGTAGTTAGAGACTTTTTTTGACGAAAAATGCAATTTTATTTTCGTGCAATAATTAGATTTTTTAGGTATTTTTTTTGAAAAATGCAAAGGAGAGTTTATGTCGGAAAAAGAGATGAACAACCAAAGGGCGATCTATGCGCTTTCTGACCTGAGGATGTATGCGAGTTCGCATTCCTTGGATGCGATTGATTACGCTATTGAAGTTTTGCAAAAATTGGAAAATGCTGGGATTAAAAATCCGCTTAAATCATTAAAACCAGAGGAAAAGTAATTTATGGAACAGGCCACAAATACAATAATGGCTTATGGAACTTTTTGGGCGCTTGTGCCTGCACTTGTCGCAATTATTCTTGCCCTTGTGAGTAAAGAAGTTTATTCATCGCTTTTTTTAGGCGTCATTGTCGGTGGGCTTCTTCTTTGTCAGGGGACAGGCTCGGGATTCATTGATGCCGTTTTCAAGAACGGCTTGATTGCGAAGGTCGCTGACCCTTATAACGTGGGCATTCTCGTGTTCTTGGTTATGTTGGGTGCTATGGTTGCGCTCATGAACAGGGCAGGAGGCTCTGCCGCTTTTGGCAACTGGGCTAAGATGCATATCAAGTCAAAAATTGGTGCGCAGATTGCAACGATTTGCTTTGGCATCTTGATTTTTATTGATGATTATTTCAACTGCCTTACGGTGGGTAGCGTGATGCGCCCGGTAACAGACCGCTTCAAGGTGAGCCATGAAAAACTCGCGTACCTGATTGACTCTACCGCGGCTCCGATTTGCATTATTGCACCGATTAGCTCGTGGGCTGCTGCAGTTTCGGGATTCGTGGAAGGCGAGGATGGCCTTACGCTATTCATCAAGGCAATCCCGTTTAATTTTTATGCGTTATTGACAATTCTTACGTTGTTCTTGGTTGTCGTTTGGAATGTGAATATCGGTCCGATGAAAAAGCATGAAATGCATACAAATGCTGTTGGCGGGAATTTGGAAGACTTGAATTTTACATCGACGAAAGGCAGAGTTTTGGATCTTGTGATGCCGATTGCATCTTTGATTGTGTTCTGCGTATTCGGCATGATTTATACGGGTGGTTATTTTGCATCGGGCGATGCGGCGAAAGGCTTTGTCGATGCGTTCGCTTCTAGCGATGCGTCTGTCGGTCTTGCGATTGGTTCGTTTGGCGCATTTGTCTTTACCGTTTGTTTCTATATGAGTCGTCGCGTATTGCGCTTCGGCCACTGCATGGCTTGCTTGCCGGATGGCTTTAAGGCTATGGTTCCTGCAATTTTGATTCTTGCTTTGGCATGGACGCTTAAGGGCACGACGGATGCGCTTGGTGCAAAGGAATTTGTGGCAGGCCTTGTGAAGGGTGGTGCCGCGGGATTCATGAACTTTATGCCTGCGATTATCTTTGTGATTGCGGCTTTCCTCGCTTTTGCTACGGGTACTTCTTGGGGTACGTTCGGCATCCTCATCCCGATTGTCGTCGCGGCGTTTGGCGGCGTGGATTACAGCCTCATGGTTATCTCGATTTCGGCTTGCATGGCGGGTGCCGTTTGCGGTGACCACAGTTCTCCGATTTCGGATACGACGATTATGGCAAGTGCGGGTGCAGAATGCAATCACGTGAATCACGTCAATACGCAAATCCCGTATGTGCTTATTGTGGCTGCGATTTCATTTGTCACCTACATTATCGCAGGCTTCACTCGTAGCGCAGTACTTTCGCTCTTGTTCGGCTTTGTACTGACCTTCGGTACGCTCGTGATGATTAAAAAGCGTGCCAAGAAGGATGGTGAATAATTTGTCATTCCCGATTTAATCGGGAATCTCCTTTGCGTTTTATATTGACTTGTGCAAGGATGACGGCTGTAAACATTAGCACGCAGCCGATTCCTTCTTGAAGGGTGAATCGCTCACCGAGCATCACCCATCCAGAAATCACGGAAAATACAGATTCAAGGCTCATCAATAGCGATGCTATGGTGGGCCTTAATTTGTTTTGCGCGACAATTTGCAATGTGAACGCCACACCGCTCGAAAGAATGGCGGCGTACAAAAGCGGAATCCACGGCTTGAAATGCGAATAGACGTCTATCACCGTGCCAAACCCCGCAAAATTTCCTTTCAAGTCCACGAAAAACATCGGGAAAATGGAAAGTGTCGCAACTACGAGAAACTGTATTGCCGAAAGTCGCACATTGTCCATGTAAGGGCCGTACTTTCCGACGACGAGAATGTGTGCCGCAAAGGCGAGTGCGCACAAGAGCAGAATCGTATCAGAAACCTCGATTGAAAAATCGCCCTTGATGCAGAGCAGGTAAAGCCCTACGACTGTAATGGCGACGCAGAGCCAAATCTTTGGGGAAATCTTCTTGCCAAAAAATGTGCTTAGAATCGGAACGAAAATAATGTAGCACGCGGTCAGGAACCCAGCCTTCCCGGCTGAACATCCGAGAAAAAGCCCTGTCTGTTGCAAGTTCATTGCAAAGAAAAGCGTAAGCCCGCAGAAAAGTCCTGCTTTCCAGAGAGCTCTGTTTTCTTCTTTAGTTTTCGGTTTTCTAGGACTTTTGTTGAATTTGTCCAATACCTTCGCCAGTCCGAAAAGGACTCCTGTGGCGATGAAATTTCGCATGCACACGAAAGCGAACGGGCCGACGTCGTTCCCTTCGATTTGAGCGACAAATGTGGATCCCCACAGAAATGCCGCCAGTACCATTAAAAAACTATATCCAATATTTGCCATTCTAGCGTAAAAATAGAAATGCTTGTCAAAGATTGTTCTGTCTAAGCCCTAAGTTCAATAACCTTATATTGCCACTATTTCCTCACGTCTCTCGTCTCTCGTCTCTCGTCTATTTTCTAAATTTCCCTCGTAAAATTTTAAAAGGACCCAGTTATGGAAATCCCCGAATCTTCGAATTTTATTCAGGACATTATCGTTAACGACCTCCAAACCGGCAAGCGCGATCACGTGCTGACGCGTTTCCCGCCTGAACCGAACGGCTACATTCACATTGGACACGCCAAGTCCATCTGCTTGAACTTCGGCACTGCCAAAAAGTTCGGCGGCTTTACGAACCTCCGCTTCGACGACACGAACCCGACCAAGGAAGATGTGGAATATGTCGATTCCATCCGCGAAGACGTGAAGTGGCTCGGCTTTGAATGGAAAGAAGAATTTTTCGCAAGCGACTACTACGACCAGATTTACGCCTTTGCCGAAAAGATGATTGAAATGGGCAAGGCTTACGTCGAAGATTTGACTCGCGACGAAATGCAGGAATACCGCGGCAACGATGCTGGTAAGCCCTCTCGCCCGAGCCCCTACCGCGACCGCAGCGTTGAAGAGAACATGAAGCTCTTCCACGAAATGCGCGATGGCAAGTATGCCGACGGTGAAAAGTGCCTCCGTGCCAAGGTCGACCTCGCAAGCCCGAACATGAACATGCGCGACCCGGTCATCTACCGTATCAAGCATTGCACGCACCATCGCACTGGCGACAAGTGGTGCATCTACCCGATGTACGACTTTGCCCACCCGATCAGCGACTGGATCGAAGGCATCACGCACTCCATCTGCACGCTCGAGTTCGAAGCCCACCGTCCGCTTTATGACTGGTTCCTCATTGAACTTGGTTTGCAGAACCGTCCGCAGCAGATTGAATTTGCTCGCTTGAACCTCACGTACACGATGATGAGTAAGAGGAAGCTCCTCGAACTTGTGCAGACAAAGGCTGTGCTTGGCTGGAACGACCCGCGTATGCCGACCGTTTGCGGTTTCCGCCGCCGTGGCTTTACCCCGAGTTCCATCCGCGAGTTCTGCAGCCGCATCGGTGTTTCCAAGGCCGACTCCATGGTCGACGTGAACCTCCTTTACTTCTGCATTCGCGAAGAATTGAACCAGACCGCTAACCGCGTGATGGCCGTGATTGATCCGGTCAAGCTCGTGATTGACAACTGGGAAGCGGGCAAGGTCGAAATGATCGAAGTCGAGAACAACCCGAATGACCCGAACGCAGGAACCCGCAAGGTGCCGTTCAGCGGTGAACTCTACATCGAAGCTGACGACTTTATGGAAGAACCGCCGAAGAAGTACTTCCGCTTGAAGCCGGAAGGCGAAGTCCGCCTCAAGGGCGCTTACTTTGTCACTTGCAAGAGCGTCGAAAAGGATGCCGACGGCAAGGTCAAGGTGATTCACTGCGTCTACGACCCGCTCAGCAAGGGTGGCGAATCTCCGGATGGCCGCAAGGTCAAGGGCACGATCCACTGGGTTTCTGCAGCACACGCTGTGGATGCCGAAGTGCGCCTCATTGATAACTTGTTCACGCTCGAAGATCCTGCTCAGGTCCCGGAAGGCGAAGACTGGCACGATTACCTGAACCCGAACTCTATGGTCGTGAAGCAGGCCAAGGTGGAACCCGCTCTCGCCGATGCCAAGCTCGAAGACCGCTTCCAGTTCATGCGTCAGGGCTACTTCTGCCTCGATAGCGAAGACTCCAAGCCGGGTCACCTCGTGTTCAACAGAACTGTTGGTTTGAAGGATTCATTTAATCCAACAAAGTAATTAAATAGTAGGAAGTAGACAGTAGGCGGTAGGAAGGAATTGTAATTAGAACATTTCTATTACATTCCTAACCACTAATCACTAACCACTTATTACTGAATCTTATTACCTCGGCCCAACAGCCGGGGTATTTTGTTTTTGCGGTAAAAAAATTGTAGATTAAAAAGAGGTCCTTTAAAGAAGGAGGTCTTATGAAACGTTTAATAACTCTGTTCGTGGTGATGCTTGCGTTCCCGCTGATGGCGAACGCACAGTCCCGTTACACGTCTTCGGAACTCGATACGCTAGTTGCAACGATTGCTCTTTATCCGGACCCGCTCTTGGTACATGTTCTGGATGCTTCGGTGTATGTCGAAGACATTCCGCGTGCGTCTGCATTTGCAACAGCCAATCGTCATTTGAAGGGCGACGATTTGGCGAGTGCCATTGAACGTGCAGATTTGGAATATGACGAATCGGTGATTGCGCTTATCCCGTTCCCGGATGTGCTTCGTAAAATGTCTAAGTATGCCACTTGGACAAAACAGCTTGGCGAAGCTGTCGAAATGCAAAAAGCCGATGTGATGGATGCTGTGCAGAGAATGCGTCGGGTTGCTCACAAAAATGGCTATTTAAGCAGTGATGACAAAATTGCAGTGAAGGTTGATGACAATGTTTCGATTCAGCCGGTCCGCGAAGAATATGTGTACGTTCCGGAATACGATCCGCGTGTTGTTTATTACGTTGTTTCGGATGGCAACATTCGCCTACGTTATGTGAACGGCGTTTGGACTGGAGCGGGTCTCGTTTATTGGGGCTGGGATCCGTTCTATTATGACTGGGTGCATCGCCGCCCGCATTATCGCCATCCGCATCGTTACGCACCACCTCCGCGCCGCCATGTAAGGTCGCGAAATGACAGGCCGCGTTATGATAGGCCTGCGCCCAGGCGTTTTGACAATCCGCCACCACCGCCGCGCCCGCATTCCAATGGCTGGCGGCCATCGGCGCCTCCGCCACCGCCGAATTACAAGCGTCCGGCACCACTTCCGCCGCAGGCTTCTAGCTCAAATGACGATGAGGATCGTTGGCATTCGCGCCGTTCAGAACGTCATCATGGCTCGCATAGTGTGCCACCTCCGCCACCATCGCGTAGAAGGTAAGGTCAAAGACGTTGAATCTATTCTTTCGTCTCTAGTCTCTCGTCTTTCGTCTTATTGTGCTGCAAATTGGGCATTCTTCATCTTTATGCCCGCGCGCTTTGCAGTAGTTGCGCCCAAAATAAATGATTTGCAAATGACGCTTTTCCCATTCGCTTTCGGGAAAAGCTTTTTTTAAATCTTCTTCGGTTTTTTCGACGCTTGAACCGTCGCTTAAACCCCAACGTTCGGCGAGGCGATGAATGTGCGTATCGACCGGGAATGCCGGGAGCTTAAAGATGTGGCTCATGATGACGCTTGCCGTCTTATGACCGACTCCGGGGAGGCTTTCAAGTTCCTCGAACGTGTGCGGGACTTCGCCCTTGAACTTTTCGACGAGCGCTTGCGAGAGCTTGAAAATGTTTACGCTTTTGGTGTTAAAGAAACCGCAGGGCTTGATGATTTCGGCAATGCGGTCAACTCCGAGCTTGATCATCTTGGCGGGAGTGTTTGCTTCTTTAAAGAGAACCGCGGTCACCTGGTTCACACGGATGTCGGTGCACTGGGCGCTTAAAACAACGGCAACAAGGAGTGTGAATGGGCTTGTAAAATTCAGCGGAATGGGCGGATTCGGGTATAGTTCGTCCAGCTTACTGCCAATGAATTTGATTTTGTCGCTTTTCTTCATGCGATGCCCCCTGCACTCTCGTCTTTCGTCTGTAGGGCTTTGCCCGTTCTTTCGTCTAACCCTTGTCGCGCGTGAAGTCTTGTTGCATGTTGAAGCTCGGCATGTCGTCGTGCGGGTGGCCCACTTGAACAGCCGGGACGCCTGCATAAGTCGTGTGAGCTGGAACATCGCAAAGCACCACGGCGCCAGCGCCAATCTTTGCACCATCGCCAATGTGGATGTTGCCGAGCAACTGTGCGTGCGCACCGAGCATCACGCCATTCCCGATTTTCGGGTGACGGTCGCCGATTTCGTTGCCGGTTCCGCCCAAGGTCACGCCATGCAAAAAGCTCACGTTGTTGCCGACGGTCGCGGTTTCACCGATGACGATATTTGTGGCATGGTCCACCAAAAGTCCGTGACCAATCTTTGCTGCTGGGTGGATGTCCATACCGAACTTGCGGCTGATGATGCTCTGGAGCATCTTGGCGGGGAAGTGGCGGCCTTCTTCATAAAGGACATGGGCTACGCGGTAGGCTTGCAAACCTTGGAATCCCTTGAAGAACAGGAGTGGTTCGAGGGGACCCGTGCAAGCGGGGTCGCGGAGGACTGTTGCGTGCAAGTCCTTTGTCGCGCAAATGAGCAAGTTGGGATACTTTTCGTACATGACGCGGAACATCTTCTCGAGTTCTGTGCGGTCGATGACTTCGCCAGCGAGCTGACAGGCGAGGGTTACTCCAAGCATATCCGCAAAGTTCTTGCGGTTAAGGATTTGCTCTTCGAGCATCAACTTCGAAAGCGGCTCGGTCTTGACGAGCTCTGCTGCGTCCTTGCGGAGTAACTGTTCCATTTCTTCTGGTGTCATGATGACGCCAAATATAGAAAAATTGGAGGCTTCGCCTTAGAATTGATTTTGAATCAAATTGAAAATTATGCGGGCGGGGCCCCAGCTCGGAGTTGCGAAGGCCGCACGGGCCCCTCCCTGCACCCTCCCCATCCTTGGCCGACGCTTTATTCTCACGACGATTTATTTTTTTTGTTAATTGCGAGAATATCTCGCATAGACACATAAAAATGTTCTAATGTGCGAAAAAAGTGAATATTTTATTGAATCTTATAACTCTAGCAATGCTTTGGCGGGAATCCAGAACCAGTCGGGGCGAAATTCTAGCTCGTAGCATGCTTCGTAGATAGCTTTCGCGAGAATGTAGGGCTTGGATTCCTTCTCGATTTCTTCGGCGGAAATCCCGGAAACCTTGGAATATCCTGTGACAAAAGCTTTTTGAGCTTCGGTTGGGTCGGTCTTGGCGACGGCGCCTGCGTAAGCAAAGCTGCGCAGCATCCCGGCGATATCGACAGCGGGGGTGCGGATGGTGCGCCTGTAGTCGAGGCTACGCGTGGGTTCCCCTTCAAAGTCTATAATCTCGAAATGCTTGGTGCCGTTTGCACTTTGCGTAATCAGCACTTGCCCAAGATGGTAATCCCCGTGGATGCGCTGTTTTTTGATAGTCTTGTCGCTGAACGTTTCGCGGAGCAAGTCACTGTAGCGGATGCGCAGTTCCGGGAGCTTATCGCGCAATTTTGAAACGTACTCGGTATCCGTGGAGTTCTTCAAAAGTTGAGCCAATCGGTCGAATGGAGGCTCGATGCCACTGTACTTGGGACCGCTTAATCGCTTGAGGCTTTCGTGCATCTGCGCGGTGGACATCCCGAGCTGGAAAGCGTCCGTGCTATTCATGTTATTGCAGAATTCGCTCCAGGCGTCAAGTGCGTTTGGGAAATGCTCTTCGAGGATTCCCCACGTGTAAATTTCACCGCCTTTGGCCTTGTAATTGCAGACGGCGTAAAGTCTTGGAACGCGGCTGCTGTCTGCCTTGTTCATCGCTTCTAGAATTTCGGCTTCGGGGTGTAAACCCGGTTCTAGCCTGCGGTATAGCTTGAAGAAAAACTTGCCGGGAGCGCAAAATGCGGAATTGCTCTGTTCCTTTGAAACGGGCTTGATACTCGTGAGCGCTGCCCTAGAAAACGGCGATGTAATTCTAAACGAGAAAAATCCGGAGTCGCCTGCGAAAACAGACTGCTGAGAGCCATCGAGGAATGCGTCTTCGAGAATTTTACCGACCGCATTTTCGTCATCGATGACAGTGTAAATATCGCTTTCGCCATCGTCAAACGAAACCTTGATAAGCCTGATGCGCGTGTTGCCGGCTTCTGTGGAGTCGAGCGTGTCTGTGCGTAAGATGGTTCTGTTTTTCCCCATGAACCAACGTTGCTTGCTAAAATACTTGATAAGGTTCATAATATAAACTTGTCATTCCCGCGAAGGCGGGAATCTCCCTACACGTTTTGTTTTGAATATATATTTTTTGACTAGAAAATATTTTTTTAATAATAAACCGTTAGACCAAAATAATATATAATATAAAACGTAGGAGATGGAAGGGTGGATTCTCCTTGGAAAAACAAAGAAAGTGTCTTCGATTATGGTCGATGTTTGGTCGATACGGATTAGGAGAGGACACTTTCTTTTCTTTTTTGCCCTAAATTATTTTCCCGGATTTTGGAGTGGAGCGAAATAGCCTTGCGTGCGCAATGAGGCTAGAACCTTAAGCTGTTGCGGAACGGGTTCGCGTGGGAGTCCTTCAATCACGAAGGGCGGAATCTGTTTGATGGGCTTGAACGCTTCTGGAACATCGCTGTAATCACAGAGCTGCCATGCGGCAAGCAGTTTTTCAATGAATTCCGTCCATGGAAAACTGTCGGACGGATGCATGGTAAATCTTGCGGGCTTGAGGTTGTCCCTCGCATCGAGCAAGAGGCTCCCGTCTTTATAACAAGCAATAACGGCGGCCTTACGAGAAGCTCCGTCGGTTGCTTGTTGGGCGGGTATGTTCAGAATGAGCTGCAAGCCTATGCCGTTGCGAGGAGTTCACGCTGGAGAAGGCTGTACTCGTGTTCCGAAATAGAGGTGATTTTTAAAATCAGCTCGCGTTTGAGCCCTGCTTTGATGAGCTCTTTTGCTTCGTCAATTTTACTTGTTGTTGCCATATTAAGCCTCTTTTCTTAAAAGACGTAATATAAAAATAATCTTTCTGTGACGAAAATGCCAATACTGGAAAGAAAATTTTTTGGCAAATATATAAAAAATGTGCGCCGTAACACATTGATGGTCAATGAATTAGACTTGACGAATTGTCCAAGAAGTGGCTTTGCTGCGGCCGTTTTTGTGTGATTGGGTTCACTCGGTTTTTACTGTTTAGCCCTTTTCTTGCGCCAGTTCTATAAAAATTCTGGAGGGACGATGCCTTCGAGAACGGGGAAGGACTTGCGGTAATTGTGTTCGGCCTCACGGTCTAGTTCGGCGGAAATGATGGCCTCGTTTTGCGAGGGGCCTTCGGCAAGAATGTCTCCGTTCGGCGAAATGATGAGAGATGTGCCTGCAAGCGGGAGCTTTTGGTTGGGGTTTTCGCTGACGGCGTTCACGGCGGCGATATAGACTTGGTTTTCGATGGCGCGTGCTCTGAGGAGCGTCTCCCAGTGGGCTCGTCTTTTGGCGGGCCACGCTGCCTGGATCGTGATGAGGTTTGCCCCTTTTTTGGTCGCTTCGCGGAAGATTTCGGGGAACCGCAAGTCGTAGCAGATAAACGAAGCTATTGTCCAGCTTACAGATTCTGCCTTATTGTCATTCCCGACTTGATCGGGAATCTCCTTTAATTTAAATAAATTAATATTTTCGCCCGCTTTAAAGCTTTCTTTCTCGGGAAAGAACAAGTTCATCTTGTTGTACCCGCAGGATTCCTGGGCTTCGTGTGGATTGTAGATGCTTATGTGGTTATAAAATCCGTGGCTTGCGCGGGTGATGCCTGCTCCCATGATGATGCAGTTCGTAGCGTCTGCGATTTCGGAGAGCGTGCGTGCTGTTTCATCGGCGCTATTCGAGCTGAAGTCTTCGGCGGCATTGTCGAGATTGGCGGGCACATATCCTGTAGCAAACATCTCGGGAAGCAGAATCAAACTCCCTGTAGCAGGTTTGGCATCGAGAATCATCTTCTTTGCTCGTGCGAGATTTTCGGTTTTGTTGCCCTTAACGCTGTCGAATTGGACTAAATAAACTTTAAGCATGCGTATAATATAAGATGTTGAGGACTTGCTTGAATTTTTCTTGCATAAAATATCTATTTTGAAAGCATGAATTTCCGCTTATTTTTCAGCTTTGTCCTGTTTATTGTGGTTGGGGTCTTTGCGGCTTCGCCTACAACGGTTATCGGTGTCGTCCTTGAAGCAGAATCGGATTTGCCTGTCAAGGATGTGGCTATTACGTATCAGTCTGGCAAGCGCATCGGTGAGACGGATTCCCGAGGTCGTTTTGAGCTGACCGTGGATTCCAAGAATGCCTCGCTTGTGTTCAAGAAAGAGGGCTTCGATAGCGTCTTTGTGGATTTGCAGGACTATGCCGACTTGATGGACATGGTCATTACGCTCAGCACGAATGTCACGAATCTTGGTTCGAGCACGATTATTGGCGATGGTGAACCGGTCAAGTGGGAAGTTGAACGAACGGTAAAACTTGAAAAGCTTGAAGATGCGGCGGGAATGCGTTTTGACTTGACGGAGCACTTGAGCCAGATGCCTGGTATTTCGGGTCAGAAAGATTTTAGCAGCGCTCTTTATTATGAAGGTTCTCGTGCAAGCGACGTTGCCTACCATTTGGGCCGCCTCCGCATCCCGAACATGCGTCATTTGGATGTGGGCTTTCCGGGCAACTTGTCTGTCGTGAACCCGCACACGTTAAGCGGTATCGAAGTTCATGACCATTACGGACAAGGACCTCTTGGGCAAGGCTTGGCAACTTCAATCCAGTACATTCCGGAACAGACGAGTGGCGAATGGGGGCTGAGAGGCTCTGCCGGTCTTACACTCCAGGAAGTTGTGCTTGATGCACCGTTTTTTATCTGGGATAGCTTCCGCTTTGCTTTCCGCCGCCTGGATGGCGAGATGCTCAAAAATTTGGGCGAAAAGTTCTTTACGGAATTCCGCAAGCGTGATGACGATTGCTCTGGCGACTGCAAGGTGAAGTCTTCGGATCCGTTTGATCTTACGGCATTTGATGTTTATGCTCAGTTGAACGGTTCCGATTCTCTCGGAAATAAGACTTGGGCTTTGAGAGCTTTGTACAGCTCTGATGAATACAAGATCAGTCAGGATACATCGTCTACTTATGGTGCCATCAATTCGATTGATATTATCGAGGGTAGTCAAAAGTATTTGGTGCTTGGTGCTGAATACGCTTCTAAGTTTGGCACGAACTTCCATGCGGGGCTTGTCCGCGAGAGCTTGAGCGATACGTTGCGTGATACGACGGGATTCCGTTCGGGCAAGCTTTCCGATGAATCGGCAAGAACTTTTATTGACGGTTACAGCCAAACGCATACGACGCTCAGTGCTGGTGCGGATAAGAGATTTAATGCAGACATCTTTGGTGCGGACTTACGAGGCGCTGTTCTCTATGAACACCACATGGTTGAACGCAGTTTCCCGGTTCCTGGTGGTGAAGAAAGTAGCGATTACCAGACGGGCGTTCTGTCGGGTGCAGTGACTCTTGACTGGAAGGATAATTATTCGGAACACATGCTTTCTGTGGGAGCCGTGGCGGATGCTGCGGACCACAAGGCTTTGCCGACGGCTTCTTTCGATATGGAACGTAATTTGTCTAAAACAGACTCTGCTTACTGGAGACTCTTTGGCAATGCTGCTTACCGTGCAGACTGGAAGCATTACTTTGACAATGGTGATTTGACCGGTCGTTTGGAATCGGGAACGTCGCTCAAGCTTGGCTTTGGCTACCGCTCCAAGTACTTGGTGGCTCAGTTCTCGGGCTTTGGACGTTTCTACTTTGATCCGCTCCTCCCGTTGCCGAAAGCTTTTGCAAATTACAATGATGTGACTCCGGTTGATTACGCTTGGGTTTCTGGCGCTTCGGGATCTTTGGAATGGAAGACTTCTCATCACTTCTCGCTCGCGATGAATGCAAGCTCTGTGTATGGTGAATACGAACTGAAGGGCGGAAAGTCTTTGCCGTGGGAAGCGAACTCCCGTTTGGATATGGTGACGCATCTCAGATATTATCCGCGCAAGGATTCGATTGTGTCTGTGATTTTGACGCACCATGCGGCATGGCATAGACCGCTTTACTATTATGCGATTAAGCCTGCAACAAATGATAAGAATGGTACGCGTGAACTTAAGGATTATCACGAATTCACGGACTTGTACAGAACGGATTTGCGTGTGAATCTCGACTTGACAAAGACAAAGGGTTTCTTCAGGAACGCAAGATTCTACCTCGAACTGGATAATATTTTCTCGAAGCTTGATGTCGCAGCCTTGAAGTTCCTTGGTTCCGAGAATGCTCGTGAACGTTCTTGGGTCGCTCGCGATAACGACAAGAATACAGCTAATGGCTATGACCTCGTGCCGTTTATTGCTAAGGGCATGGGGCTCTACTTCCAGTTTGGCGTAGAAGTGCAATTGGGAATATAATTAGTAGGCGGTAGGAAGTAGACAGTAGGAAGTTGCGCTAGTTGTCATTGCGAGGATCGAAGTGACGAAGCAATCTATTATTTTAGCAATTGCGTTTTTCGCGGTTTCCTCGTTTGCGCATGTAACGGATAGCTTGTTTGTGCCGCCGAAGCCCGCGAAACCTTTGCGTTATTGCTCTTCGGCAAAGCAATGGGTGGATTACGCAAGCCACGATTCTAATTTGGTCGAAATTACGTATATGCGTGGGCTGCGCATGGATTTGCGCTATGCTACGTTTAACAACGTGACCGGTCACGACATGTATTGCGGTATCCAGCGTGCATTTATCCATAAGGATGGCTTGCCAAAGCTGAAACGAGCGCTTTCGATTATAGCTAAAGAATTGCCGGGATATACGCTTGTAATCTTTGATGCGGCTCGTCCGATGTATGCGCAGTCGGTTCTGAAACAATCTGTGGCGGGAACGCCTTACAGCCATTTCGTTTCGTCGGGCAAGACGGGCGGGCTCCACAATTACGGGCTTGCGCTTGATTTGGGAATTGCCGATAGCACTGGCAATTTGCTCGATATGGGAGCCGACTTTGATTCGTTTGAACGTTGTGCGGGTGTAGTGGGCGAGGCTGATGCTTTAAAGTCCGGGCGCCTAACTCAACTGCAAATCGATAACCGCAACTTGCTCCGCAATATCATGAAGCGTGCGGGGTGGGTGATGCTCCCTAGCGAATGGTGGCATTTTAATGCGTTTACGCGCTCCTATACCAAGGAACACTATCCGCTGTTCCCGATGTAAGTTAAGTGCTCTAAGTTACGAGTTTCTAGAAAATTTTATGTCAAGATTTTCTAATGACCAATGACTACTAACTAGTAACTATAATCTCGTATTTACGGCAATGTCTTGATGCTGGCGCGCTTGAGGCGGTCGTTCAGGGCGATGCCGATTCCCTTGTTGGGTATAGGGTCTACGAGAATCAGGTCGTATTCGGATTTGTCAAGGTCGTGCATGAAAGCGTAAAGCTTGGAAGTTGCTTCGACCATGTCGCCTGTAGCTGACAAGTTTACTGTAGCAGGAATTGGGCCTGCTTGTGAGCCAAACGCAATGCGGACGGTATGCTCTGGGAGCGTGTAGCCGGCCGGGACTTCGCCGTAGTAAAGCGGGACTTGCGGGCGGTAATGCGTGTCGCATTGGCCGGGTGCAAGCATTGGCTGGCCCGGCTTGGATGTAGATTCCTTGATTTTCACTTCACCGAGAATGGCCTTGAACATCTCTGGCGTGATGGCGCCTGGACGCATCACGGTCGGTTCACCGACGAGCGAGATAATCGAACTTTCGACGCCAACGGAGCAGGGGCCACCATCGACAATGCCTGCGATGCGGTCAGCGAGCTGGGCTGCAACGTGTTCAGCGGTCGTGGGGCTCACGTGCTTAAAGAGGTTTGCGCTCGGGGCGGCAAGCGGGAGTCCGGATTCCCTGATAATAGCCTGTGCAATCGGATGGCTCGGGAAGCGCACCGCGACAGAGGGGAGAGCGCTTGTACAAAGGTCGGGGATGCAATCCTTCTTGGGGAGGATAATCGTCATCGGGCCCGGCCAATAAGCTTCGGCGAGCTTGTAGGCGCTATCGGGAATGTCCTTGGCGATGTCGGTGAGCTGTGCAATGTCTGCAATATGGACAATCAGCGGGTCGAACGTCGGGCGTTCTTTAGCTGCGAAAATCTTGGCGAGAGCTTTGGGCTCGAAAGCGTTACCGGCGAGCCCGTAAACCGTTTCTGTCGGGATGGCGACGACTTCGCCTTCCTTGAGGAGGCGGGCTGCTTCGCTGACACTTGTCCATGGCGGGAATTTCATGAAATAAAAAATAGAAAATGCAGAAGGATTTAGTCTATTTGTCATTCCCGGCTTGACCGGGAATCTCCATTCTCTAGCGTATAAAAAGGAGATGCCCGCTCGGAGGCGGGCATGACAACTTTGATTGTCGTAACGACTATTTTAATTATGCTTCAGTTGTTGCTGCCGGAGCTTCTTCCTTCTTTTCGTCCTTGCGGCCGAAGGCGAACACCTGGTCGCAAGCAGAATTGAAGCGCTTCCAGATCTTTTCGGAGTGTTCACGAGGAACGGCACCGACTTCCTTCCACAAGCGGCGGAAATGCTTGACCTTGTTCATCGAGGCAACGACCGTCTGATCGTTCAAGTCGGTGAGCAAGTCTTCGGCCTGTTCGCAGAGGAGAATCTTCTTCTGGAGGTTGTTCTGGCGAGCCTGTTCCTGAATGTCGAGCTGGTCGCGGCGGCGGGTGAAGAAGTCATCGCAGACATCGCGGAATGCCTTGCTGAGTTCATCGTCGTCGTTACCGCAAGAACCGAGCGTGACCCATTCCTTCTGAATGTCGCGAACGGCATCGGCGAGCTGGTTGGAGCCTGCGCTTTCGGCAAACTGGCGGACCTTTTCGATCATTTCCTGCTTTTTCTTCTTGATGTCTGCAATCTTGGCCTGGAGTTCCGGGTCAGATTCAGCCATCTTGGCGACAATCTTATTGACGATTGCGTTGAAGCGTTCGTTGATGGATTCTACAGCGTCCTTCGGGACCATGCCAATCGTCTTCCATTCAGCATCGATGGCCTTGTAAGCTTCGATGACTTCTGGAGTGATGTTGGCGATGTCGAGAGCTTCGAGCTTTTCGCAGAGGGCCTGCTTCTGTTCGAGGTTCTTCTGCTTGGCGGCGTCCATTTCTTCAAAGTGGCTGCGCTTCTTTTCAAAGAAGGAATCGCAAGCGGTGCGGAAGCGTGTCCAAATTTCGTCGGACTTGCTCTTCGGCACTGGGCCTGTTGCCTTCCATGCGTCCTGCAACTGCTTGAGCTTGGTGGAGGTGGCGTTCCAGTCTGTCGAATCCTTGATGGCTTCGGCTTCCATGCAGAGAGCGACCTTCTTTTCGTAGTTGGCTTCGCGGCTTTCGTCTTCGCGCTTCACATTTTCTTTGTGCTGGGCATAGAAGGCGTTTACGGCGTCCTTGAAACGCTTGTTGAGGGCTGCAAAAGCTTCCTTCGGGACCATGCCAATGTTCTTCCAGTTTTCCTGGATTTCCTGCACGGCCTTGAACTTGTCCTTCCAGAAAATTTCAGCGTTAGCAACGAGGTCTTCGACCTTCTGGCAGAGGGCTTCCTTGTCGACGAGGTTCTTTTGGCGTTCGGCGTTCTGTTCTTCGATGAACGGTGCGCAGTTTTCCTTGACCTTGTCTACGAGAGCCTGGAAGCGGTCGCGGTAGTCTTGGAACTTGGCTGCAGAAATCGGGCCGATTTCACGCCATTTGCCGCAGAGTTCGCGGAACTTGGCAAGCACAGCCTGGCTCGGAGTTTCCTTGGAGAGCGCGTCCATTTCTTCGATGATGGTGTCACGGTCCTTTTCGTTGTGCCAGTTTTCCCACTGCTGCATTTCCTGGAAACGGGAGGTGGCAATCTTGTATTCCTGCCAGAGATCGTGGTACTTGAACTTGTTCTCGCCGACGATTTCCTTCCATTCCTGATAAGTGTCGCGGAGAATTTTGTGGATTTCGCGGAATTCCTGGTTCTCGTCGATGTTCTGGATGCGTTCGATGAGACCGCGGAGCTTCTTGGAATTTTCTTCGATGACCTTCTGGGTCTTTTCGTTGAATGCGCTGATGAGTTCGCTCAGCTTGGTGCGGAGAGCGTTATAAGCCTGGAGAATCGGGTCATCGCCTTCGAGGAGCGAAAGCTTTTCCCATTCGCGGACGATGGCATGCAAGTGCTTGCCCGTGTTTTCATCGATTTCCGTTTCAGAAAGTGCCTGGAGACGTTCGAGAAGGCTCTTGCGGATGGCAATTTCTTCTTCGCTTGCGTTTTCAGATTCTGCGGACGGAATTTCAATCTTTTTTGCTTCTTGAGACTTGAAGTAGGCGTTGTTGAAGCGCTTGATCAAGGCTGCATCCATGACGGACTTGCCTTCGTTCCATTCCTGGATGATGGCGCTTACGCGGTCAGCGTTTTCTTCGGTCGTGCCTGCTTCGATGAGTCCTTCGAGTTCCGTGAGCGATTCCGTGAGGCGCGCAATCTTTGCCTGCTTTTCAGCTTCGGCGTTTTCTGCAGCCTTCTTTGCGGCGTTCGCTTCGTCGTAGAACTTGTTGAAGCTTTCGTAAATTTCATTGAGCGTTGCGGCTGATTCGCCCATGCCGAGAGCATTTGCTTCGTTCATCAAATCGTCGAACTGTGGCTTGGTGGCAATAGCGTCCTTTTGGGCGGCGAGGAAGTGAGCCTGCTTGATGAGGGCTTCACGCTTGCTCTGCAAGAGTTCGGCTGCCTTTCTGCCATTGTCTTCGGCTTCTTTCTTTGCACGAACTTTATCCGAAATCTTCTTGCGGACGGACGTGTGCTTGGAGCTCTTGATGAGGTCGGCTTGCAACGATTCAGATGTTACACGGTCTGCGGCTTGCAGTGCGATTTCTTCGCTAGAATCGCGGGTTGCGATCTGGGCGAGCAGGGACTGCTTGCTGCACTGCTTGACAAGTTCTCTCTTTAGATTTACGTTGTCTGTTGCCTTGAGGACATCTTCAGTATAGCGCGTGTCCTTGATGGCTTCGATGTAACCGAGGACTTCGCTATTCAGAGCTGATTCATTAAAGTTTTTCAGCTTTTTGACGATTTCTTCGAAAGCTCTCGATTCTGCCAAACGGCGTACGCCGGCATCGCTGTCTTTTGTCGAAATATCCTGAAGTGTCTTAATAATTGCAAGTTTCTTAACTGCAGCCATTCGCACTTCGACATTATCATCAGAAAGGGCCACTCGTTCGACAATATCTTGACTAGTGAGTTCATCCAAGTCTGCAATTGCTTCAATGCGCTTTGCGGGGTTGGAATTTTGCCATTTCGGTTTAAATGCGTCAAAAATGCTCATAATATCTCCAATAGGTAGGCGGGGCTTCCTCAGCTCCGTATAGCATAATCTAACTAAAAAAATATTATAGTCAGGAAAAACAGTGCGAATTTATGCCCATTTAAGCTTGTAACAATACTATCTTTGCCGCGTGGCAAAAAGAATTCCCAAAACGTCTGCTCCGGAGATGGTCAAGGAACGCTGTAATTCGGCGCTTCTGTCGCGTTTTTGCGAGGTTTATATCCCGTTGTCCCCATCGGTTTTTACTTACGGGGTGCCGGAAGGAGCGGATATTCAGCGGGGGAGTGTCGTCTGGGTGCAGCTTGCCCGCCGTAAGCCTACGCTTGCCTTGGTGAGCCGTGTCCATAGCGAGAAACCGTCATTTGACGTTCGGTATGCGTGTCCGCATGAGTCGGGGTATGTGTTTTCTGAACGTTATATGGAATCGCTGGAGTGGGTGTCTAAGTATTATATAAGTTCGCCCATGCGCACTCTGAACGTGTTTTGGCCTGCTGATTTTGACAAGTTTCTCGATGCCTTACTGGCCGAAAAATCTGAACCTCGGGGCGAGGCTCTATCAAATGGACCCGAAATGGAGGTTTGTTCGGACCTGCCCCCCTTGACAGGCGAACAAGAGACTGCACTTGCCAGTCTTGTTGAAGATTTGGATAAGGATGGTTTTCGTGGAACGCTCCTGCATGGTGTGACCGGCAGTGGCAAAACGAGAGTTTATCAGGAATTGGTGCGCGAAGCGCTTAAGCGCAATAAGCGTGTGCTCATTCTCGTGCCAGAAATTGGGCTTACTCCGCAGACTGCATCAAGGTTTGAAGATTTCTTGAAGGTTCCTGTAGTTGTGTTGCATTCAGCGCTCTCGGCTCCGCAAAAACGTGCGGGTTATTTGGCTGTGCTAGATGGCTCTGCAAAAGTGGTGCTTGGAACGCGCAGTGCCATTCTTTCGCCATTTGATTTTGATGTTGTTATTTTGGACGAAGAGCATGATTCTTCGTTTAAACAACAGGATCCGGCTCCGCGTTACCATACGCGTGACTTGGCTTTCCACTTGGCGCAAAAGTACGGAGCACTTGTAGTGCTTGGCTCTGCAACGCCTTGCCTTGAAACATTCCGCAATGCAAAGGCGGGGAACCTCAAACTGTTGACGCTCAAAAATCGAGCGACTGCGGCTCCACTCCCCGAAGTGAAAGTGATTGATATGGGCAAGGTGCGCCAGCAAAAAGGCGTGCTCATGTCTCCTGCATTGCGCGAAGCGCTTTCGGATTGCATTGCGGGTGGTGACCAGGCGATTATCCTCATGAATCGTCGCGGTTACTCTAAGATTAGAGTTTGTTCTGAATGCGGTGAAACGCTTTACTGCAAACATTGCCATATCCCGCTCGTGTATCATAAACAGTATAATGCGCTGATGTGCCATTACTGTGCTGCGCTTTATCCGGTGGATACGCCGTGCCCGACATGCGGTGCCGAAACGTATGAATTTGTCGGAGGCGCGATTGAAAAGCTCGAAGAAGAAATTCACGAATGGGTGGCCGATGCGAAAGTAATCCGCATGGATCGCGATACAACGCAGAACGTGGGCGCTGTTGAAAAAATCTTGACATCGTTCAGGAATCGGGAATACAACATTTTGCTTGGAACGCAGATGGTCGCGAAAGGTCACGATTTCCCGGGCGTAAAGCTTGTGGGAATTGTCGGTGCTGATTCGGGACTTGGCATTCCTGATTTTCGTTCAACGGAACGCTTGTATCAGCTATTGAGTCAAACGGCGGGACGTGCGGGGCGCGCAGGTAGCGGTGGCCGCGTGTTTATCCAGACGCTTAATCCGACAGAACCGGTGATGCAGTATGCCATTCGCCATGATTTTGATGGTTTTGCCGAGACGGAATCTTCGAACCGCCAGATGGCTTTTTATCCGCCGTTTTGCAAGCTCGTTGAAATCAGTTGCGGCTCACGCGATGAAAACTTGCTTCGCGATACGGTAAACCGCCTTGAAAGTATTTTGCGCAAAGAATCTTCGATGACGGTGCTTGGACCTGTCGATGCGTTTGTTCCTAAGGTGCAAAATGTGTTCTGGGTGAAACTCTATATTAAAACGCAAAACCTTGCGGCAGTGCGCAAGGTGCTTGCTCCCATTTTGAATGCGCCTAAGGCTTGGGTGTCGGGTGTCGAAATCAAGGTCGAGCTGGAATAAAATTTTTTAATAAATAGTACTTTGTTATAGAAAAAATCAATACCTCAAAATAACAAATAAGTATTGGACAATTACTTGTGGGTCTTCTATATTTGGCGTCGAAAAATATAGGAGGTTTCCATGCCTAAAAATACGAATTTCTTGACAAGCCTTTTTACCAATGGCGTTATTTGGTTTGGTGTTGCCATTTCGGTTTCTGAAATTGAGGCGGGTATTGAAATTGGCGCTGCTTCCGATTGGAATTCAATATGGGCTCCGTTGATTTTGGGGCATGTGCTTGGTGGCATTTTGCTTTTTCTTGTCGGTTATATTGGTGCGAATGTGCGCTTGAATGCCATGGAGACAACTTCGCTTGTTTTTGGCAAGTACGGCTCTAAGTTTTTTGCGGCACTGAATGTGTTTCAGTTGGTGGCGTGGGTCGCTGTGCTAAACTCTCAGGGTGCTTCTGTTTTGGCGGGGCTGCATTTGCCGATTTCGTTCCCGCTGACTTGTGTTTTGCTTGCTGTGCTTATTGCTCTGTGGGTCTTTATTGGCCTTCGCCGTTTTGCAAAAGTGACTACGGTTGTGATGGCTGTGCTGACAGTTCTTCTTGTTGTATTGACTGTTAAGTTGTTTGGTGTCGATGCTGGCTCTGCTGTGACGGCGGCGCATACTTTTACGTTCTGGAATATTTTCGAAATTTCTATTGCGATGCCGCTTTCCTGGTTGCCTGTGATTTCGGACTACACCAAGGATGTGGAAAAGCCGGTGCATGCAACGGCAGTGTCTGCGGTGGCGTATTCGGTGGCGAGTTTCTGGATGTACTTTATCGGTGTCCAGATTGCTGCTGCCGGTGTTGAAAATGATATTGCTCGCGCTATTGCTGTTGCGGGCCTTGGCGTTCCGGGAATAATCATTGTTGTGCTTTCGACTGTGACCACGAACTTCTTGGCCGCGAACTCTGCTGGCGAATCTTCGAAGGCTATTTACTCCCGTTTGAATCCGAAAATAGTCGGAGTCGCTGTGAGTGGTTTCAGTGCCGTGCTTGCAATTTCTGGAATTATGAACCATTACATCGATTTTTTGTACCTAATCGCCTCTGTTTTTGCGCCGATGGCAGCCGTACTACTCGTATCTTTCTATTTTGCGAATAGTCACGAAAATGGTCGTGGATTCTGGATTTGGAATTTGTTTGCATGGCTCGTTGGCTTTGTCGTGTATCAAGTGACGTCGCGCTTGGAATCGGTTTTCCTGGGTCCGACGCTTCTTTCTGTCATTGCCTCTGCGGTGCTTGCTTATGCCCAAATTTTGGTGAAGGTTAAAAAGGTTCAATAGTTCTATGCCACAGAAAAAGATCGCTCTCATTAACGATATCACAGGTTTTGGCAGATGCTCGGTTGCCGTTATGGCTCCCATAGTTTCTGCGATGAAAATCCAGGCGGTAGCTGTCCCGACGGCGATTCTTTCGACGCACACGCAGTTTTCGGAATATTATTTTGATGACTATACTCCGAGAATGCGCGACTATATTCAGACTTATAAAAATCTGAATATGTCCTTTGACGCCATCGCTACGGGCTTTTTAGGTTCTGAAGAGCAAGTGGATATTGTTATTGACTTCTTCAAGACGTTCAAGAAAAAGGGAACGTTTACCTTGGTTGATCCGGTGATGGGTGATTACGGTAAACTCTACGAAACCTACACGCCGACGTTGTGCGAAAAGATGAAGGCTCTTGTTCATTACGCTGACATCTTGACGCCGAACTTGACGGAACTTTGTACGTTGACCGATAATGAATATCGTATTGACGGATTTACCGACGCTGAACTTGCTGAAATGTGTCGCAAGCTTACGGAACAAGGCCCGGAACATATTGTTGTGACCGGCATTCCGTACAACAGTAAGCAAATCATGAATTACGTTTACAGCAAGGGTGAAGAACCGCGAATCGTGATGGTGGACCGCATTGGCGGCGATCGCAGCGGAACTGGAGATGTCATCAGTTCTATTATTGCGGGCATGTACTTGAATGGCCATGACTTTTATGAATCGGTCAAGCGTGCCGCAGAATTTGTAACAAAGTGCATTCGCTACTGCGAAGACAATAACGTTCCCACGCATTGGGGACTATGCTTCGAGATGTACCTTCGTGATTTAATGGAGGATTAGATGATTGTTTATACTGTAACTGGAAAAGTTGGGCAGGCGGGTTATCTGGATATTGCAAATAGTGGCGATATTACAGGCAAGAACATCTATGTGAATATGACCAACCGCTGCCCGTGCAGTTGCGTTTTTTGCTTGCGCCAGACAAAGAAAATGATGGAAGGCAATTCACTTTGGCTTAAGGGTGGGGAACCCAGCGTCAATGCGGTCATGAGTATTTTCGACTCATACGATCTTTCTGTCATCAATGAACTTGTATTTTGCGGTTACGGGGAACCTCTTGAACGCCTCCACGACGTGTGCAAAGTAATCGACTTGTTGCATGGTAAATATCCAAAATTAAAAGTGCGACTCAATACGAATGGACTTGCAAATTTGATTCACGGAATGGATGTAACGCCTGAACTTGAAGGTCGCTTTGATACCGTTTCGATTTCGATGAATGCCCCTGATGCCGAAGAATTCCTGGAGCTTACGAGATCGAGATTTGGTATTCAGTCTTTTGATGCGCTCAAGGAATTTGCTGCTCTTGCGAAAGAGCATGTTCCGAACGTAGTGATGACCGTTGTCGAAAAGGTAATGCCCGAAGAAAAAATTGAGCGTTGCCGCCAAATTTGCGCTGATTTAGGTGTGTCGCTGAGAGTAAGACCTTTCGAAGAATAGAAACTTATTTGTCGGACAACAATCCGAAGATTTGTCCTTTAACAAGCCAGCTTATGCCAAAGAACGTAAGCGCAATGGCCTCGATTATGAAAATTTTGGCCGGGAATTGAATTGGTAAAATAAGCAGGAACAAAGTGCAGAACATGCCGATGCCGCAGACTCTGTAAATGATATTGCGGATTTTTTTCTGCTTGGTGTCGCTTTCGCCAAGAGTGAAAAGGAATAGGCTGTTGATAGCCAAAAGTATAAAGAAGATAACTGCCGATATTAAGTGGATGACGTTAGAAACGGCTATAGGCAACTGGAAAAATCCAACAATCTTGCTATCCGCAGCGGAACAGTCACAAGGGAAAATGACAATCATCAAGCCGAATATGCCTGAGGCTGTTGCGACAAGTTCATCGCGCCAGTCGTAGCCCTTGTAGCAAATCAGAACGACTGCGGCCGTTGTCAAAATGCCTGCAAGTGCAGGGGTCAAGTAATATGTAGCCGAAATGGAGAGCGTAGCCCAAAAATCATCGGGGATTTTGGCGGGCTGAGCATGTGCGACGAAAGCCGCGCCGACGAGAGCTATCCACGGGAGAATCATTCCCAAGAAACCTGCAAAATTTCGGATTCGTTTCATCCAGGATTCTGCGCACCTTTTTGTGATTGCTTTTACGTCTTCAGAATTGCAACTGGGGGTAATTTTTTCCTCGCTCATAAAGTACCTGCTCTTTTAAGTTGTCTACAGATTGTAATATAACAAACTCTTGAAAATGTTTAGTCTATAATTCTACGATAAATCGATAAAAACAGAGCGCAGAAACGCCGAGAATAAAGATGAGGACGATGATAAATTGCACCGGGTGCTCGTGAAAATCATAATCGGCTTGACCATATGTGAATTTGCCACGGATAATTGCGCTTATGAAAAGTGCTAAGAAAAGAATGCCTAAAAGAAGTGTCATGGCGGATAAAATAGAAATATTATTGTTTAAACTATATGTAGTTACTTTACCTCAGAACCGTTCACTTTACTGATTTCTCCGTCGAAATAGACGAAGTCTCTGTCTTTATTTTTCCATACTGCGCGGAAAACGGTGGGACGCTTGATGCCATCGGAATAGGTTTTGTAGTTTTCGCACTGTGCTTCCCACGGGGTGTATTCGATGGTTCCGTCGGGTGAAATTTGACCGCGGTCGTTTGTTGTAAACGAGGTCATTTCGTAAGCGTCGTTGAAGTGGAAAATTCCGGTTGCAGTTTCGCCTTTGTTTGTGATTGTGGCTTCTACAATGTGGTCGTCAATTTGCTTGAATGTGATGAAATCTTTTAGGAGTGCTTCTGGCAAAAAGAATGCTTCGGCGAGATAAGTGATGAGGCATGCTTTGTCCATTTCTGGGCCGGTTTGGTCGAATAGTGTAACGAGCTTTGCGAGGACGCCCTTCATGCCGCCTTTGCCGTTCTTGTAATAATCGTAGCCTTGGAATGGAATGCCGAACATTTTGCTGTTGATAAAGGCGAGCCTGTCCGGCGAATCGGCAAAGTCCACATGCGTATAATCGATTTTGAGTCGCGGCTTGTTTACGCCCATCCCGAAATCGACATTTTTGTATTCCATGATTAAGTGCGAGCGCCTTTCGCTGCCGATGTAACCGCTTGTTTCGAGATATTTTTGAATGAGGGGAGGGAGGCTTGCGATACTCGCGGAATCTAGCGTTCCGGTAATTGCTGCGGAACTTTGCAATCTTGCCTCGACATCATTGCGGAACTGCGTCTTGACGGGTGAATAGGGAATGTTGAACCAAATCACTAAAAGTAAAATGAGGGAGACTATGATAATCAAGATGGTCATGAAAATTCTCTTTGCGGGTTTCATTTTTTGCATGATTTTTTAATGCTTGAAATTAATTGGAACAACCTTTTGTCGGATTTATTTTTGAATCTTTTGCAAGGCTCTTGATTTTCCTTGCTAAACGCTGGGCGTTGGGATGATATTCATCAATGTCAGGAAGGTTCAATTTTATCGTTGTTGCGTTTTTGTTATTAGCAAGTTCAATAGATGCGTGTGGATGCATGCATAGGTCTGCGGCCCAGTTGTATTCAATCTCTTGTTGATAGTAGGTGATTTCTTCAATGATGTCATGAATCAAGTCTGGGGGTAAATCATTGCGATAACATGAATCAATTTCCGATTTGCCGTCGCCAATATAATTGCTTTCTATTGTCTTTAGTATGATGGAATCTTTATATACGGAGATATTCACGGTAAGCCATTCAATGCCTGCACTAAGTGATGCGAATACGTTGATGTCACTGTTTTTATCGGCTTCTGGGTGGTCTGTATAAAATTCATTTATGGATTGTTCTTCTCGTTCCGTTTGAAAAACGAATCCAAAAGCACGATTGTATAGAAATTCAAAACCTGAAAGGATTACAAAAAATGCAATAAACGAGAGGGCGAGATAACATGCTCGTTGCTTTTTTGTCTTTTTGCATGTAGTAAAGTAAAATGTAGATAAAGGAATAAATGCTGTAATCAGCCCGCAAAAGTAGCATGCGTAAATGTAGGATGGTCGCGCTTCGAATGCATCTTCAGTGACAAAAACTATTCCGACAGAAAGACCTGCCGCAATAGAAATGGCTAGCAGAATAGAAATGATTCTTCCGGCAATAAAAAATACTTTGTGGAACTTGGTGGAAATGTTGGAAAATACACCAAATAAAAATGGAATTATTGCAAAAATGATAATAAGTACAAGTTTTGCAATAGTCATGAATAATGCGTATGTCGGTTCCATATTTTTTCCGTTTAGAACAAATCCAGTGTGCTGTCCAAGTAAATTTCTTCGCGGACTTTAAGCTGATGCTCGGGCTTGGTCATGTAGTAAAGCAAAAATTCCAGAATGAGGGCACTGCCGAGGCTACGGCCTTCGATTTTAAAGTGTCGGAATCCTGCGGGGGCGTAGATGTTTTGAATGTCCTCGATTCCAATAAAGCCGGGATTCTTCATCGCATCGGAAAAATGGTAACCCCTTTTGGCTGTGGGCGAGACGCATATATGGTCTTCGCAGTTTTCGCCGAGACTTTTTTGGCTCACGTTCTCGTAGCATTTTTTGCGGTCGTAGCAGCCGAACCAACAACATTCATTGCATAAAAATTCGACTTTTCGCTTTTGCGCGTTTGTGAGCGTGTTTAATTTGTCAAATTGCTTGTTGAGCCTAAAATCGGGAACGACATAGCGGAATTCTTCGCGGTCTAGCTCCGTTTTGAACTGCTCAAAATCTGTGATAACTTTTGTCGTTGACGATACGAAATAGAAGCCTGGGTACTTTGCTTTGATGTAATTCAGCAACAGGTCGGAATGAACGATGATCCCGTTTTGAACCGCACCGCTTTCGAACATTTCGCACAACTTATTGCACTTTCTATCGGCGAGATGTTCTTCGCGAATTAATGAATTGCTGAAGGTGAGCCTCGCCGAAATCCCGTATTCTCGTACGAGTTCTGTGACTTCCCGCGGCTCAGCTTCGCCAAAGCCAACGCGACCGCCGCCCCAGATGCAGTCGCTTGGCGCCCCATAAATAGAACCGATTTCGCACCATTCGTAAAAATATTCCCGGTGTTCGCGCCAAAGCGGTAAGAACGCTTTATATAGCTCGTAAAACTCAAATAGTCCGGGGAGGTGGTAGTAGATATTCATTTTCACATCATGGTGTGGAATTTGTTATTTCAGATGCTCCACTTCAACTTTTAACCCATGCTTTTGGAGTCGATTGAAAAATTCGTCTTCGATGGAGGTTTCTTGGATGTTTCGTGTAAAATTAATGAATGCTTTGCCGTTCATGCTGATGACACTGCAGGTGTTGGGAATGTTTTTTTCCGTTCCTAAAATAAAGTAGAGACGATCTATGAAGGGGCGCATTTCCTCTGGAAGATCCGTGTCACCAAGGTTTGAAATGACAATGCTTATAACAGCGTCGGCTTCTCTCGTGTACAGGTAACTGACAAGCCGATCCTTAATAACGCAAGGCATGTATTTTACCAGCGGATTCTCCAATGACGCTACGTAGGCTGCGGTCATATTCCGCACTAAATCCTTGTCTTGCAAAAAATCTTTAAGCTGTTTGCCCATCAGATTACACTTTTGCTGTAGGCTGAGGTTCGATTGCTCGGGAAGAAGAGTAATGCTCTTTTGCGCTGAATAATTGCGCATGGTTTTGCTTGCAAGAATTTTTCTGACATTGACCGGAATGCCGATGGCGATAGGTTCCTTTTTCTGCTTTTGCTCCTTGGTTTGCAAGTCGTTAATTACTTCTGCCATAATAGCAGAAAGGAACGTTGTGACCGTGGTGCCGTAGCTATGTGCTTTGGCGATGAGAGCGTCCGTATCGGTGATGCCGATTGTGAAATCCTTTTGCCCGTTAGGTAGGCGAGTCCCATGCAATTTGTAAGCTTTGGGCTCCTTCAAATTGACGGGGTTCTTGCCTGCATTCTTTGCAAAGGCGTTTTCCGTTTCTTCATCAAAAGGCTTGTCGTTAAGCGAATAGACGAGGTCGTGTTGAAAGTTTGCTGGAATTTCTGGTAAACCGTGCTTCAGTTCCAGATAACGGTGTACGAGCGTGAGCAAGATGACGCTTGCTCCATGACCGTCTGTTAGCGCGTGTAGAACCTCGAGGGCGATGTGCTTTTCACCGTAGAAAATGCGAAAACAATGATGTGAAGCCTCTTCCATTCCGTAATAGGCTTGCATGGGCTCTCTATCGGGCCTGATTTTTAACGGCTCGTCGTTTTCCTCAAAGTAGTAGGAACAGGTTCCTTGCTTTAGTGCTACAAATATGTAGGGAAATCGGATTCTGAGGTCTTCTGCCGCCTGTTGTAGCAGTTCTGGTGAAACAACTTCGTATAGCGTCGCCTGCATTCTGAACATAGGGCTCCACGTTTTAGTGGCGATCGCCCCATAAATCTGTCCGACGGTATCAAGCTCGTATTTCTTCATTTGTCTGATTTATTGAATGTCGCAAAAATTATAGCGATTTTTTTCAACTTCAACATCCGGTTTTCCATCTGTTGTGCTAAAATATGGTATATTAAGGGTGTCCAAAGTTATTAGGAGGGGTATATGAAAAAGGCGTGTTTGGCTTTTTTGCTTTTTTGTTATTTGGCGGCTTGTAGTGATAGTTCCCCTAGTTTTGTAGATAGTGCTCCCTGCAGTTCCTCAAAAAAAGTAGATGGGATGATTCTTATTCATGGAGGGGCGGTTACTTTAGGTAGCAACGATTCTAGTTATAGAGTGAATGAACGTCCTGCAATGAATGTCTTGTTGGATTATGATTTTTATATGGATGTTCATGAGGTGACGTGCGATGATTACCAGAATGCTGTAAAAAATGGAAATCTCAAAGATTTTGGTGAATGCGAAAATGGCCAATATCCTTTGTCCAATGTGACTTATTACGATGCTGTTTTGTTTGCGAATGCAAAGAGCAAATTGGAAAACTACGATACAGCTTATACATACAGCAAGGCCGTTTTTGACAGCGATGGACATTGCACAAATTTAGATGGATTTGCTTTCCATCCAGAAGTAAATGCCTACCGTTTGCCCACAGAATCGGAATGGGTCTATGCAGCTTCTCGTGGGTGGGACCCTTCGCGAAACAGTTGGAATGCCGATAACGCCGATTTTAAAGTGCACCAAGTCTGTACTGTAGAAAAAGATTCACTTGGTTTCTGTGATTTGGCGGGCAATGTAAAGGAATGGGTCAATGACTGGGCCGGAAAATTACGTGACACAACTATTGTGAATTTTGTGGGAAGTGCTGGCGATGGCAATATCGGTGAACGCATTTTGAAAGGTGGCAATTATTCAGATCGTGTATCCAACATGAATGTCGTTTCTCGTGGGGATGACTATACGGTAGTTTCCTCCTCTAGGGCAAAACATATCGGTTTCAGGCTTGCTTTGGGGGCGATTCCTTCGCCGACGTGGCTAAGCGTTGGTGGAAACGCTCAATCAAGTATTGTATCTCCAATAGCAAGTGCTTCGGCTTTGAAACGTTACACAGGAACCAACGATATGATGCTTGCTTTCCGCAATGACCTTAGTGGAAACCTAGCTTACATAAATTATAAAGACGTTATTCTGACCGTAACGGAAATTAGCGATTCTATTGAAGTTTACCATCCTGATATTTCACCTGATGGGAGAAAGGTGGCGTTTTGTACCAAGTTTGAAGGTCTCGGTGGTAATTCGCGTCTTTACGTGCGTGATTTGAATGAAATGGGAACGAATCTTGTAAAACTGGATGTTGCAAGTGCCGCTATTCCTCGGTGGCGTATCCTTGAAAACGGAGATACTGTCATTGTCTATGTTACAGATGCGGGCGATAACAAGGACGATGCGTCTTTTAAAAGAACCTCTACTTGGCAGGTCAAGTTTGCAAACGGCAAATTCGGCGTTCCTGAAAAACTTTTTGATGGTGCATACCACGGTGGTATTAGCGAAGACTATTCACTTGCTGTAAGTGGAGCTCGCTTGTTGCGCGCTCGCATCGCTAAATCTGGTTCTACAGTTTTAGATGAATCTCTTGATACGGTTTGGTATAATGGCGAGCAGGCTTGTAATGCATCTCTAGCTCAAGATGGTAGCAAACGCGTTGCGTTCCTGGATTTTGGCGGAACAACCGGCAGAACGTTTGCTAGTGAAAATTATTCCACGCACCAGCGCTTGCTTATCGCTGATAGTACGGGTAAATTAATAAAGAGTGTTAAGGCGACATCGGGTTACACATTTGATCATAGCGAATGGGTGAGTGGTAATGAAAATTCTAACATCGTAGCGACCCTTGCCAATGCAAACGGAGCGCACACGAAAATAGTCCTTGCGAACCTTGCTGACGAAAGTATTGTTGAATTGGCTGAAGGTGAAGAACTTTGGCATCCGACTTTATGGGTAAAACGCAAAGCAAAAACATTTGGCAATGATAGTGGTGATGTTCAAGTTGGTAGTTCGTCTTCAACAGAAGAAAATTTTGTACTAAATCTAGATAGCGCAGGAGTGTATTACAACAATTCTGGAGCATGCCCTCGTGCCGCTATTTTCCGCTATAAAATGGAGCTTTTATGGCATTACAAGGACTATGCCAAAACCGTCATACTTGGATCTTCCCGAGCTTATCACGGAGTCAATCCAAGACTATTTGATGAAAAAATGAATGTCGTCAATATGGCGGTTCCCGCTGCTACTATTTATGGGAATATGTCCCTTTTTGAAAATTACATATTGCCCCATATGAAAAATATTAAGCTCGTCATCACTTCCATCGACATTGATCGTGGGTACCTTACGGGACAAGACTCCGAAAATATCTTCTACAAGACCTATAAATCTTATCCTGGTTACGTTTATGACGAAAACCACAATTTCTGGAAAGATGGGTATCCCGAAGGACTTTTTCAGGCTACGTATGAAAGCCCTGGTGGTGATTCTTTGTTGGAGCAAAAGATGCGGGAGGATCTGGGTTATTATTCCTTATTTGGTTCATCCTGGGCGACAACGTCAGTTTGGGTTCGAGAAGATTCTTGTTGGATGGATAAAAAATCAGATATATACAGGATGAATTTTGGACTTTTAGAGCGTCTTTTACAAATTTGCAAAGAGAATAATATCTTTGTTATAGGCGTCTTGTTCCCGCAAGATCCAAAATACAAGAATACGGGGGCTTATGGTTATACGGGGCTTCGCCGAAGTGAAGCGCCCGCTTTAATCCAAGAAATATCTGATTTGAGTAAAGTTTATTCGAATTTTATATTGGTTGACGAAAACAAAATGGGAGACCACGATTATACGGACATCATGGGGTATGACAATAGTCATATTTCGGATTATGGAGCTCAACAGCTGACTCATCGTTTAGATTCTTTGGTTCACACGCTAGATATTGAATTTTGAAAAGAATCGCCATGATTATATATTAAAAGCTTTGACAAAAAATTTTTGGTGAAAATAAGGACTGTCATTATATGACATTTCTTAAATGTATATTTGTCTTGTAACCTTCAGAAAGGAGGCCTGCAATGGCAAATGAAATATTTTATATCAAGATAGAAACCGCCCGGGATATAATGTTTTACGGTTTCTCGCGGAGCGCAACCGGGATTCTTGATCTTGTCGATGGCGCGTCTGCGACAGATGATGAACTTTCGCAGATGCAGTGCGTTGACGGGAGTGCTTATTTCACGCCTTCTTGGTACATGTACTTGCCGAAGGAATTGCAAGCGACCATCAATGTCTATTTGCCAAACGATGTCAAAAATTTAGATGTCGGGCAATATTCGTTCTTGCTGCATGTGGGGGCGTTGTTGCTTGCTGTTGAGGAGCGCGATGGCTTGCTTGTCGCGGAACTTTTACGCCGCCGTGCTGCCGTGTTTGCAAACTTCTTGCCACTAGTGCTGCATCTTATAAAACCTGTTGCTGCCGAGGCGCTGTTTGCGTATGTCTATGGCGGTTTCCGCGGCGATTCTGACTTTGCGCAGATTTACAAGGCAAACGCTCCGATTTCTACCGGCGAAACGAATGTTGCTGCGATTCTCCTAGAGGCTGCAAAAGAAACTCTCAAGCCGAATCCCGAAAAGGAATCTCCAGAGGAAATGTTCATCCGTTATTTCCGCGAAGTGGAATTTTTTGACTTTACGATTGGGCTTGTGGGTGCAACAAACCATCCCTGGATTGCAGGCATTGAAAAATATGAATCGGTCGTTAAAACGGCGACTGCATTCCGCTTCTTTGACGATGCTGCGGTCGGCTCGAAAAGTCAGGAATTTTTCGAATCGCTTGCGACCAAGGTGCAGGCTGAACCGTACAATCCGTACGATCACAATGCGATTAGCGTGAGCATAGATGATTTGAGTGCAAGGCTTAAGGGTATGCAATCCAAGAGCAAGGCGGGGTATTTGCGTGCAACGGGGGCCGCGATTTTGCGCAAGGCACGTCCAAGTCTATTTGCGTATGGTTCTAAGCTTTGGCGCTTGGGGGCGGATCCAAGCTTTTTTGAAAATTCCATTGTCATAAGAATTCACACATAACACCTCACACAAAAATTCCCGCCTCACGATAACCGATGGGGCGGGAATTTTATTAAATGCGAATTCGATGTAGGATCATGGCCAATGACTAATGACCAATGACTAATGACCAGCAAGCAATTTACTTCTGGCTCAGAATAGCGCGGAGCTCGTCAGCGGCTTTCTGAAGATCATCGTTCACGATGGTGTATTCGTACTTGCCCTTGGTCTTTGCAAATTCGATTTCCTTCTTTGCATTTGCAAGGCGGAGCTGGATGACTTCTTCGCTGTCAGTGCCGCGGCCACGGAGGCGGCGTTCGAGTTCTTCGTCGCTTGGCGGCAAAATGAAAATGCCGGTGGCGTCTGGGTAGACCTTGTCGAAGTTCACCTTGCCGAAAACGTCAAGGTCAAACAGCACGCGGTTTCCTTCGGCGAGAGTCTTTTCGACAAAACTCTTGGGCGTTCCGTAGTAGTTCCCGTGAACCAGGTTGTATTCGACCAATGCGTCGTCCTTGATCATCTGCTCGAATTCTTCCTTGGTCTTGAAGAAGTAGTGGACTCCGTCGATTTCGCCTTCGCGCGGTTTGCGCGTTGTAGCCGAAATGGAATACTTGATGTCCGGGAAATCCTTGATGACAAGATCCTTGAGGGTGGTCTTGCCTGCGCCACTGGCGGCACTCATAACGAAAAGCTTGTTTTTCATTTTTTAGTCAATGGTCAATAGTTGTTAGTCAATAGCCATTAGCTTTAACTAGGCTCTATATGCGCCAAATATAACTAATAACCAAAGACTAACAATCCTCTCGTCTGTCATCTGTAGCCCGCTATAGCGGGCGTTCTTTCGTCTACTTTTTGTCTTCGATGTACAGCGGGCGCTGCTTGACTTCGTCGTAGATTCGGCCGATGTATTCGCCGAGAATGCCGATGGTCAAAAGCTGCACGCCTGCGAAAAACACGATGGCGGTCATGAGCGATGCCCAGCCCGGAACCGTTGTCGCAGGAGAGAGGAACTTTTCGAGAATCGACCAAACGAGAAGTGCAAAACCAACGATTGTTGCGATGAAGCCCATGTAGAAGCTGATCTTGAGCGGAGCCGAGCTGAAGCCTGTGATGCCGTCGAACGCGAGGCGCAACATCTTCTTGAGCGGATACTTCGAAGTGCCTGCGGTGCGTTCGGCGCGGTCGTACTTGACGCCAATCTTCTTGAAGCCGACCCAGCACACGAGCCCGCGCAAGAAGCGGCTGCGTTCCGGGAGGTTCTTGAGCTGATCCACCACGCAGCGGTCCATGAGTCTAAAGTCGCCGGTGTCAGGCGGAATGTCGATGCTCGTGAGCTTGCCAATCAAACGGTAGAAGCAGAAAGCCGTAAAGCGCTTGAAGAGCGTCTCGCCTTTGCGCTTGTTGCGCTGGGCGTAAACGACCTGGTAGCCTTCGCGCCACTTTTCGAGCATCTCGTGGATGAGGCTCGGCGGGTCCTGCAAGTCGCCGTCGATAATGACGACAGCTGCGCCCTGGGCGTGGTCGAGGCCTGCGCTGAACGCTGCCTGGTGGCCGAAGTTACGGCTAAAGTTGATGATTTTGTTGTTCGGGTTCCCGGGGAGGAGGCCTTCCACGATTTCTCGGGTGCGGTCCTTGGAACCATCGTTTACGAAAATGAGTTCGTGTTCGATATCCTTGAGCTCTTCCTCCAAGACGCGGTAGGTTTCGGCAACGATCTCTTCTTCATTAAAAACAGGTATAATTACGGATAAAAGCATAGTGCAATTATAGCAATTTTGGTTTGCTAGTTACTAGTTTGTCGTTACTAGTTACTAGCTTTTTTCTTTCGTCTTTCGTCTGTAGCCCGTTGTAGCGGGCGTTCTTTCGTCTGAATGGCGAAGCCGCTATGGTATAAGAACCGGGTTGATGATGTCTACGTGGCTGCAGTTGATGCCTTCTTTGGGGAAAGATCTAATCGTGAGCTTCTGAATGCCTGCGACATTAGCCTCGACTTTGTGCAATTCGCCATTCCTAAAGAACGGTGTCTTTGCAAGCGACTTGCCGTCACCGAGAACTTCTACACCAACGCCTTCGCTACAAAGCGATTCGTCATCAAGACCCACCGAGAATTTGATTGTCGCAAACTTTTTGCCGATATCAAACACAGTTGTTGAAGAGGCGTGCGTGCCGATGCCGTTGAAGTAATGTTGGGCATTTACGTTAAACTCGTTCCCTTCGATACTTTCGTTCTTGTGCATGTTACCCCATTCCTGTTTGTGGCTTTCGATGGGGTAGTCCGTAAGGGCAATGGCGCCATTTCCCTTTTCGAAGTAGAATTTGGAAACATCGGCAAGCTTGCTTTTTGTAGCCTTGTCCTGCACCAAGAAACGTACTTGGTTAAAGCCCGGCTGTAAATTGGCTACATCGATTCCCTTATCGTATGAACCGAATTTGTAGGGGCTCTGCTCAATGATTTTTCCGTTCATGAAAATAGTTACATTCCAATTGTCAGTTGTCTTACTTTGTTCTTTTAGATTGTAACGGATTCTGATAGATGTCGGTTTTGCTGTTGTGGAATCAGTCGGGGTGACTTCCAAATCGCTAGTCGTGATGATTCTTTGCGGATTGTAGTTCTTACGTCCGTTGAATTTTGCAATCTGGACCCAGTAGTTGTTCGTAATCAAGATGTTCTTGACGCCCGTCAAATCCATTTCGCGTTCAAATACGTCGCAGGTCGTGGCGATGCGGTGTTCCACAGCTTTTTTGTGGTATGTGTGGCTATCCCAGCAGTCCAGTCCGCGGATGTAATAGACTTCTCCCTTGTACTTTTCAATCAAGTCCTTCATGTCGCTGTTCGACATCTTGCGGGCATTGTCGTAGTGGATGGAAGACATGCCGTAACCCACAAAGTGCCAAGGACGGCCGTAAATAAAGAATCGGGCTGCTGGAGGCTGTTCATTGAGCCATCCGAGAATTTCATGTTCTTCGATGGTCAAGTGGTTGCGGTTGTACATGATATTGTTGTTAAAGTCGTTCTTGTAATGGAATGTCCAACCTGTAAAGGCGAGTGCCACAATCAGCATGCCGATAATTGCGCTTTTGCCGTTTGGGTTGTTGCTGCCCGTCGGGGTCGTGAAATACTGGATGATGTGTGTAACCGGAAGGGCCGCTACAAATGCCATGGAGGGCAACATCACGAGGCTGTAGCGCTGGTTGATTTCGATGCTGAAATCGCCAGAGACGTTTTCGAGAATCACATATGTTTGCAGGTGGTAGAGGAGCAAAAAGGCGAGAATCTTGAGGTACGTGAAATCGCTCTTTCTTGCATCGTTAATGGCGCGGAAGAGTAGGTAAATGGCGCCGATGGCAAACAAATAGTTGAAGTAGCTGAGGAACGGATTTTCGAGTTCACCATTGCTCTTGAGCGGCTTTGTCATCACTTCCCAGTTTTTGGCGAGGTCTTCGAAGAAGTGCCCGTGGGCTTCAAATTCACCGCCCTGGAAACCGAATCCCTGGAAGTAGCTAATCGTGAGAAGGGCGGGGACGGAGAAAATCGAAAGGGTCACGAAGAAAACTGGTGCTTTTCCGTCTTTCTGGTCCAAAAGTCTCGGGAGCGCAAAGAGGACAAACGCAAAGACGCAGAAGATTGTTTCTTGGCGGGTCTGGGCGAAGAAGGCTAGGATAAGGGCGAGGAGAGTCCAGTGCCAAACGGTGTTTCTGTCATAAGCCCACTTAAAGACTAACAGTGCCAGTGCGGAGAGGAAAATATAGAGTGGTTCAACGGACATGGCGCGGAACTGGAACAGGACCGTCGGTTGGAGTGCCATGAGAAGCGAGGCGAAAAACGCTAGGAGGGGTTGTCTGGTCCAGGCGACAATTGCAAGGAACATGAGCAAGAACGAAAGCGGGAGCATCACGAATTCGGCCGTGAAAATCCAGCGGAGATCGCTGCCGAACAATGGCATGCCGAGGTAGTAAAGGAAGGAAAGCCCCTTAGTCTTGAAACTATTTGACGTGGCCTTGCATTTGAGGGTGCCGTTGTCGAATTCGCCCTGGTTGCAGGTGCCGGATTCATGGTTGTAGTACATGTTTTGAGCAACGGACATGAAAACGCTTTCGTCGCTCTGGACACGGTGGCGGGCTTCAATTTGGGTGCCTGCAAAAATCGAAACCGCGACGGCGAATACGAGAGCCATAATGCTCACGGACTTTGCGGGGAGGATTACCTTGAGCCATTCTCTAAAATCCTTACTCAAAAAACAGAAAATAACGATTCCAAGAATGAACTGTACCCCAAAAAGCGGGAGGGGAAGGTTTATATCCAGTTGCCGGATGGTTTCCCTGTGCTTGATGTTTGGGGCGAGGTAAATAAGGAAGGGAATGGCTATGGCAACGATGGTGCCTAAAATGCCTGCGGGGTGAGCTAAGTTCTTGAATAATCTCAAGATAGCGTCTTTAATATTCATTGGGTTCCTTCTCGATAACACGTAAAAGCGCTCCAGGAATTGCTTCTTTTGGGGCGTTTTTGGATTTTTTTAGGTTATTGCGAAAATATAACTTTTTATTGCTTTGGGCTTTTCATTTGACAATATACCTTGAGAGTTTCGCAAGAAAAAACTAAATTTGCCGCGTAAAAAACAAAACTCTAAAGGGGTTAGACCGTGCAAGATTCATTAGTTACAAAAGCAGCTGACAACGTCCGTATCCTTTCTGCCGCAATGGTGCAGAAGGCCAAGTCCGGACATCCGGGTGGAGCCATGGGCGCCGCAGACGCCATCACGCTTTTGTTTGCTGAATTCTTGCGTTACGATCCGGACGATGCCAACTGGATGGCTCGCGACCGCTTCTTCATGGACCCGGGTCACATGAGTCCGCTCCTCTACTCCGAACTCGTCCTCACGAACCGCCTCACGCTCGAAGACGTGAAGAACTTCCGCCAGCTTGGCAGCCGCACTCCGGGCCATCCGGAAGTTGATGTTGCCCTCGGTATTGAAAACTCCTCGGGCCCGCTTGGTATCGGTCACGGCATGGCTCTCGGTGGCGCTATCGCCGAACGCTTCATGGTCGAACGCTTTGGCTCTATCCTCGAACACAAGACTGTCTGCCTCGTTTCTGACGGCGGTCTCGAAGAAGAAATTGCATACGGCGTGGGCCGCATTGCAGGTCACCTCAAGCTTTCGAACCTCATTTTCTTCTACGACGCTAACCAGGTCCAGCTCAGCTGCAAGACTGAAGACGTGATGGACCACGACTTCGTTGGTCAGTACGAATCCTGGGGCTTCCGCGTTATCGAATGCGACGGTTCCAACATTGCTGAACTCCGCAAGGCATTCAAGGCCGCTTGGGCCGAAACCGAAAAGCCGGTGCTCGTTTACGGTCACACCACGATGGCCAAGGGCGCTATCGCCGAAGACGGCAAGAGCTACGAAGGCGCAGTCTCTACGCACGGTCAGCCGCTCAATGCCGCAGGTGCTTCTACTTCTGCTACGGTCAAGAATCTCGGTGGCAATCCGGACGATCCGTTCCAGGTCTTTGACGACGTGAAGGCCGGCTTTGAAGCCCGCGCTAACGAACTCCGCAAGCAGGTCGCCGAATGGAAGAAGGCTAAGGCTGCTTGGGACAAGGCTAACGCCGAAAAGTCCGCAACCCTCAACGAATGGCTCTCGGGCAAGGGTCTCAAGATCGACCTCTCCAAGCTCAACATCAAGGAAGGTGTTGCAACTCGCGTCACGAGCGGTACGGTTCTTGGCTACCTCGCCGAAAATTATCACAACATCATCTGCAGCTCTGCAGACCTTTCGAACTCCGACAATACGCAGGCATTCCTCGACAAGACGGGCATCTTCCGCGCTAACGACTTCAAGGGTGCATTTGTCCAGGTCGGCGTTGCAGAACTCACGATGGGTGCCATTGCAAACGGTATCGCTCTCCATGGCGGTCTCTATCCGATTTGCGCAACGTTCTTCGTGTTCAGTGACTTCATGAAGCCGGCAATCCGTATGGCCGCACTCATGGGCCTCCCGGTCAAGTACGTGTTTACGCACGACAGCTTCCGCGTGGGTGAAGATGGTCCGACGCACCAGCCGATTGAACACGAAACGCAGATTCGTTTGCTCGAAAGCCTCACGAAGGCTAGCGGCAAGGCCGAAATGCTCGTGCTCCGCCCGGCAGATGCTTACGAAACGCTCGCTGCATGGGAAATGGCTTTTGAAAACAATGACAGCCCGACGGCTCTCATCCTCACTCGCCAGGTCGTGAATACGCTCCCGGGTGAAAATCGCTACGAAGCTGCCAAGGCTTGCCGCAAGGGCGCTTACATTGTCAGCGACAACACCGCCGCTGGCAAGAAGCCGGATCTTACTTTGGTTGCAAACGGCAGTGACGTTCTCCTCGAACACCAGGCTGCTGAACTCCTCCGCGACGAAGGCAAGTCTGTGCGCGTGGTTTCCATGATTAGCCCGGCTCTCTTCCTCAAGCAGCCGAAATCCTACCGCGATAGCATCATCGTTCCGTGGACTCCGGTGTTTGCAAAGTCCAGCGGTCTTCCGCTCTTGTTCGCCCAGGTCGTGGGTGGCTTCGGTAAGGTCTCCGGTCTCGAACGCTTCGGTGCATCCGCTCCGGCAGGCGTTCTCGAAAAGGAATTCGGTTACGTTCCGGAAGCTGTTGCCGCAGCCGCTAAGGAATACCTCGCTGAATTCGCTAAGAACGTCGAAGACTTCAAGAAAGCAAACGCTTAATTAGCTAACGCAATCGAAACATTTAAAAAACGGTGCCGATGACGGTGCCGTTTTTTTGCACTACTTCTAACGGCCTACTGTCTACTTCCTACTAAAACAATGTAATTTTATAGTGATTTTGCGCACTTTCTCCTTAAAAAGTGCTATATTCAAAACATGATTTGCCCTTTTTGCAAGAATGATAACGACAAGGTTGTCGATAGCCGCGTGAGTGGATCTTCGATTCGTCGTCGTCGTGAATGTTGTGCTTGTGGCCGTCGCTTTACGACCCGTGAATATATCGAAGTCCAGCCGTTGACCGTTATCAAGCGCAGTGGCGAACGCGAACCTTTCCAGCGCGAAAAATTGCAACGTGGCATTATGAACTCCTGTAAAAAACGCCCGGTGTCCATGGACGATATCGAACAGCTTGTGACGCGCGTGGAAAATTCGTTGCAGATGTCGGAAGGCTTTGAAGTGAGCTACGACCAGATAGGGAACCTCGTGATGCAGGAACTCAAAAAGCTTGACGCTGTGGCGTATGTGCGTTTCGCTTCCATCTACCGCGAATTCAAGGAAGTAGGCGAGTTCGTCGACCAGATCAAGACTCTTGATAAATAGGTAGGCTTTAGCTATTAGGTGCTAGGTTTTAGGATTATAATTGCGGCAGAGCCGCCTCTGATGATGCGCGAAGCGCGATTTTTCTTCTAAAACCTATAACCTACAACCTGTAACCTTGTTGTTTATGGCTTTTGATTTAAAAAACAAGTTAGCGATTGCGCTCGAAAAGCGCGCTCCGTTATTTGATGTAACGGATGCTTTGCGCATTGTGAATGGCGCTGTCGACGGTTTCCCGGGACTCACGATAGACAAGTTCGGCGACCGTTACCAGATGCAGTTTTTTGGACCGGAGCTTTTGACGAGCAAAACTGAAATTGTCGAGGCTTTGGCCGCTCTTTTCAATCCTATTTGCGTTGTGACAAAGGAACGTCTTTCGAGTTCTGGGCGTTCGCTTGAGAACGCTCCGATGGATGTTGTGGTTGGCTCACGTGAAGATGCTGTGGGAACAGTTCGCGAGGGCAATGCCAATTTTCATGTGGATTTGCTTGATACGATTAATCCGGGACTTTTTCTTGACATGCGCCATGTGCGCCTTGAAGTCGAAGATCGATTCCGCGCCATGTCCGGCGCATCTCCGGCGCATCTCGCTGACTTGGCGAATCTCGAAAATTCCGCGCAAACCGGCCTCCGTTTTTTGAACCTATTCAGCTATACGTGCAGTTTCTCCGTACACGCCCGTCTAGGCGGTGCTGCGGTTGCTACAAACGCCGATATCAGCGGCAAGATTCTCGACAAGGGCCGTGAAAATTACGCCTTAAACGGCCTTGATTTGCGTCCAGGAGAGTTCTTCCGCGGTAACGCTATCGAATACGTGCATTGGGCTCAAAAGAAGGGCTTACGTTTTGATGGTATTGTACTTGACCCGCCGAGCTTTGCTCGTTTCAAGGGCTTTAACTTTAACGTGCGCGAACACTTGATGCCGCTCGTTGCTGACTGTGCAACGCTTTTAAATCCCGGCGGATTCTTCATGGTGAGTTCCAACTACAGCGAATTCAACCTGTCCGCATTTGCCCGCGATGTGCTTGCCGCCGTTTCTTCCGTGCACCCGAATGCAAAAACGTCTTGGAAAAAATCCCAAGACGTAGACTTTGTCGGTAGCGGTTCTACGAAAGATTCTTGCTTAGTCGCGACTCTCGTCGAAGTTTAATCTTCTCCGCCGTCCATTTCGATTTTGAGCTCTTTGAGCTTGCGCCAAAGTGTGGCACGGCTAATGCCGAGCTTCTTGCAGACTTCCGTCTTGTTGCCTTTGCAAATGCTTAGCGCATGCAAGATGTGTCTGCGTTCCATCTCGTCGAGCGAAAGAATTTCTTCTTCTTCGGGCGCAGGATTATGCGTGATGAACTTCGTCGGGTTGTGCGTCAAAAGCCCTGCTCTATCCGTCTTGCCCGAAATCGGTTCAAAATGAATCGGCTTTCCGAGAGGATTCTCGACAGACTTCTCATTCTCTTCCGCATCTTCGGCGTTGTCGAAAACAGGCTCGCTAGCGCTTTCTTTAAGACTAGCTGCATCCTTGATATGCGGAATCGCAACCGTCTTTTCGCGGGCTTCCACCTGCACGTATTCGGGCAAGTCTTCGAGCTTGATGATTCCACCTTCCGAAAGCACAATCGCATGCTCCATGATGTTTTCGAGCTCGCGGATGTTGCCGGGGTAGGGGTACTTTGTCAAAGCGTAAAGAGCCGCCGGTTCAAGGTCATGGATTTCCTTGCCCTGCGATTCCTTGTTCTTTAAGATAAAGTAACGGATTAAGTTCGGGATGACGGGCTTCCTGTCGCGGAGCGGCGGGAGCTGCAAGTGGAACGTGTTCAAGCGGTAATAAAGGTCTTCTCGGAATCGACCTTCGTGCATCGCCTGTTGCAAATCGCGGTTGGTCGCTGCAATAATGCGAATGTCCAAGTAACGGGCTTCCGTTTCACCCACGCGACGAATCTCGTGGCTTTGCAGAAAACGCAAAAGCTTCACTTGCGTTGCGAGAGACAGTTCGCCAACTTCATCGAGGAACAGCGTACCGCCATTGGCGGATTCGAACAGGCCCTTCTTGTCGGCTGTAGATCCTGTATACGATCCCTTCTTGCTTCCGAAAAGTTCACTTTCCACGAGGTTCTCGGGGATCGCTCCGCAGTTGACCGGCACAAACGGTTCGTTCGCGCGCTTGCTGTAGCGGTGGACGACGTTTGCCAAAAATTCCTTGCCCGAACCGGACTCGCCGGTTATAAGTAAGGTACTGTTGGTCGGTGCGACTTTATAAACTGTTTTTAGAATTTTGCGCATCTCGGGCGTGTCGCCGAGAAGGCTGTCCAACACCTGGGATTCCATGAGCTGCGTGTTGGACTTGTTTTGTTGCTGAGCCTGGATCTTGCTTGCCGTGCTCTCAAGGAGCGATAGCGTGACCGGCTTCTTCAAGAAGCTGCTTGCACCACGAGTAATGGCGCTAGCGGCCCCCTGCCAGTTGCGGTCATCGCACAGTACAAAGATTTCAATACCAGGTTGGCGTTCCTTCAAATAGCTGATCAAATCCATATTGTCGAGCATCAAAAAAGGAACCTCGATAAACGCAAGGTCTATCGACGTCTTCTTAATTAGCGGCATCAGAGTCTTATCGTCGGAGCAGACCAGTAGGTTCGTTCCGGCTACAGACCAGTTCCGCTGTAGCTCCTCGACAAATTTCCGATCAAAATCAGCGATCAGGATATTCATCATTTATGCTATTACGAATGTGCCTTGATAATCTCGTCAACTTTGTTGCGGAGCTGCTGGAGATCCAGCGGCTTGCTGAAAATTGCGGCTACATCGAAGTGCTGAGCCGTTGCAAGATAGTCTTCAGCAGACGTACGTCCACCACCGCTAATCGCGATCGTGCGGTCGCTCATGCCCATACGGCGGAGGTCAAGGACAACTTCAAATCCGTCACCTTCCGGCATGATGATGTCGGTGATGATTACATCGTACGTGTTCTTCTGATAAAGAGTCTTTGCTTTCTTACCGTTGCTAGCAGTATCGACAGTATAACCTTTCAATTCCAGAGCAGACTTCAACATGAGGTTGAGCTGAGCGTCATCGTCAATGATGAGTATTGTAGACATTAAGCCTCCATTTTCTCGTTTCTTATAGACCAATATAGATTAAAAATAGTTCCTTCGCCCAAGGTTGTTTGTACTGTGTAGCCCGCATTGCCTTCTTTTAGCAGTCTTAATGCCGAAGACAGGCCCAAACCGAGGCCTTCACCCGGAGCCTTAGTCGTAAAGAACGGTGAAAAGATGCGTTCGAGGGTCGCTGTATCCATGCCGGTACCGGTATCCTCGACTGTAATTTTGGCATACGTACCTGCTTCAATCTGCGGGGCGTATGGCGTAATGAGGGGTTCCGAGAGCACTTCTCGCTTGAGGGCAATCGTGAGTGTACCGCCATTTTCCTTCATGGCGAAGATGGCGTTGTTTGCAAGGTTGCTGATGATGCGGTCAAGTGCGGATACGTTTCCGACGATTCGGATGTTCTTGTCGAGATTGTCTGCTTTGACTTTCACGTTCGGCGGGAGCGTAATCCAGAGCTTTTTCACCACGTCGTCGATAATCATGTACGGCGCAAATTCCGTGAGCTTGTCCTTTTCGGAGGTCTTGCCGCGGATGGTGTTCAAAAGCTCTTCGAGGGATTCCTTGCCGCGTGTGGCTGCCTTGCGTGCTTCCTGGATGAACATGTAGGCCTGGTTATCTTTGTCGAGCACTTCAAGGGCCAGATCGCAGAACCCAATCTGAGAGCCAAGGATGTTGTTGTAGTCGTGTGCAAAGCCACCGCAGATGGTGCCCAGTTCTTCGAGCCTCGAGTGGATGTGCTTTTGTTCTTGCAACATGTCGCGTTCTTTTTCGAGACGCATTTCCTTGGTAATATCGATCTTGATGCCGATAATCTTGTACGGCTTGCGCGGGGCCATAATGGGGATGAACATGTTGTTGAAAATCATGATATCCTTGGCGATCCCTTTACGGACGGCCATGTTGTAGTCGTCCTGCTTCAAAATCTCGATATCGTCTTCTTCTTCGTTATTCTCGTTGAAAGTCTTCTTAATTCGTTCGTAAGAAATGAAACTTTGCGGTTCGCCTTCGTTACGAGCTAAAAGTTCTTGAGGCAAAATCTTGCTGTCCGGTTCAGAGGTCTGCAACAGGTTTCCGCGACTCTTGATATCGGTCTGGTTCTGCGTCATGAACACGCCCTGTTCGTTCTTGGACCAAAAGCGGAATGGGAGTGTACTGATAAGCGTATCCAGGAAGTATTTACTTTCATCGACCTTCTTTTTCCAGATGTTCAATCGTTCCTGGTAGCGGATCTGGTCAAGCTGGTATTCCTTGAACTGCTCGTCGCGGGTCTTGATAATCTGCTGGTAATGCAGCGTGTTCGAAACATCGCTAAAGAAAGCCACGTTGTAGTTTGTTGTCAATGATTGACGAATCTGGAAAATGGAAACGTTGAAAATATGGTCTTCGTTGTCAATCTTGATTCTTATTTTGTTGTAAGTTGCTTCACGTGCAGGATCTTCAATTTGTGGGAATATGGATGTGATTTTCTTGTCGTGGAGTGCTTCTTGTGTGGTGTGCAAAATTCCAAGAGCAGCCGGGTTGGCAAGCTGAATTTCGCCTTTATAGTTGTAGTATAAAAGACCATCTACCATTTTGTCTTTTAGCTTGTCCAAAAACCAGGATGCACTTTTGTTCTTGAATGAGACCGAAGTGAAATATTGCCCAGAAAGAATGGCTAAAAAGACAGAGATGAACTGAGACCATTTTAAGAACTGGTCATAACCGTTAAACTTCGTGGATATAGGGATGATGAAGTCGAAAAGGGCGGCTAACGCGACAAAGAACATGAACGAAACCAACATGTATATGCTAACCTGGTGGGGAAGTGTTGTATCGCTAGCCTGCACTATGTTGCGAATTAAGTCATATGAAGTGACAATGATGTTTGGCAGTACAAATAAAGCGACAAGAAGGCTGTAAAAATTAAATATGGGCCTTTCTGCAAAAGGTTTGTAGCCAAAAAAATCTAGGCTTGGAATATAGCTTGGATCATTGATAAAGAGGTAGGTCGAAATAAGAACCGCTAAAGCTCCGAAAATGTTCATGAGCTTCCAGCCGTTCTTGCGCTTTATCTTGAGACTGATTTCTGCGGTATGTTGTATGGCGTTCCCAAGCTGGATCCAGCCAAGGGCTGCCGCGCAAAATATAAGTTGCCTTGCCGCATAGGCCTTGGTCCCTGCAATAATGTTGTCGCCGCTAAAGAAAATATCGCCAATTAAGTTGCTCGCTTGCCAGAATATGCTGATGATGACCAGCTGGTGTATGGGGCGAGGAAGCTGCTTGACTGACGTCTTTTGACCAAGCATAATGGGAAAATAGCATACAATGATTAACGCAACTACTGATAGAGCGATAACATAAGGTGAGTTTGTAAATAGACTCTCTTGCATATTTTCCCAATCTCTTGAATGACTTACTTTGTTCTCTTGATGCCGAAGGTCTTTGTCTGGTCGAAGGATGTCTTCGAAGAGAAGTTCTTGATGAGCTTCGCATCGCCCTTGACTTCAGGATTGTTCATGTTGGGCGAGAACGTTGCATCGATTTCAGCCTTGTAAATGTAGGCGCCTGTACCGACGGCTCTGTCTTCCTTGGTGCGGATTCCAGAAGGTGCCTTGTTTGCCCATTCAATGGCGAATTCCACCATGTTGTTGGGCGAGAGGTACTGCTTCGGATCCACATTGAACGCCTGCTTGAAGCGGTTTACAAAGCTACCGAGGTTCGAATAGATAGGAATGTTGAACTTGACAAGGAGATTATCCCAAGCGCATTCATCTCCACTCGATGCTCCTCTCGGCACGACGAGCTTGACATCCCAAATAGCACCGCCGATGTCGGCAGAATCAATGCCTGCCTGAGTCACGACGCCGCCCTGAATGAGGTCGAACTTGTTGCTAGACGGATTCTTGATATAGAATCGCATCGTTTCGCTGACGTTCACGTTAGAGCGGTTGCTAGAATTGGCGTCATTAATCGTCTCGCGGAGCTTCACGTTGAACTTGATTTGAGGAGCACCGTTGCCGGTGACCAAGACCCAGGGCACTTCAAATTCCGGATAGTTGCCGTTGGCGTCCTTGAACGCACTTGTCATCATGGAGCCCATTCTAATGAAGTCGCCTTCCATGACACTTCCAGAGTTCTCGCTAGAGAACAGAATGGTCAGACCAGAATTGTTCTGAGAGAAGTTCCAGTTCTTGAAGTTACTGCTGAATGCATTTGAAAGCTTTTCTGCACGCTTGTGTCTGTAGAATTCCTGTGAAGAATCGGCGACAACGAGCGGTTCACTTGCGGTGATGTACAAGAGATCTGCCGTTGTGGTTTGGGCAATTGTTGCAGAAACATAGACCGGGCCCACTTTGTCTTCGGCGAGAACGGAGTTTGTTTCAGTAGCGGCGCCCGTACCGAGGTATTGCGTGATGAAACCGGCATGAGTCAGCATCTTTCCGCCCGGGAGTGTACCTTCGTAGTTACCGGCCGTATTGCCAAATCTGAAAGGCTTTTCAAGATCGATGGCGAGGTTTTCGCCGTTGAGTACGAACCTGCTCTTTTCAACCTTGAGCGTTTCCGGTTTTGCGGTACCGAAGATGATTTCGAGCGTATCCGGAGTGTGCTTTTCGTCAAGAGCCTTGGAGAACTGTACATCGACATGGCTTGCATAGCCGTTCTTATCCTTGTCGGAAATAGCGGCGTAAGTCATCGGGATCGGCAAAATCTTCAGGAGAATTTCGACCTTTTCCGGGGTGCAGAAACCAGCAACACCGTTGCCGTTCAAGTCGGTAATAGAGCCAGCCGGATCAAGCTGTCCCCACATGCCTGCGGTGACGAGAGAGCTATTGCCTGCACCAAAGGCGATTTCGAAGTCCCAGATGTTCTTTGTTTCGTTGTAAAGCTTAGCCGAGAGGATGGTCGGTGTTGCTGCCGTCGTTGTGCCATCAGCCGCGTAGAGGATTAACGGGAAGCTGGTGCCCGGGGCCGAAATCGGTTCGCTAAACTGCAGATAGAGGTGGTCTGCGGTTGCTGTATCCTGGCGTTCGAGAACTGTTGCCGAAAGAAGTGTTGGCGGAATACCGTCAGAATAGGAATCTTCGACAGTCTTGACTTGTCCCTGGATATTGCTTGTGAGCGTGATTTTCCCGGTAGCGTTAGTCACAATATTCTGGGGTACGTCAATTTCGACGACAAGCGACTTGCCGTTCAGAGATTTGACTTTGCTAGAGGAAATCGTTTCTGTTCCGTAAGAGAACGTGATCGAAGTAAAGCTCTGATTTGCGGTGTATTCCGACGAAAGCGTGATGTCCATGGCGTCCGGAATATGGTCGCAGTTCAAATCGACAATCTTTGCAACATCGATAATCGGCCAAGGCGGCAGTTCTTCAATGTCGAGTTCTGCTGTTGCAGGCGTGTAGGCGTAATCTTTTGTATTCGGGTGTGTTGCCGAAATGATTGTTTTTACGGCAACCTTAGAGCTCACGTAGAATGTTGCAACACCGTCATAAAGCGTTATGGTTGTTACAGGAATGGTTGCACCAGGATCTGTGTAGAAGAGAACGTTCGGGTCTTCGCTGACCAATTCTACGTTCAAGTTCTTTTCGTCCGTGTAGAGTTCGAGATTGCTATCGAGGAGCGAAACCTGGACTTCAATGAACTTGTCCTTGTAACCGACAATATTGCTCTTGTCGAACACGAGGTAGCGTTTTTCGAGCGGCTTCGTGATACTGTCGATTTCGACATTGGTGCGGACCACGGCGCATGCGCAGTCATACTTGTTTTCGGTCTTCTGGTTGGCATTTCTATTGTGCCAGGTGACCCATTCCATATAGTTGTTGCCGTAGGCGAGAGTCGTGTCTCCGCCGAAGGTGATAGAGTCGGTGCGTTTGGGGTTGGGGTAGTCAAACTTATACGGGTTGCTGTTCATTTCGACGGCGTCAAGGACGCCTGTCGGAGAAACCTTACTTGTGGCGGCGTACGTTGTGAGTGGATTTTCCTTTTCAACAGAGTATCTCGGGCTCACGAACGGGCTTGTGAACGTTGTTTCGATGGTGCGTTTGACTTGCGGCCCATTTTCAGGAGTGTAGTCTGGACCGTAACCATAGATGTGCTTTCCGTGGTAATGGACGGTAATATAGGGATCACGGGTAAAGGCGACAACTTTTTCACCCCTGGAATTGTATTCGAGGAATGTCGTTTCGGAACCCTTGAAGTAAGGAGCTTGAGTAAAGTCAATGCCTTCAAAATGTTCTGGATCGGTTTCTTCGGTGTGTGCGCGGAGTGACCAGGAATTATCTATGTCGCTGAATTTCACTGTCTTTACATTAGGATCGTAGTTGTGGAAAATAATCTGGATGATCAGCTGTCCAGAAACTTCTAGTTTGCCTTTGACGTTAATGGGGAGATAATAACCTCCAAAACCGTCTGCCTGTGCGGTTCCGAAAGTAACGTTAATCGGCTTACCCATTTGACCATCTCCACCGAAGTTCTGGTGGCAGTTTCCGAGAGCGGATAGGTTTGGATCCTTGAGGTACATACGCACTTCAAAGTCTTCGAATGGTATGGTGTCGTTGTTTGAAAGTGACATGATGAAGGCATGGCAATCTTGCCATTGGCTACAGGCGGCTTCTCCACCGTAAGAACTCGGCTTCAAAGAAATGTCGAGGTCTGCATAGGTGGCATGGGATTCTGTTGTGAAAGAGTATTCTTCAGAAGTCTTTGCGCCCGAGGAAACGGTAAAGTAATAGGTCGTACCCGCTTCAAGTCCAGTGAGCTCGGCTTCGTGGAAAAGGACGGCGCTGCCACTTGCATTCTGGGTTCCGGTGTAGTTTCCCGTGGCCTTTCCGTAGTTGACGACGCCGTTCAGACGGTCGGTGCTCCACCAGTAAATCTTTGCACTGCGATGGTCCACCTGGCAAATCGTAACGCCCTTGATTTCAGTCTGTTTGGGAGTCATGGTGAAGGAGTACCAATAACCATGGTTGTCATCAGTTGTGATGTTTCTCTTGGTGTCCATACCTTCGAGGAAGAAGTAATATGTCTGTCCAGGGGTGAGGCCGGTAAGCGTTACAGAACCGCCCTTAGAGGCTGTGGTCTGCTGCACCGATTTCGGATTGGCGGAATTGGGGACGACGTCGTAGAAAACCGTAACAAGGGCGACTTCGTTTGCGTCCCAGCTTACGATAGCGGTAGAATCTGTAATCGGCGTTCCGATGATGTTGCTGAAAATTGGGCCCTCGTTATCGGGCGGGAGCGTTTCAGCAAGGCTCTGTGCCGGGAAGAGGAACTGTGCCGAGAAGTCAATGCATGTTTCGGTAGAGGTGTATTTGCTCCAGTCTTCGATAAGTGTTTTTTCCGGATCGCGACCACCCATGAGAGCACCCTTCGGGCAGCGATACTGGTAAGGCATACCACCGGTATTGAAACCATCGGGGTTTGCAGAACGGTTGTGCGGGTGTTGAGGGTTCTTGTCGCCTGCGCCCATCAAGAGGGAAATATCCCACGGGTTTGCGCCAAGTGCGTAGTACATGTTGTCGAGTGCGACCTTCAAATAGCGTTCATCCTTCGTGAGTTCGTACATCAAGAAGATGGAAACAGCGGTACCCAAGTTGTAGCGGATAACGCCCCAGTCAAAGCTCGTCCATACAAGGTTGTAGGGAGTGATGACCTTGAGGTCTGTCGGACCTTCATGCGGGTCGCCTGTGCCTACGCCCGGGTTCACGAGAACGGTAGAGTCGCCTTGGTTGGTGGCATCGTTCAAGATCTTGCGGAATGTAGCCATCGTACGCATCGAAAGAGAATCGCGTTCGGTTTCGGAAAGTCCATATTCCGCAGCTTTTTCGGCACTGTTCAAAATCAAGTTCTGGAAGGCGAAGAGCACGTAGGTGTGGATGTTCTGATAGTCCGTAGCCCAGCCACCGGGAGAAAATCCGCTTTGGTTGCCGAGGAACCCGGCTCTGAAGTAGTCGAGGTTGAAAAGGTAGTTGGTCGGGTTGTCAAAAATATTGGTGTTTTTGTAGAGGTCGTAACGGTAAGTCGTGTCCTTGGTGGCGTACCACAAGGCAAGAGCAGCGGCTGCACCGTCATCATAGCGCGGGCCGCCACCGGTGTAGAATCCCGGGAATGATGTCGTCCTTCCCATTTCGTTTCCGGTGCCGTAGTCAAAGAGCGGCATCATCACGTTCTTGTAAATGTCTTTTGCTGCTTCGAGGAGAGAATCGGAATAGGCCGGGTCGTAAACGCGGTAGCCGGTTGCTACGTTTGCAAGGGCTGCAACAAACATGCCCGAAGTATTAGCGCCAATGCCTGTGAGCACAACGCGGTCCGGACCACCCTTAGATTCTGGCTGTGCGTCCTGACGTTCTGGCAAGTCCCAGAACGAGTGGTCCTTTTCGTCAACGCCCACGGAATGGTACATGTCGTGATCTTTGTCGATGAGACCATCAGCCTTGGAAGCCTTGTAGAGCTTGTAAATAAAGTCTGCTCCGATTTTTGCTTCGTAAAGAATATCGGGGATACCGTCCGTAAAGACCGTGTCTGCATAGGAATGACCATAGCGGTCTTCGGCCTTGTTGGGGTAGGTGAGGTAAACCATCGAAAGCACGTAGGCGGTGTAGCCAAGAGTTTCAGAAACCTTGAAATGGTCACCACAATCATGCCAACCGCCCGTCAAGTCATGTCCGACTTTGGAGCCGTCTTTCAAGTGGCAGGGCTTGTGGAAGTGTGAATCTGTGTTACCGCAGCGTTGAATCCCGAAGAACTGCAAGGAGTTCTCGAGGATGGAGTTGTAGATGGAGGGATGCACATGGAATGTGGCCGAAGTGTCTTTGCCCACGACAAGGAAGTATTCGCCCGTTGTCGAAAGCGGAGTAAAGTCGGCTCGGTACAGGTCTTCTTTTTCTGTGCTGACAGAGTCCTGCTTGCCAAACTCATAAATGCTTTCCAACGAGTTGAATGCGCCGTTGATCCAGATGTTTGGCTTTGTAGCGCCTTTTTTGATAAGCGTGAGGTTTCCGCCACCTGGAACTTCTTTACCGCTGTTGGCATCAATGACCTTGAATGTCATTTCCTTCGGATCAGCAACATAGGCGTACTTGTAATCTTGCGGTCTAAATCCGCTTTGGTTCATTCGGATGGGGCGTCTGTTGTAGACGTTCAAAGAGTCCAAATAGCGTCGGCTACAATTGGTACACGTTCTGTCGATGTTTGGTAGTTCTGCCTCTGCATAATCCATGCAGAACATAGCCAGTAAAGAAACAACGCTGAGTAATCTTTTCATACTTATTCTTCTTTTATAAAAATAAAGAGCCGCCTGGATGGTTAAATCCAGGAGGCTAATTGTTTATTACTTTCTTCTCTTAAAGCCAAGTGTCTTGGTCTTGCTGTCGCTAGCCTTTTCTACGATGGCGCCGACTTCAGAGCATGTTGCCTTGTAGTCGTTGTTCGTTTCGTCAAACTTTGCGGCACAGAACGATTCTGCCGTAAAGTCGAACTTCGCGATGTAGGCGCCTGTACCAATCTTGTTGCCCTTCTTTGCGACCGGGGCTTCGTTATCCTTGGCCGCCCATTCCACATTAAGCTTGAGCGTACCGTTGTCGACGAGGTTTCGCATGTTGGCGAAGTTTTCCTGCGGGATGTCAAGCCTGTAGGTGTTGATGTACTGACCGAGGTTGTCGTAGAGATCCATGACAATCTTGAGGTGAATATTATACATATTCTGCCCATCTCGTGTCGTGAATGCTGCAGACGGCATGGAAACTGAGATTTCGAAGTTCGGACCCGAATTTGCGTATGCTGCGGAGTCTACCTGGCCGAGGAGCGTTCCGTTAGCATTGATGAAGTTGTGCTTGCCACCAATAACTGCCGATGTCAGGAAGGCGTCGTTTGCCGCAGCTTCCGGGCGTCCTACATAAGCATTGGTTTTCGGCGTCGAAACCGGCTTTGTAAGGACCACGTTGAAGCGGATGTTGTCGTCACCCGTGACACGGATATAGGGGTTGAACTTCGTCGGAACGTTGTTGTTCTTGTCGGTGTAGGCAGAACCGATTTCTTGCGGAACAAGGCGGATGCGGTCACCGGCATGTACAACGTTATCCTTTTCGTTATACATGAACAGATAAGCTCTGCCACTGCCCTGCGGCTTTTCAGGCGGAATGTATTCGTCGCGTTCGCGCTGGATGTACTTGCCTGTTTCGAGCATTGTCAGCGGTTCCGACGCGTTGACCGTGAGGAGGCCCTTGATTATGCGTGCGCTAGAGATAACCGGAGCGCACTTGTCATAGAGCGTGTAGGTCGTTTCGAAGAAGCCGCTTGCCGCACCCTTGAGCGGGGATACCGTTCCGTTACCATCGTTTTCACCGCTGGTAGAACCGTAAGGATAGGCGTGGCTTGCAGGAATCGTGATTTCGATAATGCTATAGGTATTGACAGAGTCCTTGGTGGTGACAGAGTCAATCTGAACTGTGAACGGAGCCGACACGGAATCGCGAATGGTCCAGTAGGTTTCCTTAGGAACGATAACTCCACCCGTCGTATCAGCAGTCGTGATGAACGAGCGTGTGATGCCGGGATTGCCCCAGACCGTCACGATGCTATCGAACATGTCCTTAGCCTTGAGCTTGCGTTCGAACATGATATAGACCTTGTCCGGAACGCCATCGCCTTCGTTGTCGATCATTTCAGCATGATAGACAGGGACCGGGCGAGAAATGAGCGTTACAGGAACGGTCGGATTACAGCCAAACGGATTGACCTGGTTAAGGCTCTGGTCGGTAATGTTGAAGTCGTCGGTGATTCTTGCGCTAGCCTTTGCCCCAATCGGAACAAGCGTCTTATCGGCGTTCCCGCTGATGACAAACTGCCAGCTCTTGCCGTTGTTTGTTGTCGTTGCGTTTCCAACAACCGTGGGGGCTGCTGTAGCACCAGAAATGACTAGCGGCCATTCGCTCAAGGACGAGAGAATTACCGGTTCGGAGAATGCGACCAGGACTGTATCGAAACCGCTTCTGTCGTCGTCAGACTTTTCGAGAATCGAAACACTCGTGAGCGTGGGGGCGATGCCGTCGGTAATCTTTGCATTTTCTGCGTTAGCAATACCGCGGTCTGCAACATAAGTTGTGATCTTTCCAGACGGGCTTGCGTTTGTCTGGATGAGGCTCGTGTCAATCGGAATGAAGATTTCGTTCATGTCCAAATACTTAGATGCTGTGAGCGCAACCTTGATGGTGTCTGCCATGCCTTCGATATAGTACTTGACGCTGTCAAGCGGATAGCCTTCAGCAAGCTTGTTTGTGAAGACAATCTTCAGCTGGTCAGCCTTGTTGTCGCAGTCCGTATCAATGGCTTGAACGGTTTGCGGTGTCGGCACCTTGGATTCTGCGTAGAACGTCTGCTTGGAGATATCTTCTTCGTCATCCGGGTCGGTGTAGACAACCTGGATGGTATCGCCTGCAAAGAACGAAATTTCAGATGTCTGGTTCCTTGTTTCCTTGGAGTGGTTGACAGCCGTGATTGGGCCTCCGACAAAGTGGCCGGGGTTAGCCGGGTCGGCGGTCAACGTCACTTTGAGAATGTCGTCCTTCTTGTTGTTGATGATTTGAATATCAACAGAGGTAGCCTTACTCTTAATCTTGTCCTTATCCATCAAGTCGATGTAGAAGGTTGTGCCTTCTGCGTTTGCCGGGCTTACAATCGGGTTGCCGGCAGCATCCTTGATCACTAGCGTCGAGGCTGTTGCATCACCCTTCGAGAAGTTGATGTAGTAGGTTCTGTTTTCAAATGCGCAACCGCCATTTTCGGCACATGTTTCGCATGTGGGGTTTGCGCCTGCAAAGATGGTGATGTCCACCTTCTTGGAGCCAATGCCCATCTTGACAGGAATGTCGAGATCCCACATGTCTGTGGCAACATCGTACTTGGCGATAATGTCGGTACCGGCTTCGTTGAGCAACCACTTGTCGAGGCTGATTCCGTCATTGAATGCTTGGCCGCTGACCTTCACGCCGTTTGCCCAAACTTTCGTAATGTAACCGCCTTCGGTCACGTGAGCCTTACCTGTGACATGGACAATGCTGCTTGCCTGGTCGATATCAATATGGGAACCGTTAGAGACGTTGAACGGAGGATCAAGAGTGATATCCATCTTGTAGTTCGCTCTCTTGTTTTCCATTTCCTTTTTGGACGGGCTGTAACCCCAGATGAATTCGTCTTTACGGTAGACAGATACATACGGGTTTTCTGCAGCGACGGTAAAGTCAATATCTCCAGCATCTTTATCTTCACAGGGCATGCCGGGGTAGTCCTTTTCTTCGTAGTTTGTACGAGAATGCGGTATCCAGCTCCAGTCGCCAGGATTTTCGTCAAGCGCTTCTTGGCTGGTGAGGTCGGTAACCCAGTGCCACTTGTTGTCGATGTCAGAATGGCAGTAGAACTTCTTGTTCAGTGGCGGAATGTCAAGCGGATCGTCCTGACCCACGGCACGGATACGTGCGACAAAGAGCACGTCTATGCGGAAACGGCTTGATGATTTAATGACTGTTGGACCGAGAGGAATCGGGAAGTACCATTGCCAGGTCTTGGTCTTTTCGTCGTAGGTGTCTTCAATCTTGACCGGACGAACATGACGGAAGCCTTCGTTCAACTGAGCGAGTGTTTCTTCGTCGCAAGGACCATTGAAGCCGCCTTCGTCATAGGCTTGGCAGATGTCGGTACGGATAGCGACGTCATCGTAGAGGTCGTCGTCACCGCGCATGTACATACGGACTGTCAGGCTATCAAATGCTCTTGCTTCGTTGTTGATGATATTCATGTTAATAGCTGGTTTGCCTGCCCATTCATACTGGTATGTTCTCACGCTGAAGTCGTACCATGTGACTGGTGTTGTAAACTTGAGCAGGTTGCCGTCGTCATCGACGGTAGACTGAGCTCCGTTACTTTCGACCATGAAGTAGTAAGTCGTCTTTTCCTTGAGGCCGCCAATCTTTACGTAGTGGAACTGCGTCGGGATGCCAGACACGTCTGCGTTACCAACGCCCGAATTGTAGGCGAATTCGTTGGCGCTTGAGTGGGGCTTTGTATCCCAGTAAATCTTGGATTCGTATTCGCCGTTCGGGGTGTACCACATGATTTCGGCACTGTCGCCGCTAATGTTACAGACGGTCACGTTTTGAATGTTGGCGTTTTCAACCGTGCTGAGCGTTGTGAATGTGAACGGCGTCTGAGTGCTGTCGACAAGGAATTTGGTCTTTGTGTTTTCTGGCTTGTAGGCATTTGCGCCAGTGACATAGAAGTAGTAGGCCGTACCTGGTTTCAAGTCGCGGAGGATGATATCGTGCTGGACACCAGCGCCTTCGCTTGTTGCGTTCAAACTGTACTGGCCTTCCTGTGTGCCGTAAGAGATTGTTGCTGTGCCGCGCTGGGTAAGCTTGACGGTCACGAGGGCTGAGTCCATGCTCACGTGGCGGATTTCTACGCTGATATCTGGAGCGGCTGTCTTATCCACATCCTGTGCGACTAACATTGTGCTTCCGACAAGTGCGGCGGCTGCGTCGATACATACTTCTGATATTTGATAACCTTCCCAACTTGTGCCACTAGTACCGCCTCTTCCCAGAGGATCCCATGCAACACCTGCTTGAACACCACCCAATAAGGCTCCAACAGGGACCTTGTACGGGTAACCTGCACCAGGCATGTTTTTGCCTTCGGGGTTTGCTGCACGATGGTGTGGGTGGGCGTCGTTCTTGTCGCCAATACCATAAATAAAGGATATATCCCACGGGTTCATGCCTAACATGTAGTTCAGCTGGTTGATGCCCAACTGGAACATTTCTGTCGATTTCCAGTTCTGAGCTCCGTTCTGCGGAAGTTTTACACCTTCCAAATCCTTTGTTACATCAGCGTAGGTCAAGACGTCAATGGTATTTCCCAACTGGTATCGGTTGTAAATCCAAGGCTGTTGTGTCTTCATGGTGTACCACAAAGGTTCGTACTTGACGGTTCCGTCAGAAGTCCATCCTCCGCCTTTAGGCAATACGATTGATTCCGATGCTCCATCTGTGTATGAAACTGCAGAAACGTTAGTGCTCATTGTGTAAGCAATGTCTTCTGCATATTCTAGGCGCCTGTTGTTGTCGATGCCGTAAGAGGCTGCTGTTGCTTCATCTTTAAGAATCAATTTGTAGAAAGCATAGAGAGCATAGGTAAAGGTGCTTGCCCAGTCCGTGTTTGCTCCGTCCTTAAAGAAACCGGCTTGCTTGAAGGTGAACCAACCACCGCGGAAGAATCCTTGAGGGTTGCTATACGCAAAGTCTAACTTGCTTTGACCACCTCTCAAAGCGGGATTTTCAGCGATATCGTAAAGGTAGGTTGTGTCATGTGTGGCGTAGAGGAGAGCCACAGCTGCCAAAGCCATATCGTCATGGTAAACGGTAGAACCGCTATATGCGGGTGTGTTTACTATTGGGTCTGTGTTATTCTTGAATTTTTTGCCTGTCGCTAAATCCTTACTGAAGTCGTACATCTTTATAGCGACTTCCAAACAGCTATCTGCGAAGGCTTTATATTCCGGATATTCGGAGAACATCTTACCTACGATAGCCATGCTGGCTGCAGTTTCACCACCGACACTAGAACCAATTTCTCCAAGACGAACAGCTCTTGCTGCTGGACCGCCTCTATCGGTTGCGGATGCAGAACCATCAACAGGCAACAAATCCTGATTTTCAGGTTGGCCCCACCAACCATGGTCGGGACCGAAGCTGCCCACAGAAAGTGCCATGTCGTCAATCACGCCCTTGGCTCGAGCGTAAGCTTTCAAAACGAAGTCAGCACCGTGTTTTGCTTCGCGGAGCATGTCGGGAATACCGTCCGTATTGACGGTTTCGCCCTGGTTATAGGCATAGACGTCCATGTCTGCATTGGGGTTTGTTGCTGCCATCACAGCGGCAACAGCCGTGGCATACATTTGGGTTTGGGATTCCTTCAGGTGGTCTCCACAGTCATAATAGCCACCAGCGAGTGTTCCTGCCAATTCCGGATGGTACTCACCTCTGGCTTCGGCTTTACCAACGACTACTCCACCTGCACCGTCCTTGGTATGGGAGGGTTTTCCTTTGCGGAACCAGGATTCTGCGTACCCACTACGGTTGATGCCGTAGAACTTGAGGGCCGCATTGCGGACCATGGAGTAAACTTCATCGCTTACAATGAATGTACTTGAAATTTCGTTACCGACTTTAATGCGAAGTCGGGTTTTGGTAGGTACACCTGCTGGAATATTTCCGATTAGGATTGTCCCTGTCGGACCTTTAAAATTGATCTCGTAACGCAGCTTATCGTTGGTGGCTGCGTTGGTGCCTGCAACAATACGCCAACTCGATGAGGTTGTTTTTGTGCTAGGCTTGAAGGTTCCTTTGACGGCTGGAGACAGCGATTTGCCGTTGACATCGACAACTTCGAACGATTCAGCAGTACCTACGTAGAAGAACTGCTTTTCTGGATCTTTCTCGAGATATCCCGCCTGATTGACACGAATGGGGGATATGTGCATGTTCATGGCATCTAAGTATGCCTGATTCAGTGTGTCGGGAACAAATGCGTTGGGAGCGTACTGTGGTGGAGTAAGCTTCTTTGGCAGCATGTTCTTTTTCTTGGTGACCGAAGTGTCGAAGTATTTGAAAACGGTCGAATCCCACGTCAAAGGGAACGTGGGGCGAATCAAGTCATAAGGAGTGGGTTGTTCTTGTTGTGCTGCGACCATAGAGGTGGCTGCACACAATGCTAACAGGTACTTCTTGATACTCACAGAGTCTCCTTTTCATAATCAAAAAAGCGGGCAAAACGAGTCTTGCCCTCTAATTATATTCTCTCAAGAGAGTAAAATAGATTATTTATGTAAAAAAGTATTGTGATTTATTCCTTTTTTGTTCTCAAATTATACTCTATTTTTGCTTTTTTTTCTCCGAGTGAAGCATATAGGCTCAAATCGTAATTTTTTTTAGTCGAATACAGAAAAAATCAGTTATATTGATAAATTGTTTATGAAAATTTACAAATTTAATTTGTCAATTAAGAATGCTTGATTGTTGATTTTATATCTAGCACTTTTTTATTGAGCCTTTATAATTGTAGGATATAATATCTGTAGTTTTTTATTTGTGACGCGTAAGAAAGATTTAGTGTTAAATTATTTTGTAAAAAATAATTTGTTATAGTTTGTTTTGATGATTGTATGCTATATTGTGCAGCATCTTTTATTCACATAAATAAAAAGGAGATAAAGTAAATGAATAAATTCGCTGTTACAATGACTGCGGGTGTTTTTGGAGCTTGCATACAAAATTTTGCAGCTGTCGGTCCAACAGTAACGTCTTTTGCAGATTACTGCCGTAATAGTTACCGCGTAGATCAGCCGACTAAGAAGGTTTCAGCTGTTCTTGTTAACAAAAACGGTTCAACTACATATAAGCTTAATGGTAGTACCGTTTCTGCAAGTAAGTTCCTTTCTGAAGCAGAAAACTACGAAAAAAATGATAAATCCCGTAATAACTACACCCAGCCTAAAGTTATTAGAAATAAAACAAATTATACTTTAAATAAAAATAAGTATAAATATAACGCTGTGCCGGATAAAGGCTCTCACGTTTCTGGCGGTTACAAGGTTGACAATGTTTTTTACACAGATGTTGGCTCCCTCAAAAGCGCCATTGGACTTGGCTATGGTGATGTCTGGAATCATGGGGGTAAAGGGGTTAGCGTGCTTCTGATGGGCGAAGGTATCCCGATGTTGCACTATTCCAATAATGTTATTTCTGGAGGACTTGGCAATTCTCAATACCGTCAGCTTGAAGCTCGTTGGGATTTCAACCGCTATGGACAGCTTTTGAATCGTATTGCTCCGGATGCTTGCTATACGGGGTTTGATGTGATGAAATCTCATGAACAAGGCTATCGTCCGCTTTATCCGACCGGAATTCAGAACAATCCTAAATCTGTAGATGGTGAGGTCTGTGGTCCTTACTATGTTGGTGCTCACATTTATACAAATACATCTTATGCAGAATATAACTCTTACTCGGATGAAGCTGCTGTTTTAGATGATTTTATCTATAACACGCGTATTATCCAGTTTGCATCGGCCGGTGAAGGAAATAATCCGAATTCCGCTGCTTTTGCAACGAATGCAATTACTGTAGGCGGTGTAGATCGTCGAACGGATAATGCTGGTGATTACTATTGGAGAAACGCCATTTATGGACGTAATGGTGCTCAAATTGTGAAGCCCGAAATTCTCGGCTTCAATCATATCTATCTGAGTGGAGAAAAAACTTACGAATCTGTCAATGCCAAAACCGGTATGAAGGAATATGTAAGTCATCCCACAACAGGTAGCAAGAATACGGCTGCAGCAACAATCTTTATGGCTGGTATGGCGGCTGACTTGGTTGCAGCACAGCCTTTCTATAAATGGCATCCCGAAGTTGTTAAGGCTTTGATGATCACTGCCAGCGTTTACGAAATAAAGAATCCTCGATATGATTCGGATAACATAGACAAGCCTGTTGCAAGTGTCGGTACAAAAATTCCGCAGTTCAGAAATATGATGGAAGAAAATGTTTCCAGATATTGGCTTGGTGAACATAACGATCACTTTGTAAATAACAAGATTGAATTCTATGAAGATGGCATAGAAAAGAATCAGAAGTATCGTATTGCAATTTCTTGGTTGAACCGTGGTGACTGCAGCATTATGGGCAATGTCCTTCAGCAAAATATGACTTTGACGGTTACTGCGTATGACCAGAATGGCAAGAAGTCCAATGTTTACACATCTACGCTCGACAATAGTGGCTATCAGGTTGTTGAATTTACGGCTCCTGTTTCCGGTAATTATAAAGTGGAAATTACACGTAGTGATCGCGGCTACAACAAGACAGAACGTGTGATTCTCGGTTATAATTGCCACAAAATTCAGTGGTAATAGCGAAGTTTGTTTAACGTTTGTTAAATAGGCTTTTTAAGCAGAAACACCCTGAAGTTATAGCCTTCGGGGTGTTTCTAATTGTTTTAGAACATGTAATATGTTCTCGGAAATTACTTTCTTCTTTTGAAGCCAAGAGTCTTGGTCTTCTGTTCTCAAAACGTAATCCGTTTTTGCAAAATTTTGGTATAAAAAAAGACCGTCCTTTCTGAATTCGGGCGGTCTCTAAACTTTTGGTAAAGCGTAGAATTGCGCTTATTAGTCCCCAGTGAAGATGATCACGAGAACAGAGGCGATGAATGCTGCGGAAACGGCGATGAATTCCCACGGATTGTCCATGACGGCGGACTTGGCGGTGCCGCTGGTTTCCTGAGCAACTTTCTGTTCTTCTTCAGCCTTTGCCTGAGCTTCAGCTTCAGCAGCCTTCTTTTCTTCTTCTGCCTTAGCGAGAGCGGCGGAGTCAACCGGAGCTTCTTCAGCCTTGGCTTCGAGAACTTCAGTAGCTTCAGCGGCCTGAGCCTTAGCGGTATCTACGACAGCTTGTGCCTGAGCCTGGGCGGAGTCGGCGGTTGCGGCTGCCTGTGCAGTAGCTGCCTGTGCGGCGTCAGCGGCCTGAGCCTGCGTTGCTGCAGCTGCTTCTGTTGCCTGAGCCTTAGCGGTGTCGGCTACTGCAGTTGCCTGAGCCTTTGCTGCATCAGCCGTTGCTGCGGCTTGAGCCTGAGCTGCGTCTGCGGTCTGGGCTGCTGCTGCCTTAGCGTCAGTTGCCTGAGCCTGTGCTGCAGTTGTTGCTTCTGCGGCCTGAGTCTGAGCAGCGGCAGTGGCTTCAGCGGCCTTCGCCTCTACTGCAGCGGGTGCTTCGGCTGCTTTTTCAACCTTAGCGGCGACGGCCTTCTTTGCCGTTGCTGCCTTGCTAACCTTCTTTGCTGCCGGAGCTGCAAAAACCATGGCTGCCGAAATCATCGTGGCGAGCAGAATTTTTTTCATCGTTCAATCCTCTTGGAAAATGAATTTTTTTGTTTCGTTATCAAAAATAATACATCTTCTGTGATTTTGGTCATGGAAAAAGTAAAAAAGTTCAAAAAAAATGTGAAAAAAGGAGATGAACGGTCGTTTTTGGGGGATAAAGTGGAGATAAAATGGGTGGTTTATTCTCTGGAAAGAATTATTTTTACTGCCGGAAGTAACGAATTAACCCTTAACCCCTATTATCTACTATGGCATTCAAATACGAAGCTACCGTCCAGCACGGTGAAGATACAACCGAATACGTAAGTCTCGGTAAAGATGGCGTTTCTGTCGCCGAATTCGAAGGTAAGAAGATTCTCAAGGTTTCCAAGGAAGCCCTGACGAAGATCGCCCAGGCTGCTTTCGAAGAAGTTGAATTCTGCCTCCGTCCGGCCCACACGGCCAAGGTCGCCAAGATTCTCCAGGATCCGGAAGCTTCGGATAACGACAAGTTTGTCGCCCTCACCATGCTCAAGAACGCATGCGTTGCCGCTAAGGGCATCCTCCCGTTCTGCCAGGACACCGGTACGGCTATTTGCGTCGCCCACAAGGGTCAGCAGGTCTGGACGGGTTTTGACGATGCCGAAGCGATTTCTGAAGGTGTCTACAACGCTTACACCACCAAGAACCTTCGCTACAGCCAGATTGCTCCCTTGACGATGTACGAAGAAAAGAACACCGGTTGCAACCTCCCGGCTCAGATTGATATCCATGCCGAAGAAGGTGCCGAAATGAAGTTCTTGTTCGTCGCCAAGGGCGGTGGCTCTGCTAACAAGACTTACTACTGGCCGATGACCAAGGCGCTCCTCAACCCGAAGTCCTTGGAAAAGTTCCTTGCCGAAAAGGTGAAGACTCTCGGTACAGCCGCTTGCCCTCCGTACCACCTTGCTATCGTGATTGGCGGTACCTCTGCCGAAATGAACACGCACATGGTGAAGCTCGCTAGCTGCGGCTACCTCGACGATATTCCGACGAGCGGTTCTGAAGGCGGCCGTATTTTCCGCGACCTCGAAATGGAAGAAAAGGTTCTCCACATTTGCCAGAAGACGGGCATTGGCGCCCAGTTCGGCGGCAAGTACCTGGTGCACGACGTTCGCGTAATTCGCGCTCCGCGTCACGCTGCAAGCTGCCCGGTTTCTATCGGCGTTAGCTGCTCTGCTGACCGTAACATCAAGGCCAAGATTGACGAAAACGGCCTCTGGCTCGAAAAGATGGAACACCATCCGGAAAACTACATCCCGGCTGGCAACGCCGTGAACCTCGCTCCGGCTATCGAAATTGACCTCGACCGCCCGATGAAGGAAGTGCTTGCCGACCTCACCAAGTATCCGGTGAAGACGCGCCTCAGCCTCAAGGGCACGATGATTGTGGCCCGCGACATGGCACACGCGAAGATTGCCGAAATCTTCGACAAGCAGGAACGCGGTGAAGAACTCACGGACGAAGAAAAGACCGTGCTCAAGGTCGTTTCTGACCACCCGATTTACTACGCCGGCCCGGCAAAGACTCCGGCTGGCATGCCGACAGGTAGCTTTGGCCCGACGACTGCAAACCGCATGGACCCGTACGTGATGCGCTTCCAGAGCAAGGGTGCTTCGATGATCATGGTCGCTAAGGGCAACCGCTCTCAGGACGTGACCGACGCCTGCAAGAAGTACGGTGGATTCTTCCTCGGCTCTATCGGTGGTCCGGCAGCTATTCTCGCTGAACAGAATATTCTTTCGAACGACATCGTGGCATTCCCGGAACTCGGCATGGAAGCCATCCGCAAGATCACCATCAAGGACTTCCCCGCCTTTATCTTGGTCGACGATAAGGGTAATAATTTCTTTGAGGGATTGATCTAGTTTAGACGAAAGAACGGACCTATGGTCCTACAGACGAGAGACGAAAGAAATTTTGAATCTCACTGTTTATAAAAACGCCCCGCAAGTTTATGCTTGCGGGGTGTTCTTGTATGTGAAAATTTTAGGAGTTTCTAGTCTTTGAATTCTATGCTTTCAATGGCGTCAAAAAGTTCTGTCCTAACATTTGTGTCAAACGTTAAACTACGCATGAAAACAACAACGTTATTTCCTTTGGGTGTTAATCTTGATGCGATGCAGGTTTCCTCAGGCGTTCCGTCATCATGTGTTATTTTGTAGCATCTGTGTGTATACTTTTTTTCGGAATTATAGCCATCATCGATAAGGTTTTCATTTGTACAATCTTTGCAAAATTCATCGTAAGCGGTGAAAATTCTGGTCGTCTTTAATGAATCGCTTATGTCGTTTTGGAAAACTTCAGGATTGTTTTGTACAGCTTTGCTGTATGAAGCGAGTATGAAACCCATTTCTAAATCTTCGTTAAATAACGTAACGGAGGCGATTCCTTTAGTGGTGTCATGAACGGCGTTTTTGTAATAAAAAGGGAAGTTGACGTTGTATGGGGTGTCAATTTCGAGTTTCTCGGGCATTTCTGTCGCAATATATGCTTTTGCTGTTGATACACGGACGTAGATGAGCATCTGTCCAAGAACGATGGGGCGCATTCTTGTCCCCGTCAGAATGGCGCAACCAGAAAGTACAAATGCTGCTAAAACAAGTGAAATCAATAAAATTTTTTTCATAGAATCTCCTTTTTAGGTTGTGTTAAAATAATAGTAAAGTTTTATATAATTGAAAAATAGGCTTCTTGCGAAGCCTACTTAAGTGAGTTTGGTTTGAGGAGTATTATTTTATATTTGAAATTCGAATGGTTTTGTTCAGCGTCTTGATGACGTAAATGCCGCCTGGCATATTTATGCGGACTTTGTCCCAAATGTTACGTATAGCGTTTTCGTTTGCTTGGAATGAGGTAACACGGTTTCCAAGGACATCGTAAACTGTGTAGACTTGCGATGCTGCGGCTTGCCTTGTAAACTTGATGGATTCTGTTTGGAATGTGGCGACTGCAAATTCAATCCAGTCAAGATTGAAGTAGGGCTTGTCAATCTTTATTTTTAGCACATGTGTCCCTTCCGCAATTGCAGGCACGGAGACTGTAACCGTTTCGAATTTCTTCCAGTCACCGGTGTTCGGGACCATCACGGTGACGACTTTTTTCTCGTCAACGAGTACGGAGAAGAATGTGCTATCGCTTGGGGAGGCGACGCGCGCCGTGAGCGTGAGCGAGGCGAGTCGTTCTTGGACGCTTTTACCGTGTAACGTAACCAGTCGTTGGCGTAACCCCAGCCGTAAATAATGGCGTCGCCTGCGCTGTCGAGGCCTGCATTGTCTTCGCGGTACAGGTTGTTTTCGTTTTCAATATCGCTGTCTAGGAAGCCGCGACCGTTTCCGCCTTTATCATAGTTCTCAACTTCAATTTTTCCAGGGATAGTAAGCGTGTCCTTGAATGGTTCAATTTCGACTTTTTTAGAAATGTCAATTTTGCTTCCGTAACCGGCGGCGACAATGTTTGCTTGTACCAAATCGTCTACGGAATCTGGCGGGTTTCCGATGGTCATCACACCTTCGAAGAACGTTCCTGCACCGCCGTCGCTACCGTCACCGCCGTTACCGAGCACAATGGCGCCTTGCAGCTTGCGTGGACTGTAGCCTCTTTTGCGTGGGCCATCCCACATGGTGTTGAGTTTTCCTTTTTGGGCGCTGCCGCCTTTGAGTTTGAACGTTCCGTCGTTCGGGCCTTTCAGCATGGCGGTTACATAGTCTGCTTCAATAGAAAGTGCGTTTGGCCACGGTGTCGTATGGGTTTTGCCCCATTGCCAACCAGCATCGTTTCCCTTGAATACACCATCTTCCAAGTCCGCGGCTACCCACGGACCGTTCCCTTGCCCTGGACCGCCCCAGTCCTTGTCGCTTCCGAAGTAGATGCATTCCATGGTTCCCGGGCCATCATCGTTACCGGTCGTTTCTGCGTTTCCGTAGTTGAAACAGCACAAGTCGTTGTAATGCCTGCCATCAACCACCATGTACATGGATTCTTCTTCATCGCCGGTGGCTACACCTTTGGTGTTGTTATTGCGGTAACCGGTAGCGGACCAGGCGTCGCGATAGAATCCGTAAGCCTTGCGCCCGCTGATGTAAATCGGGGCCCTGTTGGCGTCCGCTTCTTTGGCTCCATCTTTAAGCCAATAGACTGGCGGCGATTTCTTCAAATCGTTCTTGTAGCTGCTCTGATCGTAAATGATTGAAATTGTGCATTTGGAGCCTGCACAAAAGTCGTCTTGCACGGAAGATTTGACATAACCTCCCATGGTCTCGACCGGAATGTCCTTGGTTTGCCCATCGGCTCTGCGGACTTGGTAGAGGTTCCCGCTGTAGCTGGAGTAGAGTGCACGTGTCAAGCTGTGTGCTGCGACGCATGGAGTTTTTGCTTTTGCGTAGATGTCGCAAGGGCCTTCGTTAGCATTAGAAACTACGGCTGTAGCCGCCAACAAGGCTACAACCTTGAATGATGTGTTGGTATTCATCCAAATATCCCCTTTTGGTGATTACTATTAAGAAAATATCTCTTTGAAGGGGGATAAATATTGGCCTTTAGAAAACTTCCTTTGTCAATTTATCAAAGGCTATATGTCTAGTAATTTGACAATTAAATAACTTTGTCTGTGACTACGCGCCATTCGCCGGGCTTTAATTTGCCAAGCGGAATGTTTCCTATTTGCACGCGGACAAGGCGGAGCGTGGGGAAGCCTACGGCTGCAGTCATGTGACGGACTTGGCGGTTCTTGCCTTCGATGAGTGTGAGCTTTACCCAGCTGGTGGGAATGTTTGCGCGGAAGCGTACTGGCGGATTGCGTTCCCAAATCCAGTCTGGGGCTTTGACAATTTCAGCCTTGCAGGGCTTGGTATGGTAGCCTTTGATGTCTACGCCTTTTGCGAGCTTGCGGACTGCGTCTTCGGTGATTTGACCGTCCACTTGAGCTAAGTATGTGCGTGGGTGCTCGTATTTCGGGTCCAGTAGCTTTTTGATGAGCTTGCCGTTATCGGTGAGGAGTAAAGCGCCTTCGCTATCATGGTCTAGGCGACCTGCGGCGTACACTCCTGGCGGAAATCCGAAGCTATCGAGGGCGGGGTGGCCCGCTTCGGGGGTGAACTGGCTCAAAACACCAAAAGGCTTATTGAAAATAATAACGGTAGACATGCGCCCAAATGATAAAAAAAATTATATTAAAACCATGATTGATATTTATACTTTGGCGAAAAATCCGCTTGTGTTCCAAAAGCCGAGAACAATAACTTCGGCTTATATTGATGTGTCTGGAAAGATGGGCCTTGCACAGACTGCGCTCATGGTCCAGGACAATATTACTGAAAATTTTGGCGCCATGAAAATGGACAATTTCGTGGTGAAAGAAAAGGGCGGCTTTTGGGTCGTTTACAAGGCGAAGTTCAAGTTCCTCAAGCGTCCGTACTGGCGCGACAAGGTCGTGACAACGTCCTTCCCGGCAGATAACCAGCTGATTCGTTTGAACGAAAATACGGCGATTACCACGGTGGAAGGCGAACCGATTATTTTTGCAAAACAGGAAATGTGCTGCCTCAGTCTCGATCGCCATCGCCCGATGCGCCTTTCGGATGTGGACTTCCCGACGGACGGATTCCCGGATGCGTTTATGACGGACGAATTCGACCGCTTTAACGTGAAACCAGAAGAGTACGAAGAAGTTTATCAGCAAAAGGTGTTGCCGCAACATATCGATATGTCGCACCACATGAACAACATCGAGTACGTGAAGCTTGCGTTGAACGTGTTTAGCGCTTCGGATTTGGAACTCTGCATCCCGTCTGAACTCGAAGTCCATTACTTGGGCGAATCCGAAGAAGGGCAGACGATGAGAATCTTCCGTGCGGACCACAACGGGGCTACGTACATGCGAATTCTCGACGAAAATGATCGCGCCGTCTTCGAGATGAAACTTAGAATGATGTAAGATTGTTGTTCTGATTGTCATTCCCGTCCCGGAACAAGTCCGGGATGACAGTCGGGAATCGCCTTCTTGTTCTGTGAAAGGAGATGCCCGCTCAGTGGCGGGCATGACAAGGTTCTCTAGTTTGTATTACAAAACATCAAAAAATTCCGGGCGGTGAAAGTCCGGTTTTTCTGTTTCTATGCGGAACGCGCTCAGGTAATGGGGCGTGTTTGCTTTATCGGCGCACTTGTAGAGGTTTCCGCGGAGTGGCGCTTCGAATGCTTTAATTCCAAAAATCTCGGCAGGGATTTCGACCGTCATTGTCCAGTAGACGGAATCGTCCTGGATGCTTGGCGCTGTGCCGGAACGCTTGATTTTTGCGATTTCATTGAGCGGGAGAGTTTGTCTGTTATTGCGGTCGTTTCCATGGGCGGCGAGCACAAAGCCTCGGCTTGTCGTTTCGAAGTTGAAATATTCGGCTGGGTTCGCTGGGTTCTGCAAAAAGATTTCCACGCAGGAATCTTCCCAGCTGCGTCCGTTGTCTTCTTGAACGGCGGCGCGGTAGCAGTCCATAGGTTCTTCAACGGTAAACTTGACGACGACGCTGTTCGTCGTTTGTGAAAACTCGGCTGTGACCATTGGGTGGATAATTCCCTGGTTGGCCGTCCATTTCATATTCGGTTTTAAAAGCATGGGTAGAAGTTAGAAAAAGTTATTGGTAGTTGGTCATTGGTTATTAGTCAATAGTTGATTATTGAAACTAAAGATTTTCTAATGACCATTGACTAATGACTATTGACCTTATTTTTTAGCTTTAATTTAATGTGGATAAAGTATTAAATTTGATTAACTTATATGAATTAAAAAGACTGATTAATCAGTGATTAAATCGATTAATCACTTTTTTATTTGAATGAAAATGCGAAAATTTGCTTAAAATCGGCAATTTTCACTCTGGCACGTCTTTTGCATACTGTGTAGCGTTCCGCAAGAATGCGAGTGCATTCAACTGTGGCTTATCTTCAAAAAATAGGAGGCCGATATGGCTGAAAAAATAGAAAAGAAAACATCGAGTATCCCTACAATGTCTCCGGCTTTTGATTGTCTTGCCGTGACGAATGTTCAGGTTTTTCCTTTCAAGGAAGGGGCGAATCTTGGCCATATGAAGGGAATTGCGACAATCGTGCTGAACGACCAAATTCAGATTCGCGGGCTCCGTGTGATGGATGGCGAAAATGGCATGTTTGTTGGTTACCCGATTGATACGTTCTATAAGGGCGAAGATTACCGCACTGTGTGCTTGCCGATTACGCGCCAACTGCGCGAACATATCGAAAATTGCGTGCTTGAAAAGTACCAGGCTGCAGTAGCGTAAGGTAGGTGCAAATTGTTTCGCAGAATCCGTTCTTATTGCTTGTTTGGAATAAAGGCTGTTCCTGTCAGTGTAGAAGTCGATGCCGCTCAAGGACTGCCTGGGTTTACTCTTGTTGGGCTGCCGGACAATGCGGTAAGGGAATCTCGTGAACGCGTTGTTTCGGCAATACGCTCCATCGGGAAAGTGGTGACTGGTTTTCGTACAACGGTAAACCTGTCGCCGGCGGATTTGCGAAAGGAGGGGAGTGCTTTAGACCTTCCGCTAGCGATAGGCTTGCTTGTTTCGACGGGGGAGATTGAAGTCCCGCAGTTGGAACGTTATGTATTTGTGGGTGAACTTTCATTGGATGGTTTGTTGAAGCCTGTCCGTGGAGTGTTATCCATCGCAATGAACTTGTCTACAGAACGTGAGCGCATTCTCGTTATTCCGCGTGGGAATGTGCAGGAAGCTTCGCTGGTGGAAGGTCTTCGTTTTATCTGCGCGGATACACTTGGGGAATGCGTTGAAATCTTGGCGCGCAATTCAAGTCAGGATGTGAAAATTTCAAAAGGGATAGCATCGTGTCGAGTGGATATCGGTGATGGTGTTCCTGATTTTAAGAATGTGGTGGGGATGGAAGGCGTAAAGCGTGCGCTTGAAATTGCTGCTGCGGGGGCGCATAATTTTTTGCTTGTAGGTTCGCCAGGTGCTGGCAAAACGCTTTGTGCGAAATGCTTGCTGGGAATTTTGCCCGAGATGACTGAACAGGAAATTTTGGAAACAACGCGTATTCATTCCTGTGCGCGTCGCGCTGGTGATTCTGATGATTTTAAGCCTGTACTTACGCGGCCGTTCCGTTCCCCGCATCATTCCGCGTCAATGGCTTCGCTTGTGGGCGGCGGTACACGGCTCTTGCCGGGTGAGGCGAGCTTGGCTCATAATGGCGTTTTGTTCTTGGATGAGTTGCCTGAGTTTAATCGGAACGTCTTGGAAGCGTTACGCGAACCGATGGAAGAAGGTGAAATCTCGGTCAGCCGTGCAAGTGGAACTGTGGTGTGGCCTGCCCGATTTATGATGGGGGCGGCAATGAACCCGTGTCCATGCGGCTATTCGATGGATCCGAAGCGCGAATGCACTTGTTTGCCCGAGGCTCGTAAACGTTATCGAGAAAAAATCTCGGGACCGCTGTTGGATCGTATTGACATCCAGGTAAGTGTGCCGCCTGTAGATGCTGCAATGTTTGCTATAAAAGGGCGAGGTGAGTCCTCTGCAGATATTCGCAAGCGCGTGTGTGCAGCTCGAACTATTCAGCATAATCGCTTCCGCAATTTGCCTTTTAAATCCAATGCCGAAATGTCATCGGAATACGCACGGAAATTTGCATCGATGACTCTTGCTGTAGAAAGCTTTGCGGTAAATGCAGCTGCTAAAATGGAATTGAGTGCGCGCGGATACTTTCGGTTGTTAAAAGTCGCGCGCACGATTGCCGATTTGCGCGGCGCCTCCGCCGTTGATATTATGGATCTTTCAGAAGCTTTGCGGTATAGAGCGTTTAGAGGGTAATAGGTCTTAGGTTACAGGTTATAGGTGTTAGGTAAAGTATCATGCACTTCGTGCAACTATAAGATGCGGCGGAGCCGCGATTATTCTCCTAAAACCTAATACCTAACTCCTAGAAACCTTTATACACGCTTCGGCGCCGAGACAGCCTGGGACGGCCTTGGGCTTTGTAACGGAAACTTCTACGGCTGTTGCTTTTGGATAATGTTCCAAGACGTATTCTGCGGTCTTTACAACAAGCGTTTCAACCAACTTAAAACAAGAAAGGCGGATGAACCCTTTGAGTTCTTCCGCTAACTTTGCATAATCAATAGATTCGTTTAAATCTTCTGTTTCTGCAGCTTTGGCAAAGTCCAACCAAAGGGTCAGGTTCAAGATGATTGGTTGCTCGTTTTCGCGTTCGTAGGGGAGTATGCCTACAATGCAATCAAATTGAACGTCTTTGAGTCGGATTCGCCCTTGTTCCATTACCATGCGAACAAAACGATAGCTGTAGTCAAGCTGAGTGCCGAAACGCCGAACCAGATGTTACGGCCCATGGCGTAGGAATCCTTGGTGTCCTTATTGATCTTCATTCTGTCCTGCAAACCGGCGTAGTTCCAATTGTTGAACATGAATGCGCCTTCGTCTCTTGTGTTTTTGTAGTAGCTAATGCATGCATCTTGGTTGGTTACACCAGCAATGCCTTCCTTACAGGTCTTTTCAATCTTTTGGCTGACAATGTTTGCGACACCGTCGAGATCCTTGTAAGCCTTGTCAGCTTCGCTTGCCTTCATCTGCTGGAGAACGCCAATGACGGCACTGCCTGCTGCGATAGCAGAAAGGGCAACTGCGCTCCAGAAGCGGACTTCGTCAGCGATACCGAAGCGGTCTTTAACGTCTTGTGCTGCTGCGGATGCGGAGTAATCACGGGCGTCAGCACGGGAGTTGGTGCTGTTCAGGTCGCCAGAAACATTGTAGCTGTTGCTGTTCTTTGCTGCAAGAATGTCTTCATCGCAAGAAACATCGAATTCATCGCATTCCTGAGCCGGAGCGGTACTTGCGGATGCTGCCGGAGCTTCGCCCTTGAGTTCAGTGGCGATGCCATTGACAAACGTAATTGCAGATGTGGCGCCCGGAATGTAAACGTACTTGCCATCGAAGTAGACCTTTTCGGCGTCGTCACCCGGCTTCATGCCACGGCGAACGTAAAGCTTGGACTTGATGACGTTCTTGTAAGAAATCGTAGACGGGACGCTCAATGCGGTCATAGAAGAAATGTCACCGACTTGACCGACGTAAAGCTGATAAGCGTTGATGCCGGATTCTTGAGCGAATTTCTGACGGAGAACAATATTTCCAGACGGGAGGGATGCTGCATCATCAGCAGAAATTGTGTTCAGTTCGCCGCTAGAGGCAAAAACCTGATTGTCAGACGTGACGGCATCTCTAGCCGAGAAATCAGCAATATCATAAACTCCAGCAAAAGCTGCTGCTGCGGAAAGGCATAAGGCCAATAAGAAAGAACGCTTCATCGTATCTACTCCGAATAATCCAATTTTTTTGGAAAAATATATAAAAAAAACACCAGTAATGAATTATATAATTTTTTTTCACGATTAGAATCACGATTTGGGCGAATAAATTATAAGTGTGATAAAAATGTCACCTTATAATATGAAACGACACCTTGTTTGTAAAAATCTAGTTACAAGAGACGATGGATTAGCCGGAATGCAACTGAGGCGTTTTCTATCTATCATCATCTACTTGCTTTTCCATTGAAAAAATCTTTCGTCTTTCGTCTCTCGTCTTTTCTATATGGCGTCCCTTCGGAACGCATATAGGACGGCTCGGCAATGTCAAAACAACAAGTTGTTTGACGCCTACAGCGTCCGTGGCTACGGCTCGGTAATAAATTCGTGCAAGCACGATTTTGCTACTCTCGCCTTGTACACTTTTGCCGCTGCTCTCGCCTTTGACGCTCTTTGAGCGTCTTTTGCTGGGCTCAAAAATGAATCTGCAAGCAGCTTCGCTTTGTTCGCCCTACGCAAAAGTTACTATATTTTCCCGCGTAAATTTTTAACCCTAAAAAGAAGGTGCTATAATGGCAAAGCTTTCTATCGAAGATCTCGAACTCGCCGGCAAGCGCGTGTTCATCCGTGTTGACTTCAACGTTCCGCAGGACAAGGTGACTGGCGAAAT
>CADAWC010000011.1 GCA_902791475.1 Fibrobacter succinogenes
GAAGGCCGTAATCGTGAAGAGCTTCGCCCGCATCCACGAGACGAACCTCAAGAAGCAGGGCATGCTCGCCCTCACCTTCAAGAACGCCGCCGACTACGACAAGATCCAGGAACAGGACGTGTTCGACATCGTTGGCCTCACCAAGTTCGCTCCGGGTTCCGAGTTCACGCTCGTCGCCCACCACAAGGACGGCTCGGTCGATAACATCGCCCTCAGCCACACCTACAACGAACAGCAGTGGGCATGGTTCAAGGCAGGCTCCGCCCTCAACTTGATCCGCGCGAACAACAAGTAAGCGCACGGCATTGTCATTCCGGCCAGAGACTGTCCTGAGCGACAGTCGAAGGATGCCGGAATCACCTTTAACGCAAAACGCAGACTCCACGGAGCCTGCGTTTTTTTATTCCCACACACGTAATATTTTTCAAAGTTGCCATTTTTCGAGGAATAACTAAATTTGAAATAATACTCACTGAGTTTCGGCTCAAATTTTAGGAAAAAGAACATGGCAAATAATCGTGAAAGCTGGGGTTCCAAACTCGGGGTCATCCTCGCAGTCGCTGGTTCCGCAGTCGGTCTTGGCAATTTTCTTCGATTCCCTGTGCAGGCGGCTACCAATGGCGGCGGCGCATTCATCATCCCCTACCTCATTGCGTTTGTGTTCCTCGGGATTCCGCTCGCCTGGATTGAATGGACGCTTGGCCGTTACGCTGGCTACCACAATTACGGCACCTCCCCAAGCACGTACCACGTGATTTTCCAAAAGAAAAAGAAGTGGGCAAAGTACCTGGGCTCGCTCGGACTCCTCCCGCCGATTTTCATCATTTTCTACTACGGATTTATCCAGTCCTGGATTTTGGCATTCGCATTCTACTCGGCAACAGGCACGTTGATGGACGTTGTCGCGCAGGGTCCGGAAAAGATGACGGAATTCTTCGGCAACTACATCATGCTCAAGACTTGCGTCGGTGGCATCCCGGTCGCCATCATCTTCTTCCTCATTACATTTATCGCGAACATGATTGTGCTTTCGTTCGGTGTGCGCAAGGGCATTGAACGCGCCAACAAGATTTGCATGCCGATCCTCTTGATTTTGGGCCTTGTGCTTGTGGTCCGCGTGCTCACGCTCCCGGGCATTGGCAAGGGTCTTGCCTTCATGTGGAACCCAGATTTCTCGGAACTCGCTAGCCCCAAGGTCTGGATGGCCGCAGCTGGCCAGGTGTTCTTCACGATGAGCCTCGGTATGGCCATCATCTTCTGCTACGCAAGCTATCTCAAGCCGAAAGAAGACCTCGTGCTTTCTTCGCTCACGGCAAGCGCAACGAACGGCTTCGCCGAGGTGATTATTGGTGGTACGGTCGTGATCCCGATGGCAGTGCTTATCGCAGGCGCAAACATCGAAGAATGCGCGAAGCTCGGCACGTTTGGTCTTGGATTCCAGACGATGCCATACGTTTTCGGAACGCTCCCGTTCGGCGGTGTGCTTCAGACGATTTGGTTCACGATGCTCTTCTTTGCTGGCATCACGAGCGCCATTTCCATCATCCAGCCGCTCATCAGCTTCTGCGAAGACGACCTCAAGTTTACGCGTAAAAATTCCGTCACGACGGTCAGTACGATTACCTTTATCGGTAGCCTTACCGCCATTTTCGGCCTCGCCGCAGGCACCGTCGATGAACTCGACTTCTGGGGCGGTACGTACCTCATCGTGTTCGTAGGCATGATCCAGGCAGTTCTCTTTAGCCTCGTGCTCGGACGCCGCAAGGCAAAGGAAGCGCAAGCCAATGGCGACCTCCCTGCCGAAGTGGAATTTGAACCGGGCGAAAACGAAGCCTTCGCAACAATGAACGACGGTTCGCTCCTCAAGCTCCCCCGCTTCTTGCGCCCCATCATCATGTATGTTTGCCCGATTTACCTGATTGTGCTTTTGGTTTCGTTCACGCTCACGGACGGTCTCCCGTTCATCACGCTCAGCAACGTGGACCCGAATGCAACAGTCGAATTCCTCGGCCACACATTCTCAAAAATCGGATTCACATGGGCATTCCGCGGATTCTTGCTCGTGCTGTTCTTGCTTTTGAACCTCGCCATCGCCTATGCCTGGCGCAAGGGCGGCCCTGCTGAAAAAGGCCGCAGCAAGAGCATCAAGAAGATGGAAATCGGTAACTCTGACGAAAACATGGAGGGCTAAAAATGGACGCTGAATTCACTACAGGCGGACTCGTTTTCATGATTTGCGCTTGGGGCGCCATCATCGGTCTCTGCGCATTCTGCTTCTATAAAGTGTTTAAGAAGTAGTTGTTAGTCAATAAGTCTTTAGTCAATGGTCATCAGCCATTGGTCGTTAGTATCAAGCCCGCCACCGCGCGGGCTTTTCCTTTTCCCCACCCACTAATCATTACTATATTTACCCCGACTTTATAATAACTTTTTATACTAAACAACCTATATGAAACGTACTACTTGCCCTGGCGAAGTTCCCTATTACATAGCTGTATTTTTAACATCTTTTATGCAACTGGGTTTATTCATCCACTTCCAAAGATGGATAACCTTCAACTCCGAAGGCACACGATTCTTCTGGTTGAGCCTTTTACTCCAGTTCGCCATGTTCTCGCCGAGCATCATCATGATGCATGTCGCAAGCTACTTCGCAGGCCGTTTCCCCAAGAGCAAGGTCATGGGTTGGACCTCCATCGGCATGGCTATTTCCGTTTTGCTGATTGCATTCTTCTTTGGCGATAGACTCGACTTCGGTGCATTTGCGCTATTGTTCTTGTACGGCATCTTCCTCTCGATTTTCAATCCGGCAAAAATCGGCCTCATGAAAGAAATCACCGACGGGAACGACCTCGTGAGGATCAACGCCAAGCACTTGATTTTCATGGCGCTCGGTATCACAATTATATCCTTCCTCACGTTTGACTACAGCCCGAACGACAGCTCGACAATCAGCTACACACTGCTTCCGTTTATCCTCTCGGCTGTTGGCCTTGTTGCCGCGATTTCGTCTTTCTGCATCCGCATCTGCAAGCAGAACAAGTTCGTGAAGCTTCGCTCCCCCATGCGCAATTTTTCTTCGACCTGGTCGAACCCGATGCTCAAGCTCTCGATGCTCGGCATTGCCGCATTCTGGAGCGTGACGCAATTCCTCATCATGATTTCGCAGAACATGACGGGTACGCAGAGCACAACGCTATTCCAGTGGACATTCATCTTCACCGGAATCGGCTACATCATTGGCGCCATCAGTGCCGCAAAGTCTTCCAAGAACTTCGTGGAAACAGGCCTTATCCCGCTTGCCGCCATTGCGTCTTCCATCACGATGATTATAACGCCATTCATCAATAACCAGTACGTCCTTGCGTTCCTCTACGCATTCATCGCCTTCTGGGCAGGCTCCGCATTCGTCATCCTCCGCACGGTCATCCAAAACGTCACACGCCCAGACACATCTGGCCGCATCCACGCCGTTTCGTTCATGATTCAGATGAGCTTCCTGTTCATCTTACTTGGCTTCCAGGTCATCCTCTTCCTCATGACCGAACTCAGCCTCCACAAACAGCTATTCTTCCTCGCTGTGATCCTCGCCCTCACGTTCGTGTTCACGCTCAAGCGCACCCCGATGACGCTCCTCCGCGCTGGGCTCCGCTTTGCATTCTCATACGTGTTCCGCTATAAGGTCAAGGTCCACGGCATCCAGAATATGCCCGAATCTGGTCCGCTCCTTTTGGTCGGCCCGCACTACAGTTTTATTGACTGGGCTGTGCTCCAGATGGCAAGCCCGCGCCCGCTTCTCATCGCAAGCAACCGCAACACCTTTGCCGACTGGTATTTGCGCTGGTTCGCACACGGCAAGTCCGTCATCGACATCAACCGCCGCGACCCAAGTGAAGCGATGGAAAAAATCCACGAAGCGCTCCTCAAGGGCGAAGCCGTCGTCATCTTCCCCGAAGGCGAAGTTTCCAAGGCTCCGTTCATTTCCAAGTTTTCACTCGATTACAGCAAGGCCATCGAAGGCACCGAAGCTCAGATTGTCCCGTTCTACATCCAAGGTCTCTGGGGCAGCCGCTACAGCAACGCCTCCGAAAGCGTGAACCGTCCGCAATATTTCAACCGCACCATTAGCGTTGGTTTTGGCAAGGCAATGCCTGCTACAACCTCCGATGAAGAAATCCGCAAAGAAATTCAGCTTTTGGGAACCGACATCTGGAATATCGCGATGAACCATTCGGCAACAATCGTTCCGCTTTGGTACCGCGCCATGCGCAAGCGCCGCTCCCGCCCGATTTTGATTGACCCCGCTGGCAACCACGTGACCGGTTACGAAATGATCCGCCTCTGCCACCACTTCGGTAAAAAGATCAAGTCTACCGCCAAGAACGACCAAAACGTAGGCTTCATGCTCCCGACCAGCCGCGACGCCGCTCTCGGCATTATGTCCATCCTCGGCTGTGGAAAGACAACGGTCAACTTGAACTACACCGCTCCAGTTGATACGATTATCGGTTGCATCGACAAGGCCGAGCTTTCGACAATCGTCACGACACGCCCATTCTTTGACAAGCTCTGCGGCAAGAACCCAGACTTCAAGCACCTCGCTGAAAAATGCAAGATGATTTTCTTGGACGAAGAAGAAGCTAAAATTTCGACATTCAGCCGACTCATTTGTGCCTACTTCGTATCAATCTGCCCTGCAAAGCTCCTCCGCAATTTGTGGTTCAACACCTCCGCAAGACTCAGCGACGACGCCGTGATTCTCTTCAGCTCGGGTTCCGAAGGCACACCGAAGGGCGTGGAACTCTCACACAAAAACGTGGTCGCCAATGCCCAGCAATGCGATTACATTGTCAAGCTCTGCCGTAACGATGTGATGACCTCCCTCCTCCCGCTGTTCCACTCGTTCGGCTTTACGATGACGTTCATGATGCCGCTTTTGGATGGCGTACCAATGGTGCTCTGCCCAGACCCAACCGACATCAAGACTCTCGCCCGCGTGTGCGCCCAGTACAAGACGACCATCCTCATGGGCACGCCGACGTTCCTCCGCGCCATTGCCATCAACCGCTGGGTCCACCCGATGTGCCTCGACACGCTCCGCTACATCATCGCCGGTGCCGAAAAGCTCCGCCCCGAAATGCGCGAAACGTTCAAGCTCAAGTTCGGTAAGGATATTTACGAAGGCTACGGCTGCACAGAACTTACGCCGCTAGCCACGCTCAACGCACCGAACGTACTTTTGGACGATTTCTTGACCATGGAAAAATGCTGCGACACCTCTAGCATCGGCATGGTCGTCCCGGGTTCTACAGGTGCCATTATTAACCCCGAGACAAACGAATTCTTGGCTCCGGGCGAAGAAGGCATGCTCGTCGTGACCGGCCCGCAAGTCATGAAGGGCTACCTCAAGGACGAAGCAAAGACCGACTCCGTGATTCTAGAAATCGACGGTCGCCGTTGGTACAAAACCGGTGACAAGTGCACCATCACCAAGGACGGGTTCATACAAATTCTCGGTCGCTACAGTCGCTTTGCAAAGCTCGGCGGCGAAATGATTTCGCTTACCGCCGTGGAACTCCGCATTGCAGAAACAGGCATCTTGGGAGAACACGAATTTGCCATTACCGCCGTTCCGGATTCTGTGAAAGGCGAACGCATCGTGCTCCTCGTCAAAGGCGATGAAGCTCTCGATACCGAAGAAATCTCAAGAAGTTTGCGCAAATCGGGAATCCCGCCACTCATGCAGCCGGGTTCCGTGTTCTGCGTCGAAGCCATCCCGAAGCTCGGCAGTGGCAAGTGGGACTTCAACGGAATGAAGAAGCTCGCCACGGAATTAGTCGAGAAGAAGTAATCGCCAACAATAGCCTTAAAATATACCCGCACGAAAAACATGCGCGCACTTTAAATAGCGGGGCATAAACGTCCCAAACGCGCTTCAATTATTGTATATTAAAGGCGCAAAAACAAGGAGATTACATGAGTCAAATTGTCTCTAAATTCCAAGAATTGGGGCTGACGCTCCCTGCCTGCCCCGCACCGGTTGCCGCTTATGTTCCGGCAACGCGCTTTGGCGATACGATTATCGTTTCTGGACAGTTGCCGTCTGTGAAGGGAGATTTTTCTGCTTTTACCGGCGTTGTTCCGAACCAGATTTCTGTGGAAAAAGCTAAAGAAGCGGCACAGATTTGCTTTTTGAACAACATTGCCGCCGCTCTCACGCAGTTGAAAGCCGGCGAAACACTCCGCCTCGTTCAGATCCAGGGTTTTGTGCAGTCCGCAAACGATTTTCACGACCAGCCGATTGTACTGAATGGCGCTAGCGAACTTGCCGTACAGATACTCGGAGAAAATGGAAAGCACGCCCGTACGGCAGTCGGCGTTTCGACACTCCCGAAGAACGTCGCTGTCGAAATCAGCTGCACGTTCCAGGCGATTAAGGAATAATTAAAGCACCAATTTGCGAATCCAATCGCGCATGTGGAATACGGAATAGCCCGAAGTCAGCGACTTCTGGGCTATTTTTGCACCCCATTCCGTCGCCATCTTTTGGGGATTCAGCGGGAACCCGACACGGCCCAAATCCAGACGGTCCGCATCAAAGCACGTGTCTATCGTAACAATTCCCGTACGCGGCTGAATCGTGTGGAGACGGCACGCATCATAGAGCCAGCCAAAACGTTCATCGTCCAGCTCAAAGCGCTTTTCTTCACGACAGCACTGTGCAAATTCTGCGCCACGTGCGCCATGTTCACGGTCGTACGCATCATCCAAACGCTGCGAATCATGGAAAATCGCAAACAAGCGCACCACATCAATGTCAGCGCCAGTCTTTTTCGCCAAGAGGAGCCCATTGTACTCCACCTGATGCCAATGCTCAATGCCATGAACCTCGGACTCGTAGAGCCGATTCTCAAAAGCAAAGTTCATTAAAGCCGCGAAATCGATCATTGTTAGGAGTTAGGTGGTAGGCTATAGGTTGTAGGTAATAATTAGCAATTTTGTTAGGCAAAGGTCGGCGAAGCCACTTTTATAAACCTAATACCTAACACCTATTACCTAAAACCTATTCTATTTCCCGTAATTTTCCTTCAGGTCCATGAGGCGCTGCAGCGCTTGCATCGGGGTCATTTCCTCGGGCTTGAGCCTGCGAATTTCATCCTTGAGCAAGAGCGTGTTTTCGTCTGGCGGTGCAAACAAGTCCATCTGCGGCTGCGCCTTGATTTTCTTGTTTTGCGCCTCGTCGCTCGGATCAATCTTCTGCTTTTCCAAACGGAGCAAAATCTTGCGAGCTCGGCGCACCACGTTAGGTGGGAGCCCCGCCATCTCGGCCACGTGAATGCCATAGCTCGAATCGCAAGCGCCTTCGAGAATCTTGTGCAAGAACGTGAGCTTGTCGCCCTTTTCCTGCACGGCGACCTGGAAGTTTCCGGCATGCTCCAGCGAATCCACAAGCCCCGTCAATTCGTGATAGTGCGTTGCAAACAGCGTAAGCGCCATGCGAGCGGGCTCGCTGTGGAGCGTCTCGACAATTGCCCACGCAATCGAGAGGCCGTCAAACGTGCTCGTACCGCGACCGATTTCATCGAGCAGCACAAGGCTATGCGGCGTCGCATTGCGGAGGATGTTCGCCGTTTCAATCATTTCGACCATGAACGTACTGAGGCCACGGCTCAAGCGGTCACTCGCGCCCACACGCGTAAAGATGCGGTCCACTACGCCAATGCGAGCACTTTCGGCAGGCACAAAGCAGCCAATCTGCGCCATGAGCACAATGAGTCCCGTCTGGCGTAAGTACGTTGATTTACCAGCCATGTTCGGGCCCGTAATGAGCATTAGTCGCGTACCATCCGGCGAGAGCGTCACGTCGTTCGGGATAAAATTCAAATCGGGGTTCACCGCGACAATCACCGGATGGAAACCGCCGCGAATTTCAATACCCGTCCCTTCAAAAACTTCCGGGCAAACGTAATTGTACTTACGTGCCGCACGGGCAAAGCTGTACAAGCTATCGACTCGAGCAATTGCATCGGCAATGCCCTGGAGTTCGGCGCGCCAGCTGTTCACGCGTTCGCGAAGTTCACAGAAAATCTTGTATTCCAGCGCATGGATGTTGACTTCGGCGTTGCTGATGACGGATTCGCATTCCTTCATTTCCGGCGTGATATAGCGTTCGCCATTCACCGTTGTCTGCTTGCGGATATACTCATCCGGAATCGGCTGCGTGGCCTTTGCCATCTGCGCCTTCGTGATTTCGATGTAATAACCGAACACGCGGTTGTAACCGACTTTCAATGACGGGATTCCAAGGCGTTCGCGTTCGCGACCTTCCAAGGAAGCAATCCATTCGCGGCGTTCCTTGATGTCTTCGTTCATCGCATCAAGTTCAGCACTTGCCCCCGGGCGAATCATACCGCCTTCGCGCACGGTCATCGGCAAGTCATCATTGAAGTACTTGAGCAAGTCTTCGCCACGGCCCTTTGCTGCATTCAACGTTTCGCGTAGACCTTCAAAAAGCGGCGCATGCAAGCCTTCCAAAACGTCAGCGACCTTTGATGCCTGCGAAAGAGAACGTCCCATTCCCGCGAGGTCACGCGCATTTGCACGACCGCTACCGACACGGCCCATCAAGCGCTCCATATCAAGAATCGACGTGAGCGATTCCTTGAGTTCGTCAAGCGCCACAGGATTCTGGACAAGTTCGCCCACCGCTTCTTCGCGTTCGCGGATGCGGTCCACAGCAATCAACGGATGGCTCACCCAGTCCTTGAGCGTACGCCCACCCATCGCCGTCACCGTAAAATCGAGCACCGAGCAAAGCGTGCTGGAATAATCGTCAGCATTCAACGGACGCACGAGTTCCAAATTGCGGAGCGTGCTCGGATCGAGCGTCATGTAATCGTCCAGATTCAAAATCTCGAGCGTCGTAAAGTGCGACAGTTCGGACTTTTTCTGGTTGATCAAATACTGGAGCAACGCACCCGTCACAGACGTTTCAAAAACGCGACCATCCAAGCCAAGGCCATCAAGAGCTTCGACCTTGAAGTGCGTAAACAGCACATCCTTCGCCTGGTCTTCTGCAAACAAAATCGCAGGGAGTTCGGTGACCAAGACGTTTTCCGCCTTGATCAAGTCCATAATCGCAGATGGAATCGTCGTCCCTTCGGGAATCACAATTTCCTTGGGCATGCGGCGGCTGAATTCACATTCGAAAGCCTGCACACTGCTACGGCACGTCGCCAAATAACCCGTTGTCACATCGGCAATCGCAAACGCAGCTACGTCCCCGTTTCCGCCCTTGCCATCATCGCTTGTCGCAGGCACATAAGCGCAAAGGTAATTTGCCTCTTTTGCATTGAGGTTTTCTTCGTTCATCGCCGTGCCGGCGCTGATGATTTCAACAATGTCGCGCTTGACAATGCCCTTCGCGAGTTTCGGGTCTTCGACCTGTTCGCAAATGGCGATGCGGTAGCCGGCAGCCACCATCTTTGGCACATAGCGTTCGGCAGCGTGGTGCGGGAACCCGCACAAAGGCGTTGCACCGGAGGCGCCGTTATTGCGGCTCGTGAGCGTTAAACCTAAAATTTTCGAGGCGATTACAGCGTCATCTTCAAAAAGTTCAAAGAAGTCGCCCATGCGGAAAAACAAAATGCAGCCAGGATTTTCTTTCTTGATTTCGTAATATTGCTGCATCAACGGAGTAACGGCCATTAAGCATCTCCCATAGACAATTCAATCTGGTCAGTCGATTCTTCGAGCGGAGTCGGTTCTTCCGGAGCGTTATCAGGCTTGGAGTACTGCGGCACCAAGGCACCCGCTTCCAAAAGTTCACTGAATTCGCGCAAACGCGGCAAGTCTTCTGGAATGCGATTGATACCAAAGTATTTCAAAAATTCCTGCGTGGTCACGTAAGTATAAGGGTTACCAACAGTTTCAGCTCTTGCACCCAAAGTAATAAATCCCTTGTCGAGCAAGTTACGGATCGGACCATCCGCAGACGAAACGCCACGAACCTGTTCAATGGCGGCTTTGGTAATCGGCTGCTGGTACGCAATCACGGCAAGCGTTTCAAGAGCCGCCTGGCTAAGCCTGCGGGCATTTGCTTCCGGGAAGAGCTTACGCACCCACGGATAATACTTTGCACGTGTTCTAAAGCGGTAACCGCCCGCCTGTTCCACAATTTCAAACGGAGACTGAATCTTGTTCAAAGAATCGTTCGCAGTAATGAGCGCATCCGCCACAGAACGAGCGTCCAAAAAGTCACCGAGAATTTCGCGAAGCTTCTTGAGCGTCACGACATCCGGAGACGCAAACACAAGCGCCTGTATAATGCGAGCCAGGTCTTCCCTACTTTCAACTTTCGGGAGTTCCGCCGATTCTTCGGCCAGTTCTTCGACATTCTGATCTTCAGCCATACGTTTGATCCTTTTGTTTAAAGCGGTCTAAAGTCACCTAATTAGAATACAACCAAGTCGTTCTTGTGGATAAGTTCATCCGGAACATTCTTGCCCAAGATTTCGTGCACTTGGGCAGTCTTCTTGCGGAGCACAAGCTTGAGCGTTTCGCTATCAAAACCAGCGACACCGCGAGCCACAGGATTCTTCTTTTCATCCTGGACTTCAATCAAGTCGCCCTTGTCAAAATGCTTCTGTACGGCAACAACACCCACCGGCAACAAGCTCGAATGATTTTCACGCAAAGCCTTCACGCCGCCTTCATCGACAATCACGCTTCCACGCGGCGTTGTGATAAAGCTCAGCCAACGCTGACGGCTATTAAGCTTTTTCTTGGAACCTGCGAACAAAGTACCATTTGCGTTTTCAAAGAACACCTGATGCGGGAGTACCTTCATGCCGTTTGCGAGGAATGCATTCGCACCACTCTTTGTCACATTGCGAATGGCTTCGAGCTTGCTCCTCATGCCGCCGGTACTGACGGCGGACCCGGCCTCGCCGGGCTTTCCGGCAAGCGCCAAAATGGCAGGCGTGATTTCAGGAACAAAGTTCAACAAGCGAGCGTTCGGATTCTTCTTCGGATTGTCATCGAACAAGCCGTCTTCATCCGTAAAGATGAGGAGCAAGTCTGCATCAAGGAAGAGCGCCACATCGCTCGAGAGCTTGTCGTTATCGCCCACCTTGATTTCAGCGACAGCCAAGGAGTCATTCTCGTTAATGATAGGAACAATCTTACGTGCAAGCATGGCCTTGATGGTGTTCTGCAAATTCTTGTAACGTGCACGGTCGCGGAAGTCTTCTGCAGACAAGAGGATCTGACCAACGGAGAGTTGCACCCAGCGGAACATTTCGCGATAAGCGTACATAAGGTCAATCTGGCCCACGGCAGCGCAAGCCTGCTTTTCGGCAAGCACGGTCGGCTTTTGAGCGTAACCCAGTTCAGCCATGCCAGTTCCCACAGCGCCACTCGTGACAATGACGACTTCCTTGCCTGCATCCATCAAGCGAGCCACGGAATCTGCGAGTTTCTGGATGTAACGCGTACGAACACCACCACGCTCGGAATCCACGAGAATGCGAGATCCAATTTTCACCACCACGCGGCGAGCTTCATCTAAAATGTTCTTTCTTAATTCACTCATTTTTCAGTCGTTAGTTATTAGTCAATAGTTATTAGTTAGCAATTTTCCTTTGATGTCATGCCCGCCTCTGAGCGGGCACCTCCTTCTTTCGAAGGAGAAAATGGAGATTCCCGATCAAGTCGGGAATGACAGCATTATTTTCATTTCTGTTTACTAACCACTGCATACTCTTTCGTCTCTCGTCTGTAGCCCACTTCTGTGGGCGTTCTTTCGTCTATTTGCACACCACCAAGCGAATTGCATCGAGGCGGAGTTGCGGGTTAGCCACAATCTTCTTGCGTTCCTGCACATTCTTGCGGAGCTGCTTCAAAGCTTCGCTTGTACCCGCCTTGCCACGCATCGAGAGCAAGTGGTTCATGCGCTGGTATTCCTGTTCCGAACGGGCTTCCACGGCATTTGCCGCTTCTTCGGCATACTTCTTCGCCTGTTCAGAAACAATCAAGCGAGCCTTCGCAAGGCCATCCTTAGCAAAGTAACGAAGCGTCATATCGACAGCCGCATTGCCCTGCGGAACGCCCACATCCTTGAGCGCCGCATTCGAAAGCGCATCGAAATGTTCAGACATGTTTTCGCCCTTCGCATTCACGAGCACCTTGAAATACTTCGGCCCAGCGATATCGGCGCAGCCCCATTCTTCGGACACTGGGAGTTCCACAGCAAAGTTGTACTGCATCATGAGTCCGCGCAAACCGGAGTTCGGCCAAATCGCGCAAGAAACCGTTCCACGGCCAAAGCTCGTTTCGTAATCGAACACGCCCTGAGCGAGCGGATGGTCCAAGCTGATAAATTCGATATCGTCATGCGTCATCGCAACATCGCGATCGAAGGTCACCGTCATGCAAGTGCCACCACTCACGCGACCGTCGCCATCGGAATCTCCACCGCCTTCGCCACACAAATCCGTTTGGCTATTCACGCGACCACCGCCAGCAGTAGTAGCGGCCATTGCCAAATCAGGCATGCCCGGCACAGAGCCCGCTTCAACCTGCGGTCCCATCGTAATGAGGAAGCAATCCTGCACAGAGCTCTTTTCCACATCGAGTCCGCGATTCATCAAAGAATCAAACACGAGATTCTTGAGTTCCGGTTCCGCATCAAGTTCACGAATTTCATCCGTGATTTCCTTTGCCTTTTCTGGATTGCGGGAGTTGAATTCGAGCAAGCGGTCACGGCCGTTTTCGATATGCTTACGCATCTGCTCACAGTCTTTCTTGACCTGCGGGATGACGTTCTTCACAAAATTTTCAAGGCTAGCGCGCGGCGTTGCCAAAGCTTCAATCAAGGATTCCGTGTACTTGAGGAAGAGTTCACCACCGCTCATGAGCGGAGCGCCAAACGAATTCAAGCCTTCGTTGTACCAGCGGAACATCACTTCCTGACCAGAACCCTTCACGTACGGCACGTGGATGATGATGTCCTTGTCCTGACCAATGCGGTCCAAGCGGCCAATACGCTGTTCCACGAGAGCGGCATCAAGCGGCAAGTCGAACAGGACCAAGTGATGCGAGAACTGGAAGTTACGGCCTTCAGAACCAATTTCAGAAGCGATGAGCAAGTTAGCGCCATCGGGCTTGCTGAAGTTTGCCGCAGCCTTGTCACGTGCCATGATGCTCATATCTTCGTGGAACATCACAAACGCACCTTCGCCCAAGAATTCGAGGAGCAAAGTTTCAAGCGCCTGCACCACCTGGATGGATTCGCAAATCAGCAAAACCTTTTCGTTCTTGTATTCCTTGAGGAATCCCTTGAGCCACACAAAGCGTTCGTCCATCGCCCATGCGTCGGAGAACCTCGTGCAGAGGAGGCCATTTTCCTGGATGTCGGTCGATGCTTCCAAGTCGCGGTCGGCAGCGACTTCCACCATTTCACGGTAAGCCGGATTCGGCTCGAGCGGAATTTCATCGAGCACACGCTTCGGGAATCCGCCCACGCCCTTACGCGTATTGCGGAACACCACAGAACCCGTACCCATACCATCGACAATGCGGCGCATCCATTCGCCTGCGGTCATGGATTTTGAATTTTCCTGTTCCAGCCACGGACGGATTTGCGAGTTCTTCGGGACGCATTCGTACAAGTCGTCCCAGCTCATGTGGTGGTTCGGGTCGGTCGGGAGCTTATTCAAGTCTCTCACGAGCTTGAGGTAAGCTTCCTGGTCCTTGATAAAATCGTTATAGTCTGCAAAGCGCACCGGGTCGAGCATCTTGAGACGGTTGAACTGCGATTCCGGATGGAGCTGCAAGGGCGTACCGGTCAAAAGCAAAACACCCTTAGAGCGACCAATCACCCTATTTGCGAGCATGTACTCGTGGCTCGTAAAACCATCCTCGCACACCAGATGGTGAGCTTCATCAATGATGGTCATGTCCCAGTTCGTCTTCAAAAGGTCTTCGATCAATGCAGGCTGAGCCATCAAAAAGTCGATGGACACGATGATGTCGTTACTTTGCAGGAACGGGTTCGGTTTCGTCTCGTCCTTCGCGACACCCACGAAAAGTCCGCGAATGTAACCTTCATCGACAAGCGTAAAGAGTTGGTTGAAGCGGCGCTTCATCTCAATCATCCACTGGTGCTTCAGCGTCTCCGGAACAATCACGAGCGTACGCTGGATGCGGCCTCGCGCCTTGAGGGCATGCCAAATCATGCCGGCTTCGATCGTCTTGCCGAGGCCCACTTCGTCCGAAAGCATAAGCCTCGGGAGCGTAGAGCTAGAGCATGCGCGGTAACAAAGGTAATACTGGTGCGGGATCATGTTCACACGCGGACCAATCATGCCGCGAACCGGCGAAGACATCCACTTGTAATACATTTCCATCGCATCTTCATGGCGCAAAAAATCACGTGACGAGCAAACTTCGTCATCGGCCAAGGCCTTAAACAGCACTGCCGGTCGAGCGGTCGAAATCTTCGAGCTCAGCTCGGATTCCTTCATCTCTTTGCCATTACGCCCGACATAAACCATGATACCCGCATCTTCGCGAACGGAGTCCACCACGAAGGAGACGCCCTTTTCGCTCTTGACGGTTTCACCTACTTGCAAAACAAAACGTTCAATCGGAGCTTCATCGGTCCTGTAAATACGAGCTTGACCGATAGACGGGAACAAAATTTTAACAGTACGGCCCTGAACTTCAGATACAATACCAAGCCCCAGGGTAGGTTCGGCTTGGCTAACGTAGCGCTGACCAATTTTAAACATCATCATAACCTGTAAATTTAGGATTTTTTCGAAAATTCGGCTTGCGAACTTTTTACTAAATTATTCCTCAACATGAAATGGTTTTATATCGACACATCAATCACCGACGGGGATAGGCGTCAAGGTCCTTATTCTATCGATGAAATTAGAGATTTTGTCAACGAAGGCAAAATAAAAGACGAAACTTTAGTCTGGCACTCAGGCGAAACGAATTGGAAAGCATGGAAAGATTTTCCCGAAGCAAGCGAGCCCCCGGAGCCGACCGAAGAAGAACTCCTCAAGCAGACAATTGAAACGCTTCTCCAGAGCAAACTAAACCGCAAACGCTACGCAGGATTTTTTGTACGCGCTAACGCCTTTATTATAGACAACTTAATTCTTTCTGTAGTCGGTGCGTTGTTCCTTTACGTCATGAGTTTGGCCGGTATGGTGGACTTAAGTGCCGCCTCCGAAATCGCAAATCAGTACATCGAAAACCCCACCTCCACAGAACTTGTATCCAAAGCACTCGAACTCCCCGGAATGTCTACGTTCTTTACGATTTGGAGCGTTGTACAGGCAATTTACTTTATTGTATTCCATGCAGTTTGGGGCGCCACGCCGGGTAAAAAGCTCATGCGCATTCATGTTGAAATGGCAAATGGCGAAAAGCTTTCGTGGGCATTCTCGATTTTCCGCTTTGTGGCAAGCATCGTCACGCAAGCGACTCTCATTTTTTATGGTCTGGGTTACCTTATTGTCCTTATCGATCCGCAAAAGAGAGCGTTACACGACTTTATCGCACAGACTCGTGTCGTTCATAATGCCATCGAACCAAAAGAAAAGAAAGAGGTTTAATTTATATGGATCAGTTTATCGTTCCGCAAGTTAAAGCACCTGTCAATGGTGAAGTTGAAATTTCTGGAGCAAAGAACGCCGTGCTTGCCGTGATGGCAGCGGCCCTCCTCGCCGACGGCGTTTCTGAAATCACAAATGTTCCGCACCTAAAAGACATGAAGACCATGTCCGATGTGCTCCGCGTGATCGGTTGCCACATCAACGGTGGAAGCCACGTTCTAAAAATCGACACCCGCGGTGTAGACCATCTCGAAGCACCGTACGAACTCGTGAAGACCATGCGCGCAAGCTTCTACGTGCTCGGCCCTCTCGTTGCCAGATTCGGGCGTTGCCGAGTCTCGCTCCCCGGCGGATGCGCCTGGGGCCCGCGCCCTGTGGACCTTCACCTCAAAGGCCTCGAAGCGCTCGGTGCAAAGATTACCGTCACTCACGGTTACGTCGAAGCCACATGCGAAGGCCGCCTCCCCGGTGGCAACTTCAACTTCCCGATTTCTAGCGTCGGTGCAACAGTCAACGTCTTGATGGCAGCAACTCTTGCCAAAGGCGTGAGCGTCTTGCAGAATGCAGCCCTCGAACCCGAAATCGATAACCTCATCGACTTCCTCACGAGCATGGGCGCAAAAATTCAAGGCCGCGGCACACGCACCCTCACCGTCCAGGGCGTCGAATCGCTCCGCCCGGGTACAGGCGTCACCATCCCGGACCGCATTGAAGCAGGCACATTCCTCTGCGCCGCCGCCATCACGCGCGGCCGCGTGAAAGTCACTCGCATCATTCCTGAACACATCGCCTCTACGCTCGACGCTTTCCGCGAAATCGGCTGCAAGGTGAACGTCGGTGCCGACTGGGCCGAAGTTGACGCCCGCCAGCAGGAACTCAAACCGATGAGCCTTGTGACGCTCCCGTTCCCGGGATTCCCGACCGATATGCAGGCTCCGTTCATGGCAACGCTCCTCTCCATTCCAGGCAATAGCCTCGTGCAAGACACGGTTTACAACGATCGCTTTAAGCATGTCGCTGAACTCGAACGCTTGGGAGCATCCATCCAGTTGAACGGCAATACAGCAACAATCAAGGGTGGCCTCCCGCTCGAAGGTGCAGACATCATGGGTTCCGACCTCCGCGCCAGTGCAGCTCTCGTTCTCGCAGGCCTCATTGCCGAAGGCGAAACGACCATCAGCCGTATTTACCATCTCGACCGCGGTTACGAAAATTTCGAAGCCAAAATGGCAAAGATCGGTGCAACCGTCAAGCGTTTCAATCCGGACGCCCGCGACGATTAAAAAATTGCGTCACTCCAAACGCACAAAAGCCGGCTCCCAGCCGGCTTTTTTCGTATTTATCGCATTTGTTCGCGGCAAATTTCCGCTGCTGAGCGCCCGTCCGGAGACTTAAAGTCGAGCATTTCCTGCAACGAAATCGCGGCCTGCTCCAGTTCTGGAGTCGAAGCACACGTATTGTTCGAAAGAATCATCTGCAAATACTGCTTTTTACGGTCCAGATTGCATTCATTGCCGTAAATCGAAGCAAGCTTGTACATACCCGCGCAAGCCTTCATCCCGTTCGGATTGGAATCTACGAGATTCGTGAGGAGCGTCTTTGCCTTTGCCGCCTGATTCGCTTCAATCAAACAAAGCGACATCCAGTAGAGAGCGCCTTCAGCCATTTCGCCCTTTTTCACAAGCTCATAAACCTGCTTAAAGCCATTGTACGCAAGCTTGTATTCGCCACGGTGATAATCCGAATGAGCGGCATTGAACATCGTTTCCGCTTCAATCATCTTTTCAGCATTGGCGTCCGGTTCCATCACGGCGCTAGCCACGCCATTGTTCACCACGACCTTCTTTGCCAAAATCTTGTCAGACTTGCCAAGTAGCAAATCCAAGCGGTAAATGATTTCTTCCTGACGTGTATCGCGGCGGACCGTTTCTTCGCTCATGCGATTCGAAAGCACCGTCACTTCGGCCTGCAAGCGCTTTTGCGCCACTGCAGAAGCATCAAGCTGAGCCTTCACGCTATCGAGTTCAGCACGGAGCGCAGCATTTTCTGCCGAAAGAGCCTTGTACGCCGAATCATTCTTAGCAATGACATCGTCACCGACTGCACGCATTTCTTTTGTACGCAACATCGTAATGCTACTGCAACCCGAAAGCACAAAAGATGCCAAAACAACGCCAAGAGATAAAGTCTTCAAATTCACAATCAAGTCCTCCCCAAACTATTGATCAATGGACACGCGGAAATGCGCTCTGCGATTCTTGGAATACGCCGTTTCGTCAGTTCCCTGAACCTTCGGACGTTCCTTGCCATAGCTCACTGAAACAAGCCTGTTGGCATCCACGCCGTACGCAATCAAGAACTCACGCACCACAGTCGATCGGCGAGCACCCAGAGAAATGTTGTAGTCTTCGGTACCGCGAGCATCCGTATGGCCTTCAACAGTCACGATAAAGCGAGTTTCGTTGACCAGGATTTCAGCCACTTGCGCGAGCAAACGCTTTGCATTCTCGGTCAATTCGGAGCGGTCATAGTCAAAGTACACATCTTCGAGCATGATGCGGTTGATCAATTCTTCCAAACGTGCACGTTCTGCTTCAAGTCGTTCCGCTTCCAAACGAGCCAAAGAATCCGCACTCAACGTATCTGCCACAAGCGCATCGAGATTGAGCGTCGAATCCGCAGGAGCTTCCGGCGCCGTTTGCGGTTGCGGATCCGTTTCAGGCTTTTCCTTGCTGCAGCCCCATGCTAAAAGCGCAACAGCCGTACCCATCAAAGCAAGTTTAATGACCTTACCCATAATTCACTCCTCTATTTAAATTTTTTCTCGTCAAAGAACCAGGACCAAGTCGGTGACGTATTTTCGCTACCATTCGTAATGCGAGTCACGCCGCTCCCATCTTTACGCATAATATAAATTTGATAATTACCGCCACGGTCACTGGCAAATGCAATCAGCTTGCCATCGGGCGACCAAGTCGGGTGTTCGTTATTCCCTGCGTTCGAGGTCAGCTGGATAATATCCGTACCATCGAGAGCACAGGTATAAATATTCATCTTGCCATCGTCCATCGACGTGTAGACAATGCGATCACCTTCTGGTGACCAGCTTGCACGTTCATTGTAATGGCCCATGTACGTAATGCGTCGCACGTCCGTGCCATCCTTCCCTACCGCGTACACTTGCGGAGAACCGCCACGGTCACTCGTAAAGAGCACTTCGCTTGCAAACGGGCTCCAAGAGGGGCTCACCTGATTTGATTTCAAGTGCAAGAACTTCTGTGCAGAGCCCGTCTTCATGTCGCCACGATAAAGTTCCGTCTTTGCACCTTCCGTCACCGAGAAAAGGAGTTCACCGGTCTTCGGGTTTACAGCCGGGCTAAACGTCTGCTTGAATTGCGTAAAGAGCGGGGTTTCCTTGCCGCCAAACGTGATGGCGTAAAGGTTCGGGCGTTGCTTGCGGAAGTTCACATACACAAGGCCCTTGTTGCCCTTCTGCCAAACCGGCATCATATTGATTGAAGAATCACGCGTAATCTGGCGACGAGAAAAACCATCGTAATCCGAAATCACGACCTGCTTCACGCCATCGATTTTCGAAACATAAGCAAGCTTTGTCGAAGCGACACCACGTTCCCCGAACAAGCGATAAACGACCTTGTCAAAGAACGAATGCACCGCCTGACGCACGTCATAAGGCTTCACGGTATAACTTTCGCCAAGCAATACGTCCTTCGTCTCGGAAGCATACAGATAGCAATCAAGCTTGATTTTTCCGTTCGAAAGCTTGGTCGCATTGCCGGTCACGTACTGGCGGGCGCGTTTTTTGCTAAAAAGCACCAAGTCAAACTTGTCCGAATTCACGGCTTCAAAACGCCCCGTGAGGTTTGCATCACGCGTCAAAATCAAATGCGGAGCTTCATTTGTCCACTTGATGTTTCCATTTTCTTCAAAAGGCACAACGCCAATCGGCATCGTCTGGAATACCGAAATTCCCACATCCACAGCAATCGTATCAATCGCCGCAAACGCAGGCACCGCAAGCGCCATCGCAACAAGCACAAAAAGTAATTTTATTTTATTCATCATAAACCTCATTGTAGTTACTAGTTAATAGTTACTTCGCCCTTCGGGCTAGTTACTAGAATTTGCTATAAGAACATCTCTAGTAACTAGTAACTTAGAACTCATAACTGTGCCGAAGGCACCTCCTAGTTCGGCGTAAAGTTAAATTGCAACACAAGACTTGAACCCTTGTACGTCGGCGGAAGTTCCGGCAACTTCGAAATCTTCACCGCACGCATCGACAAGTGATCCCACGCGCTGTTCGACGAAGAACGCTTGAGGAACACGCTAGCAATCGCACCCGAGCGTTCAACTGTAAACTGTACCGTCGTTTTTGCATCACGATCAATCGTCAGTCCGCTTGGCGGATTGAAATTGCTCATGATTTTCGCTTTCGCACGTTCCAGGAACACCTGCATCAGCGGGTCCATATCAATCGGATTTACCGCCTTAAGACTCGGCAATTCAAACGACTTCTGCAAATTCAAATCGTCGATATCAAAGTCGTCATCCTTCGGCTTTTTCGCAGGCTTCTTCTCGACCTTCTTCTTTTCAACTGTTTTTTTAGCGACCTTTTCCACCGGCTTTTCAACAGGCTTCTCGACGGGCTTCGGCTTTTCGACTTTTTCTTCCGGTTTCTTCTCTTCGGCCTTGGGTTCCGGCACAGGCACGGGTTCAGGCGTATCCGGCTTCACTTCGGGAGCAGGCTCTTCGGGGACTTGCGGAGCTTCCGGCTCTAGCGTTTTTTCCGGAGTCGGCTCTGGAGCAGGTTCTGGTTCCGGTGTCGTTTCAGGTACAGGTTCCGGCGGTTGCGGAGGCGGCGGTTCCACCTTCGGCGCTTGTTGCGGTTCTGGTTCCGGCATCGGGGCGTGAGCCGCAGGCTGCTTTACCGGTTCATCGACTTGAACCATCTCGAACACGGGAATTTCTTCGGCAGGCTTACTCAAATCAATGTTGTTGAGAGCGATCAAAGTTCCGACAACTGCCAAATGAAACACGACAGCACACACGATAATCTTGAACAAAGATCCATCGTTTTCCGTCTCGAAATATTGGATATGGTCCCTATTTCTTTTCATTTACCAGTTCATCTTTTGGAGTCATTGTCAAGAAACCAAGCTTCGTTACACCGAGCTTTTGCACCAGCGTCACAACCTTCATCACAAAGCCGTAACTTACAGCCTCGTCCGAATTGATGACCACAGCCATTTCGCCGTTCCACAGAGACTTGAAAATGCTCTCGAAACTTTCCATGTCTACCTGCATATCGGCGATGAAAATTTCAAGGTTCTTGGTGATGGATACTTTCAGAAGTTTCTGCTGTTCCATCGTCGGAGCCTTGACCTGCGGAAGATTGACCTTCACGCCCTGGCTCATCAACGGTGCGCACAAAATAAATACAATCAAGATGGCGAACACGATATCAATCATGTTCGTGAGGTTGAGTTCCTGCTTTAAGTCCTTACGGCGGCTGCGTTTCACGCTTCCTCCTCGGCAACTCCTTCAACAGCGAGCATGTCATCTCTCTTGAACAAGCTCAAAACTTGCGATCCAAAGTTGTAATACGATGTTTCGTTAGAACCATTCTTCGAGGTAAAGTAATTGTAGCCGGCAGAGGCAGGTATTGCCACCAAGAGGCCCGCCACCGTAGTGATAAGAGCCATGGCAATACCCGGAGCGACAACAGTCAAATCCGCAGAACCGTGATGACCAATCTGGAAGAAAGCGATCATGATGCCCCAAACGGTACCGAGCAAACCAAAGAACGGAGCCAAGTTAGAACTTGTGGCAAGGAAAGTCAAATAGCGGTCCTCACCCATGCGGATTCCTTCAATCGAACGCTGAATAGCATCTTCGAGTAAGGAGGAACGATGCTGAATAGATTCGTAAGTTACTTTACCCTTGAACTTGGACACTTCGTTCAAGACTTCAACACTCAACAAGCGGAGTGCGCTATCGTTCGAAACCGTGCAAAGTTTTTGGAGTTCAGAGAAATGCTTGAGCTTGCAAAATTCCTTAAAGAACTTGGCGTTCGCGCGCAAATTTGATTTATGCTTAAAGAATTTCACGATGATGATGCCCCAGGAGCCAAGCGACATAAAGGCGAGAATCCCGAGAATAACCATGGTCACAATATCGGACTGCGTAATCATTTGCAGGACGGGTACTGTATTGTTCAAGACAACCTCCAAAATTTTACAAAAATATACGTACTATATTATAATACAAAAAAGCACTATAGAAAGTGTCTTTTCATGCGTTTAACAACACTTTTTTTGACAAATGCCGCAAAACAACATCTTCGCAAAATATTTTTTGTATATTAAAGTCACAAAACAATATATCAGGATTTTAATTCCAAGGAGAAAACAATGAAAAAACTCATCGCATGTTTCGCACTTGCTGCACTCTTCGCAGGTTGCTCCAGCAATCCTCCGCAGACTCCGCAAGAAAAGCAGGCTAGCCTTCTCATCGAAATGCAGATGCAGAAGAAGAGCTACCTCAAGCAGCACATTCCGGCAGGTATCGGTATTGGCGAATCTGCGGACGAACAGATTGCTCTTGAAAAGGCCGACCAGAACGCTCGCGTAGACCTCGCCAAGTCCATCGATTCTTACACCAAGGCTCTTGTCAAGAACTTCAAGGAAGATGTGAGCGACGAAATTGCCGAACACTTCCAGAGCACGTCCAAGACCTCCGTCAGCCAGCGCCTCAATGGTGCAACGCTCAACGATGTCAAGGTTGAAACCACTCCCGATGGCAAATTCAAAATCTACGGTGTGATGACGCTCGACTCTGACCTCGTCTCCGAATACATCAAGATGCTTGAACAGCAGGAAAAGAAAGAAGAAGCTGAAAAGATTCGCGCCGCTGCTGAAAAGGCATACGCTGAACTTGATGAAATGGACTAATAATCCTACTTAAGTTTCAAGCAAAAAGACATTGGCTAAGCCAATGTCTTTTTTTTAATCGCGCTACGCGCCCATTAGTACGCGCCAATTAACGGTGTTCGTTTGTCGTAGGTTCCATCCCACGGAAAAATGCGAGCCCGTCAAAATCGTCCTTGAGCGCCTGCACAGTAGCCCCGATCATATAAAGGCTACCCGTAATGAGCACAGGCGAACCATCCGTAACGCTTGCACAAACTTCATTGAGATACCCGCGGGAAAACTCGCCCGCACTTGCGACATTCAGTCCAAGCTTTTCAAGCTCGCTCTGCAAATCAATGAGCTCGCGGAATCGCGGATACGGCGTACGCGTGATATGCCAAGCGCTCACGTGCGGAGCCATGAGCTTGAGCATCTCGCCCACATCCTTGTCGCGAAGCGCACCAAACACGCAATGGAACTTCTGATTCGGGTAATACTTGTCAAGCGTCTCGACCAGGCGACGAACCGCGTGGGAATTGTGAGCGCCATCTAGAATAAACTTCGTCACACCATTTGCATCAATAAGCTTTTGCATACGGCCCGCCCAGGAGCGAGTCGTAAGAGTCGTGAGCGCAAGAGCGTCGTCGTAAACAATTCCTTTATTCACAACAGCATCCGCAACAGAAATGTTGCGCGACTTTTGTAAAAACAGTTCCGCGGCCTTAAGAGAAAGGCTTGCATTTTCGACGTAATGTTGTCCTAAATTCGGGAGTTCAATATCGTTACGGATTTCAGGAACGACACACGAGCAACCATGCGAAGCCGCAAAAACTTTCGCTTCGGCAATCAAAGCTTCGCTCAAGCCACCCAAGACAAAAGTCTTGCTACAGCCATTTGAAATGATACTTTGTGCAGAACCCGCCACCCCCATTTTTTCCTTGAGGATTGCCGATTCTGTGCTACCGAGAACTTCCGTGTGTTCCAGCCCAATGCTCGTGAGCACAATCAGTTCACCGTCGGCAACGGCAGTGCTATCCAAGCGACCGCCCATACCCGCTTCCAAGACCGCCACATCGATGTTCTGTTCTGCGTAATAGAGGAATGCGACAATCGTCAAAACTTCAAAGAACGTCGGTTCCACTTGCGTTTTTTCGGCTGCAGACTTGACCTGCATAATCAGGCGGTCGAGCGATTCATCATCAATCGGCAAATCGTTCACGCGGATGCGTTCACGCATGCTCACCAAGTGCGGACTCGTATAAAGCCCCGTCTTGAGGCCGTGCGCCTGCAAAACACCCGACAAGTAATAGCTCGTCGAGCCCTTGCCATTCGTGCCAACAACATGAATCGTCTTAAACTTTTTTTGAGGATTTCCGAGAGCTTCGCAAAGTTTACGGGTAGAAGCAAGACCCGGCATCATCCCGAATATGAGGCGGGAATTCAAATATTCCAATCCGTTCTGAATCATGGTCAATAATATAGAAAGTTAGGGCACCTGCGGTGGAAATTGCGGAATTTCGAGCGATTTTTAGGCGTTTCCTGCGATTTTTACGTACTATAAGGCAAATAAAAAAGTTGTTAGTACGTAAAAACAAGATTCTAGTTTATCCACAACATTCATAATATTTCCATTTTACGTACTAAAAGGGCTCATAGGCACAAATCAGTACGTAAAACAGCCTCCCATAAATTTAATTTGTATATAAAATTAAAGCTATTTACGTACTTAAACAGGAAAATTTCCACGCCAAGTACGTAACACACAAATTAAGCACTCAATTTTAGCCCTGAAAAACAAACTTTCGGCATAGAAAAACGCAAAAACAGGCACCATCCCGAATTATGAGGCGGGAATTCAAATATTCCAATCCGTTCTGAATCATGGGCTATAATATAGAAATAGTGATTAGTAGGAAGTAGACAGTAGACAGTAGGAAGTACGAGGTGTCATCCTGAGCGAAGGGTGAAACCCGGAGTCGAAGGATCCAGGGAAGTGGTTGGTGATTAGTAGGAAGAAGACAGTAGACAGTGAGCAGTGGTTAGTGTTTATGAAAAATGGTTAATCCACCCTTCATTTCATGATCCTGTTTACTTAACCACTGTTTACCGACCACTAAAATGATTACATTTCTATCACACATAAAAAGAGGTTTTGTTTATATGAAAGTTTCAGCAAGCGCTGTCGCTTTGATTCTTTGCGTTTTCGCAGCATTTTCGTTTGCGAAAGTCGATCCTGAGGCCGCACCCCGTCACTACAACTACCGCGATGCGGGCAAGCAAATGAGGCGCATCTACTACGGCGAACTCCAGGAGACAATCTACTGCGGTTGCCGCTACCTCGACAAAAAACACGTGGACTTTAGCACCTGCAACTACAAGCCGCGCGAAAACCCAAACCGCAAAAGCCTCGAACGCACCAAGCGCATCGAGTGGGAACACATCGTGACCGCCCACAACATGGGTAAGCACCTCCCCTGCTGGCGTGACGGCGGCCGCAAGAACTGCAGCGCCAATGACTCCACGTTCAAAATCATGGAAGGCGACCTCCACAACCTCTACCCCGCCATCGGCGAAGTGAACGGAGACCGCAACAACTTCATGTTCAGCCAGTGGACGAACAACCCAGCCCCCATGTACGGCGAGTGCGAAACCATCGTCGATTTCAAGGAAAAGAAGGTCCAACCCCGCAAAGAAGTCCGAGGCCTGATTGCCCGCGTGCATTTCTACATGGAAAAGACCTACAACATCAACCTTTCCAAGCAAGACCGCAAGCTTTTCGAAGCCTGGGACAAGATGTACCCCGTCACCGAGCGCGAATGCGAACGAGACCGCCGCATTTTCAAGGTCCAGGGCGACCACAACCCCTTCGTCTTCGAGAAATGCCAAGATTCTGTTGACAAGTAGTGAACATTTGACTAAATTTGAAGTCCAAATCTCGCATGTCGTGCCAAGCTCTGCCAACTTGCGAGCGTAACCAAAGAGCTTCCTCAAAGAGGTAAATATGTCCTCCTTCCGCGGACCTAAAGGTAAAGTAGCACGCTCTCTCGGCGTTGCCGTTTCTCAGAAGACTCAAAAGGCTCTCGACCGCCGCAACTTCGCACCTGGCCAGCATGGTCAGACCCGCAAGAAGTCTGCTTCCGTTTACAAGCAGCAGTTGGTCGAAAAGCAGCGTCTTCGTTTCACCTACAACATTTCCGAAGCTCAGCTTGCCAAGGCATACAAGGAAGCTAACCGTCGTGAAGGTTCTGCAGGTGACAACCTGATGATCTTGCTCGAAACTCGTCTTGACGCAGTCGTCTACCGCATGGGTTTTGCCCGTACGATCTTCGCTGCTCGTCAGTACGTTGCACACGGTCACTTCACTGTGAACGGTGTTCGTAGCTTCTCTCCGAGCCGCCTCATCAAGGCTGGCGACGTGATCGCTGTTCGTGAACAGTCCAAGGAACACGTGCAGATCAAGGAAGCAATCGCTTCTGCTGCTGCCGCTCCGGAATACTTGTCTGTCGATCTCGGCAAGATGCAGGGTACTCTCGTGAAGCTTCCGCTCCGCGACCAGATCCCGGTCAAGCTCGAAGAACAGCTCGTCGTGGAATACTACTCCAGGTAGTAAGCCGCTTAGAGCCAAGAAGACTCAAGCTTTTAAAGACGCTCGCAGAAATGCGGGCGTTTTTATTATTTTATCACAAATGCAAGTTTTTCTTCGTAAGACAAGTCATTTATAGACTTGCCAACTTTTTGGGCATATGCAACAAGAGCACGATGATCATACCTACAAGATGGCGCATCTTTATAAGGATTTGGGAAACCCAAATATTCGCTTTGAATATCCGCAAAATTCATGGTCTTTTTATCAATTCCACTCATAAGTGTAATTCTCCAAAAGCTTTTGGGCCGCACAAGGTTCTATCAAAAAATGATACGGATGAAGAATACCAACGAAAGAACATCCGAGAAACTCAATATAGTGATTCAAAAGCTCCCTATTAAGAGCAAAACCGTAAACAAATCCATCAAAGCCCCATTTAAAAGACATATCTACAGCAATAGCAAAAAGATGACCACCGACACCACTATACTTTTTCTTTCCAAATAAATATATGTTATTTCTAGGCGCCGTACAAGCCCAATGCAAATACACGGTTCGAATATCAGAATCCTTTTTTAGCGCAATAAGTCCCTGTACTTCATTATTTCTCTTTAAAGCAAGAGCAAACACATCAACATTTAAAGGGACTTTAACCCAATCAATTCCCCAACCATTGGACGAATTATATTTTCTAAGAACAGAACGACTTTCTATTTAAAAAACGAAAGTTTCTTCAATTGATCCGGTTTCCAAATCCTTGAGGCAAGGAACCATTTCATCTAGCCATATATCAACGCAGCCATTTAATACATCATTCATTTTGTTCTCCTTCCCCGTCTACACGCTTGAAAAAACGGGATTAATCATTTTTTATAAATATAGAATCATAAAATGTCAAATCATGACATTTTCAATTTTATTCAAATTTTGTTTTCGCAATTACCTCAATTTTGCAAGTTCCCTGCAAGAAACACTCGCAACACTTTTAAATTATTTCATCTACAAAACAGGACGGGAGCCCAATACATTTCTATTTTAGATGCCATGAGAAACATTTTTGAAGAAATTGGTAAGACTCCCGCCGAAATCGAGGCAAAACTCAATAAGGCTTTCACGCAACTGTTCGAAGGCGACCGCGAAAACGAACGCATTTGCTTTGACAAAGGCAATGATATGGCGTACATCGTGGATATCGGCCACAACGACATTCGCTCCGAAGGCATGAGCTACGGCATGACGGTTGCCGCACTCCTCGGCAAGCAGGACCTTTTCGACAAGCTCTGGAAATTCGCCAAGACGCACATGAAAAACACCGAAGGCGACCTCGCCGGTTATTACTCCTGGCAAGTTTCGACCTCCGATTTCACGATGATGGACCCGGGTGCCGCTCCGGATGGCGAAGAATACTTTGCCGCAGCGCTCCTTTACGCCGCCAAAATTTTCAAAAACGAACAATACAAGCGCGACGCCGTTGAGCTTATCAACGACATGGCTCACAAGCCGCAAGCAGGCGATGTGTACACGATGATGGACGTGAACGCAGGCCTCGTGCGATTTTCGCCCATGAAAGGGAACGATTACACCGACCCGAGCTACAACACGGTCGCATTCTACAGAATGTACGGCGAAGCCAGCGGCGATGCAATTTGGAACAAGATTGCAGACAACAGCGTTGCCTACTTGAAAAAGGCTTGCCACCCGGTCACGGGACTTGCCGCCGACTACAGTGAATTTGACGGAACTCCAAAGGAAACGCCGTGGCACCCGGAAAGCGATTGTTTCTGCGGGGACGCTTGGCGCGTCGTGTGGAACATCGGTCTTGACGCCGCAAAATTGCAAGATAAAGGCGAACGTACCGACGTGAGCGAATGGGAAGTTTCTGCAGTCCGCAAAATTCTCGGCTACCTCCACGGGCGTCGCCCGTATCTCGCCGACATGCGTGTCGACGGGAGCGCGTTCCCGCGCGAGGCAAGGCCTGCTACGGGCGGCCTGATTGCCATGAACGCAGCATCGACTGTCGCACTCCCCGCAGGCGATCCGCTTATCAAGCCGTTCGCCGAAGACCTCTGGAATATGGAAATCCCGACCGGACTCTGGCGCTACTACGACGGGCTCCTGTATATGCTCGGGCTCCTCGCCTGCTCCGGGAAATTCAATGTGTGATTTTTAATGCATTACAAGACTTAACTGGATTCCTCACTTCGTTCGGAATGACGAGAGTAAAACGTCATCCTGAGGGCAAAAAGCCCGAAGGATCCAGTGAAATTTAGTGTTTCTCGACAACTCTTCCAAGCGGCGTCTGCATTTGGCGCCGCTGTTCTGCATATATGGTCGGTGCGACAATGTGGTAAATAGCCTCTTTCACCATCGTCCCGACATTGAATGCAAACGAATCAAACACATAGCGGTAACTTTCAATCGTATCATCAAAGCCCACAACATATGGCGCCGGCAACTTTTTCGCCTTGAAGTAATCAATCAGCGAAGCCGCCACCCAGTCATTTGAACACACAAATTTATCCAAAGTAGCGTTCTTCAAAAGCGATTCCAAAATGTTGTCCAAAAGCGTCTGGCGCTCAACGCCATCGTGCTCAGCAGCATCTGCCAAGTCAAACGGAGAGGCATAGCGTTCATCGACAAGCGGAATCACATCCGTCCCCGCATCCAGTAAGCCTTGTAAGCGAGCCTTCGACCAAAAACTAGCATGGTACGGCGAGAGGTAATGAACAGGTCCCATATCCTTGCTCTTGAGGTAACGTCCGACAATCACGCCCGCTTCCTTGCCAAAAGCCACATTGTAGAACGCCCACTTCTTTTTATTACGAGCAATCACAGGAATCACATCTGGAGCGTATTCCCACCAGACCGAAATCGGATTTTTGAACGATGCAAAATGTGCGAACAACTTCGCAGCATCATTCACCAGCCACGTCGAGAGGAACACCCCCAAGCAGTGGGTATCATTTTTTACAACAAAAGTTTCACCCGACGACAAATAGAACAGGTTCGAAGCTTCGTGATACCCGATAAACTTCACCGCAATTTTCTGTTCTGCCGCAATCTGCGCAAACGTGCGGAACACATCGGATTCGCGTTCGGACTCAATCTTCAAGCGGCCGAATTCATCCGAGCGATGCACAAACAAAATGTAATTCGACTTCTCAACAGGGCGCTCTTCGCTAAAGAAAAAGCGATGCCCCACATGGCGCAAAATCCCTTGCGAACACTTTTGCATCAGAAACTTTTTGACAATGTAAAGCGAAACATTATAACGATTCGAAAGTTCCTTGCACGAAGGGAGTTCATCAAAGGCATTTAGATACCCGCTGTCCAAATCGTTCTGGAACAGGCGCTCCACAACAGAATAGACACTCTCCTCGGCCTTCACCTCGAACGACGGAGCTGAGCCCCAAAAACAGCCCTTGCCATGAACGAGCTGCACAAGTTTTTCTTGAGCCAAAATCTTGTAAGCGCGATGAACCGTATTGACTGAAAGACCAAGACGCTCAGCCATCTTACGCACAGAAGGCATCTTTTCGCCATCGTGAAAACCGGCATCCGCAATCGATTTTTTTACATCTTCAATAAGCAACTTTAAATCCTCTTCATTTCACAAAATAACAAAATTTTCCATCATGAAAATTTCTAAATTTGTCGCCATGAGAATTGGTTTAGTATTTATGCTCTTGGCAGCATGCATCGCCGCAGCCGCCCCCTCCAAAAAAGCCTCCGCGAAAAAGTTCAAGGATCCGCGCGACGGCCACACCTACAAGATTGTGAAAATCGGCAACCACAACTGGCTCGCCGAAAACCTCACCTACAAGACGACCAAGGGTAGCTACTGCTACAACGACGACAAGGAAAACTGCCACAAGTACGGTCGCCTCTACACGTGGAAAGCAGCCATGAAGGCATGCCCGACCGGCTGGAGACTCCCCGACCGCAAAGACTGGAATTTCTTGAGCAAGTACCTCGGCGCAAGCAAGAAAAACGGCTTTAGAGTCAAGCAAGCAGGTCAGAGAATCTGCTTCGGTAACAACGACATGTGGAGTCCTTACTGCGAAGAAACCAAATCATCATTCAACGCGTCTGGCAAAAGCGACACTCATTTCGCTTACGAAGACATGGAAAAATCAGCCTTCTTCTGGACAGCCACCGAAGAAACGACCTACATTGCAAACTTCGTGACCATCGGCGGTTACAACGAACGTTATGCGGAACGCGCCATCGAAGAGAACAACGCTTTCTCTGTCAGATGCATCCAGAAGTAATATAAAATAGTTTATTAAAAGAGCCTCCCCAACGGGAGGCTTCTTTTGTTTTAATTAAAAATCCTTTGCAAGTCGACCTTCACCGCTTTGTAATAGCTCGGTGAGGTAATTCTTTGCCACTTGGCAAGCTCCAGGGAGCGTATGTCCAAGCGCCAGATTTGCAAGAATTGCCGAGGACAAATGGCAACCGGTGCCGTGTTTACCATTGCCCGGAATTCGCGGACATGTAAACTTGTACTGTTTACCGTCCTTGTCCCACAAGGTATCAACAGCATCATCATCCGTCGAATGTCCACCTTTCAAAAGCAAGGCGAAATCCTTCCCGAATTCAAACTTTCCACGAGAAGCAGCCTGTTCAAATCCCAAGAATCCAAACTCATCCAGATTCGGAGTGACCAAATCAATCTGCTTCATCACCGGCATAAATTCATCGCGTTCAGCCGAGCGCATAAAGTGGAAACCCGCCGAAGCGCTAGCAATCGGATCCCAAATAATGTAGGCGTCCGGAGATTTTTCACGGACAAATTCTACAATTCGCTGTAGCACCTTTGCTTTTTCGACAAGTCCGATTTTCACGAACTTGAACAGTCGCTTAGCAAACAACGTTTCAAGTTGCGCTTCGATGCGTTCCCAGATAACCCATCCAGGCGCCACAAATTCATCTTCGTTCTGTTGCGTGAGTGCAGTACATACAGATTCACAGTACACGCCAAAATGCGCCATCGTCTTAACATCCGCTAAAATTCCAGCGCCCGCAGAACCATCAAAGCCTGCGATTGTCAATGCAAATTTCATTTTTTCAGGCATTTTATACAACCGAGTAAATTCCAATTAATACCACGGACACGCCGCAGATAAGCCCCACCGCCGGGAGAATCGGGCGTCGCATGGACTTAGACCCAAGAAAATACACCATGCAGCCCTTAGTAAGCGTATTAGCAAGGCTTGCAAAAAGGAGTGCCAAAATCAAGTTGTGGTGTTCAAGAGTCGCCTTTCGGCACATGTCGATGAGCGAGAACGCCACCGCATCCATTTCAGCAGCACCGCCCAAGAAGCTACAAATCATCAACGCGCCCGAGCCAAAGTACGCATGAGCCGCATTCGCGATGAACATGACCACCGTAAAGACCAAGCCAAACTTAATTGCCGGCAACAGCTTGAACGGGTTGTTAAAATCAGTCGTCTTCTGACGATGATCCTTAGATTCACGAAGTTTCAAGTACGCCGCATAGCCAAGCCCCGGCACCACAGGCACAAGCAGAGGCGCCAACAACGGGAGCGCAAGTGACGGCATCAGGAATATGCAAATGAGGTAGAGTCGCGCATACATCACCGACCAGCTGAGCACAATACCAAGCGTGAAGTCCGCCGCATACTGTTCGTTATCAACGCTACGCCCAGCCAAATTCAGCGTGAGCGCGGTACTGCTCGCAAGCCCGCCCAAAAGTCCCGTGAGCCAAATGCCCTTGCCCGGCCCGACAAGTTTGATGAGCACATAGCCCACAAAGCCAATGCCGCAAATGAACACCACAAAAAGCCAAATCGTATGCGGATTCAAGACTTCAAGCCCCGCCGGGCCAAATGAGCGATTCGGCAAGAAGGGCAAAATCATGAGAGAAATCACCGCAAACTTGACTGTTGCAATGATGTCTTCGGTCGAAATCTTTTTCGCAAAATCGTGAAGCTGCCGCTTGACCGCCAACAGCCACAAAAGCACAATCATGAGGATACACGCTTCCAAAAGCCGGTTAAACCAGCAAAGCGCCCCCAAGAAATAAATCATGATAAGCGCCGCACTCGTCGTGACGCCCGCAGGCCCGCCATTATTCTGATTCGAAAGACCGTACGCAATATGGCTTGCCACAAGCAAAAGCCCGACAATCACAAGCCCTACAACAAAGGGAACAATCGAACCCATCAGGTCGCCCAAATAGCAAGACAAGGCGCCACAAAGGCTCACAATCGAAAACGAGCACAGCCCAGCGGGGTGCCTAGAATTATTGCGGGAATACGAGTTTTCACGCTGCATACCGATAATAAAACCGATACCCAGTGCAGCCGCAAGCTTATAAAAGATATTGAACTCAATCATCATTCAAAATCTAATCAAAAAAATGTGCGAAAGAAAAGTTTTATAGAACTTAGTTGGCAGAACTTAGTTGGCAGATTTTCAAAGATCTAAGTTCTAATTACGCCATTCGCTGTTGCTTAGAGGCGAGCTTCATGGCGTACATATTAGCATCCGCCATGCGGTAAACGTCCATTGCAGTCACGGCATCACCGCGACGGCGCACAGAATAGCCATAAGCGACATTCAATTCAATCGGCAACTTGGCTTCTTTTTCCAAGAGCACCATCGTCTTCAAAGCGCTATTCAAATCCGAGAGGTGTTCTGCACGAACAATCGCCACAAACTCGTCACCACCCATGCGAATAGTCGTCCCAATGCCATTAAACGCATTCTTGAACACATCGGCAAAAGCACACAGGAGCTTATCACCCGTCGAATGTCCAAAGTGGTCGTTCACGTACTTGAGCCCATTCACGTCGATACTCACGATAGCGTAGTCGCTATCATCGCGGTTGAGCACTTCAAAAATGTGATCGCACTTAGCGCGGTTATAAATGCCCGTCAAAGCATCGCGATAAGCAATCTGGCGGAGCACTTCTTTCTCGGTCTTGTCCATGAGTTCTTCGTACATGTAGACGAGATAACCCACCATCAAAAGCAAGATGAACAATAAAGTTCCGACCGGGAGGCAGGTCGCATCCAAGAAGGATTTTTCCAAGCCGAACAAATTCTGCACGTTATAGCGGAACAAATCGGCAATGCCAAACAGCACAAACACCACCGTTCCCGAAGCGAGAATTTTTTCTTGCATACCGGCGCCATGGTCATAAAGCACCTTGAAAATGACCATGAACAGGAACGAAATAAAGATATAGCAATGGTAAACGAGCAAGAATGTCGGGTAATGCGCAATATCGGTCACATGCAAAATCGTCGTCACCACAAAGAACAGCACTCCAAAGCCGACAATGACTTTCAGCACGTTCAACTTCCAGGTCGAAATCTTGCCCGCACGCATATTGATAATCAAAAGGCCAAACGGGATTGCTGCAAGGTAAAGCGAAACGTATTCCAACGTCGTATCCAGCGCATAGTTCGTGGAAACAATCTGGATACCCTTCGCGTAATTCAGCGTCCAAAGTCCCATCAAACCAGCAAACAAGCCAATCAGAACAAGGCGGTAATAAGCCCTGTCAAAACCGACGGCACAGCAGCCTGTAATAAAGGCAATCATCCCGAAAAACATTAGGAATATGCCAATGGTAATGGAATCAGAATTTTGCGAAAAATAGTCTGTCATGCTATTTGAACGCAAAAGTTCAATCTGCGCCACAGATTTTGCGGCCGCTTTTTCGGTCACAACCGTCACCACGCGGATGACATGATTGTCAAGAAATTCCGGCATATTTACAAGGTGGATGCCGCTACCGACCAGTTTTCCCTCTTTAAAGCGTTCAAAACCATAACGGTAATAGCAAACACTGTCAACATAGACAGCTACTGCAACGTGATACGCATGGAATCGGAGCGTTGTCGGCAAGGGAATTGAATCGTTCCGCATATCGCGCTCGTAGATAATCGTATCGCCGGGCTGAATATTTGAGGGAACTCGGAAATCGGAGACATGTTCCATCGGCGGAAGATGAATGCCGCCAAAAGAAATGGACCAGCCATCGTTAAGGGCGATGACATTGTTGCACGAACCATGACGGCACATGCCGTTAAAACTGACAACAAATAGAACAGCAATTACAGCGGCAACCACTGCAATGAGAAGTCTAAGTATTTTCTTTCCATTTCTCAACAACATCTCTAGTATATAATAAGTTATTCTAAGGGCAATAGAACCTTATTTTTTTCGTACCCAAATTTCAAAGGTTGTCGGGAAGTCGTTTTTTTCGTCTGCCGGGAAAGATTCTTCGCTTTCTTTCTGGAACTTATCGTTCCATTCAGGGAAGAATACATCGCCATCCACGTGCGATAGGACTCTCGTCAAATAGAGCTTTTCAACCAGCGGCATCGCTTCGCGGTACACGGCGGCACCACCGATGATAAAGCATTCCGTCTCGCCAGCAGAGCGAGCGGCCTCGATTGCCTCACCGAGCGAAGAGCAGACAATGCAGCCCGGGGCCTGGAAATCCTTGTTGCGGGTGAGCACGTAGTTCGTGCGGTTCGGGAGCGGGCGTCCGATATCGTCGTAATTTTTGCGACCGAGGATGATGGCATGCCCCGAGGTAATCGCCTTGAAGCGCTTGAGATCGGCAGACAGGTGCCACGGCAAGTGACCGTCACGCCCGATGACATTGTTTTCAGAAACAGCAACAATTGCAGAAATTAACATAGTCAGGTTTTAGGGGTTAGGTTTTAGGGTTTAGGAGTAGTAAGTAAACAGTAGAAAACAGATGCTAAGGAGTTGTTAGAGAGGTTTGGACAAATATCACACATTTTTAGCTTCTATTATAAGGCGGCTCCACCGCGATTATTCTCCTAATACCTGTCACCTGTTACCTAACTCCTACCTATGATGATAAGGGTGATTTTGCATGACCATCTGGACGCGGTAGAGCTGTTCCACCGTAATAATCCTGGCGTGGTCGTGGGTAAAAGTCAATGGAGAAAGGCTCAAGAGCAAGTCGGCGGACTTTTTCAAGTTCTCGTCGATGCCATACGCAGAGCCAATCAAAAACACGATATTTCCCGTAAAGCGGGCCTGTAACGTATCGGCAAGCTTTACCGTCGTCATGAGCTTGCCCTCTTCGGAGAGGATTACTCGGCGGTACTCGTTACGCGGGAATTTTTTTTCGAAAAGGGAGGCTTCCTGAGCAAGCGCCTGGGCATGGTCGTCGAGCTTGGATTCCTTAAGTTCTACCACTTCGAGCGGCTTTGCGGAACCGCGCAAACGCTTCACATACTTTTCCACCTCGTCCGCAATGAACGGGGAACCAGCCTTACCAAACACCGCCAACACCCACTTCATCTAACGCCCCACCGATAGTCGGTCAATCAAAAACGAGGGCATCCCCTGCTTTTTCATGCGGTTCTGCGTCTCACGAATGTCGTATTCCACTCGAATGAGCCGCACGCACTTGGTCTCGGTATCGAGCAGGCACCAGCAGGCTCTCGGGTCGCGGTCGCGGGGCTGCCCCACACTGCCGACGTTCACCAGCAAGCGTTCGGTATTCGCAATCACGTACTCGTACTCGTCCAGAATCTTCGGGATCGCCAAGGGGCGGCTAGCAATGATGACCGGGCTATGCGTATGCCCCACAAAGCAGTAGCGCTCCGAAAAATGATCAAAAGCGTTCAGCGCATCCTCGAGATCGGTTACGTAGACCCAATCTGCCGGAGACAAGGGCGACGCATGCACAAAGCAGATATCGTTTTCTTCCTGGATGTACGGGAGCGAGCGGATAAACGACACGGACTCCTTGGAAAGGTTCTTCTGAGTCCATTCAATCGCCTGCTTTGCATACGGGTTGAACCCGGCGCTGGATTCGTACCGGACCGCCACGCTGTCGTGGTTCCCGATCAGGCAAACATCCATGTTCTCTTTAACCAAATTGACGCACTCATCGGTATCGACGCCATATCCCACAATATCACCAAGGCATACTCTCCGTTCCACGCCATTTTCGCGCATGGACTGGAGCACAGCCTCAAAAGCGGTGGCATTGGAATGGATATCTGAACAAATACCGTAAAGCATGTCCGTAATTTAGAAAAACAATTTAATATAAGTGGTGAAATTGACCAATTTTACTACATTGGCAGCCCTATCGGGCTGCATTTAGTACGGCTCGGCCATGTCAAAACATAAATGTTTTGCCGCGGCGCTCACCTTTTACTACATTTGGGCATGTATGGTAGTCATTCAAGACAAGATGAAGGTGAGCATAGCCTACACCCTCAGAGAAGGCAAGCGAATTCTTGAAGAAGTTCCCGCCTCCCAACCGTTCGTGTACATCCACGGATACAACAATATCATTCCCGGACTCGAAGACGCATTGACGGGGCGTCGTCTGGGCGAAAAGTTTACGGTGAGCATTCCGGCAAATCTCGGTTATGGCGAATACCGCAAGGACCTTATCCTCACGGTCCCGAAAGAAGAACTCCGCGACGTCGGAGAGCTCTGGCTCGGCATGGAACTTGAAATGTACCAGGATAACGACATGCGCGAATTCCAGTTGCCGGACACCGCCGAGGAATTTGTAAACGACTTGAACCTGGATGGCGATGACGACCAGTGCGATGGCATTTACACCATCAAGGAAATTCTCGAAGACACCGTGATTGTGGACGGGAACCACCCGTTTGCAGGCAAGGACTTGATTTTTAACGTCGAAGTTGTAGACATCGTCGAAGCAAGTTTCACCGAACAGGAGTCCGGCTTCCCGGATGAAGACGAATTTAACGACGGATACGATAACTACGACAGTTACGACAATCGCATGGGCGACGACAATTTTGATTCAAACGAAAGGAGATGGCGCTAATGGCATCGATGGACGAACTCAAGAAGGCTGCAGGCGTTCGCGCCGCAGACATGATCAAGGACGGAATGATTGTCGGTCTCGGCACAGGCAGCACGGCAGCTCACATGGTGAACCGCCTTGCCGAACGCATCAAGACCGAAGGCATCCACGTGACGGGCGTTTCGACCAGCTGGAGCACCACACTCCAATGCCGTAGCCTCGGCATCCCGCTCAAGGAAATGGGCGAAGTGAGCCACCTCGACATGGTGATTGACGGTGCAGACGAAATTGACCCGAACCGCAACCTCATCAAAGGACGCGGAGCCGCACACCTCCTCGAAAAGATTGTCGCCTCCATGACGGATAACTATGTGATTATCGCAGACTCCGGCAAGGCCGTGCAGCAGCTCGGCACCAAGTTCGCCGTCCCTCTCGAAATCATCCCGGGCGCTATCGCCGTCGTGACCGAACGCGTGAAAAAGCTCGGTGGCGAAGTCAAGGTTCGCATGGGCGCTCCTGGCAAGGACGGTCCGGTGATTAGCGACAGCGGTAACCTCATCGCCGACGCGAAGTTCGCTCCCATTGCAGACCCGGACAAGCTCGCCCGTGATCTGGAACACATCGTGGGTATCGTCGGACACGGCCTGTTCATCAACATGGCAACGAAGGTCATCCTCGCTGACGAAGCCAAGGGCCTGATTGAATTTTAGCGCCTTTGGCGCAGTTACTAGTTACTAGTCAATAGTTACTAGAATTGTCGCCCCGCACACTGTTGCGGGGTCTTCTTTTTTTTACTTGAGTTTACACGACAGAAAAAGTATATTGTCGAGAACTTTGGTGTATTGGCCCCTCGTATGAAATTTGCAAAGATATTCGTGCCCTGTTTGTTGCTCGCGCTCGTAGCAATAGTCTCATTGGTGAGCGTCTATGACTTTGGCGAAAGCAATCCGCTGATTCCAAAACAGGTCAAGTTCAAGCGCCCCTTAAAAGAATACCAAATCGAGGGCATGCAAGTTCTTGAGATGACGGCCGCAGACGAAACCAAGCCCGTCATTCTCTACCTCCACGGCGGTGGCTACAGGCAAGGCTTTCAACTTTTCCATTGGAAAATGCTAGCCGATCTCTCCAAAGCAACTGGTTGCGGCTTGGTCATGCCGGACTACCCCCTTTTGCCGGAACATACGGCGCTCGAAGCCCATACACTCGTATTAAAGCTCTACAGCGAACTCTTGAAACGCTTCCCCGCAAGCAAAATCATCATCATGGGAGACAGTGCCGGTGGCGGATTCTCGCTTGCGCTCGCCGAAGAAATCCTAGAGCAATCGCTCCCATCGCCCATGCACCTCATCTTGATTTCACCGTGGGTCGACATCACTGGCGGCGATGAATCCATTGCGGAATACGACAACTGGCTTCATATTGACGAACTGCATCAATTTGGTCTATCTTGGGCTAACGGCACGGATGCACACGCACCGATGGTATCGCCACTCTACGGCAACATGCAAGGACTCCCACCCACCGACATTTTCGTTGGCACTTGGGAAGTTTTCTACCCCGACATCGTCAATTGCGGTGAAAAAATGAAGGCGGCAGGCGTATCCGTCACGCTCCACGTTGGCGAAGAACTGGGACACGTGTTCCCCCTCTACCCCGCCCCCGAAGGCGAAGAAGCCCGCCAAACGATTGCGGACATTGTCAAGAACAGCACCGAAAGAACGACGGCGCTTACACTGACAAACGCGGTGCAATAACTATATTTGTTTGCATAAACTAAAGAAGGAAAAAAAATGGAAACAGAATCCAAATTACAGCCCAAAGTGCAACCCAAAATACAGCTTCCCAAAAAGAATTACACAAAAGCAATCATTGTCGCGGTCATCGTTGTTATCGCTCTTATTTTGCTCAAGTGCAATATCGGTTACAATAGTGCAACGCAGCTTCTTGTGAAGCAGTCTCCGTTTGGTACCCTCTCCTGCATCGACCACGCCGGTTTTTACTTCAAGGGATTTGCAAGCATCTACTCTTACGATAGAACCAAGGACTTCTACTTCAACTCCTCTACCGACAAGGTAAAAGGCGAAGGCTGGGAAGGCGGAGACGACGACGAAGACGACATCTCCGTGACCTTGTCCCGAAACGCAAACGCCGAAATCAGCGGCTATCTCAAATACCAGCTCCCCACGGACTGCGAAGACCTCGTGAAAATCCACCGCGAACAACGTTCCGACAAGAAGCTCAAGCATGACCTTGTCAGAAACTCCGTGCTCTCCGCCGTTAGAAAGACAGCACCGCTCTTCACCGCCGAAGAAGCCAAGGTGACCAAGATTGCCGAATTCAGAAGAATCGCCGAAGACCAGCTCACCGAAGGCGAATACCTCACCACAATCGAAGTGCTCACCGAAAAGGCCGGCGAAGACGAATACGATTCCGAAGGCAAAATCATCAAGAAAGCCGAAACGCAGGAATACAAGGTCACAAAGCTGAAACTCGATAAGAACGGCAACCGCATCTTGACAAAGCCCTCGGCACTCCGCCTTTACGGCATCAGAGTGGTGCAGTTCGAAATCCAGAACGTCCGCCTCGACCAGAAAGCTCAACAGCAGCTCGACATCGTGAAGGACCGCGAAATGAAGCGCGTGTCTAACGCCACCGCCGCTGAAACCGCAAAGCAGGCCGCCATCACCGCCGAAGCCGAAGGTAAGGCTCGCATCGCCCAGGCCAAGGCCGACCAGGAAGTGGAAAAAATCAAGGCTGTGACGCAGGCCGAAAAGGAACGCGACGTGGCTGTTCTCCAGGCACAGAAGGAACAGGAAGTGGCACGCCTCGAAGCTCTGAGAGCTCTCGAAGTCGCTAAGAAAATCAAGGCAGAAAAAGAAGCTGAAGCTGCAGCAAACAGAGCTCTCGTCAGCGCCGGTTTGACTCCGCAAGAACGCGCCGAATGGGATTACAAGACCAAGGTCGGTGTCGCTGAAGCTCTCGCCAAGTCCGCACATCCGCTCGTCCCGGAAATCATGATGACCGGCGACTCCAAGGGCGGCGCAAGCACTGCCATGGACGCAGTAGGCTTGAACATGCTCATGGGACTTACCGAAAAACTGTCGAAGTAAGCAGATAGTTATTGGTTATTAGTCAATAGTTTAAGACAGGCGGCTTCGCCGCGAAGAATATTACCCCGGCACATTTAAACTGTACCGGGGGTGTTTTTTGAGGGGCTGTTTTTCTGTCTGTTTTTTTGGCTATTTTTACACAAATGACGACTATTTCACATACAGAATCGTCGGGTTATCCTTATGGATGTCAAAACGCGGCAAATTGATGTTATTTTCCGAGCAAAATGATTGCCAAAGTTCATCCATTCTTGATGTATTGAACGGCTTCGCAATCAAGTGAAACCCGTTTTTCGTCTGGATTTCTACAATATCATTTGCCGACTGAAAAGGTTCACACTTTTCAATCATTTCACGAACCGCCTGCTTATACGGGACGAATTCAGCATCAATATCGACAATCCAAGTTTTCGATTTACCCGCACCATTTGCACGACCCGCGGCTCGCGCCACCAAATGAAGCGGCGGAGCAAACGTTTCACCAGAGCAGATTTCTTCGGTGATGTGCTTAAAAATGATCATCGAAATATCCTTGAACGTCCGCTTATTCAAACGGATGTATGCCCGCACATTGAACACTTCGCAAATCGTCTTAATTTCCTTTTCGACATCGTCAAAATGCGCTAACGACGAAATAAAGTAGTCCTTGATAGAGCGACTATGCATATTGCCGTGATACGCCGGATCTGGAACGCCTCCAATTTTTGGATCGTCACTTTGCCTGCGGAGTAGTTGAACGTAATAGCAGTCGCCAGGACTTTCGAACTTGAGCAACGAACGAATAATTTTGAAGTTATCAACCATTTGAACCTCCTAAAGTTTTGATGGCGGTACGAATTAAACATTCTTTGGAGGAAACGCCCCCATTGATTTGCATTTTATGGCATAAAGCGAGCGTCTTTTTCAAGCGAACATCATCCCATTTTTGCGATGCAAAATCCTCAGCTTTAACAATTGCGGCAGGCATTTCTTTTTCTAGACACTCTGCAACAATAGGGCGATTCAAGATTTCTTCAAAGTCATCACGCGGATGGCCTTCAGCATCCAAAGTCGCTTTGCAATCGGCACAAGCTAGGCGTTGCAACCGCCAAAACAACGGATGTTTGACCAACTGCCAAATATCGTACTTAGAACGCATCACTTTTAAATCCAATGCCTTCATGTGATTTCGAATGAGCCAAAGAACCTGTTCACGAATTTCGCTGTCAAAACCCATTTTCGCAAGCCAGCCAAAAGCAATGTTCGCCCCATCAATCTCATGCCCGTGCATATTCTTACCATTGTTGCGTTGTAAAGCATCTTTCTTCCCTACGTCATGAAGCAAAGCAACAAGCACATCCATCCAATCGTGTTCTTCGGCTACGACATTCTGAATCACGAGTTTCGTATGTTCCCAGACATCGCCTTCACAATGGAAATTCTTGTGTTCGCAACCTACCATGTAACGATCGATAAAATCAAAGAACACATCCTTATGCAATTGGATTTCTGCAATGGGATTGGAAGAAGAGAGGATATTTTCTATTTGGTGAAAAATTGTCTGCATAACAATTCCTTTACAAACCAATACAAACTGGTACAACGTTTATTTTCAAAATTGAGTAATCAATTCCTCTCATATTCATAATATTAGACACATCGATAAAATTCAAGCTGCAATCAGGTCCATTTTTAACAATGGTCCTATTAACAAAGATTTTCTATTCAAGCTAATCGTGAACAATATTTTTTCCGTCATCATTTGCTCCTATTTTTTTTCTTACAATATAGATTCACAGACCGTCAAATTATGACATATGAAATATTTTTCATTAGTCCAAGCGACAATTATGACACAACACTTTATTTTTTCTTGAGAAAAGAGCATTTATGCTCAAAAGCGTTTTAACCATAATTCAAGAGATTACAAATGGATAAAAAGCACCTAGCTGGTGGTTTTCTTTTATACAAAAAAATCCCAGTCCGGTTGGACTGGGATTTTTTGCAAATTCTCGTGAGAATTAAGCTTCTTCGGAGAGTTCCGGAGCCTTCTTGATCACGTTGCGGCGGCCATAGCGAACCTTGGACGGATCAAAAGTGGTTTCTGCAGCAGCTTCTGCCGGGGCTTCAGCAACCGGAGCAACCGGGGCAGCTTCGACAGCCGGAGCGGCCGGAGTTTCAACCGGAATGCGCGGAGCGAGCGGGCGACGAGCTTCGGCGACCGGAGCTTCAGCAGCCGGTGCAACCGGAGCGACCTGTTCTGCAACAGGAGCTTCAGCGTTAGCTTCACGATGCGGGCGTTCCGGGCGGCGTTCGCGGCGCGGGCCACGTTCCGGACGCTGTTGCTGTTCATTGCGATCACGCGTTGCAGGGGCATGAGCCTGAGCCTGCTGCTGATTGCGGTTGTCCTTATTGTTATTGTTCGGACGTTCCTTGTTCTGGCGATTTTCCTTGTTGTTGCCACCACGCTGAGCCATTTCCTGTGCGCTGATCGGGCGACGGGCGGACGGCTTCAAGTTCATGTCCGGGGTGAGCTTCTTGAAAATCGGGGTACGAAGCATCGTGAGAAGCTTATTAACCTTAACAAGGATAACAATGCACAGAATCACTGCGAGGAGTGAAAGTGCGAGAGCGATTATTTCCATCTGGGCACCTCATAAAGTAAGGGTTGAACCACACGAGCAGGCTGGAAAATAACCTGCAGGCGGGGTGACTGGAATGTGTGGGTTAATTAAAGACCATCTTACTAGCGCCTCCTTGGAGACTTGACGGTCGCGGGGGCTTCACGTGGGAAGCAAAAATGGTTTTCGCCGTGGCGACAAACCGGGGCCAGTCACGAGCGCAAATTTAACAAATTTTTCGTGCAGAAAATCGGTTTATTGTAATAAAATGAGAGAAAATTGTATGTTTTTTGAGCACATGCGCCCAAAGGTTCTCTTATTTCATGTCCAAGGACTTGAGCGAGAGCTCCACAGCCTTGTTGTGGGCGTTCAACGAATCCAAAGTAGCCTTGAGAACAAGGACTTGACGTGCCAGACGGGCGTTTTCTTCGGTAAGAGTTGCAATTTTGTACTCAGCCTCCTGGTTGGAGCAGCCCGAGAATCCAAACATTGAAATGCAAACTAAAGACGACAAAATAAGGGATTTCTTGAACATATCGCAAAATTAGATTATTTTTTGAAGGAATTATGACAGTCGGACAAAAATGGTTGAAATTTAAACAGGATGGCTATTGCGGTTCTCTTACGATCCGTAGCCGTTCCGAGCAATCATTCAAAAGCGATCCGGGCTATAACGACAAGCATATCCACGAAGCCATCCTTGAGATGGATCCGGAATACACCTACGTGAAAGTTATCCACGAAGGTTACAAAGGTTCGCTGGACATACCTACCATTGGGCTTGGGTTCGATGCAGCGCAAAACCAAGACACGCTTGACAACGCCATCCTCGAAGGGCTTGCCCACTTGCGCATTTTCCGTGAAGCCAATACCGGCGCCATTGTGCAATTCGGCTACAATTTAGACGAAGTGTAAATTCTATTTTTGCGGGTATGAACAATCCTGAGCTTCTTTTGCCTGTCGGTACGCGCGACATGCTGGAATCTGCCATCAACAACGGGGCGGACGCGGTTTATTACGGAGTCCCCCACTGGAACGCCCGTGGCAGAACCGAAGATTTTTCATTTGAAGATGTCGAAGAAATGATCCGCTACGCAAGGCTTCGTGGCGTCAAGACGTACCTTGCGATGAACATCCTCATCTTCGAACGAGAAATTCAGGAATTGCCGGAATTTTTGGAACGTTTGATTGCGCTCAAGCCGGACGCGTTCATCATCCAGGACATCGGGCTTGCAAGGCTTATCAAGGCGATTAGCCCGGAACAGGAAATCCATGCGAGCACGCAAATGACGCTCGCGAGTTCCGAAGCCGTGAACTTGGTCAAGGACATCGGATTTTCAAGAGCAGTCTTGGCTCGCGAACTTTCATCAAAGCAGATTGCGCAAATCAAGAGCCTCACCGACCTGGAACTGGAAGTTTTCATCCACGGGGCGCTTTGCGTCTCGTACTCGGGCCAGTGCCTCACCAGCGAAAACTTTGGCGGGCGCTCAGCAAACCGCGGGCAGTGCGCCCAAAGTTGCCGCCTCCCCTACCGCATTTTCGTCGATGGGAAGGAATGGAAGGACCCGAAGGCGCGCTACTTGTTCAGCACACGAGACCTGTGTGCCCTCCCGAAGCTTGAAGAACTTAGGGAAATCGGCGTGGAATCGCTCAAGGTCGAAGGGCGTTTGAAAAGCCCGGAATACGTAGCCGCCGTGTCACACGCCTACCGCAAGGCGCTGGAAATACTGAGCGAAAAAGGTTATAAAGAAAATGCCGAGTGTGCGAACGGAAATGCCGCCGAGCTTACCGCGCAGGACTTGGAACCGCTGGAAGTCCTGTTCTCTCGCGGCCTCAATACAGGCTGGCTCGATGGCGTAAACCACCAGGAACTCGTCGACGGATCGTTCTCAAACCATCACGGTGAATTTATCGGAACCGTCGTTCGAGTGGAACGCGGCGGCGTGATTGTGGAACTTGAAGACAAACCTGTTCCATGCACTTTATTGCCGGGCGACGGGATTTTATTTGAGGAATATAGGGCAGAGCCCGAGCCGCGCCAAACGGGAAGCAGGCTGTACAAGGCAACATTTCAACAAGTTGGACGACGAGGAAGAAGCGCAAATACCGACCCCGGCATGCTTCGACCTAGCTCAGCACAGGCTATGGCCGGGGTGACAAGTGCACAAGTTCGTCTGGAATTCGGTCGAGAATTCAACTTGCGCAAAGTCTCGTACGGCATGAAGGCCTACCGCAACGACTCCCCCGCTCTCGAAAAAGAACTCCACAAGACTTTTACAGACAAGAGCTTCGCCAAGCACATTCCTGTGTGCATGACGCTCGAAGGCAAAATCGGCGAACCGCTCAAACTCACGATTTCGGAAACACGCGGCACAAACGCCAACGCAAATGCACACGAAAATTGCGCAATCGCAAACGAAACGCGCACAGCAAATAACGAGACGCGCGCGGTCACCGTCGAAGGCGCCATCCTCGAAGCAGCCCGCAACGAAGTCGCATCCGACGCACTCCAGACAATCGCAAAGAAGGAACTTTCTGGGCTTTCTGCGACAGCGTATGCACTCGACAAACTCGAAATTAAGTTGCCAGCAAACGCATTCCTCCCCGGCAAAGTTTTGCGCACACTCCGTCAAGAAGCAGTACAAGCATTTGACGAAAAACGCTTGCAGTGGAAAGAACTCGCCCCTTCTGCAAACGCGGGCCGAGAATTTCTACACAATGTCGTTCAAGCCGCGCGCAATTCAAAGGAGATTCCCGCTTCCGCGGGAATGACAAGTTCAGCAACGGGTACCCCCAAAACCAGCCGTACAATTACTGTTCTCGTTCGCCGGCCCGAGCAAATCGACGCATTGCAAGGCCTCGACATCGACAAAGTCGTCATGGATTTTGACTGGGGCGTCAAATACGACGAACCGCTCGAACGCATCCACAAGCTCGGATTCGAAGCGGGCATCGCGACCCTCCGCATCCACAAGCCCGGCGAGAACCATTACATCAAACAAATTCTCACGCTCATGCCGGAATTTGCACTCGTGCGTAACCTCGGTTCGCTCGCGCTCCTCAAGGATTCCGGAATCCCGATGGTCGGCGACTATAGCCTGAACGCCACCAACAGCGCAAGCTACGATTGGCTTTTGTCGCAAGGACTTGAAAAATTGCATCCGTCGTGGGACCTCAACAGCACACAGCTTTTTGACCTACTCAAGAACATTGACGGAAGCAAGCTCGAACTCGCGCTGCATCAGTACATGCCAGCGTTCCACTCGGAATACTGCGCCTTCGCACGCGCCCTCACTACAGGCCGCCGATTCCCCGAATGCAAAAAGATTTGCACACAACATAAAGTCGAAATTCTCGACCACAAGGGAGAGCGCCATTTCTTGCAATCCGATGCCGAATGCCGCAACACGCTCTTTGTCGGCAAGCCGCAATCCGCCCTCAAGCTATTGCCAAGGCTCATCGCCCAAAACGTAAGCAGCTACCGCCTAGAACTCTTGGACGAAGAACCCGAATCTGTCCGCCGCAAAATCGACATTTACACGCAAGCCATCCGCGGCAAGCTCGACATCGACACCGCCATTTCAAAGGCCGGCGTCGAAGAAAAGTACGGACTCTCCGAAGGCCAACTGTTCAACCAAAGCGTCTGGCAAGACCGCAAAAAAGGGTAATCGTAAATCACATCGAGATCAAGCAACTCAACACCACTACTAGCGTAAAGAAAACTACAGCTACCGTATTAAGCACTTTAACAACGATTGCATTAACATGCTTCTGCTGCAACTCGTCCTCTGGCTTCGTAATATTTCTTTTATTCCAAAACATCCTGATAATTTCAATTACGAAAATAGCTAACAGCAACCACAACATAGGAACTGCAAGAGGCAAGTAAAGCCACAACGCAGCTTCTGCATACCCAAATTTAAAGATTACACCAACAGCAGTCGCAACAACCGCAAACAGCAAATACGCAATAAAAAATACAAGAACTCGCAGAGTAAACTGGAAGTTTTTCTTCAGTTACTTCTTTTCGCGGATGCGGGCGTAGAGGGTTTCAGCTTTTTCGGTGTCGCCGGCGTTCGAGAAAATGTGGCCGACGTTTTCAGCACCGATGCGACCCTGAGAATTGCCGGCACGCCAAGCCTTCATGTAACATTCAAACGCTTCATCGTAGCGCTTTTGCGTAAAGTAAATCTGCCCTAAATCAAGGTTCAAGTCCGCAATCCCTTTCTTGTGGCGGAGACCTTCTTCCAGCGTGAAAATCGCCATCCACGGGGATTCATTCTTGACGTACATCTGAGCGAGATAGCGGCGAGCCGAGACGTTTTCGGGATCCATCATGATGCCGTTTTCCATTTCATTGAGTGCGAGCCGCGTAGAATCCATGCTGCGGTAATAATACGAGAGCGTGTAATGCACGTCGGCGCCAGCAGTCGCTGTCATCTGGAGCGCATTCTTGAGCGTCTTCACGGCATACTCGTAATCGCCAAGCTTTTCATAGACTTCGGCAAGGCCATACCAAGCATCCATGCGGTCCGGGTTTAGCGCCAGCGCACGTTCAAAATGCTTTTGGGCAAGCGTCCAGTCGCTTCCTTTCATATAACATTCCGCAAGGGCAAAATGGATGTGGTCCGTTTCCGTCCCGAGTTCAATCGCACGGTTGTAGGCGACAATCGCATCGCTCGGAGATTCGGCAAGATAATAGAGGTCACCGAGAAGCATCCAAGCCTTCACAAAATCCGGGAGCAGTTCGACAGTGCGTTTGTACGCAACCATCGCGACTTCTTTTTTACCGAGTTGCACAAGGGCATTGCCCAAGTTGAACCATGCAAAAGGCTCGTAACGGCCATCGTCAATCGCCGCACGGTAATACTTCACCGATTCCTTGTAACGCCCCTGATCGTAAAGTTCATTTGCCTTGAAGAAGAAATCGTCAGCAGCATGGAGAGGGAGAGCAAGGAAGAATACTAAGACGAGAGACGACAACTGATAAAAGCGAGAGACGCGACCAACAAAGTTGGGCATGACCGAGCTTAACAGTTGGCACGAAGTGCATAGACGAGAGACGAGAGAACGCCCTAATACCTGAGACCTAAAACCTATAACCTGAGACCTACTTGACAAAACGGAACTCCTTTGTAGCTTTTTGCGCTACTGGGAAGCCACGTAACTGCGCCGGAGAGAACTTCCACTGGCGAATAGCCTTGAGCGCTTCGATATCAAAGCCATAACCAGCCGGATCCTGCGTCAGCACCTGAGCCTGAGCCACGTCACCGTTCACATCAATCACAATAAATACTTTCACATAACCCGAGACGCCCATTTTCTTGGCGCGGTCCGGGAACTTCGGCTGGATTTCACGCAACACTTGCGCCTGTTCATCCACTTCACCCGCCTCGTAAATCACATTTTCCATATTGCCTGCATCCACGGCGACACCATCGCCAGCAGCACCGCGAGCCAGCGACAAATCCATCTGGAAATTCTGGCTACGGGAAACACCCATGTGCGCCGAGACCTTGAACGGATTCGGGTTCGTCACCGTGCGGATGACCTTCTGCTTGACTTCGGGCTTTTTCTCGCTCACGAGAACTTCAACTTCGGTCACTTCTTCGAGAACTTTTTCGGACTTCACGCCTTTATCAAAGAACAGCACATTGATAACCGGAATCGCAAGGAAGAACACCGCACCCACGACAAACGAGAGCACAAACGCCACCGGGAATCGGAAATATTTAGCACAAAAATCAAGCATGGATTTAGACGAGAGACGAGAGACGAGAGACAAGAGATGATTTTTTCAAGAAAAAAAATTGCATATGCATAAAGCGGGGCGTTGCGGGGGCGGCGATTGAGCCCCTGCTAGAAGGGGTAGCGAGTAACAAAGTACGAGCGAGGGGAAAGCTTTCCCCATTTCTCTCGTCTCTAGTCTGTAGGAGCGAAGCTCCGTTCTTTCGTCTAACCATCACTCCTCCTTATTTGCGGAAATGGAGACTTTTCTCACCTTCGCCAAATTACATTCATCGAGAATATCAACCACGACTCCGTTGGGGGCGTCACGGTCGCTCACGATAATCACCGGGCGGTCCGGCGCTTCGGCCATCATCTGGCGGAGCACGGTCTGCAAGGTCGAGAGGTTCACCTGAGTCTCGTTGATGTGGATGGTCCCCTGACGGGTCACGCCAATCAAAATGCTTTCTTTCGCAAGTTCCTTTGCGGTACTCGCCTTCGGCTTCGTCACATCCACGCCTGTTTCGCGCGTGAACGTCGAAGTCACGATGAAGAAGATCAAAAGGATGAACACCATGTCGAGCATCGGAGAGACATCAATGCCTCCACCGCTTCTCGAACGTTTACGAATAAAACTCATTCAACCTCCTTGGCAAAGCAACGTTCTTCGAACTTGAGCGCTTCGCCCCAGGCAAAATCACCAATAGAATCTACTCGACTTTCGAGATAGTTATAAACTAACATCAACGGGAAAGCGACAAGCAAACCCGCCTGCGTCGTGAGGAGCGCTTCGGAAATGCCGTCGGCCAAGAGCACCGGATTTCCAAAGCCAAATTGCTTAATCGTCTCGAACGTATGCACCATGCCAGATACCGTTCCCAGAAGTCCGAGGAGCGGAGCAATCGAGGCACAAGTTACAATCGTCTTGAGCGACTTGGAAAGGCTAACGTCCAGTTCGTGACGCGTCGCAAGCATCGCATTGCGCACAGCCACAGGACCATCGTTACGGTATTTGTGCACGTTTTCGACAAGAGCCAAGAAGTAGCCAAAGCGGCGCTTGCGGAGTTTTGCAAAAGCGGCCTCCTCGCCCACCGTGTCCAAGTCCTTAAAGAACTTCGTGGTCGAACGCCCTTTCAGCATAAGGTAATAGCCAAATCGTTCAAACATCAAGAACCAGCCCAGCCACCCAATAAGGAATAGCGGGAGCAACACCCAGCCGCCGCGCAGCAGGATGCTCATGGTCGCTTCGATGACGGAGTATTCGTCCATTACTTTTCCTTAATCCAGATAGCGTTGAGGACGGCAAGGCCCGTCTTTTCCATACGGGTACGGACAGAATCCGAGATGTTCACAAGAAGCGTGTGCAAGAGCTGGAGCGGAATAGCCACGATAAGGCCTGCTTCCGTCGTCACGAGGGCAATGGAAATACCGCCAGCCAAAAGTTTCGGGTCGCTCGTACCGTGCATGGTAATGACATTGAAAAGTTCAATCATACCCATAACGGTACCCAAAAGACCGAGAAGCGGAGCTGTTGAGGCAAACACGGAAATCCAGCTGAGGCCCATTTCGAGCTTTGGCACTTCGCCTGCGAACAGGACTTCGAGAGACTTTTCGGCACTCGCGCGGTCCTTGAAATTCTTGCCAAGCACAGAGCGCAACACCTTGCCCACTTCGCCATGAGCCTTTTCAGATTCAGCGGTTGCAAGTTTCAAGTCGCGATTCGCGAGAGCCTTTGCCGCATTGCGGGCACCACGACCACCAAAGCCAAGGACGAGGAGCCAAACGAGGCGCACTAGGAAGATGATAAGACCGAGGATAAAGAGCGTTGCAATCGGGTACATCAGGATGCCACCGTTATGGAAGAATTCGGCAAAGTCTTCTTTCCACGTGGTTTCCTGATGATTTGCGAGTTCGCTCGAAAGTTCGGTACTGAGGAGCACATCGACCGGCACCATCACGAAAGCGGAATCATTAGCGTCAGCAAAAGCCTTCGCCACGTCCTTGCGCGTTTCGGGAGAGAGATTTTCTTGCCAGCTATAGACGCGCTTCTTTTCGCCTGCAACCGGGAGCATCAAAGCCGACGGATGGAAGCCGTTAATGTCGGTGACCTTCGCCATCTGCATGGCAAAGAGGCCGCCCAAACGCATGCGGTCGCCTTCGGCAACCGAGCTTCCGAACATGAGGTCCGCCTTTTCGGTGCGAACTTCACGCGTAAACTTCATTTCTTTCTTCGCGACTTCGAGCAACGAGCGGGCAATGCGGAGCGGGTCATCGCGGTAGAGGCCCATCTCTTTCTTGACCTTGTTCTGCGCTTCGACGCGTTCAGCAACTTTGAATGGTACGCCCTGTTCCTGGAACTTGGCAAGCATTTCCAAGCGTTCCGGACCTGCAGCGAGCGAGAGGTATTCGGCACGGGCCTTTTCGGCCTGGAGCTTGACCTGAGCCAGGTCTTCGCGAGCCACGCGCACATCTTCGAGCAAGCGGGTGCGTTCGGACATCAAGGCATCCACGCGTTCCTTGCCGAGTTGATACTTTTCATTGAAGAGTTCACGTTCCTTGTTGAACGTTTCGCGGTCCTTCCAGCGGGCGGCAACGGCCATGTCGCGCTTGCGGCGGGCTTCTTCGAGGTCGGCCTTCGCGCTGTTGAGTTCAGCGCGCTTCTTGACGGCATCGACAGTCATATTCTGCTGAGCAAAAGAAGCCGGTGCGAGAACGGCGAATGCTGCGATTAGCAAAGGCAACAAGAAAAACGTCCTGGATCCTTCGACTTCGCTCAGGATGACACAACCATTCACTCGTCTCTCGTCTCTCGTCTTTCGTCTAAAAAGCATTAGTTAGCCTCCTTCGGGAAAGAGACTGGGATAGTCACAAGTCTTGGAGCGGTCTTGCCTTCGGCGACCTTCATCACGTCCTTAAGGACTGTGCGCATCGTGAGGTCTTCGGAGACGTTCTTCCAGGAGTAGCCGAGACCGTTACGAGTGAGGAATAAGACATCGTTACCATCATTGCTGACGAAAATCGAGGCAACAGCGCCGTAGCGCAAATACGTTCCAGCCACGTTGCGAGCGTCCACCTGCAAAAAGCCCTTCCAAACTTCGGTGGTGTAACCCAGGCGGATGCGGTCGTAAAAAACTTCCATCGTACGGTTTAAAGCGTCGTCCGTTTCGATCAGGCCCTTATGCAACATGCTTGCAATTTCCTGGATGTTCTTGACGGCTTCGTCCGTGCGGTACGGGAAATCCGATTCAAAGAACGGCACGAGAGAATCAATGACCGTCGCAAGAGAATCAGCGTACTTCGTCTTGCGGTTTTCGAAGTAGCGGATCGAGCCATTCGTCTTAGAGCGTGCCGCTGAAATTTTCTTGAGTTCGACCTTGAGCGAATCAATTTCGGCTTTCAAGGACTTGTTCTGGGCCGAGAGGTTCTGCACCTTTTTGCGACCGACTTCAACGAATTCGGCATGGCGCTTCTTTTCGGCTTCGTGCATAGATTTTTCGCGAGCGGTTTCGGCCTCGACCGTCTTGATTTGGCGACGAACGCTTTCTACCGTTTCTTGGGCAACGGCAAAAACGCCAGAAAGCCCCAGACACAACAATACTTTAGGAAGGAATGAAAATTTCATGTGCATAAAATACAAAGAAGTTAGCCTAAAAAATTTAGAATTTCTACAAAAATAACGTAAAATCGAGATTTTTAGCATAAAATCAATATTTAAAGCTTTAAAAAGCAACGAAAACTTCATGCGGGCGGGGCCCAAGCTCGGAGTTGACGCCTACGGCGTCAGCGGCTTCACTCGGTTATGCCGGTCTGCAAGCAGACCGTCGCAACACTCGTTTTGCACGCTACTGCGAAGGAATAATCTTGACTGACGCTTTATTCTTCCAGCAGTTGTTTCATGTCAGCGGGGTACGCATGGCTTTCGAAGGTGCGGGGTTCTTTCCAGTACGGGAGCTGGAGTTCAACCTTGTACGCAAAAAGCATCTGGTTGTGGGCACCAAGCACCTTGATATCTTCGTCAGTGAGTTCACCCACCTGCGCGAGTTTCTGGTAAAATTCACCATCGCGGTAATACAGGCGGTCCCCTACAATCGGGTAACCCATTTCAGCGAGGTGCGCACGAATTTGGTGTTTACGCCCCGTGATAAGCTCCGCCTCGACAAGCGAAAGTTCCGGTGCAATTTCAGGGCAATCCAAATGGCGCACGAGCTTAAAGCGCGTAAAGCATTCCTTGCCATCAACACGATGGTGCATGCGCAAGCGAATCGGGTCTTCCGGGTCTTCACGCAAAGGCATGTGGCATTCCACTTCGCCTTCAGGGAACTTTCCACGCACAACCGCAAGGTAGAACTTGCGGAGCAAAATGCGGTCTAGATTCTTCTGGAAACGAGCCGCCGTTTCACCATACCTTGCAAACAAGATAAGTCCGCCCGTATCGCGGTCCAGGCGATGCATCGGCGTTGCCGTCTCAGAATCAAATTCACGGCGGATAATTGCAGCAAATGTGTTGTAGAAAATGCGTCCCGTATGGTGTACAGGCACGCCAGCCGGCTTTGCGACTAGAATAAATTCATCATCTTCAAAGACCGTTTCAAAATCAGTCGGGACTTCGGGTTCGCTGTAGTTTTCGACATGGTAAACGACCTTGTCGCCGCGATGCGCTACAGTCTCTACATTAGCTGTAGCACCGTTAATCGTCACGAGTCCGCGCGTCAGGCGGTCTATCCAGTCTTCACGGCTGTGGTACGTGAAACGGTCGCAAAGGGAATCGAGCAAAAGGCGGCCTTCGTATTCCGGGCGCACTTCGCTTTCAAAGAACATATCTGACGGAGCCTTGCCCATTTTATTCCCTGTACAAATCGTGCTTGATAATGTAATCGTAAACAGACTGTTCCAAACCCTGCGGGCACACCCCCCGATTCAGCAAAAGCGACCTGCGGATGGCGGTACTTGAATAAACGCCGTTAAAGCCCTGTTCCGGACCAAGCCAGTAAAGCGGAGCGTAACCATTGCGCTTATGTTGTTCCATATCCGGCTGTGGGTAACCATTGCGAGCAAAGACAATCAATTCAATATCGCGGAGCAGCAAATGGCCGTTGTAGTTCGTGCCGTAAAAATTCAAGGGGTCTCGCCAATGCGGGATGCCTTCGTAAGTATCGGCACCAGTGAGCAAACGGAAATTGATATCCGGGAACTTTTCCTTGAGGCTCATCAAGAACACGTACGAGCCGCGATAATCGCCCTGCTGGATTTCCAGATCAGAAAGGAATAAGCGCTTATCGCCCGAGAATGCAAGTTCGAGCATCGCAAAGCGGTCTTCTGGCGAAGCGTTCAGTTGCTTATCCCAACGGTCGGGACTCGGCATAAACCAGACTTCATCACAAAAGCCACGGTCCAAACAAGTTCGCGCCACACGCATGTGGTCTTTATGGACCGGATCGAAAGCACCACCCAAAACAGCAACATTCTTCATAACGCAACTCGTCAGTATTTACAAATTAATAGACAAACACGGAGAACCCAAGATTCATCTGCCAACGTCCACCCGAAACATCCTTTTCGATGAACGGGTCATAATGCTCTCGAACCCAATGATAACCGATATCTAATGTCAGGAACGTTCTTGAGAAAACAATCCAGAAGGTACCAAAGCCAGCACTCCATTCATTCCATGCAATATCACCATTTTCACTGAGAGCACTAGCTCTAGAATAAGACCCCATCACATAAAATTCACTAAAAAGATGAAGTCCCAAATCAACGCTAAAGTCCGAAGTTTCAGCTTCGATTTTATGGTTTTCATTATCCTTTTCTTCGTAGCTCGAAAAACCGTAACCCAAACGAACAAAGGCAAGTCCAGGCATCCAAGCACCAATCATCGGCTTAATTTGGCAAATGCCGACACCGTGACCATCACCCACGCCTGTTCCTGAGCCAAGTCCAAAAGATCCGCCCACAAACAATGGCCAGCGCATACTTGTCCCAGCACTAGCGGGAGCGGAAGTTCCAAGCGGATTAGAGATTGCAGGCGTTGTTCCCGTCGATAATCCCTGAGCAAACGAAGCTGTAGCCCCCACAAGAGCAACAGCCAACACAAGACGATTTAAAAACTTTGAAAAGAACTTCATATTAAAGCACCAAAACTAAAGCAAAGGCAAGTCCCATCACAGCATTAAAAAGAGCATCGTACTTTGAAACAAGAAAGCTCTTTTGAGAAAGCTCTTTGTCATGCAAAACTTGAATCAAGACCTTATCCGAAAGTAACAACGTGACTAACAATTTGATGACAACGATAGCCACAAGCCAAAAAACAATATCCGAGAAATAAATCAGCACCGCATAACCGATAGACAATACGCTAGACAGCAAAAGATTGGACCTGCGCAAATCAACGTCAGAAGCAGCATTGTCTTTTGCCATTTGCAAAAACTGGCTTGCTTTTTCAGAGACAATTTTATAGCTAGCCACAAATTCGGAAATATTATAGCCCATCAAGATAATCGAAGCGATGAGCGCAATTTTTACAACATAATCAGACATTGAATTACTTTCCTGAATTCAAAATTCGTACATAGCTTGCATAACGGGCTTCGGAGATTTTACCCGATTCTACAGCAGCACGCACAGCACAGCCCGGTTCCTTGAGATGCTTGCAGTTGCTAAACTTGCACGTAAACAAGTCATCTTCGAAAAATCCTGGGAAAATTTTTGCCAGCGTTTCCGGTTCCATGTCCATAAGGCCAATGCTACGGATACCCGGCGTGTCAATCACGTAACCGCCACCAGGAAAATCGAACAAGCTTGAAGAGGTCGTCGTATGGCGACCCTTGCCGTCGCGCTCGCGGACATCTCCCGTGCGCAGTTCGGCATGCGGTACAAGTTCATTAATCAATGTAGACTTGCCCACACCACTCATGCCACTAAAGACAGAGGACTTTCCGACGAGTTCATTGCGCAAGATTTCAAGACCATCCCCGCTTTTAACGCTCACAGGAATCACCTTGTCCACGATTTTCATAAAGTCACGGATATCCGTCGAAAGGTCCGCTTCGCCATTCGGCAACAAGTCCATCTTGGTGAGCACGAGCACAAACGGCAAATCGTTCAAGTTAGCAGCAAGCAAAAAACGGTCCATGAATCCGTAATTGAATTCCGGTTGAGTCACGCTTGCAACAATCACGACCTGATCGATATTAGCAGCAAGCGTCTGTTGCTTGTAAAAGCTATCACGCGGACCCGGGCGCTTGAGTTCGCTCTTTCGCGGAAGCACACGCACAACGCAATACTTCTGCGAACCGACACCATCGCCTTCGTCATCAGCATCGTTCACAAGTCCGAGCAAAACGCGGTCGCCCACGGCCGGGAATTCCCCAAGCGTCTTGGACGTCGTCGCACGGTACATGGCAGTTACAGTAGACGAGAGCGGAGAGACGAGAGACGAGAGAGCGTTTTTCTCGTCTGAAAGTCGCACTTCGCAGGTGCGGCGGTGGACTTCAAGCACCAGCCCTTCCACGCAATTTTCTTCACCGATGTTTTCGACCGGATTCTTGATGCGCTTGATTTTCGCCTTTTTAAATTCGCGACTAAAACGCTCCTTGATTGGGCGTTCATCAACGACTCCCGATTCCAATTCTCGCATTACGTCGATACGGCGGCTTCTGTGTTCGCGCCGTGACGTGCGAACACTCTTCAAAGGAGCTTCATTTTCGTCGGAATCAAAATCGTTATTTCGCATCTTTCTTCAATTTAGAAAGTTTTTCGTCTTCGAGCTCCCGCGCTTCTTCCAATTCCTCCTCAGTCACTGGGCGTCCACGGCGAATCGATTCCATCAAAAAATGAATCGCCTTCAGGCGGCCATTGCACTTTTCAATGCAATTGTCGTAAAAACCTTTCGTTTTCCAGTCACTTTCGGGAATGTGTTCCGAGGCATACAGAAAATGCTCGACACAAATAGAAAGCTGTTCCGCTTCCTTTCTCAAATCTTCCAAATTACTCTTTGTAAAAAAAGGCATAGTGTAAAGATAGAAATTAGTAGACGGTAGGAAGTTGGAAGTAGGAAGAAGAAAGATATTGGCAAGGTATGGAATCAACAGATGTATTTTCCGCACATTTAAGGACATTTTAAAAAAGAACTCTTTTCACAAAGGTATTTTTTGTCTATTATTCAGATGTAAACGAAGGGAAAATCAATGATTTCTACGCTTTGCACGCTTATTAAAATGACTCGTCCCGTGAATATCGTGATTGCCACAATCACTCTTCTCGTGGGCTACACGTTGCTACAGCACAATCCCACCGCCCCTGTTCTCGCGCTACAGATACTCGGGTTCGCCTCAGCTATCGGCTTTGCCAACATCCAAAACGACTACCTTGATTTAGAAAGCGACAAGCTTAACCGACCTGAACGCCCACTCGTGACCGGCAAAGTTTCAATCAAGACCGCACGCATAACATGCTACATCTTGGCTGTTACCGCACTTCTTTGCGGAATTGGCGATAGCATCATACAAAACATGCGATTCATGGATATCGTCAAAGACCCAGAACACGCTCTTGATTTCGGCTTGACAGGAGCTATCATATTATCATTCCCGATGTGGTTCTTTGTCCTGCTTTGCGCCTTGCTCGTTGCCTACAACCGCAAGCTCAAGCATTCCCCCGCACTTAAAAACATTACAGTTGCATTCCTTTGCACAACCCCGTTGCTGTACGCCGTGCAACACTATTTCAACTTCTCGAACCACAACAACCCAGAAGAACACCTGTGGACAATCGTCCCTGCGATTCCTTTTGCGTTTTTGCTGACGGTCGCTCGTGAAATCTACAAGGATTTGGAAGATAAAACGGGAGACCTCAAGGCAGGTATTATGACGTTCCCAATCGTTGTTGGAGACAAAGTAGCAAGAAGACTTGCTGGAGACATCATCATTTTCACGTGGATTTCGCTCCCGATCCCTGTTTTCTTTTTAAACAAACTTTTTGATCACAATTATCCGCCAATTTTCCTCGCCATGACTGCAGCGACACTGACCCCCTGTTTCTTTATCATCCTTATGAGCGCCAGTAGCCAAAATTACCGTCGGGCACAGGCGTTCACAAAGTTTGCTATGTTACTCGGACTCATTTCACTTTTATTTAGCTCAATAGTCCAATAACAATCAGCATTATTAACAATTTCTTAGAAGCTCCTCAATTTTGAGGAGTTTTCATTTTATGTAATGTTTTACATTTTATGTTTTACAATTCCTGAAATAAATTGCGTAGAAATCGCATTTTACATCAATGGCACACATTTTGCTAATCCGCGGCGTCCGCTTCCCCGCTTGCACCCGTTTGGGTGAGCTAAGGCCCTCGAGGCAAGGGAGGCTCCACTTCAAAGAGGCGTTATGCTCGAAGAATTGCATGAAGAATGCGGCGTCATCGGTATTTATAACGGAGACAATGTAGCCCGCAATGTAGCCATGGGACTTTACGCATTGCAGCACCGCGGCCAAGAAAGTGCCGGGTTCGCTGTTTCTGACGGAGACAAAGTCCGAGTCCGCAAGTCCATGGGTCTGGTTTCCACCCTTTTAAGAGATTACAATATCGACGAACTGCAAGGTTTTGCAGGCATTGGTCATGTGCGTTACAGCACGACAGGAGCCTCAACCCTCGCGAATGCTCAGCCGATTTTGATTAGCTGCAAATGGGGACAAATCGCAGTCGCCCACAACGGGAACATCACAAACGCTCCCGAACTCCGCGCCGAGATGGAAGCCGACGGTCACATTTTCCAGACCACATCCGATTCTGAAATTCTCCTGCACGAAATCGCCCGCACCAAGGCGGACACTTTAGGCGAAGCCATCAAGATTGCCATCAGCAAATTTACCGGCAGTTTCTGCCTTGTATTCCTCAGCAAAGACACAATGTACGTTGCCCGCGACGGCTACGGTTTTAGACCGCTCTCGATTGCCCGCATGGGTAAATCCTGGTGCGTCGCTAGCGAAACTTGCGCGTTCGACTTGCTCGGAGCGAACTACGTTCGCGACATCCGGCCCGGCGAATTCTTGACCATCACCAAAAACGGTCTCCATTCCGAACGCTTTACGCAAAAAGACCGCCTCGCCCACTGCATTTTCGAATACATCTATTTTAGCCGTCCGGACTCCAAGATTTTCGAACAGAGCTGCGATAAAATCCGCCGCAAGATGGGCAAGCAACTCGCCAAGGAATGCCCGGTCGATGCCGATATCGTTATTTCTGTGCCGGATAGCGCCACCACAGCCGCGCTCGGTTACGCACAAGCTAGCGGCATCCGTTTTGAAATTGGACTTTTGAGAAACCATTACGTGGGCCGTACATTCATCGACCCGACGCAGAACGTCCGCGAACAGAAAGTCCGCTTAAAGTTCAACCCGATCGAAGGTGTGCTTAAGAACAAACGCGTTTGCGTTGTCGAAGACTCCATCGTCCGCGGCACGACACTCCGCATTCTCTCTAGAATGCTGCGCGATGCAGGCGCCCTCGAAGTGCACATCCGCATTGCATCACCTCCGGTCGCTCACCCGTGCTTCTTCGGGATGGACTTCCCGAGCCAGGGCGAACTTGCAGCAAGCTCAATGACACCCAATGAAATCGCCAAGATGCTCGGCGTTGAAAGTCTAGGCTACCTGAGCGTCGAAGGCATGAAGAACTGCACAGGCGAAGGTGAAAACTACTGCGCCGCATGCTTTGACAACTGCTACCCCGACTACATCGGCGCCCATGCCGAAAAGACGAGATGCGGGTAAACTAGACGAAAGAACGCCCGCATTAGCGGGCTATCGACGAAAGACGAGAGAGGCGGGCTAAAGCCCGCCTTTTTCTATTGACCAAGGACCAATAACTAACAACTATCGCTTATGCGTTTTCGAAAGTCCAGCGGATGTGTTCGTCTAAGTAATCGTGAGCGTCAAACGCAAGACCGAAGCAATCCCTGATTTTCTGAACATCATAGAGCATCGGTTCATCGCTCCAGCCCATGTCGGTTTCCACAATTTTGGAAGTACAACCCGGCTTGAGGGCAATCATCTTCTGCGCAATTTCCTTCCAGCTAATCCATTCGGATCCGAGGCCCAAGAAGATTTCTTCATTGTAGTCGGATTCCAGCAATTTCATATAAATTTGCGCCTGCTGGGAAGCATGGATAAACTGCGTACCGTCGTTCTTGATGATGTTGATATCGCGGTTTTCCTTGACGGCGTAAGCCATTTCAAAGAAGCGGCGGTCCGGCTGCGAACAGCCATCGGGGAACGCCGGATTGCCAAACGTATAGCCCGGACGAATAATATTGCGCTTCATCTTGACTTCAGGGAACTGGCTTCCGTAACCGTGGCTAAAGCCAAGTACAAAAGCTTCGCCCGCCGCCTTGGTGGCGCCGTACAAGTCAATCGGCATATTGCTTGTGGTTTCGCGCATTTCGGAACGCACACGGCCCATAGCCGAAGTACTACTCGTCATGATGAACTTTTCACAGCCAGCACGAGCGGACATTTCCAAAAGAGCCACCGTTGCACGGGTATCGTTCATGAGCATTGCGCTCGGGGAATCGCCCCAGCCAAGAGCCACATGGATGCAAGCGTCGCAACCAATCAGGCCTTCGCCCATTTTCTCAAAATCCGTAAGAGCGGCCTCGACAAACGAAACATTCGGATTAGCTCTTAATGTCGGCACCTTGTTCGGGTGGCGCGTTGCGACAACAACTTCGTGACCTTTCTCCAAAAGCGCCTTGACCACGTAATGGCCAATAAAACCAGTTCCACCCGTTACAAAAACTCGCATAAGAACTCCTTTTTCAACACCTATCTTTTTCAATATAGATTATGTCAGTTCAATCCGGCAAGATTTATAGGCATATATTTGTTGTTTTTTAGGCTTATTTAAGCTTGTTTTGGCTTGCGCAGCATCAAATTTTAAAATTTCAGCGTTTTTTACGTCAAAAAAATGCAGAAATTTATTTTTTCACGTAATTTTCAGAACAAAATAACAAATTTTATGTTTCAGCACGTCTATTTCACCCCATTTTTAGCCACCAAACCTACAGTTTTCATCAGCAAAAGAGAATAAATTTGATTTTTTAAGAAAAAGCCATCAAAAAAGCACATACAACATTACATTTTTACGTAAAAAAAGCGCATTTTAAAGCTTTATTGACGTAAAAATCGGACTTTTTTGTTTTTTAGCCCATCCACACGCTTTATTAAACATCTTGACACACCCCCCTCTATTAACTATCAACTAGTAAATATAGACCAACAGCTACTGAGCAACGACTAATTTACTAGATTAAACCGCAAAGATTTTTAGTGAGGTTTTTATGTCCCGTTTACGCGTTTTGGTTTTGATGGGTGGTCCATCTACTGAACATGATGTTTCTGTCGTTAGCGGTACTGGCGTTGTGCGCGCCATGGATCCGGAAAAGTATAATATCCACCCGGTGCTCATTGACAAGGACGGCACCTGGCACTGGTCTTCCCGTGAACTTTCTCCGTACCAAAAGGCAAATTTCTCGGAAAACTATTTCCACAGTCTCGAAGGTACCGCAGCCAACAAAAAGAAGTCCCCGGCACTTTCGGAACTCCCGTCTGCTGATATCGCATTCCTCGCCCTCCACGGCAAGTGGGGCGAAGACGGTCACATCCAGGCCATGCTTGAGAACTGGAACATCCCGTACACGGGTTGCGGTCTTTTGGCATCGGCACTCGCCATGGACAAAATCAAGTCCAAAGAAATTTACCGTGCAAACGGCATCCCGACTCCGCCTTACCGCGTGATCTGGAAGCATGACTTCACAGGCGACACGCTCGTAAGCGTTGCCGATGAACTCGGATACCCGCTCGTCATCAAGGACCCGCTGGGAGGCTCTTCCATCGGCATTGGCATCGCCAAGAATCTCGACGAAGCCGGCAAGATTGCACAGGACTTGTTCAAGGATTCTAACCGTTTGCTCTGCGAAAAGTTCATCGCCGGTGGCGAAGCTAGCTGCGGTTACATCGAAGGTGAAAAGCCCTTGCCGCCGACTGAAATGCGCATGACGACCCGAGAATACTTTGACTTCGAAGCGAAGTACAACGGCGAATGCCAGGAAGTCACTCCGGCTGAATTTGCACCGGAACTCACCGCTCGCATCCAGGAACTTGTGAAGAACGCCCACTACGCTTTGGGCGGCGCAGGCTACAGCCGCACGGACGTCCGCATCACGAAGGACGGCGAGCTCTTTGCAATTGAAACGAATACGCTCCCGGGCATGACCCCGACATCGCTGTTGCCGCAACAGGCAGCTTGCGTTGGCATCACCTACAGCCAGCTCATCGACCTCATCATCGACAAGAGCTTGGAGATTAAGCGTTAGCGGCGTTGCCGCAGTTGGCAGAACTTAGACCGCTTCGCTCCTAGAACTTAGACAAGTTGATCCAAACATTTTTTCTAAGCTCTAAGTTCTAAGCTCTAAGTTCTAGTAACTACGAACTAGTAACTATGAACTATAACTTAATAGTAGACACTTCCCGAAAGGGTATTGCGATGGCGCTGTGCGCGGATTCCGTGTACGAAGAATTAGTCGATCCATCTGCCAAGGGCGAAATCCTGAGCGCAAGCTTGGATAACCTTTTGGGTAAGGTCGGCGCCACTCTCGATGACGTGAAGCGTGTCATGGTAACTGTCGGGCCGGGCTCGTTCAGCGGACTGCGTACGGGCGTTGCATTCTGCCAGGGGCTTTGCTTTAGTGGCAAACGCAATTTGTATGGTGTGACGACATTGCAAGCACTCGCCTGCTTTGCCGGCGCACCCGATGAATCCGTTGCCGTCGTGATTCGCGCACGCAACGGCTTCTGGTATTTGCGTCTGAACAACGAAGAGAGCTTTATCGAAACTGCAGATGTAGTTGCACGACTCCAGGCAAGTTCCGTGAAGAATGCCGTTGTCGATGCCGCTGCACTTGCAGACGAAGCGCTCGTCACCGTGTTCAAGGACAAGGGAATCGCAACAGTTCTCGACACCGACAAGAAGCTCAACATGTGGGCTCCGCTTTTTGATACAGTGAAGCCTTCGCTCATTCAAGAAGCAAACTACATCCAGCCCTCTTACTTCGAGAAGCTGAAAACTTAGTAGGCAGTAGGAAGTAGACAGTAGAAAGAGGTAAACAGGAATAGCAAATGCAGTTGCGAAAAATGACCGAATCCGATTTGCCTCAAGTTCTCGAATTGCAACGGGAACTTGCGTTTCAGGATTGGAACGAAAAGCAGTTTCTGTCGGAAATCCGCGCTAGTTATGCGTACTGCGTTGTTTGTGAAGAAGACTGCAGCAGTTCAAATAGCGACACAAGTCACACACTTTTGGGCTATGCGATTTTCCATTTGCTCGGCCCCGATTCCGAACTGTTGAGCATAGCCACACGCGCTTCCGAACAGTGCAAGGGCATTGGCAGCCAACTTTTGAAAGCGGGTTTAGACAAACTCACCGAAAATGGTGACCAATGCTTTTTGGAAGTCCGCGACGGTAACGTCAAGGCTCGCGCCTTTTACGAGAAGCACGGTTTCAAGCTATACAGCATCCGCAAAAAATATTATTCCGATGGCGAGGATGCGGCATTGTACAAGTTCTGTAGGTAATTATTTTGTCAAAGATTTTAAAATTAGATAAGAACAATCAAAAGAAAAAGAACTTCAGTGTGGGCATAGCACTGCTCATTTTGCTAGTTATAGCGGTCCTCACGTACGCCATTTTTGAAAAAAGCGGTCACTGGCTTGTCCAAGATGATGAAATCGAGCATGTCAAATGGGTTGCCGTCCTTGACGGACAAAGCGCAGATTTAGAACGTAGCGATTACGCGGCAAATCTTGTTAAAGAAGGCAAAGCCGATTCTGTATTGCTACTTGGTCGCCGAGTCTACCGTGAACGCAGCAACTCCGAATTCTACGCCGAAGACTTCATGAAACTCGGCGCATTTGACAGCAACGCCGTTTTTCTCGTTCCGCACAACGACCCTTCCACCATTAGCGAAGCATTCTCGCTCATTCCATGGTTAAAAAAACACAACGCCGATACGGTCCTTCTTTTGACAGGTGCCTCGTCGACATACAGAGTCAAGAGAATTTTCCAAAAGCTCTCCGGCAACAGTCCTGTCTACGTAACAAAAGACATTCACCATTACACATACAATCCAAACTGCTGGTACAGCAACCGAGAATCCCGCAAGGACTGGCTTCGCAGCTGGGCTGCACTTTTCGCCTCGTATTTTGACTTGTTCAATACAGACACGCTCAAAGCGGTAGATTCTTCTTACTACAAGCCTATTAAATCCTACGCAGAATACAAACGCGAATTCCGTTCTAACGTCAACTTGCAAAAAATCTTGCCAAAAATTGAAGACAAGATAAAAGCCGAATCTGAAAAGGAAGCAATCAAGGATTCTGTGAAAGCAACGATCAAAGAATCAGCAAAAGATTCTAGCAAGACCCAGGAAAAAGCTCCTGAAAAAGCTCAAGCCAAGGAAACGCCTAAAGACGCGCCCAAACCCACAGCTAAAGAAACGCCGAAGGAAAAGGCTGCGGAAAAGAAAACTGATGCTAAAGCGCCAAACAAGACGCCTGCGAAGCAAGGCAAGAAATAACTAAATGGAGATGCCCGCATCCTTTGGCTACGCTCAGGACAGGCTCCGGCGGGCATGACAACGTCACTGAGCAAGACTATTTAGCCGCGCATTTCACGCAAGCAGCAATTAAGCGCTTAGCAATAAAAGTACAGCGGTCAATGGAGCACTCCAGTTGATAGCGACTTCATTACTTGCAAAGGAACACTGTTCGTCTGCATAGGACATGCCACGAGTTTCGCCCATGTAATGCGGATTTCGGTGCGTGTCCTGGCGATCTTCATTAATACCACCTACGACAAGTCCCGGCACCGGAGCATCAACTCCATCGGAATGGCTAATGCGATGGTGCGGGAACTTAGGAGAACTCCACGCCGAGCCCGTTACAAAGCTCACGTCCACAGGATTCTTTCCGTAAACAAATTCAATCTGCACCATCGCTGCATCACGATACTTCGAATCGTTAAACCATTCATACGCCAAATAAAGCGTCAGCGCATGGTTCGCAATATCGCCATTGCTCCCCCAAATAAACTTGCGGATCGAAAGTCCATACGGGTCTTCATTTTGCAAATGCAAAATTTCATCGGCAGTGTACTTGAAAGCCATTCGAGCGCGGTCTTTCCACTTGCAATCAGTCGTTGCCAAAGCAAACCAGGCTAGGTTCTGTGTCGATCGCCATTGCAATCCGTATGTCGGCAGGTACGTGTCCATATCTACCGGAAGTTGACTTTCCAAACGTTCAAGCAAGCCTGAAACATTCACATCAGCAATACTTTCAACGTTTTTCAGTTCGCGATACAGCATGGCTCGTGCCCAGAAAAAGTCATCGCCCAAATCAGAATCGCCATAGCCGCCGCTGCCTTCCGTATTGTGCGGCCAATCGACTTCGGGATTTTTCTCGGCCCAAAGGAAAGCTCGGATACTAGCAAACAAGCATTTTTCTGCAAATTCGCTATCGACATTTGCGTAAACGTGATGCGCCTGTGCAAGCGCTCCTGCAAAATTCAATGCCGAAGACGTAGACTTACCAAGTATATAGCGCTTTTGAGAAGCCTCCGATTCCGACGGAGTCACAAAGCCATCCCAACGGTAAGGCGTCACCTTGAAGAACACACCACCATCTTCGTCTTGCATGCGCAAGAAAAATTCCAGTTCAAAACGGATTTCATCGAGCAAGCTTACCGGCAGTTCATAAGATTCCTGGAATGCAGCACCGCCAACAATCGAAGACTTTTGAGAATGCGCCTGCATGAGTTCGCAACCAAGCATCAGAGTCGCAACACTCACGCCACCATTCACAATGTACTTGCCGTAATCGCCCGCATCGTACCAGCCGCCATGGGCGTTCCAAAGCCCCGCACGTTCCATCGTCGGGTGGAATTCCAGCTTGTCATCCAAGTGCGCCGCCGGGCGGGCCCAAATCCCCGCCAAGCGTTCCGGCAATTCGACACCGCTCCGTTGGTAATAGAACGACTTGATATTCGCCTTGAGTTCGCGAACGAGCCATTCATCCGAGACTTCAAAAAAATGCGACTTCACATCAAAGTCTTCCAGAACGATCTGATATCGACCCGGTGCCGTTACTGCCGTAAAAAAGCCTTTATACAAACACTCACCCGTATATGCGCAACGGGAAAATTTTTCAGTCTCGCCCTTATAGACTTCGCGAGAATCGCTGTCCAAAATCTTGAACTTGACCGAAGGCAAAGAAACGTCCTCCGAAAAAGCCACCAAAAAAGTCTTGGAAGCCGAGGGAACGTAACCGGGATGACAATAATGGATTTTCGCGTTCATATCCTAAGAATAAATTTTTTCGGACAAAGACGGAAAACAAATCGCGACAGACGTGTTTACCATAGGGAACATTACACTTTTCGCTCATTTATATTTAGATTTTACTACATGAAAAAGCCACTCAAAATTACCCTCATCGTATTAGGATCACTGATCCTCCTCTACTTCGTCACACTACTCGTAGCGCCCAAGATTGCACGTAGCTACATCGAAGAGCACTCCAAGGAAATGATTGGCCGAAGCATCACCATCAAGGACATCAGCCTGAACCCGTTCACCTACGTTTTGGACGTAGATACGCTCGCGGTCATGGAAGCGGACGACAAGACCCGCTTTGTCGCGTTCGACAAGTTCAGCATGAACATCAACCCGCTAAAGCTCTTCACGAAAACACTCGACATCAGCGACATCTACATGAAGGCGCTTTACGTTCGAGTCAAACAGCATGGCGAGCGCTTCAATTTCAGCGACATTCTGGATTTTCTTGCCCAAAAGGATAGCCTCTACTACGCCGAGCACCCCGAAGAAAAGAAGGTCGAATCGGACAGCAGCAAGAGCGCTGCAGAAATTGCGGCAGGCCTCCCCGTCAAGCTCAGCCTCCGCAACATCGTATTTGACAAAGGCAATATTATATATCAGGACACAAAGGTCGGCTCCAAGTTCCACCTCAAGGATTTCTCGATTAACATCCCCGCCATTTACCTCGAAGACAACTCGACCGGTGTGGACGTGAGCCTCAAGTTCGCAGACGGTGGCGACCTGAACGTCAAGGTCGATGCCAATATGGCCACCTACGACTTCAACATTTTCCTGAACCTGAACCGTTTTGCTCTCAGCTGCATCAAGCCGTACCTGAACGATTCCATCAACTACAAGGATTTTGCAGGTTACCTTTCGGCTCAAATCTCCATCAGCGGTAACATCAACAGCATCCTCGCCTCGAACGTCAAGGGCAAGGTCTCGCTCGACAAGATTGACCTCACCGAAGTCAGCGGAAGCAAGATGGGCGCAGAAAACGTTACCATCGGCATCAACAAGGCAAACATCGTAGATAACGAATTTCTCATCGATTCCGTCATCGTGGATGGCGCATTTGCCCATATCGATTTGTTCAAGAATGGCAAAAACAATTTTGATATTCTCCTCACCCCGAAGGGCAGCAAAGTCGAAGAAAGCGCAACAGATTCAACCATAGCCGAATCTACGCCAGCAGAACCGGTCGCAGAAACAGCAGAAAACGCCAAGCAAGAATCCGCCGACACGACAAAGGTCGCCGCAGATACAACTAGCGCAGCCACCGCAGAAAAGCCCGCCGCCGCAAAGAAGCTCAAAGCCAAGATTAACAAGCTCCTCGTCAAGAATACTGTCGTAACAGCAACGGACCACACCATCATCCGCCCGTTCAATTACAAGGTGAGCGCCATTACCGTTAGCGGTCAGAACATCAACTACGACACGCCTTGCGACGTGACCGTTTCCGCAGCATTCCCCGAAGGCGGTAGCCTCTCGCTCAAGTACCACGGTGCACTCAGCAACCTCAAGACGATGGACATCTACATCAGCATCAAGAACCTCGTGCTCAAGCACTTCTCGAATTATTCGTTGCACTACACCGCCTACCCGATCAAGGCTGGCACGCTCGCCTTCGCTAGCGAAAACAAGATTGTAGACCGCAACCTCGACAGCAAGAACACAATTGATATTTACAACATCACCGTCGGCGACAAGGTAGACGACATTGATCCGGAATACACAGTCCCGATGAAGATCGGCCTCTACATCTTGAAGGACAAGGACGAAAAGATTCAATTCGACGTCCCGGTCAAAGGTAATTTGGACGACCCGGAATTTTCTTACGGCAAGATTATTTGGAAGACCGTCGTGAACCTGCTCGTGAAGGTCGCCATCTCTCCGTTCAGACTCGTCGGAAACCTCGCCATGGCAGGCGCGAACGCCCTCGGCTTTGACCTCGGCAAGAACAACGAAGTGCTGATTGACGCCAACACCGAAACGTTCACTAGCGAACAGTACGCTAAGGCCATCAAGATGACCGAAATGCTCCAGAAAGATCCGAAGTTAATGCTGACCTTCACGCAGTACTACAACCCGAGAAAGACCGCCAAGGAATACAAGGTCAAGCAGCTCAAGATTGATTTTTACAAACAAAAGAACAACAAGACGGAACTGAACGAGCTGGATCACAGAGCTATTGACGAAATGGACGAAAAGGACAAGGAATTCAAGGCATACGTCAAGGAACACTCCGCCGAAATCGACAAGAACTACATGATGAAGGTTCTCCCGCAAATGGCAACAAAGCGCAACAACGACCTCCTCAAGGTCTTGCGAGCACAGCCGGGCGTCACAAAGAAGAACCTGAAGGTCATCACGGCTCCGAGAGACGCGCTCCGCGGCTACAAGGACAAGCCGATGTATAAAGTTGATGTAGACGTACAATAATAGACGAGAGAACGCTGCTCTGCGGCTACAGACGAAAGACGAAAAAAGGCATCGCTAAGCGATGTCTTTTTTTAAATGCGGATCAAGCGTGCCGCGCATTCCTGCGCTACGCTATATCAAAAACTATTCGTGAATCACAGCGTCTGCAAGTTTCTGGTTTGCGACTTTCACGCCTGCCCAAAGGATGGCATCGCTGACTTCAGAATTTTCAATCACGCAGTTATCCCCAACCGACACGTTAGGACCGACCTTCGAATTCTTGATGACCACGTTCTTGCCGAAGTGGCAAGGCATGATAACTTCGGAGCCTTCGAACTTCTGTGGAGCAGACGTTTCATTGCGTTGCAGCACATGAGCATTCGTTGCAAGCAGAGTTTCCACAAGTCCGCAGTCCAGCCACTTTTCGACCGGGGCCGTACGGAACTTGCAACCGTGCTGGATCATGCGTTCAAGCGCATCCGTCAACTGGAATTCGCCCTTCGTGCGAATGTCATTCTGCATGAGGTAGTTCAAGGCTTCCTTGAGCGCCTTGACATCCTTGATATAATAAATACCGACAATAGCTTCGTCCGAAACAAATTCCTGTGGCTTTTCCACAAGACGTTCGATATGACCATCCTTGTCCGTGACAGCAACACCGAAACGCTTCGGATCTTCCACCTTGAACGTGTAGAGAACATTTTCATTCTCATTTTTCAAAATGGAAAGGTCAGCCTCGAACAGCGTATCGCCGAGGATAATCAAAAGCGGTTCATCATCATTTACATACGGGAGAGCAAGACTAATAGCCTCACCCAAGCCCTGCGGATTGGACTGCACCACAGTACGGACAGCACCCCATTCCGGCTTTTGCTTCAAAAATTCATCAACAACAGAAGCTTTGTACCCTGTAATAAAAATAGTCTCGGATGGTTTTAAAAACAGTGCGTCATCAACAATCCAATCTATAATCGTCTTACCAGCAACAGGAAGCAAGCACTTCGGCAGATTTTCTGTGTACGGACGAAGGCGGACACCATTGCCAGCAACAGGAAGAACTATTTTCATTCAAAAACCCTTTTTATTTTAGTGTTTTCAAACACCCTTACGTAGGTCTATAAGATAAAAAAACTTAATAAAAAAAGCATAATTATCATGTTTTTGACACCCTTTTAGGGTTCTTTTTCAACAAACACAATCCACAGACGCCCCATTTCCAGAAAGTTTCATTTTAAAACGCTTTCAGTATTTTAAAAAACAGAGGCGTCCACAGTGTATCAAAATTAAACAACACTTATTTTTTCACAAGCTTCTACACCGCAAGAACCGGCAAAATGCATATTGGCACGAAAATTGCTTTAGGGTGGGTGTAACAAAAGAAATGGTCCAATTTGGAACAACTCCAACAATCAATTGGGCCAAGCAATTTAACTGGGCAAAAACCCAAAAGAGGATAAAAATAATGATCAAACCTTTAGCAGATCGAATCGTTGTCAAGCCGGCTGAAGCCGAACAGAAGACCTCCTCCGGTCTCTTCATTCCGGATAATGCAAAGGAAAAGCCGATGCAGGGTAAGGTCGTGGCCGTAGGTCCGGGTCGCAAGAACGACAAGGGCGAAGTCGTCGCTATGGAAGTCAAGGTTGGCGACGTGGTGCTTTACGGCAAGTACAGCGGTACCGAAGTCACCGTCGACGGCGAAAACTTCCTCATCGTCAAGGAATCCGACGTTATCGCTACTTTGTAATAGGCTATAGGTATTAGGGATTTGGCTATAGGAAAAAAATGGCGCCGAAGACGCATCTATAGAAGGCGGCAAAGCCGCGATAATAACCTAACCCCTACAACCTAAAACCTAACACCTCTAAAAAATTTTAAAAAAGGAAATACAAAAATGGCAAAGCAATTGAAGTTTGATGTAGCAGCTCGCGAATCCCTCATGAAGGGCGTTGACAAGCTCGCCAATGCAGTTAAGGTCACTCTCGGTCCTAAGGGCCGTAACGTCATGATCGCACGCTCCTTCGGTGCTCCGAACGTCACCAAGGACGGCGTTTCTGTCGCTAAGGAAGTCGAACTCGAAGACGCCTACGAAAATCTCGGCGCACAGATGGCTAAGGAAGTCGCCAACAAGACTTCTGATGCTGCCGGTGACGGTACCACGACTGCAACCGTTCTCGCTCAGGCAATCACTCGTGAAGGCCTCAAGAACGTCGCTGCTGGAGCAAACCCGATGGACATCAAGCGCGGTATGGACGCTGCTGTCGAAGCTGTGATCAAGGAAGTCGGCAAAATGGCCGTCAAGATCAACGGCAAGGAACACATCGCCCAGGTCGCAACGATTTCTGCTAACAACGACCCGGAAATTGGCGAACTCCTCGCCAACGCTATGGAAAAGGTCGGTAACGATGGCGTCATCACCATCGAAGAATCCAAGACTGCTGAAACTGTCCTCGACGTTGTCGAAGGTATGCAGTTCGACCGTGGCTACCTCTCTCCGTACTTCGTCACGAACACGGACAGCATGGAAGTCGCTCTCGAAAATCCGTACATTCTCCTGTACGACAAGAAGATTTCTACCATGAAGGATTTGCTCCCGATGCTCGAACACGTTGCAAAGCAGGGCAAGTCTCTCCTCATCATCGCCGAAGACGTCGATGGCGAAGCTCTCGCAACGCTCGTTGTGAACAAGATGCGCGGCACCTTGAAGGTTGCTGCCGTTAAGGCTCCGGGCTTTGGTGACCGTCGTAAGGCAATGCTCGAAGATATCGCTATCCTCACTGGCGGTATGCTCGTCTCCGAAGACACGGGTGCAAAGCTCGAAGATGCTCCGGTGACAGTGCTTGGTAAGGCAAAGTCCATCACCATCACTAAGGACAACACCACGATCGTCGAAGGTGCTGGCGACGCCGCTTCTATCAAGGGCCGTATCGCTCAGATCAAGAAGCAGATCGAAGCTACCACGAGCGACTATGACCGTGAAAAGCTCCAGGAACGCTTGGCAAAGCTCGCCGGTGGCGTTGCTGTGATCAAGGTCGGTGCAGCTACCGAAGTTGAAATGAAGGAAAAGAAGGACCGCGTCGACGACGCTATGCACGCAACTCGTGCCGCTGTCGAAGAAGGTATCGTTCCGGGTGGTGGCGTTGCTCTCATCCGCGCTGAAAAGGCTATCGACGCTCTTACGTTCGACAATGCCGACCAGAAGACTGGTGCTGCAATCATCCGCCGCGCTATCGAAGAACCTCTCCGTCAGATCGTCACCAACGCTGGCCTCGAAGGCTCTGTCGTGGTGAACAAGGTCAAGGAAGGCAAGGACGGCTTTGGCTACAACGCTAAGACCGACACTTACGAAGACCTCATCAAGGCTGGCGTTATCGACCCGGCTAAGGTGACACGCACGGCTCTCAAGAACGCCTCCTCCATCGCTTCGATGATTCTCACGACTGACTGCGTGATCACCGAAAAGAAGGAACCGAAGGCTCCGGCAGCTCCGGCTATGGATCCGTCCATGGGCATGGGCGGCATGATGTAATCCGCTAGAATTTCATATTCTAACTCCACTAAAAATCCCGACTCTCACGAGCTCGGGATTTTTTTTGCTTAATTCATTCGCTTAGTTCAAATAAAAACTTAATCCGCCAGTAAAGCCATAACTAGCAATACTACCTTCAACAAGCGACATTACGAAACCAGCACTCACTTCAACCCAATGGAACCTATACCCCATCGTAAAATAGTTCGAATGAATTCCAGAAGGACTCGGGCTATCGCCCTCAATAACAGGGCTTGGCTCATAGACGCTCACGCTATAGTTTAAAAAGAAATCGCCCAAAATCAAACCGACAAATCCACCAGCCAACCAAGTCGTGTAAAGGCCATGACTTTCACTTGCAAAAGGCTCACATTTATCATCGCTAAATAAAACAACTTCGCAATGCTCACCCACATATTCAACATTGGAGTAGTGGTGGTAAAGTCCTATGAAAAATCCAAATTCAAAAAACGAAAAATTTTCACCAAATACGAAGTGATGGTATATACCGTTATTATACCCTACGCCTGTACCCAAAATAGCACGATCAGCCTTATACAAGAAATCCACTTTGCCAGTAAATTCGACACCGCCCATTTTATAGAGCCAATCCGCTTCCGCCCCTTCTTTCTTAGTTCTAAACGGTTCAGCGGTAATCTTTACGTCTCTTCGCGTATTGCTATTAATTTTGCCAGTGACACGCCACGAAGCGGAATGCTGTTGCTGATAAGTATTTGCTCCATGAACTTCGGGCGCTTCTGATGCCGTCATGTGCAACTTTTGGAAATGCGTATTGACGCACCCTGTAGAGACTAGGGCAAACAAAGAACAGAAAAGCGAAAAAAGAGTATGCTTTAAATTCATACTTATAAAATAAGAAATTCGACACAAAGAAACCCAACCCACTATACGAAAAAGGAGCCGCGTAGGCTCCTTTAAATTTTATCTAAAAACTAATAACCAATGACTAAAAACCATCATTAGAACATCTTTCTCGTATTGCGCTTGGGCTGTTGCGGTTCGTCCTTGCCCTTTCCTTTCTTTTTCTTGGGCTGCGGAGCTTCGTAACGGTTGTTTTCGACAACGCTCTTGTTGCTAAACAACGTTGCGTCATCAGCAGACTTTGTCTGCGACGAGAAGTGGTTGCCATCGCATTTTTCAGTCGGACCGTAGCCCGCCGTGTAGAGGCAGTAAGTCTTTTCAGAGCAGAATTCACCAGCAATAAGACCCGTGTGGTTGCAGATGCCACGGCTGATCACACCAGGCGGAACCGGGAACGGAAGCTTCGGCAAATCCTTGTGCAGCTTAGCCATCGTCGCCATCCAAATCGGGAGAGCGTCTTCGGTACCTGTATGACCAGCACCCATAGTCCCCGGCGTATCAGAACCGACCCACACGCCCATCGTGTACTGCTTCGTGAAACCGATGTACCACGTATCCGTGTAATCGTTCGTCGTACCCGTCTTACCGCCGCTCGGGTGGCGGAAACCAGAAGCCCATACACGACCTGCCGTACCGCGAACGTTCACGTCCTTGAGCATATCAACCATCAAATAAGCCGATGCCGGGCGCAAGACTTCGTGTTCGACCTTGGAATTCTTCTCCACCACTTCGCCATTGCGGTCCACGATAGATTCAATCATGTACGGCTCGATGCGGTTACCGCCGTTCGGGAACACCGTGTAAGCAGACGTCATTTCCATAAGCGTTGCCCCCACGGAACCAAGAGCCAAGCTCGGGACCGCCTGCAACGGTGCACGCTTGATGCCGAACTTGCGAGCGTAGTTCACCACGTTGCTAAGACCGTACTTCATACCGGTCAAAATAGCAGGAAGGTTCTTGGACTTGTACAGAGCGCGACGGAGCGTCATCATGCCTTCGAAGTCGTGTTCGAAGTTACCCGGACGCCAAACCTTGTTCGGATTCCTGTCATCCGGATCCGGAATCGTCACCGGCTGATCGTTCACAGAGTCGCAGGGGCTAGCACCGTTATCCATAGCGGTCGAATAGACAATCGGCTTGAACGAAGAACCCGGCTGGCGCAAGGACTGCACAGCACGGTTCCACTTGGACTTGTTGAAGTCACTACCACCCACCATAGCACGGATTGCACCGGTCTCATTCTCAATAATAATTGCGGCTACTTCTGCGTGATGATAGCGGATACTGTCCGGGAAACGGGTAAACTGGCCACGCTTGTTGCGGACAGTATCAGCCGCGAGATATTCCTTCTTGAAGAGCGTATAGACGCTATCGAAGTGCGCAACGACGCTGTCTTCAGGCATGTCATACTTCTTGGTGAGCTGGAGTCTGCGAGTAGCGCGGTACTTGATGCGGCGACGGACACGTTCAACCTGTGCATAGGCGACACTGTCAAGGAACGCCTGGATTTCCGGATCAATCGTACTATAGACGGACACGCCATCGGCATAGAGCGAATTTTCACCGTACTTCTTTTCCATGTACTTGCGTATTTCTTCGAAGAAATACAAGCCCGTTCCGGTCACGTCTTCTTTCTTGGCGAGCACAATCGGCTCTTCAATATACTTGCGGTATTCTTCGTTCGTGATATAGCCAGCATCGCGCATCGCATAGAGTACCGTGTTACGACGGCGCTTCGAAGCCTTCGGATGACGGTCGGGGCGGTACGTTTCGGGGCGCTGCAACATGCCTGCGAGCACGGCATATTCCGGGATAGAAAGGCTATCGAGCGGCTTGCCGAAGTAGTACTTGCCTGCCGCCTGGAAACCGTAGTTACCGCCAGCGAGGTAAACTTCGTTCATGTAGAATTCAAGAATTTCTTCCTTCGTGTAGGTCTGTTCGATGCGGATAGCCGTCATCATTTCCTTGATTTTACGAGAAAGCGAGCGTTCCGGCGTGAGGAACAAGAGCTTGGTGAGCTGCTGCGTCAAGGTCGATGCACCGCGGAGCTTGTTGCCCGAGACGGCACTTTCGATAAGAGCTGACGGAATCGCCCAAACGTTCATGCCCCAGTGCTTGTAAAACGCACGGTCTTCGGTCGCCATCACCGCATGGATTGCATTTACCGGGATCGAGTCAATGGAAGTCCATTCACGGCGCTCCACGAAGTATTCATGCGCAATTTGACCATCCTTGTCGTAAATGTTCGTCACAAGTCGCGGATTGATCTGTTCGAGCTGCGAAAGCGACGGCAGTTCCGGCGAGTAATGAATATAGACAACTAGCGCAGCAATAAACGCCACGAAAATCGGGCACATAAATATAAAGAACCAGCGGAAAACCTTGTTGGCAAAAGCAATCTTCACCAAGCTCCAAATTTTCTGCCAAACGAGGGAACCATACTTGACGATGGCCGCGCCTAAAATCTTCATGAATGATTTGAACTTATCCATTTTAAGTCACACTAAAAAAGTTTGCGGACAAAAATAGCTAAACGAGGCAATCTATTCAATTATACAGGAACGCAATTAGGGGTTAAATAGGGGGTAATTCAGACATGGAAACAGTCAAAAAAGCAATTTGAATGGTCAAAAAAGGAACGCATGAAACTTTTTTCAAAAAAAATCATTTTTTTTGCCATTTCCCCTTGACATAAATCTCGATTATTCTATATTTGTGCCCGTCGACGAGAGAAGACAACAAAACAAAACGCGGATGTAGCCCAACTGGATAGAGCGTTTGGCTACGAACCAAAAGGCTCCAGGTTCGAGTCCTGGCACCCGCAGAAAAAGAGACTTGGCGAAAGCTGAGTCTCTTTTCTTTTGTACTGCACGAGGAATGCGCCAAGATTGCATCCACAAGACGCACCGGGCCGAGGCCGCAACGGAAAATGCGCCGGGAATGCGCGAGCACTCCGCTCTCGTCATTCCGGCCCCCCCGAGCCGGAATCGCCTTTTTATCCAAAATTTTTAAATATGGCATTTTTTACGTGAAAAACATGCCATAAGCATCATTTTTGACGTAAAATTTCATACAAAAGAATCATTTTATATCTAAAAAACGGCAATAAAAACCTATTAACCCATCAAAGCAGCACAACAACGCACCTACAAAGGGCATTTTTAGCACTTTTTCTCTAAAAAAATTAGCCACCACGCCCGTTTTTTTCAAACAACGTATAAAAAATACGTGAAAAGAGTCTGATCCAAGCTCTTTTTCACGTAAAATTCAGCTTTTTCTTTTTTTTGCCTTTTTACGCAAAGCAAGAACAAAGTAATCAACTGTTACAAGCTTTTAGGATGAAAGCTTTTGCGGTGGGCAGGCGTGAAGCCTTGACGGCGGATGGCATCAAGGTGAGCCTTAGTGCCGTAACCGGCATGCTTGTCAAAACCGTAACCCGGATAAAGTTCTTCTAATTTATCCATATAGCGATCACGAAAGACTTTCGCGAGGATTGATGCAGCCGAGATACTTGCAATGCGGCCATCGCCTTTAACAATAGGCATTTGTTTTTCAGCAGGAACGCCGCGAATCTTAAGATTGCCATCAACGGCAATTAAGATGTCAGGGCAAGAAGGCGATGCCGCCCCGGAACAAGTCCGGGGTGACAAAGAGTCCGGCATGACAGCATTAAAAGAGCCTTTGACTTCGATGGGAATTTCAGGAGCGGTTTCGTTAAGGCCCGGAAATCCGAGCGCTTGCAATGCACGGCGCATCGCCAAGAAGTCCGCTTCAAGAATGTTGATTTCGTCAATTTCTTCGACACTCGCGCTTGCAATGGCGTAGCATGCACAAGCATCTTTCACAGCATCAAACATCGCTTCGCGTTTTGGGCGAGAAAGCTTTTTAGAATCATTCAGCGTCAAGAGCGCATCGGGCGACTTGAGCACCGCAGCACAGGCGACAACTGGACCCGCAAGCGGTCCACGCCCGACTTCGTCAATACCCACAACAATTGCGGAATTTTCCGCAGCACTTTCAGAATGTGCACCATTCGCACCCGCAGAAAACAAATCCAAGTCACCGCCAAATGCGAGAGGATTAGCAGCGAACTTACGCAGCGCCACCTCCCCTTCTACCGGGGATTCAATGTTTTCTAAAAATGCGGGCAGTTTGAATTTCATGGCTACGCAGTGGCTAGTGATTAGTGGTTAGTGGTTAGGATTTATAATCGTGGCGAAGCCGCCCTGTTTACTAACCACTGCTTACTGTTTACTACCTATCACCTTCTCCGCGTAATCGCGAATAGTCTTCCAGTACAAAGCGTGTTCTTGCTCGAGGACGCGGGCGGCAAGCGTGTCAGGCGTGTCGTCAGGCATCACAGGAACTTTGGTCTGCGCCAAGACGCGACCGCGGTCGATTTCTTCACTCACAAGATGCACCGTCGGGCCAGATTCCGTTTCGTGTGCAGCGAGCACAGCTTCATGAACGTGATGTCCAAAGAAACCTTTACCACCAAACTTCGGCAACAGAGACGGATGAATATTCAAAATGCGGTCCGGCATGCGCTTGAGCATGCAAAGTGGGAGCGCCTTCATGTAACCCGCCAAAATCAAAAGGTCCACGTCGTACTTGTCGAGAACTTCAAGCATAGCCGCTTCGTACGCAGCTTGATCCGGATGCGTTTTGCCCGAAATGTGGTAAACCGGAATTCCGAATTCTTCGGCATGATGCACAGCACCGCAACCTGCGTTGTTCGTAATCAAAAACTTGCACTGGGCTTCGAGGTCACCCGAACCAATGTGATCAATAATTGCTTTGAAGTTGCTTCCACCGCCGGAAGCCATGACGCCAATTTTAAACATGCGCCCAAATATAGTTTAGTTATTAGTTATTAGTCTTTAGTCATTAGAAATTTGCATGATAAAAAGGTCCAGCAACTCCATACTCAGGCGAAATTATTAGTTTGTTGTATTTTTTTTTACTTTTTACAACTACAACAACTAATGACTATTGACCAAAGACTAAAAACCAATCTACTTATGATCAATTCCAGGCGGGGTGCGGAGGTAATAAATAAGGCACGGCACAGTTATGCAGACGATCCAGACAAAAAAGTTGACGTAGACAAACCATGATTCAAAAGTCACGTGGGCTGGGATAACGTAAGCTTTCAACAGGGAAAACACGACGATGAGGAAAACGCCGGGAAGCATGTAAGAAATCAATTTTGTCATGCTTTAAAAATAGTTCAAATTAAAAACATTTCATGTAAAAAGAGTGAAAAAACGCATTGCAATACAAGATTTCACTGGATGGGGCTACGCCCCTCCCCCTTAGCCTCGGTCATATCCATGCCAGCATGGCTGCGTCTCTCGTCTAAAAATCCTAACCACTGTTTACTAACCACTAATCACTTTCTACAGCCTACCGCCTACAAACAACCAATTTCTAAGCTCTAAGTTCTAAGTTCTAAGCTCTAAAATACTATCTTTCCACCCGTATAAACCTTTAAATATCGGACCTCATTATGAGCATTAAAGAATATCTTGCCGGTGCAAAAATGTCCGGCTCCGTCCAAAAGCTGATGACCCCGGGTCTCGCTGTGGAATTCATTCAGCCGTGGTACACCCCGCTTTCTACAACTCCTTCCACCACGGGTATTGCCGTGGGCGGTATCGGTTCTACGTTTACCGCAACGCCAGCAGGCACGACTCCCGTGATGAACGTGATGCCGGGCGTCCAGGTTCGCACCGAAAAGGCATCTGACCTCCGCTTCAACAACTTCTTCTTCAAGGAAGCCGTCCTCAGCGCAAAGGCTGCGCTCGTGATTGGCAACTTCGCCGCATTCGGCATTTACAACAACAACTTCCCGCTCCTCGACGAGAGCGGCGCACGCGTTTTCGGCGACGCCGACATGAAGGACCAGAAGAAGGCCGAAGCCAAGCTCAACAAGGTTCTCGCCGACAAGACTTTCTTCGAAACGAACAAGGCCGCTTTTGAACGCTGGCACATCCAGTTCAGCGACCGCACCCAGGCTTTGATTGCTGCAGGCAAGGACACCGCCGCCATCAACCGCGCCGTGCTCATCGACTTCTTCGACGGCATGGTTGGCGAAAAGGCAGCCCGCGAAGGCGCCCTCACCGCCGCTTGGACAAACGACAGCGAATTCCTCGGCCAGCCGGGCTATGACGCTGCAAAGATGAAGTACACCGCCCTCTATCCGGTTAGCGAAACCGTTTACGAAGGCAAGGGTGTTTCCATCACCAAGACGCAGTCCAGCTATGTGACTCCGGGCGACGAACGCCTCTCCAGCCTCCCGGTGAACGCTACAGTCTTTACGCTCGAAAACAACACCAAGGAAACCCGCGAAGTGACGATTGTCCAGATTCAGGACAGCATCACGGGCTACATGGCCAAGAAGGACCGCCAGGGCGTTCAGGACTCCAGCTTTGTTCTCGTTCCGGCAGCACGTTTCCCGAAGGGTGTGCAGTTCGACAAGGAACTCGAAGATGGCCGCTCTGTTCGCGGTATCGAATTTTATAACGAAAAGGCTCTCACCGAAAGCGATTTCAACGGTTGCATGGGCGTGAGCGTGGCTTGGAACAAGAAGGATAACCTCAACGTTTCCGTGAAGCCGATGTTCTACCAGGATGACGCCAAGTCCGTCTTGAAGGCCGCTCTCCAGAGCGGTCGCGTTGCAAACTCCTGGGTCAAGAACGTTTACAGCGGTCGTGAAACGATTGCCGGTGCCATCGCCGTGACCGCAGTCCTCAAGCCGAAGCAGAAGGTCTCCTTCCAGTTCAACATGGTGCTCGACTTCCCGGAAATCAAGCTGAACAAGCTCACATCCGCCAAGAAGTACACCGCATTCTACCCGGAAGCATATGGCCGCGTGGTCGCCCTCCTTACGGAAGCTCTCGCTGCCGACAAGACTTTCGATGATCGACTCAAGGCATTTGAAAACCTTGTTCCGAAGAAGCCGGTTGCCAAGCTCTACAAGACTGCCGCCAAGCAGGCAGAATTCAAGAGCCTCGCCATCAACACGCTCAGCTTCCTCGCCGAAGCCACCGTGTGGGACAAGGAAGACCGTTTCCTCGTCCGCGAATGCGCCGACTATCCGTTCTTCAACTCTCTCGACGTTTACTTCTACGGCAGCTTTAGCTTGCTCGCCCTCATGCCGCGCCTCGATGGCGTTGTGATGAAGCGCTTTGGCGATGCCATTCTCGCCGAGAACAACAACCGTCGCCGTCACCACGAATTTGTGAACCTCCCCTACGCCGACCTTCCGGACCCGAAGCTCGAAGGCCCGCGTGCTGTGCGTGGTGCCGTGATTCACGACCTCGGTAGCCCCTTCGACGCCGAACCGGATGCCTACGACTGGCACAACGTTAAGGAATGGAAGGACCTCGCTCCGAAATACGTGCTCATGGTCTACCGTCACTACCACAAGACGAAGGACATGCAGTGCCTCGCCGATTGCAAGGAAGCCGTTTACGCCGCTATGGAATACCTCGAAAAGATGGTGAACCCGGGCGAAAACTTCCCGCTCACGCACGGTACGGACGATACGTTCGACAACCTCTGCAGCTATGGCATCTCCGTTTACTGCGGTTCCCTCTGGATTGCAGGCCTCCGCGCTGCAGCCAAGATTGCTGAACTCCTCGGTGATAACGACCAGGCCGCCAAGTGGAACGCCAAGTCCGAAGCCGCCAACAAGGAATTCACCGAGTCGCTTTGGGACGAAAACGAAGGCTACTTCCGCTTCTTCGTGACCCCGATGGAAATGAAGGACTTGAATGTCGAAAAGTATGCAGAGCTCCGCGAAGCCGTGAAGGTATCGCTCGAACTCCCGGAAGATCCGAACGCTAGCGTGAAGGCTATTAACGAATGGCTCTGCGCAGGCGAAATCCCGGACGGCGAAGACCTCTCCAAGAACGAACTCCGCGGCCTCAAGAAGGCTTGGATTACAGCTCAGTGCAAGGACGCCTTCACCAAGAGTTGGGAAGCAAAGATTGCGAACGACAGCGATGACGTGTTCGCCGATACGATGCTTGCAGATACATACCTCCGCTTGCTTGACCTCGAACCGATTACCGACAGCACAAAGGCAAAATCTAATTTGCTCAGAATTTTCAATACGAACTATAAGGCAAACAGCCCGCTCATCGGTGCCGCAAACCTTGTTCATAAGGACGGTTCTCCGCTCGACGAATTCAACTTCCAGGCTCACGACGTTTGGATTGGTATTCAGTACAGCATCATGACCGCTATGATGTTCCACGGTTTGGAAAAGGAAGCCTCCGTGCTCGCCGATTCCATGATCGGAAACCTCTATGACGAAGCTCGCATTCCGTTCGCTGCACCGGAAGGATTCAACGGTTCTTGCCGCCTCCACCCGGAAGCTCTCGTTGCAAAGTTCGACCTCAGCGCAACTGCCGCCGACAAGATGCACAAGGAACTCCTGAAGAAAGGCGCACTCCTCGCCGACTCCCGCATCAGCCCGAAGCTCCCGCGCAATCTCGCCGCCTTCACGAAGGCTTTCGGCGCCATTGCCAAGAGCAACAAGGTCGATGTGAACGAGCTCTTCACGCTCCTCCACAGCACGGCACTCAAGTACACCGCTGGTAAGTACTTCCGTCCGGGCATGGTGTTCGCTCTGCTTTACAAGTAAGAAGACCGCTCGGCTCTATCGTAATATAGAGCCTCCGTCTTCGCCTCGCTCTCGCAAAAACGCCCGGTTCATACCGGGCGTTTTTTTGCTCACTACAAGTAATTGTAAACTGCAGAGAATAAGCTCGCACGCTCACAGGTCACCACCTAAAGGTGGCCATGTTCACTAAGGCCTAAAGGCCAAGTGACCAAAGGTCGCCTTCGGCTGCGAATTGTTCGCTTAGCGACTTATTCTCTTACGTCTTAATGCAATTACTTGAAAGCTCCGTTTTTCCTAATTTGCAGAAAAGCGTTCCGGATCGGAACGCTTTTTTCGCATTTAGATATCCATTTCGCCCCTAAAGATTTATTTTTTCCTCGAAGGAGAACGAAATGACTCATAAGAAAACGATTCATAAAAGTCTTATTTTGGGTAGTGCAGTCTTTATCGCATTCATGTGTTTTTTGCTTTCGATCCAGGCCTACCTCACCTACTCTCAGTCGCTTTATAAACGCTACGACGACAAGCTCAGCAACATCCTAAACTATGCTACCAACCGTATAGACATGGACGATCTTTACCAGAACGCCGTTACCGGCCAAAAGACCGAAAAGTACAACGACGTGCAACAGTTGCTCAACGGCATGGTCGATGACTTCGAGCTGTTCTACCTCTACTCCCTTTTCGTGCGTAACGATTCCATATACAATATCTGCTCGGCCACAAGCAAGGCTGAACGGGAACGTGGCGAAGAGGACATGAAGTTATTGGAACCAACTGACGCGTATGAACTTTCTGAAATTCGAAAATTCGCCAAAGCCATGACGAAGGATGAAATTTCATACTTTGAAGAAGATTCCGAATGGGGACCCGCCTACACCGCCTGTAAACCGTACGTCAATTCATTGGGAGTCCATTTCGGCGTCATCTGCGCAGACATTTCCATCGCCGAACTCCACAAGACTGTCAATAATTATGTTATCTATAACGTTTTACTAACACTCGGTTTGGGCTTACTGTTTGCGCTGATATTGATTATCTGGTTGCGTCGCAACGTGACCGGACCAATTCTTGAACTCGAAAAGAGCGCCCGCAATTTCGCCGAAAAGAGCCACGGTAAAAAATCTCCTGACGAACTGATTTTCGATGCACCGGACATTCACACAGACAACGAAGTTGAATCGCTTTCGAACGCCATTTCGCAGATGTCCCAAGAAATGCGCACCTACGTTCAAGGTCTTTTAGAGGCCGAAGAACAAGCGCGATCCGCCCAAGAACAAGCCGAAGACATGACGCAGCTAGCCTTCAAGGACGCCTTGACCCACGTCAACAGCAAAGTCGCCTACGACAAGATGAAGGAAACTCTGCAAGAACAAATCGAAAAGGGTGGCGCGACATTCGGATTTGTAATGATAGACCTCAACGATCTCAAGGAAGTCAACGACCACTATGGCCACGACTGCGGAGACAAATACATTTTAGGTTGCTGCCATATATTCTGCAATATTTATAAACAATCCCCCATTTACAGAGTCGGTGGCGACGAATTTGTAGTTCTGCTGCAAAACAGCGATTACAAGAACAAGGACAAGTTAATTAAAGTTATCGAGTCAGAATTCAAGAAAACTCGAAATAACAAATCGCGAAAGCCATGGGAGCGCTATTCTGTCGCTTACGGCATGGCAGAATACAAGCCCGGCGATACCGTCGACAACGTATTCAAGCTGGCAGACGAACGCATGTACCACAAGAAAATGGAAATCAAGAATTTATCCAAAAATTAAAGCATGAAAGCCTCCCCGAAGGGAGGCTTTTTAGCACTGCAATCTTTGTTTAAAAATCACTATTAGGAATATCGTCAACGCGAATAACATCTAAATCGACAATATCCATCTTATTGTCGAAATTAATGCTACTGCCATCATTTAGAACAAGATATTCAGCCGTATTATAAGCAGGGTCAATTTTCACGCTGAATGTAATTTCCGAACGGCACAAGCACCGTTGTGCATTTGTGAAGTCGTATTTCGCATTGACATAAATTGTATTATCAGCCGTTGTGATTTCAAGGCTGTCAATGGAAACATTGCAACTCATCGTAACATTCTTTATCGTAAAACCAACATTTTCTGTAGACACATAGCGGTAAGCGACCGGTGGAAGCGCGGCATCACTTTTTTCACGCGTAAACGACTCTGTAGAAGCAGAGCCATCAAGCATCGGGTCATCAAACGTACGACGGTCTTCGCACTGCACCATTGCATCCGTAACAATCACGCGGGACGGATCCGTCTCAGACGAAGAGGAAACGGCCGAAGACGATTCAATAACCGAAGACGAAGATTCAGCCTCAATCGAAGACGAGGATTGCGCCAAAAATTCACTTGAAGAAGACTGTACAGGAAGCGGTTCCGCCACGACTTCATAAACGGTCTCCCTGTATTCAAAATACTTGATGTCGGCATCAAATGGATCGATATTGAACCATACATCATTAATACAATTACATTCTGCAGGATCACCTTCAAAATTGATTTTTAGCGTATCAAGTACACGTTGGTTATTGAATACAATGTTTTCGTAACCGCAAGCTCCTCCCATGTCCGGAATAACCACATGATATCCCGCATCGTCGGTAACCAAATAGGCTTTTCGCGGTTCCGCATCTGTTTTCTTCAGAGCGTCATTATATGAATAGTCGAAACAACCCTTAAACGCGACAGACACATTGCGTGTGGAATCTAGCGTGGTTCCTCCCCCTTGACCGGCGCCACCCCCAGCTGGAGGAACAGCTCCCGTTACCGGATCATCACTACAGGCAACAAACATCAGTGCGGCAAACGCCGAGCAAGCAAAAAACGAAAGCTTTTTCATAATCTTCTCCTTTTAGGAAACCTCTAAATTTTCTCCTTCACAATATAAACATTTTATTTTGCGAAATCAATACATTCATGCAACAAAAAATTAAGATTTTTAATAATTTTAAGCATTTTTGTTTACATTTTTAATTTTCACACTCTATATGCAACACTATGTTGCATAAAAAAAACGGCGTTAAGCCGTCCCTTTGCATTTACGTTTTTTTTATTTTATATAAGGTCTTCATAAATATTTTTCGGAGCATTATGAAACAGATTGCATTATTTTTTGCCGTTATCGCCGCCACTTTAACCCTTGAGGCCTGCGCTAGTTCCGACCCGCGAGGTTATCAACCTATAGAAATTGGGAACACGGCCAACGAAAAACAACTAGTCCGCGAAGGCCGCGATACTCAAACGTATATGAACACGAAAATGCCTACGCCATCAAACGCCGAAAGCACCTACATGGGAAAAATGCCCGAGGCTAAAGTTCATTACGAAGAAAAAGAAGATATCAAAGTAGACGATAAACTGGACTACAAAAAAATCGATCGTAATTAGCAATGAGCAGTGAGTTAGCATCGTCATTCCGAACGAAGTGAGGAATCCAGTGCAGAATAATCAATTACTAGATCCTTCGACTTCGCTCAGGATGACGGCATTCACTATCCGCTTTTTTATATTACTAGCAACTAGTAACTAGTAACTTAGAGCTTTTTTTTCTACATTTTAGGCCACTATGAGCTTAAAATTTGATACTCCCATTACCGAAGTTCCGCTGTTTCACCAGGGTAAAGTACGTGACATGTACGACCTCGGCGACAGCTTCCTGATGGTCGCTAGCGACCGTCTTTCCGCTTTTGACGTGGTGCTCCCCACCCCGATTCCTGGTAAGGGCAAAATCCTCAACCAGCTTTCGCTGTTCTGGTTCCAGCACCTCGGCATGAAGAACCACCTCATCACTGCCGACGTGAACGAATACCCGGCTGTGCTCAAGAAGCACGCCGACTACCTCCGCGGCCGTTCCATGATCGTGAAAAAGGCCCACCGCCATTCCGTGGAATGCATCGTCCGCGGCTACATCGTGGGCTCCGGCTGGAAGGACTACCAGAAGACCGGCAAGATCTGCGGTCACGTTCTCCCGGAAGGCCTGCAGCTCTGCCAGAAGCTCGAAAAGCCGCTCTACACGCCGAGCACCAAGCCTGACGTCGGTCACGACGAAAACATCAGTTTCGAACAGACTTTCGACATCGTTGGCGAAAAGGTCGCAACGACTCTCCGCGACATGTCTTTGGACATCTACACGAAGGCCCGCGACTACGCTGCAAGCAAGGGCATCATCCTCGCCGACACCAAGTTCGAATTC